>CAMDKM010000003.1 GCA_945900965.1 Bordetella parapertussis | reverse complement strand
CAAAGTATCGACAGCCTGGTCCGCCGCCGCGTCGCCTTGCTGACCGAGTACCAGAATGCCGCTTATGCCGCCCGCTATGAAACGCTGGTGACGCGCGTGCGCGAAACCGAAGCAAAGTTGGGCGCAGGGGATTCGCTCAGCAAAACCGTGGCGAAATACCTCTACAAGCTGATGGCCTACAAGGACGAGTATGAAGTGGCCCGGCTCTACACGAGCGGCGAATTCGAAAAGCGACTTAACGAGCAATTCGAGGGCGATTTCAGTGTGCGTTATAACCTTGCGCCACCGCTGCTGGCCAAACGCGACGCCCAGGGACATCTGGTGAAGACCCAATACGGCGCCTGGATGAAATACGCTTTCGGGCTTCTGGCCAAGCTCAAAGGCCTGCGTGGCACCGCGCTCGATCCGTTCGGCCATACCGAGGAGCGTAAAATGGAGCGCGCCTTGATCCGCGACTACGAAGCCCTGCTTGCCGAAATTCTGCCCGCACTTTCCACGGAAAATTTCCGCACCGCCGTGGAACTGGCCTCGCTGCCGGAGCGCATCCGGGGCTTTGGGCACGTCAAGGAACGTCATGTGGCCGCTGTGACGGCGGAACGCGAGCGCCTGCTGCTGGAACTGCGCAAGCGCGCGGGAATGGGATTGGCGGCGTGAAACCAGGCTACGAATCAGGCCGGGCGCAACAGCGGGATGACTTGCCTCCCGTTGCGCCGGTAATGCTCGAAATCCTTATCCAGGGTGAACAGAAGACAGTCCGGCACGCTCTCGGTGAGCCGCACCAGACAGGCGTCCGCCAGGGACATGGGTGTATCCGCATAACGAGCCATCAAAGCTTCCAGAGCGGCGGCATCATCCTCGATACTGATCCCGATTTCGAGGCCGCGCTAGGCCAGCTTGCGTACCAAATCCCCGGGCCGACCTCCCGCCTTGTGAATCAGGAAACAGGCTTCGGTTATGACCGGCTCGCAAGTCACCAGCGGCGGGCTGAGCGCCGACATCTGATCCACCGCCCAGCCATGCCATCGGTCGCGGCGATTGAAATACGCGACCAGCGGCCCGGTATCAACGATGACGCGAGTCATTCACCGAAGCCCGCCATGTGCTTTGGATTCGTCGAGAGGTCTTTCGGGCCATTGACAATCCCGCACACGTCGGCAAAAAAGTCATGACAGCTCGCGCCACTCGTGCCTTTGCTGGCGCGCTCAAGCGCTTCGCGCACCAGATCGGATTTCGGGCGGCCGAGTTCACCGGCACGTTTGTCGAGCCACGCGGCCAGCGGATCGGGCAGCTTGACGCTTATGGTTTTCATGATGGCATGGTATTACGGCATTGCCTATCTAGCAATACCCGAGCCGGACGCCGCTCGACATATTGGCGCCATCCCGCAGCAGGGCTCGACACGCTCGTTACCCAGCGGTATTGGCAACTCACATCCGGCGGACTAGTGCGCTTCCCCCGTTATCTTCGGATTCGCGTGCAGGTTAGTCATCGCGCCGGAGTACACCCCCATGACATGGCGGAGTAATATTCGGCCATGAGGAGGAATGCCGCCAGCACCCGTAACGCGGAAATACCGCCCCGCGGCAATCTTATTAACCCCCATATCTCATCCCCGCGAAAGAGCGGGAAGCCATTTCTTAAATTGAAACGGGTTCCCCGCCTGCGCGGGGAAGACAGTAAGAGTTCCCCTCGACACAGAGAGCACAATTTATGACCGACCTGAGCCAGCAGCCCGCCGACATCAAAGACCGGGCCGCACACAAAATCCGTTTCGTCACCGCCGCCAGCCTGTTCGACGGTCATGATGCCTCGATCAACATCATGCGCCGCATCCTGCAAGCCAGCGGTGTTGAAGTCATTCACTTGGGCCACAATCGCTCGGTCGATGAAGTGGTCAACGCGGCGATTCAGGAAGACGTGCAAGGCATCGCCATCTCGTCCTATCAGGGCGGCCACGTCGAATACTTCAAGTACGCCATCGACCTGCTGCGCGAGCGCGGCGGCGAGCACATCAAGGTATTCGGGGGCGGCGGCGGGGTGATCGTCCCGCAAGAAATCGAAGAACTGCACAACTACGGAGTGGCGCGCATTTATACGCCGGAGGACGGCGCGAAAATGGGTCTGCAAGGCATGATCAGCGACATGATCCGGCGCGCGGATCGCAACCTCGCCGCTGAAATGCCGCCCAATCTGGAAGCGTTATTCAAGGGCGAGGCACGCACGCTGGCGCGGGTGATCACCGGGCTGGAAAACGCCACACTGCCCGAGGCGCAGCGCAAGCAATTGCTTATACAGGCCGGACAGGTCAACGCCGTTCCCGTGCTTGGCATCACCGGCACCGGCGGCTCGGGGAAATCTTCGCTGACTGACGAATTGATCCGCCGCTTTCGCATCGACCAGGGCGATGCGCTCAAGATCGCGGTCATCGCGGTCGATCCCTCGCGACGCAAGACTGGCGGCGCGTTGCTGGGCGACCGCATCCGCATGAACGCGATTAATCACCCCGCCATCTACATGCGCTCGCTTGCGACCCGCGATGCCGGAACGGAAATCGCCGCCTGCCTGCCGGAAGTCATCGCCGCCTGCAAATGCGCGGGCTTTGATCTGATTCTGGTCGAGACCTCGGGCATCGGCCAGGGTGATGCGGCAATTGTGCCGCATGTGGATTTTTCGCTCTATGTAATGACGCCCGAATTCGGCGCCGCCAGTCAGTTGGAAAAGATTGACATGCTCGATTTCGCCGATTTCGTTGCGATCAACAAATTCGACCGCCGTGGCGCGCAGGACGCGCTGCGCGAT
The DNA here is from genome assembly GCA_945900965.1 of Bordetella parapertussis. Taxonomy (GTDB): domain Bacteria; phylum Pseudomonadota; class Gammaproteobacteria; order Burkholderiales; family JACQAP01; genus JACQAP01. The sequence continues at coordinate 140,159 of CAMDKM010000003.1, read as the reverse complement.
GTACGCAAGCAAATGCAGCGCAACCGCACCGCGTTCAGCGTCGCCACTGAGGCCATGCCGGTGTTCGGCACCATCGCCTCGCGCTTTAACGATGATGGTGTAACCGGGTTGTATCAAGGCATCGTCGCGGAGCTGAAAACACGCGGACTCAAGTCGGTGGCGGGAAAACTCAAGCCGGCCACGGTGAAAGCCTCGTCGGGACAGAACGTCATCGTGCCGCCGGCGCGAGGGCGTTATTTGGCCGAGATTGCCGAGACGGTGCGCGGCTATCACGCCGAAGTGGCAAAGCAAACCAGGACTGCGCGCGAGCGCCAGCAGTTGCGCGAAGCCAAGCGCATGCTGGATGTGGCGAAGAAGGACTCTGCCGATCTCGATGGTTTGATCGCGCAGCGCGAAAAAAACCTCAGCCCTGATGCCAAGGCGCTGCTCACGCAATGGCCGCTAGTCCAGAAGGCCTATTCTGGAGACGAGCAGGTCACCAAAGTCCGCGACCGCGAAATCCGCACTACGCTCACCACTACTACGCTCTCGGGCACCAAGGTGCCGAAAGTAGCGCTGCCGAAATATGAGGACGAGGGTGAATTACTCAAATGGCTGATGCGCGAAAACCTGCCCGGTTATTTTCCCTACACGGCGGGCGTGTTTCCGTTCAAACGCGAAAATGAAGACCCCACGCGCATGTTCGCGGGCGAAGGGGATCCGTTTCGCACCAATGCGCGCTTCAAATTTCTGTCGCGCGACATGCCGGCCAAGCGTCTGTCCACCGCGTTTGATTCGGTGACGCTGTACGGCTTTGATCCCCACGAGCGGCCCGACATTTACGGCAAGGTCGGCAATTCCGGCGTGTCGATAGCCACGCTGGACGACATGAAGGTGTTGTACTCCGGCTTCGACCTGTGCGACCCGGCGACCTCGGTCTCGATGACCATCAACGGCCCGGCACCGACTATTCTGGCAATGTTCGTCAACACTGCCATCGATCAGCAGATCGAAAAGTTCGCCGCCCAGCACGGGCGCCAGCCGGACGCGAAGGAAACCGAGAAACTGCGCGCCTGGGCCCAGGAAAATGTGCGCGGCACCGTGCAGGCCGATATTCTCAAGGAGGACCAGGGTCAGAACACCTGCATTTTCTCCACCGAGTTTTCGCTCAAGGTCATGGGCGACATTCAGGAATATTTCGTACGGAACCGGGTGCGCAATTTCTACTCGGTATCGATTTCCGGCTATCACATTGCCGAAGCCGGTGCCAATCCGATTTCGCAACTCGCGTTCACGTTGTCCAACGGCTTTACCTTCGTCGAAGCTTATCTCGCGCGCGGCATGAGCATTGACGACTTCGCGCCCAACCTGTCGTTCTTTTTCTCCAATGGCATGGACCCGGAATACACCGTACTCGGGCGCGTGGCGCGGCGCATCTGGGCCACGACACTGAAGAACAAATACGGCGCCAACGAGCGCAGTCAGAAGCTCAAGTATCACGTCCAGACCTCCGGCCGCTCCCTGCACGCCCAGGAAATCGCCTTCAATGACATCCGTACCACCTTGCAGGCGCTGATCGCGATTTACGACAACTGTAATTCGCTGCACACCAATGCCTACGATGAAGCGATTACCACGCCGACCTCCGAATCGGTGCGGCGCGCGCTCGCCATTCAACTGGTGATCAACCGCGAATGGGGCCTAGCCAAAAACGAGAACCCGAACCAGGGCTCTTTCATCATCGACGAACTGACCGATCTGGTGGAAGAAGCGGTGTTGCAGGAGTTTGAGCGCATTTCCGAACGAGGTGGTGTGCTCGGCGCCATGGAGACAGGTTACCAGCGCGGCAAGATCCAAGAGGAGTCGATGTATTACGAGCACAAGAAGCATGACGGCTCCTACCCGATCATCGGCGTGAACACTTTCCGCAATCCGGACGCCGAGCAGGCCGGTGGCAGCATCCCGTTGCAGCGCTCGACCGACGAGGAAAAACAAAGCCAGATCCGGCGCCTGCGTGAATTCCAGTCGCGCCACGCGGCGCAAGCCCCGGCTGCACTCGCCAAACTGCGGCAGACTGTGATCGATAATGGCAACGTGTTCGCCGAGCTGGTGAACGCCGTGCGCGTGTGCTCACTGGGCCAGATTACCGATGCCTTGTTCGAGGTCGGCGGCCAGTACCGGCGCAGCATGTAATACCTGCGTCCAGCCTGACGGCGGTTTGCCCCTTATTACAATTGCCGGGCCGGTGGCGCGGCTAAGTTCAGAGTCCGGACGAAGATTTTGGGAAAATCCTCATGTCGAATTTTCAACTTGAACACCTCAACCTGCCCGCGTGCGATCCGGATGCCCAGGTGCGCTGGTACGCGAACACTTTCGGTTTGCAGGCCGACGGCAACAAGGCGCGCGGCCCGGGGATATTGATTGTTTTTATGCCGGGAGAGCCGGTAAAGCGCTCACCGGAACTGCACGTGGGTTTTCGCGTGTCCGGCAACAAGTCGCTCAACGAATGGGCCCTCAAGTTCGGCATGCCGGTCAAACAGGGCGAGGAATTCAATGCCTTCCAGATCCGCGATCCGGAAGACAATTGCCTGGAGATTTACTGCGGAAAATCCGATCACTAGAACCGGCCGGGATTCGCCACAAAATTGCCGAACCCACGACCGGCGGGGCATAAGCAGCCCACTGATTGGTGACAAGCCCGCCGCCTGCACGCGGCTCAGGCACCGTAGCGTCGCAAGCGGTTGACATTCATCACCCGGACGCCGCCATACTCCAGTGCCAGCAAACCTTCTTGTTGCAGTTTTTGCAAAGCCTGATTGGCGCGCTGCCGCGATATGCCCGTCAACAGCCCGATCTCTTCCTGGGAAATCTGCAATTTCGGGCCAATGTCGGGATGAAGTACCGGATGGAACAATTCCCCGAGGCATAGCGCCACGCGAGCATCGGTGTCGTGCATACGATCGTAGCCCACGAGCGCGATGAACTGCCCGAGGCGTTCGTTGATCTGGCGCATGACGAAGCGATTGAAGGGTATGCTGTTATCAAGCAGCCACTCGAATGTGGCGCGCGGCACATGAGCGATGCGCGAGGCTCGCAAGGCCAGAACGTCATAGCGCCGAGGCTCTTCCTTAAGAAGTGAGCCCTCTCCAAACCAGCCTCCGGACGGAATGCCAGTGTAGGTTACGGATCGGCCTTCCTTGGCAATGGCGTGCAACTTTACCAGTCCATCGATCACGCCGATCCAGGAGTCCACCGGACCGCCGCTGCGGCAGACCGTCTGCCCCGCGGCATAGGTATGCCCCCGAGTTTCAGCCATAACACGATGCAACTGTTCCGGCGTGAGCTGGCTTGTCCATGTTGCGGCGCGCAAGAATTCCGCAAGATTTCTCATATGGGCCCAATTGTCGTTGAAACGACAACTTTGTTTCAACATAAAGGACTAGAATGGCAGGTAAGCGCTGCCGAAAGCGGCGCAATATCGGCGTTCCACATGTTACGACAGGAGGAATTATGTCCGCAGTCATGGAATCGGGAGTGAGGCCAGCGGGGACCGTCGCGGCACCAGCCTCGCGCAAAATTGTGAAGCTCGTGCCACTGGCCGTTGTCTGGGGCGTGATGTTTACCATCTATATGGGGCTGCGCGCCTACCAGGGCATGTACGCCTTTGAATTCGGGCTGGACTCTACCTCGGCGGATTTTCAGAAATACTGGATGACCTTGCTGAAGGTGGAAATCGTGTTGATCGGCGCGGCGTCAATAATCACCTGGGTTTACTTGTGGATGACGCGTGACAGGCATCTGGAAAAACTCGATGCCGAGACCGAGCTGAAGCGGTATTTCAATCTGGTCGGCTGGTTGCTGTTATATACCTTCGCCTTTATTTTCATCGCCAGCTTTAACGGCGAGGCGGACGCCACCTGGCATCAGACGGTGGTGCGCGACACGGTATTTACGCCCAGCCACGTCGTGCTGTTTTATTTCGCCATCCCCGCTTACATCCTGTTTGGCGTGGCCAGCATGCTTTATGCGATGACCCGTCTGCCGAAATTCGCGAACAACTTTTCCGTGCCGCTCATCATGGTTGTTCTGGGACCGGGTTTGATTCTGCCTAATCTCGGATTCAACGAGTGGGGCCATGCATTCTGGCTGACCGAGGAGATATTCACGCACCCCCTGCATTGGGGTTTTGTTGTGCTGGGCTGGACCGGCATCGGACTGGGCGGTCTGCTCTTGCAACTTGTCATGCGCATGGCAGAACTGTTCAAGGAATTAAGTGCCACACAGAACGCCGCGGCACGTTAGGCGCAGGAGATATTCGGAAACTGGGAGCCCGTCCAACTAGTCGTTAGTGGACGGGCTCTTTAGTTTTCAGGCCGTCGCCCGGTTGATACCGGGCAGTGCTCTGGGGTCAAAACAGGGCGAACAAAAACTATATTCAGGGAGACTAGAGCATGACAGCGAATGATCGCGCGATCGTGGATTCCGCCGGATTATCGCCACAAGTGGCCAAATGGTCGAGGCTCTTCGACTGGATGGTCGTGGTGGTTGCCGCTTTTCTGATTATTTCGGTCACCCAGATCCACTTTATCCTGCTGGCAGGGGATTGGGATTTTTTCATCGACTGGAAAGACCGGCAATTCTGGGTGCTGGTTACGCCCATCGTGACAATGATGATGGCAGCCGCATTTCAGGGGGTCTTTTGGAATCTCTTCCGCCTGCCCATCGGCGCCACGGCCAGCGTTGGTTTGCTTCTGATCGGCACCTGGATTGTACGTTTTCACGGTTGGGAGGCCTTGGCGTATTTCCCGCTTGCCTTGGTTGTTCCATCCACCTGCCTCTTGAGCGCTATTGCGCTGGACGCAATTTTATCCATCACCCGCAGCTGGGTACTGACAGGCGTGTTCGGGGGTCTGCTCTACGCGGCGCTATTTTTCCCCAGCAACTGGGTCTACCTGGCGCCTTATTTCCTGCCGGTGGAACACATGGGCCAGATGGTTTCGCTGGCCGATCTGATCGGGTACACCTATCCGCGCTCTGCCACGCCTGAATACATTCGCATGATAGAACGGGGCACCTTGCGCACCTTTGAGGATTCGGCTGTGTGGGTATCCACGGCCTTTTCCGGCTTCGTTTGTATTTTCGCCTACATGATTTTCTGGTGGATCGGCTCGAAACTGTGCATCCCGACCTACATTCCCACAGGCAAGCGCTTCCGCGCGGCGATGGGACTGGGTTATGCCAACAAGGGGGCGCAATAATGAACCCCATTGGAAAAATCGTTCTCGGCGCACTGGCTATTTTGACGCTTGTTTCGGCCGTCGCTCCGCCGCCCGCATGGGCGCACGGCGAGCGGGCAACGGAACCCTACATTCGCACACGCACCATTCAATGGTATGACGTCAAGTGGTCGGCTCAGGACATTAACGTCAACGACACGGTTACTGTGTCGGGCAAATTTCACCTTATGGCGGATTGGCCGGACGCCGTAAAAAAACCCAACCTGGTATTCATGTCCAACGCCTCGCCGGGAGCAGTACTCACCCGGGTGGAATCGTATATCAACGATGTTCCGGCCATGCAGTCCCTGAAAAACCTGGAAATCGGACGTGATTACACCTTCAAAATGGTGATGAAGGGGCGCATACCAGGCCGCTGGCACTTTCATCCAATGATCAATGTGAGCGGGGCTGGACCGATCGTTGGTCCCGGCAGTTGGGTGCAGGTCAGCGGCAACGCGGCGGATTTCCGGCACCCCGTCACCACGATCGACGGCACTCAGATTGCAGACACGCAGAACTACGGCGTGGCTCGGGCGCAGATGTGGCAATCGGGATACATCGTGATCGCGCTCGCCTGGATCTTCTGGTGGCTGCGCCGGCCGCTGCTGGTTCCGCGCTGGATGGCGGCGCAAAAAGGACTGGACGATTTGTTGATCACAAAAATGGACGACAAAGTCGCGGCAGGACTTCTGGTCCTGATCCTGGTGGTTGTCATTGTCGGCTATAAGAGTGTCACCGCCGCCTATCCTCGGCTGGTTCCACTGCAAGCTGGTTCGCTCCATACGCCGCCCTTGCCGGAAACACCAAAGCTCGTCGGCGTAAAATTCAAGAAGGCGGAATACGATGTCCCCGGGCGCAGTCTGCGCATGAATATTGAAGTCAGCAACAATGCCACGCGTCCGATCCGGGTTGGGGAGTTCCTGACAGCGAGTCTGCGCTTCGTCAACGGTGCGGTTCCGGCCGCGGTGGCTGCGGTAGACCCGGCTTATCCCAAGGATCTGCTGCCGACCAGCGGGCTGGTGGTCGCGGAAGATACGCCGCTTGCCCCAGGCGAAACCCGGGTGGTCAAGCTGGACGCCACCGACGCAGCCTGGGAGCTGGAGCGCTTGGTCGGCTTTTTGTCCAACGTTGATAGCCGGGTGGGCGCCCTGATTTTCTTCTTCGATGACAAGGGAACCCGGTATACCACCAGCGTTGCAGGGCCGGTCCTGCCGGTATTCAAGAAAACCATCTGAAACCCGACATCCGGCACGGCCGCCCCCGGCGGTCGTGCTTCCCTCGCAAGATGACATCCTCGACACGCGCACTGTTTCTTCTGGCAGTTGTCTTGATGCTGCCGCAATTGGCCATCGGACACGGCGGATTGTCCATGGATAAAGACATCTGCCGCCTGCGAGTCGGCCCTTACAATATTCACTTCGTCGGCTACCAACCGGAGAGCAGCGCGGAAAAGGAATTTTGCGAAGACATTCCGAGTACCGGCAAGACCATCGTAGTGCTCGACTATGTAGATCAGGAACTGCGCTCGCTATCGGCGGAGGTTCGGATCATTCGCGATACGGGTACGGAAGACAATCTCGATGGCATCACGGTGTTTCACCTGCCGGCCAGTATTTATCCGACGGGCTCGGTCCACTTTGAACACACTTTCTCGGAGCCCGGCAAATTTATCGGTTTGGTAACGGTGCACGACAAACAAAAGCTGGTTGCCCGATTCCCGTTTTCCGTTGCCCGGAGCGGGGCGAGCTGGACAATGTACGGCTGGATTGCCATCGCGCTGGCCTTTGGTGCCGGCCTGTACTTCTATACCACCCGGCTTCGCCCGAAACTTACCCGTTGAAGGGCGCGCGCCGATGCAGCGTTTTTTCGCGTCCCTGATGCTGTGCGTTCTGATTGCGCAACCGGCGACAACCTGGGCACACGCCAAGCTGCTAAAGTCCGAGCCCGCGCGCCGCGCTGTAATGAGTCAGGCGCCCCAACAGTTGCGGCTATGGTTTAACGAGGCACTCGAACCCGCATTCAGCATCGCCACCGTGCTGGACTCTACCGGCAAACCGGTGACCGAAATTAAAGCCGTGGTTGCCGCGCAAGACGCAAAGCTGCTGGAGCTGGCGCTGCCCCGCTTGGGCAATGGGGTTTACACCGTGCAATTCCAAGTCCTTTCCATTGACGGCCACACCGTCAAATCCAGCTTCCAATTTGAAATCCGGGAGCCCCCCGCCGCAGGCCGATGAACGAAGCGATTTTCCTGATTGCACGCGGGTTGCATCAGGGCGGCGGTCTGATCCTGACTGGGAGTCTGGGTTTTCTGATTTTCTGCGCTCCGCGAGCGCGGACTTCGCCTGCGTTGTGGCGGCGTGTCCTGGTTTTCGCTCTTGCCAGCGGTGCGATCGCGCTGCTTTCCGGAGTGCTGGTGTTCGCCGCGCAAATTGCAACTCTGCCGCAGACCGGACTGCCTTTGGATGCAACCATTTCCCGGCTGCTGTTCGAAAGCCGCTTCGGCGCGGTCTGGATGTTGCGCGAAGCCTTGCTGCTCGCCGCTTGCGTGCTGCTCGCAGTGATGCTGGTGGCGCGCGCCCAGTCAGCGCTGCCGGTCATCGTCGTTCTCGCGCTGGCGGGGGTCGCGCTGGCAGCGCTGCCATGGTCCGGACACTCGGCCACCGCCGTGCCGTTGTGGCCCGCAGTAGCCGCGCATATCGCACATCTGCTCGCAGCGGGTTTTTGGCTGGGCGCACTGCCGGTGATGAGTGCGCTGGCGCTGCTGGCGGCGCGCGGCGATGACGACGCACGCAGGCTGGCGCTGGCATCGTTCGCCAGATTTTCAAACCTAGCGCTGCCGCTCATGCTGCTCATTGTCGCCAGCGGCGTCTGGCTCGGCGTCGTGCACATTCAGACTTTTCCGGCCTTATTCGGCACCGCTTACGGATGGACGCTGCTGATAAAAATTCTGCTGCTCGCAGGCGTTTTGTTGCTCGCCGCGCAGTTGCGCTGGAAACTACTGCCGCGTTTTGCCGGGGATGCCACGCTGGCAAAACAACTCGCGCGCTGGATTCTGGTCGAATGGCTGATCGCGCTGATCATCGTGCTGCTCGCCGCCCAAATCGCGCGCACCATTCCCGCGGCGCACGATGCCATCGACTGGTTACTGCCGTTTCGCTTTTCCATTGATGCCAACCGTGACACGCAATGGATTCCCATCGCGCTGGCCTGCGCTGTTGCCGCCGCCTTGGGCTTGGTCTTCGCGCTCTGGCGCTTTCTGCTTCAGCGCCGAATGTCGGCAGCGGTGGTGCTGGGTGGCATGTTGTTCGTCTGTGCCGCGAGCGCTGCGCTGGCCGCAATTTCCGTTGAGGCTTATCCCGACACTTATCGCAGGCCGAGCGTGCTGTATCAAACCATTTCCGTCACGGCGGGCGCGCAACTGTTTCAACGCCATTGCACCGATTGCCATGGCAGCAGCGGCCATGGCGACGGCCCAGCCGCCAGCGCAATGATTCCTGCCGCCAATCTCACCGAGCCCCACACCGCGCTGCACACGGCGGGCGATATGTTCTGGTGGCTCACATTCGGCAAGAACACCATGCCCGGCTTCGCCACCGTTCTATCGGGGGATGATCGCTGGGACTTGATCAATTTCCTGCGCACGCTTTCGGCGGGCTATCAGGCGCGTATCCTTGGTGAGCGCCCTGTGCCGCTCAAGCCTTGGCTGGGTGCGATCGATTTCAACTACACCGATCAGCACGGCGTTTCCGCGGCACTCAAGGATTACCGGCAACAAAGCGTGGTGTTACTGGTGTTTTTTACCGCACCCATGTCAGATGCACGGATGCGTCAACTGACGGACAACAACGCGCGGCTGAATGAAGCAGGCGCGAGAATCATTGCCATTCCGGTTGACGGAAAATATGCCGCCCGGCTGCCTGCGCCGTACGGCGTGGCGCTCGAAGGCGGCGCCGAAACCGTGAGCGCTTACAGCCTGCTGCGCCGAACACTTACTGACGCCGATCCGCAGGACCGCGCTCCGGTGCCCGCGCACATGGAGCTGCTGGTGGATCGCTTTGGCTATGTACGCGCACGCTGGTCACCCGGCGAGGGCGATGCCTGGCGTGATATCGACCGCCTGAGTGCGCATATCAAGATGCTGGCGGCGGAGCCGGAAGTCAGACCGCCGCCCGATGATCATGTGCATTGATCGCGCGAAGCATGTTTGAGCCACGAGGAGAATTGTGATGAAACAATGGCGGATATCGAAGTAACAATGCCCGGCGCCTCGCCTCAGACGGCCAGCTACAAACCGCTGCGCCAGAAGAAACGCCCTGCAAAGTGACAAGCCGTAACGCCGGGTGTGCGGCGCTGGCACTGCTGGCAATGCTATGCGCCTGCGGCCCCGCTAAGGTCGACCTCGGCCAAGCCGACTACGCGGCACTCGCCCTGCCAACGCAGTGCGCGGCAGCAGTCCCGAGTGGCGCGAGTAATGAAATCGCCACGCCAGGTGAATTGCGCATCAGTGTTCGCACCCCGGCCAACTACGACGCCAGCCTTGCCCATCCCTTGCTGGTGGTTTATCCGGCGGCAGGGCAGAATCGCCACGCTTCCGAAAAATATCTCGGCTTGACGCGCGATGCCACGGCACGCGGATTCATCGTCGCTTATCCCGACCACCGCCCGCTCAAGCTGAAGACATTCGACGTGCTCGGCGAAGTACCGGCCACCGTCGCCAAAAACTGGTGCGTCGATCCGCGGCGCGTCTGGCTGGCGGGACACTCCGACGGCGGCACCGCCGCTTCCGCGCTGGTGTTTCTGGGCAAGTCCAGTCTCCCGGTCACGGGCATCGTCGCCAGCGCGGCCGGATTGCGCGCGGAAGACCTGCGCGCCTACGCCTGCCCCGCACCGCGCTCCGTGATGGTCATTCACGGCACAAAGGACAAATTGTTCCCGCCGCCGCAGTATGGCCGCGATGCGGCGCATTGGTGGGGACAGTGCAACCGCTGCGAAAGTAAGACCATCGCTGCGAACAACGGCTGTATTGAGTATGTTGGCTGCGCGCCGGGCACGCGAACCTTGTTTTGTGAATATGACGGTGGACATGCGCGCTGGCCCGGAATGAACGGCGCGATGCTGGATTTCGCCGCCGCCCGGTTTACGCTATCAACGCCGGCCGGCGCGAAGATGGGCGCGGCACTGGGCCCGGCGACCAACGGTGCACGCGTAAAACTTCGCCGTTGGTTGGGCCCTGAAAGTTCGGGGAAACACTGAGATAGGTGTCTTTCCCGCAAAGGCGGGGAACCAGTTTTCTTTGAAAATCCTTGATTCTCGTCTCCGTGGGAATGACATCTCCGGACTTATTCAGTGTTTCCCCAAGGTCGAGCGCGAGGCCAATTGTCACGCTTGACATTCTGAACCGATCGGTACAGTATTGGGCCATGGCAAGAATCCTGGAGTTCGATCGATCGGCGGCGCTGGACAAAGCCCTTGTGCTGTTTTGGAACAAGGGTTACCAGGCGGCTTCGCTCGCCGACCTGTTGGAGACCATGGACATCGGCCGCAGCAGTTTTTACGCAACCTTCGTCGACAAACGCAGCCTGTATGTGGAATGTCTGGAGCTATTTGGCAAGCGTACCAAGGACATCCTGCTGAAGGCGCGCGAAAACATGGGTCCCCTGGATGCTCTGCGGAATTTCTTCGAGTACACGGCAACCGGGCAGCGCGGCCAGAAGACCGCATGGGGATGCATGATGGTCAATACGGTGTTGGAATTGGCCGGAGTCGATGACGATCTCAGCGCGCGGGCCAGCGGTCTATTGGTTGAAATGCAGGCGGAGTTCGAGAAATGCCTGCGAGATGCCGGACTTGCGCCGAAGCGTGCCGCCGAATTTGCCAGCTTCCTGATGCTGTTCAATGAAGGCATCCGCGTTTCCAGCCGCCGCAGGGTTGCACGGGATCGGCAGCTTGCCAATATCGACACGGCGTTTCGCCTGATGGGGAGCGCGGCCTGATGGCATTCTCCGCAGCGCCACTCCCCAAGAAGTTCTGCAAGGTCAAGGGACGTCGTCTCGCCTATGCGGAAGTGGGTACGGGTCGCCCGATCGTTTTGCTGCACGGCAATCCCACATCGAGTTACTTGTGGCGCAATATCGTCCCGCATCTGGCAGGCAGCGGCAAAGTCATTGTTCCCGATCTGATTGGCCATGGCGACTCGGAAAAACTCCCAGCCAGCGAGGGGCCCGGTCGTTACAGTTTTGAGGTGACCTATGCTTATCTGAATGGCCTCTTGACGGAAATCGGTGCGACTTCGGAAGTTATTTTCGTTCTCCACGACTGGGGCAGTGCGCTTGCTTTTCACTGGGCTCACAACCACCCCGTAGCGGTTCGTGGCCTCGCCTATATGGAGGGCATCGTCATGCCCTTGCCGTCCTGGAACGATTGGCCGGAAAAGGCGCGCGGCATATTTCAGGGATTCCGCTCCGCCAAGGGCGAGGACCTGATCTTGAACCGCAACATGTTCATCGAGGGCGTGTTACCGAGTTCGATCATGCGCAAGCTGACCGACGAAGAGATGGCCGAGTACCGCGCGCCCTTCGTCGAGAAAGACAACCGCCAGATAACGTTGAACTGGCCACGGCAGATCCCCATCGCGGGCGAGCCTGCGCACATGGTCGCATTGGTGCAGCAGTACGCCGATTGGTTGCGACAATGCGCCGTCCCGAAATTGTTCATCAATGCGGAGCCTGGCTCGATATTGGTCGGGGCTCAGCGCGAATTCTGTCGAACCTGGCCCAATCAGAAAGAAGTCACGGTGGAAGGCTTGCATTTCCTCCAGGAAGATTCTCCCGATGAAATTGGGCATGCCCTGGCCGATTGGATTGCTGCGCTGCCCTGATGGAGAACACCATGTCCGACGCGCCTGCCTACATGCTCGCGAACCTGATTGTTCGAGATGCGGATGAGTACCGCAAATACGAGAAAGGGTTTTTCCCGCTCCTCAAGCGCCACGGCGGAGAGTTGGTCACCTTCGACGACCAGACTCACACCTTCGAAGGTTCAGCAGCACGTGAGGGACGCGTCATCATTTTCAAATTCCCGTCGGAAGACCATGCGAGGCGCTGGTACGCCGATCCGGACTATCAAGCCCTGTCGGCACATCGTCGCGCGGGAACCAAGCTCGAGTTCCTGACGCTGGTGCGCGGAATGGCTCCCCGGGCGTAAGACATTCCGACATTGAAAGGAAAAACCATGCCCGTCATCCGAGTCGAAGTGCCAGAAGGAACGCCGCTAGACAAGAAACGTCGTATCCGCGAGGGTGTTAAGCAAGCCGTCCTCGCAACCCTCGCGCCAAAAGAAACCAAATACGACTATGTTGCCGTGCGCGAAGTCTGCGCTGCGATCGGTGATGGCGTGCCGCTGGTCACTGTCGATTTGCGCCCCGGGCGGGGACACGATCGGAAGAAGGCGCTGGTGGATGCCATTGCCGCATTGTTGAAAGCTGAACTGGATGTCGATGCACGCGATATCTACGTGCTCTTTCGGGAGACGCCAGCGCAGAACCATTACACCGGTGGCGAACCTCTGCCGCCGTGGGCTCCCGCAAGCGAACTCGGTCGTTGATCGCCTGAGTCAACTCAACTTCCCGAAGATGTTTTCTGTGACACATCAAGTGACGGAGAAAGCACCATCATGACCAGGAGGCAGGCCGCATCGCCCGCTCGGACCGTTAGCGCTGAAGCCGCGGCAAGCTTGGTCAAGTCCGGCATGTGGCTGGATTACGGCGGCGTGCTGGCGCAGCCGGACAGTTTCGACAATGCCTTGGCGGCACGCGCCGCCGAGCTTCGCGACGTAAAAATCAGGAGCGCCATCACCACGCGCCCTCGCGCCGTGTTGGAGGTAGATCCCAATGGAGAGCACTTCTACGTGATGAGCCTGCATTTCTCCGGCTACGACCGGAAAATGCACGACGCGGGCCGCTGCGACTACATGCCGGTGAATCTGGGCGAGGTCGACGACTACTACGCGCGCAACATCGACCCGGTGGACATCGTGGTGATCAAGACCTGCCCGGTCGACGCAGATGGCAATTTTAATCTCAGCGCCGCAACACTCTGGCATCGGGCGATTATCGAACGCGCCCGGTTGGTGATTGTAGAAACCTGCCCGACTCTGCCTTATTGTTACGGGATCGACAACGCGATTCACATGAGCGAAGTCGATTACGTCATTGAAGGTGACAATGCCCCGGTCTTCGAACTGCCAAAGTCACCCATAACCGACGTTGATCGCGCCGTCGCTTGCCTCATCGCGACCGAAATCGAAGACGGTTCATGCCTTCAGATCGGCATCGGCGGCATGCCCAACGCCGTGTGCTCGCTGTTGCTGGAGTCAGGTGTGCGCAACCTCGGTGTTCATACCGAGATGCTTACCGACGGCATCGTCGATCTCTACAAGGCTGGCTTCATCACCGGGGCCGCCAAGACGCTTGACCCCGGCAAGATCGCGTATAGCTTCGCATTGGGCTCGAAATATCTTTACGACACCATTGATCGCAATCCGGATTTCATCGCCTACCCGACGCGCTACACCAACCTGCCGCACATCATCATGCAGAACGACAAGGCGGTGACGATCAACAACACCACGCAAATGGATTTACAAGGCCAGGTCGCATCGGAAAGCGACGGCCATCGTCACATCAGCGGGACCGGCGGCCAGTTGCAGTTTGTGCGCGGCGGTTACGCTTCAAAGGGTGGCAAGTCCTTCATTTGCATGTCTTCCACCTACGACAAACGCGGCGCGCCCAGAAGCCGGATTGTCTTTGACCTTACACCCGGCAATGTTGTCACGACGCCACGCTCCGACGTGATGTATGTCGTGACCGAATACGGCATCGTCAATCTTAAGGGCAGGTCCATCGCCCAGCGTGCCAAGGCAATGATATCGATCGCACATCCGGACTTTCGGGAGACGCTTGAGCGGCAGGCTTACGAACACCGGCTGATCCCGAAGGGCTTCACCATCGCGATCACGCAAGGCCAGCCAAATTAGCATGCCGACATGGTCTTTTGGCCCCTGCGTGGTGTAAGCTTCCAGCTGCGCGACCGGATGGTAAGACCATTTAATGGTCCGCCAATAATAAGAATTTAGGAGGAGTTTCCGTTTGACCCAATCCAGTGCCGGCTTGCCGATGGCAGCCGATACTTTTCCCCGGCAGTTGCTGGAGCATGCCCGTGTGCGTGGCGAACACATCGCTATGCGCGAAAAAGACTTGGGCATCTGGCAGAGCTGGACCTGGCGGCAGTATGCCGACGAGGTGCGCTGGATGGCTTGCGGGCTGGCGGAGCTGGGATTCAAGCGCGGGATGAATCTCGCCATCGTGGGGGACAATCGGCCACGGCTGTACTGGGCGTTTGCCGCCGCGCAGAGTCTTGGCGGCGTGCCGGTGCCGCTGTATCAGGATTCGGTGGCGCAGGAGATGCTCTTTGTGCTCGACAATGCCGAGATCGAATACGCCATCGTCGAAGACCAGGAGCAAGTCGATAAGCTTCTGGATTTGCTGCCGCATTGCCCGCGCCTGAAGTACATCATTTACGATGAAGGCCGCGGGATGCGCAACTATTCCCAGCCGCAAATTTATTCCTGTGACGGCCTGCGCGAAAAGGGGCGCGCGCTGGATGCGGCGCAGCCGGAGTTTTTAGCACGCGAAGTGGCGCTCGGAAAAACAGAGGGCATTTGCGTGATTCTGTACACCTCCGGCACCACCAGCAAACCCAAGGGCGTCTGTCATACGCACCGCGGCCTGCTCGCCGTGGCCCGCGGCGACATCGCGTTCGACGGTTTCACCGAGAACGAGGAGGTGGTGTCCTACATGCCGATGGCCTGGGTCGGCGATCATCTGTTTTCCTATATGCAGGCGCTCGCCGCTGGCTTCACGGTGAACTGCCCCGAGTCGTCCGAAACAGTGATGATCGATATGCGCGAGATCGGGCCAACCTATTACTTCGCCCCGCCGCGCGTGCTCGAAAACCTGCTCACCCAGGTCACCATCCGCATCGACGATGCGGGACGAATCAAGCGCGGCCTGTACCACTATTTCATGAACGTCGCAAAGCGCTGCGGGCCGGACATCCTTGACGGCCGGCCCGTCGGCCTGAGTGACCGGCTGCTTTATGCGCTCGGCGAACTGCTGGTCTACGGTCCGTTAAAGAACGTGCTCGGATTGAGCCGGGTGCGTGTGGCCTACACGGGGGGCGCGGCGATCGGGCCGGACCTCTACCGCTTCTACCGCTCGATCGGCATCAATCTCAAACAGCTCTATGGCCAGACGGAGACCGGCGTCTACGTGTGCAAGCAAAGGAGCGGTCAAACCAAATTGGACGTGGTGGGCCAGCCCCAGGCCGGCGTGGAAATCCGCATCGCCGCCGACGGCGAGGTGCAGGTCAAGACTCCGGGCCTGCTTGATGGCTACTATAAGCGCCCGGATGCCAGCGCCGAGTCGATCACGCCAGACGGCTACTTCATGACCGGGGACGCCGGCTTCATCGATGCCGATGGCGACTTGCACATCATCGACCGCGCCAAGGATGTCGGCAAATTAAAGAACGGCACGTTGTTCGCGCCGCAGTTTCTGGAGAACAAACTCAAATTTTTCCCCTATATTAAAGAAGCAGTGTGTTTCGGCGATGGCCGCGACATGGTCTGCGCTTTCATCAACTTCGACATGCAGGCGGTGGGCAACTGGGCGGAGAAACGTGGGCTGGCCTATAGTGGTTATGTCGATCTCGCCAGCAAGAGCGAGGTCTATGGGTTGATCCTGGAATGCGTGGAAAAGGTCAATGCCGATCTCGCGGCCGACGCGGCGCTCACCGGCTCACAGATCAGGCGCTTTCTGGTGCTGCACAAGGAACTCGACGCCGACGATGACGAGCTCACCCGCACCCGCAAGGTGCGGCGCGGATTTGTAGCGGAAAAATACGTCGCGCTGCTGGACGCCTTGTATGGCGGCAAGAGTCGCTGCGTAATTGAAACAGAGGTTAAGTTCGAGGACGGCCGCCGCGGCAAAGTGCGCGCCGACATCGAAATCCGCGACGTGTTGGTTCAGACTCCCGCGGCAAAGGCAGCATGACGAGCATGACGCGAACACTCGGCGAACCGATTCTGGCAGTTGAGGATATTTCGCTCGCCTTCGGCGGCGTGAAAGCGCTCTCCGGGGTGAGCTTTCAAGTCCGCGAGCGGGAGATTTTCGCGATCATCGGACCCAACGGCGCCGGCAAGAGCTCCATGCTCAATGTGATCAACGGTGTTTACCACCCGGGGCAGGGGCGCATCACTTACCGTGGCGTGACCCACGCGCAGATGCGTCCGCACGAAGCAGCAACACGAGGCATCGCGCGCACGTTTCAGAACATCGCGCTGTTCAAAGGCATGAGCGTGCTCGACAACATCATGACCGGCCGCACTTTGAAAATGCATGCCGGATTCCTCGCCCAATGCCTGTATTTCGGTCGAGCGCAACGCGAAGAACTGGAACACCGCGAAAAAGTCGAACGCATCATCGATTTCCTGCAGATCGAGCATATTCGCAAGACGCCGGTCGGACGCCTGCCTTACGGTCTGCAAAAACGCGTCGAACTGGCCCGCGCACTCGCGGCGGAGCCCACCCTGCTGCTGCTTGATGAACCCATGGCCGGCATGAACGTCGAGGAAAAACAGGACATGTGCCGCTTCGTGCTGGACGTCAACGAAGAATTCGGCACCACGATTGTGTTGATCGAACACGATATGGGCGTGGTAATGGACCTCTGCGACCGCATCGTCGTGCTCGACTACGGCCGCAAGATCGGCGAAGGCACCCCTGATGAGATCCGCGCCAACCAGACCGTGATCGATGCGTATTTGGGTGTGGCACACTAAATGGTGAGGCGAGAAGCGTGAGGCATAAGAACACAATCCCTAATATCGAGATAACCGTGTCAAACCACCCCAACTGGCAATGGATCACGGCTGGCGACCGCCTTGGGCAGTCACGCCTCACGCTTCTCGCCTCACGCCTCACCGCCTAAATGGCCTTCTTCCTCGAAGTTCTCATCGGTGGCCTTCTGGCGGGAGTGCTCTACTCGCTGGTGGCTCTGGGTTTTGTGCTAATTTTCAAAGCCTCAGGCGTGTTCAACTTTGCGCAAGGCGCCATGGTGTTGTTCGCCGCGCTGACTTTCGTGCGGCTGATGGAGATCTTTCATCTGCCATTTATGGTGGCGCTGATCCTGACCATTCTGATTATGGCCCTGTTGGCGGTGATAATCGAACGTATCGTGCTCCGGCCTCTGGTGAACCAGCCGGGCATAGCTCTCTTTATGGCGACACTCGGCGTATCGTATTTCCTCGATGGCCTGGGTCAGACCATCTGGGGCAGCGACGTCTACACACTCGATCTGGGCATTCCCAAAAAACCGCTGATGCTTTTCGAAAGCGTATTCGAGGGCGGCATCCTGGTGCCGAGCGAGGATCTGGTCGCCGCGGTCGCCGCCGGCATTTTGGTTGCAGGGTTGGCGTTTTTCTTTCAGAAGACGCGCATCGGCCGTGCCCTGCGCGCCGTGGCCGACGATCACCAGGCCGCACAATCGGTCGGCATTCCGCTCAATTACATCTGGGTCATCGTCTGGGGTGTGGCCGGACTGGTCGCACTGGTGGCGGGCATGGCCTGGGGCTCCAAGCTGGGTGTGCAGTTTTCGCTTTCGCTGATTGCCTTGAAAGCGCTTCCGGTACTGATACTGGGGGGCTTCGAATCCATTCTGGGCGCCATCGTCGGGGGCCTGATCATCGGCTCGGGCGAAAAACTGGCGGAAATTTATCTGGGTCCTTTTGTCGGCGGCGGCATCGAAAACTGGTTTGCTTATGTTCTGGCGCTCGTGTTCCTGCTGTTCCGGCCCGAGGGCCTGTTTGGGGAGAAGCACATTGATCGGGTGTGAAGTAAAGGTGAGGCGTGAGGCGAAAGGCGTGAGGCGGGAAACTCGCGTTTGCTTTTCGCTTGAACTCGTATCAAGTCATCGCCGCAACGGATGCTGCGTTAATGCCTTTCTTTTTTCGCCTCACGCCTTACGCCTTTCGCCTCACCATGTTCTATAGAGAATCCGGCCAATTCAAAACCACCTACGGCGCCGATCAGTCGGTGTTCCCGATCGTCCAGGACCGCTGGGTGCTGGGCGCTTTTCTCATTGCAGGATTTGTACTGGTGCCGATGTTCGCCAGCGAATATCTGTTCCGGGCGATTTTCATTCCGTTTCTCATCATGTCGCTCGCGGCACTGGGGCTGAACCTGCTGGTGGGCTATTGCGGGCAGATGTCGCTGGGCACCGGCGGTTTCATGGCGGTGGGCGCTTACGCGGCCTACAACCTGTGCGTGCGCATTCCGGAACTCAACCCGATCGTGGCCATTCTGCTCTCGGGAGGTTTTGCCACCCTGGTGGGTATACTGTTTGGCATTCCCAGTCTGCGCATCAAGGGTTTTTATCTCGCGGTGGCAACACTCGCGGCGCAGTTCTTTCTGGAATGGCTGTTCAATCGCGTCAAGTGGTTTACCAACTACACGCCGTCTGGCTCGATTTCCGCGCCGGATATCACTCTGTTCGCCTGGACGCTGGATTCTCCGACGGAGAAGTATTTTCTCTGCCTCGCGCTGTTGACGCTGTTTGCGCTGATCGCGAAGAATCTCGTTCGGGGGCGAATGGGACGGGCTTGGATGGCCACCCGCGACATGGATGTGGCGGCGGAGATCATCGGCATCCGGCCAATGTATGCCAAACTTTCGGCATTCGCGGTCAGTTCGTTTTTTATCGGGGTTGCCGGGGCTTTGTGGGCCTTCGTACATCTGGGCTCATGGGAGGCGGCGGCCTTTGACATCAACCGTTCTTTCAGCATTCTGTTCATGATCATCATAGGGGGGCTGGGTTCCATCATCGGATGTTTTTTTGGCGCGGCCTTTATTACCGTGCTGCCGATCCTGTTGAATCAGACTCCGAAATGGCTGGGGCTGAATTGGTCAACGGCTTTTGTTTCGCATCTGGAGTTCATGATTTTCGGCGGTCTGATCGTGTTCTTTCTGGTGGTGGAGCCGCTGGGTCTGGCGCGGCTGCTGCGCATCGCCAAGGAAAAGCTGCGCTTATGGCCGTTTCCGTATTAACCTTTTGAGTAGAAGAACGTTGAATGGGAACCTGAGGTGGCAAGCCGAATGGCATCCTGATAATAAGGAGGAAGTGAAATGAAACGCATGTTAAACAAGTGGTTGATGTTGCTGGCGACGTTCGCCGGTCTGGGCGGCCCGGCCGTTGCGGCGGAGAACGAACAATTTATTCCGGTCCTGGTGTATCGCACCGGGCCCTATGCACCCAACGGCGCGCCTTTTGCCAACGGCTTCGTGGATTATCTGAATCTGGTGGACGCCCGCGACGGCGGCATCAACGGAGTCAAACTAATCTGGGAAGAATGCGAAACGGAATACAAGACCGACCGTGGCGTGGAATGTTACGAGCGCCTCAAGGGAAAAGGCCCGACCGGGGCCGCCGTGTTCAGCCCGCTGTCCACAGGTATTACCTATGCGCTGACCGACAAGACGCTGGGCGACAAGATTCCACTCATTACCATGGGCTACGGTCGGTCCGAATCGGCCGATGGCCGGGTTTTCCAGTGGAATTTTCCCCTGCTCGGCACCTACTGGACGGCCGCCGACATTCTTATTCAACACTTGGGGAAGCTCAACGGCGGACTGGACAATCTAAAGGGCAAGAAGATCACGCTGGTTTATCACGATTCGCCTTACGGCAAGGAGCCAATTCCGCTTTTGCAGGCTCGCGCCAAACGTCACGGCTTTGAACTGGTCACCCTTCCGGTGACCCATCCCGGTGTAGAGCAGAAGGCAGCTTGGCTGCAAGTGCGCCAGGCTCGTCCCGACTACGTTCTGCTATGGGGTTGGGGCGTCATGAACTCCACGGCGATCAAGGAAGCCGTGGCCGTCGGTTATCCGCGCGAGAAAATGTTTGGTGTCTGGTGGGCTTCGGCCGAACCGGACGTGCTTCCCGCCGGCGAGGATGCGAAAGGCTACAACGGCATCGCGCTCCAGCATTCGTCCGGAAAAAGTGCGGTCCACGCCGATATCCTGAAATTCGTCTACGACAAGGGCAAAGGCGCGACCAAGAAAGAAGACGTCGGTCATGTGCTCTATAACCGCGGCATGCTTAACGCAATGCTGGTGGTGGAGTCGATACGCACCGCGCAAGGAAAATTCGGAAAGAAGCCCCTCACCGGTGAACAAGTGCGTTGGGGGATTGAGAACCTGAATCTCGATCAAGGCCGCATCGCCAAACTGGGCTTTGCCGGCATCCTTCAACCTCTGAAAGTCTCCTGCCTGGATCACGAAGGCGTGCGTCATGCCCGCATTCACCAGTGGGACGGCTCGCAGTGGAAATTTGTGTCCGACTGGCTGGAAGGCGACAACTCGATCCTGCGCCCTATGGTGGAAGAGACCGCCGCGAAATACGCCAAGGAAAAGAACATCACGCCGAAGGATTGCAAGGCCTGAACGGCAGGGGCTGGGGACTAGGGACTTGGGGCTAGCGTTAAAGAATTAAGGCGTGAAGCTCCACCCCGGCAAATTGTTGAAAAATGTAAACCAATGAGTCCCCTCTCCCCTCGCGGGAGAGGGTCAGGGAGAGGGGGCAAAAGCAATATGCAATCTGATCATCACATGAAATTCGCCTTCCTGTTCGTCACCCTCTCCCCTACCCTCCCCCGTCAAGGGGGAGGGGGGCGTTCGACAAGCCAAACCCTGTTCGCTCGGAAACTATGATGTCCACCGCTTCCGCACCGCTGCTGGCCCTGAAAAACATCGAGGTGATCTACGATCACGTCATTCTGGTGTTGAAGGGTGTGTCCCTGGACGTCCCGGAAGGCGGCGTGGTGGCGCTGCTGGGTGCCAACGGTGCCGGCAAGTCCACGACGCTCAAATCGATTTCGAATCTGCTTCGCGCCGAGCGTGGCGATGTCACCAAGGGCTCGATCGAATTTCGCGGCGAACGGGTCGAGGCATTAAATCCCTCGGAACTGGTCAAGCGCGGAGTGGTGCAGGTCATGGAAGGCCGCCATTGCTTCGCACATCTGACGGTGGAAGAAAATCTGCTCACCGGCGCTTTCACCAGACACGCGAGCCGCAACGAGATTGCCGCCAACCTGGAAAAGGTTTATGCCTTCTTTCCGCGCCTGAAGGAACGGCGCAAGAGTCAGGCGGGTTATACCTCGGGCGGCGAACAGCAGATGACCGCCATCGGCCGCGCCCTGATGGCCAAGCCGAGCATGATCCTGCTCGATGAACCCTCGATGGGCTTGGCGCCACAGATCGTGGACGAGATTTTTTCCATCGTGCGCAATCTGAACAAGACGGAAAACGTGAGCTTCCTGCTCGCCGAACAGAACACCAATGTCGCGCTGCGAAACGCCGATTACGGTTACATTCTGGAAAACGGTCGTGTGGTCATGAACGGCCCTGCCGCCGATCTTGCGAACAACGAAGACGTAAAGGAGTTCTACCTCGGCCTTTCCACCGCCGGCCGCAAGAGTTTCCGCGACTCGAAACATTATCGACGGCGCAAGCGGTGGCTGGCTTGAAAGCAGGATTGAGGATCGGGGATCGAGGATTGAGGGAACTACCTGAATGCCGAGAGGCGTAAGGCGTGAGGCGTGAGGCGGCGAAACCGCAGTAGTTACGCCTCTCGCCTCACCCCTCACGCCTCACCACAAGGATGGACTACTACGACGACCTGGAAACCCGCGACCCGGAGCAGCGCGAACAAGCTTTGTTCGCATCGCTGCCAGGACAAATTGCCCATGCGAAATCCGCGGCTCCGTATTTCTCTGCATTGCTTAAAGACGTCGATCCGGCAGCCGTTCGTGATCGCAAGGCTCTCGCGCACCTGCCGGTTACCCGCAAGTCCGCCCTGATTGACCTTCAAAAAGCTGCGCCGCCCTTTGCAGGGATGACGACTGTTGCCGTTGGAGGCCTGAGCCGGGTGTTTGCCTCGCCGGGCCCGATTTACGATCCCCAGGGTGGTCGCGGCGATTTCTGGCGTTTCGGTCGCGCGCTTTATGCCGCCGGTTTCCGGCGTGGCGATCTGGTGCATAACACCTTCAGCTATCACTTCACACCCGCCGGGTTCATGATGGATCTGGGCGCGCAAGCCATCGGCTGCGCGGTATTTCCGGCCGGCGTCGGGCAGACCGAAATGCAGGTCGCCACAATCGCCGATCTAAAGCCCAGCGCATATGCTGGCACGCCGTCCTTCCTCAAAATTCTTCTCGAAAGAGCCGAAGAATTGAAGGCTGATGTCTCCAGTTTGAAAAAAGCCAGCGTCGGTGGCGAGGCCTTGCTGCCCCCGGTGCGCGAATGGCTCAAGGCGCGCGGCATCGAAGTACGGCAAAGTTACGGCAGTGCTGACCTGGGACTAATCGCTTACGAGACCGAACCCATGGGTGGGCTGATCATCGACGAAGGCGTCATCGTAGAAATCCTGCGTCCCGGCACCGGTGACCCGGTGCAGCCCGGTGAAGTCGGAGAAGTGGTCGTCACCACGCTATGTAGCGAATATCCGCTGATTCGTTTCGCAACTGGCGACTTGTCGGCGCTCGCCGCCGGCAAAAGCCCCTGCGGCCGCACCAACATGCGCATCAAAGGCTGGATGGGTCGCGCCGATCAGACCACCAAAGTCAAAGGCATGTTCGTACATCCCTCGCAGGTGAACGACGTGATCAAACGCCATCCCGAAATCACCCGCGCCCGCCTCACCGTGGATCACGATGCCGAGAAAAACGATCGCATGACCCTGCGCTGCGAAGTCCGCAACCGCAGCGACAGTCTCGCGCAAGCCATCGCAGCATCGCTGCGCGATATCTGCAAGCTGCGCGGTGAAGTCGAATTCACCGAAGCCGGCTCGCTGCCGAACGATGGCAAGGTGATCGAGGATTTGCGCAAATACGACTGAGAGAACTTCCCGCGTCGCGTTTGGGCGCCGCAGCCGCATGCTCCTGGATCAACGGCGCTCAGGGACTTGGAATTTCGATTTCGGCGTATCGATTTACCGGCGGGAGGAGCAGCCATGGACTACCGCCATGGAACAACTGCTCAAATCCAGTATCCGAATGTAGTATGCTTATTATTGATCCTATTGAGCAAAGTCGATGCTCGATTTCACTTCATTAACCAAAGCGATTGCATCTTTGTCAGCGGCCCTGGAAGCTTCCAAGGTTCGACTGCGAGATGAGTTCGTACGCGATGCTTCCATTCAGCGTTTTAAATACACTTACGAACTGTGCGTCAAATCGCTGCGTCGCCAACTCGAAGCCATGTCCGATACACCATCCGAGGTGGATGCGCTGGGTTATCGTGACATGATCCGTTCAGGTATCGAGCGCGGACTGCTCTCAGCCGAAACGCCCTGGTTCGCTTATCGCGAATTGCGCAACATTACCGCGCATGTCTACGATCCGGCCAAGGCCGCACGGGTGTTCGACGCGCTACCTGCGTTGTTGCGGGATGCCGAAGTCCTGCTTGCCAATTTGCGCGCTACGTCAAAATGAATCTAGAAAACCGCCTGGGACAAGAACTGGTATTGGCGCCGAACCAGTTGGCGACAGTGACGCAGGTTCTGAATACTCACGCAGCGCATCATCGTGCTTTCGTGTTCGGTTCACGCGTCGTGTTGAGCTCCGAAGATCGACAGCGGCTCAAACCGCATTCCGATCTCGATCTGGCGCTGGAGGGACCACCGCTGCAACCGGAGCAGACGTTTGCGCTACGCGAAGCTTTCAGCGAAAGCGACTTGCCGATGCGGGTGGATGTCGTGGACGCAAGCGAATTGCCAACGGAATGGAATCTTCGAGCCTGGCCCCTTTGATTCGATTGCATAGCATTAGCCTTCAGTGAAAGAACCGGCCGGCGTCCACCACGATTGTCTGCCCCGTAATGCTGTCGGTTTCGCATAGACCGACCACTTGTCGCGCTACGTCGTCTTTATCGGCGGCTCGCTTCAGAAGAGATCCTTCTCTCGCGCGTTGCCGAAAGGCGGGATCGAGATTGTTGGTGGCGCGCGTGTCCTCCAGATAGCCCGGGGCCACGCAATTCACCAGAATATCGGGCGCCAAACCCACGGCCATGCAGCGCGTGAGATGGATCAGGCCCGCCTTGGAGACGGCGTAGGGAATGGACGAGCCCTGAGGACCCAAACCTGCGATAGACGAGATATTGACGATGCGCCCGGTACCGTTGCGGCGCAACGCCGGAGCGAGGTGCTTGATGCACAGCATCGGGCCGGTGAGGTTCACCGACAGGATTTTCTGCCACTCGTCAAAGGTAATGGCGTCCAGATCGTTGAAGGGAATCCATTTGTTGTAGGCGGCGTCGTTGACCAAGATGTCCACCCGCCCAAAAGCACTCAGCGCGCGCTCGGACAACGCCTGTACTTGCGAGGGATCGGTCACATCGCACGCCAGGGCCTGCGCGCGAACACCCGTGCTCACTAGATCCCGTGCGATTTTTTCCGCATCGCCCTGGCTACGCGCATACACCACCGCCACATCGCAGCCCGCACGCGCCAGCGCGTGGCAGATGCGCTGACCCAAGCCGCCATTGCCTCCGGTCACGAGTGCCACTCTGCCCTTCAGCTCCATCTTGCTCTCCTCCGCAAAGTGTTTGGATTGCACGTGTACCAGCCCAACAGATTACTCCTGCTTCAACAGCGCGCGCATGACCGCGCACCGCGCCGCGCCGGCTTCCGATACGAGTTCGGAGAAAACCGCGCCAATTGCTTCCTCTGAGCTTGCGTGAGGGACGTCTCTTCCTCTCAAGCAAAACGCAATCAGACGCGCACAGGTTTGCAAATTCGTAAAAATCGCAGTCCGACTCGGGGCGTCGCACTGACTATAAAGTCAGGGTACCCGCCGGGACAGGTTCCGGGCCTGCCCCGGGGCGGAGGTATATTGCGATTACTTCTTTTCGGTTAGCGCCTTGACGATTTCGCCAAGCAGCCTGAGTTGTTCGCTGTCCTCGGCGCTCACCTGGTCTGCTTCCGGGCAGCGTGGATCCGTCCGCTGTAGTGCGCCGAACATCGCCTTGCTCACGGGAATCGGGTCGCAGCCGTTATCGGTTTCGCAGATGAAGTCATGTTCCGGGCGTGCCTTGACGTGACAGGCGAAGCAGTTCAATCCAAAACGGTTGTTCACCTCGGCAAAGCCGCGGGTGAAAATCTTCGCGCCGTTTTTATCCAGGTCGATCCAGAAGAATTCCCAGTCTCGCGTGGCAGGACTGTAGCCTTTTTGCTGCTTCACCATGACCTCGTTGGGCATGACTTGCACGACTGAACCCTCCGGGTAGTCGCCTCGGCCTTCGATCGCGACATCCAACGTTTCGTCGAGATTGCCGAGCAGGTTGTCAACATAAAAATGGCGCACCTTGGTCATTTGGGTGATGCACTTGAACGAATTGTCATTGACCCGAACCTTGCGCTCCGCGGCACTGGCCGCACCGATGAGCCCGCCCAGCGACAGGATGAATATCGCACATAGGAACCTCCCAAACTGCTTTTTAATTGGATTCATGGTTTTTCAACTCCTCTGATGATCCGGAACTCGCCTCTATTTGGATTGATCGAGCGTGCCACGTCGAGCCCCTTTTACGTAACATCTCCAGGTTGCCTTATACCAGAACGTCCAAATTGATCAAGGCTCGGTCGGCCGATGGGAATGGGAATTTAATTCGACCTAGTTCACCTACTGCAAATCCATCGTCACATCCGAACATCGTCAATCGCAACTACAAAGAAAATCTCGACGCAAAGACGCAAAGTGCGCGAAGATCGCAAAGAAGAGATTGATCCCACCTCATGGACCCACAGACATGTCGGTTTTACACTTTGGGTTTTCTTTCTCGCCGTTCTTTGCGGCCTTTGCGTTGAGATTTTCACTTTTTCGGAGTTCCAATGACCCAGCCGATCAGCAAGTACCCCGTCCCGAAACTAGAAGACCTGCCCGAGGACATCCGCACGAAGATGCTCGAAGTTCAGCAGAAGGCCGGATTCATTCCGAATGTATTTCTGACGCTGGCCCACCGCCCGGACGAGTTCCGCGCCTTTTTCGCGTACCACGACGCGCTGATGCTCAGGGAATCCGGGCTGACGAAAGCCGAAAAGGAAATGATCGTGGTGGCGACCAGCGGCAGGAGCCAATGCCCTTACTGCGTGATTGCCCACGGCGCGATCCTGCGCATTTATGCGAAAAATCCGCAGATTGCCGACCAGATGGCGATTCATCATGGCAAGGCGGATATCACCCCTCGCCAAAAAGCCATGCTGGATTTCGCCTGCAAACTCTCGCGCACGCCGGAAGCGCTTAGCGACGCCGACCACGAAACCCTGCGCTCTCATGGTTTCAGCACCGAAGACATCTGGGATATCGGCGGGATTACGGGGTTTTTTGCGCTCTCGAACCGCATGGCGCACTTGATCGATATGCGGGCCAACGACGAGTTCTACCTGATGGGGCGCCTGCCCCCGCCAGCCAAGCCCGCCAAGTAAGCCCAGGCGCCGGGCGCAAGCCTGCCCGGTGCTATAATTTTGCACAATATTGGGCTCAGCGTCACAAACGCCAAGAGGGTAGACATCCCGGCGCCCGATACCCCGACTCCTCACCCAGGGTAAAGATGCATGGCAGCACTCCCGGATAACGATCCCCAGGAAACGAACGAATGGCTGGAGGCCCTGGAGGGCGTCCTGCATCACGAAGGCCCGGAACGGGCGCATTACATTCTCGAACTGCTGATCGAACGGGCCCGCCGCTCCGGCGCCCACCTGCCCTACAGCGCCAATACCGCCTACATCAATACCATCCCCGCAGGCCAGGAAACACGCTCGCCGGGCGACCACGAACTGGAACACCGCATCCGCTGCTATGTGCGCTGGAATGCCGCAGCTATGGTGCTACGCGCAAACAAGCAATCCTCGGAACTGGGCGGGCATATTGCGAGTTTTGCCTCCGCCGCCACGCTCTACGACGTGGGCTACAATCATTTCTGGCACGCCGCCTCGGAAAAACACGGTGGCGATCTGGTGTTCGTACAGGGGCATTCGGCGCCCGGCGTTTATGCGCGGGCCTTCATGCTGGGCCGGCTGACTCATGAGCAGATGGACAACTTCCGCCAGGAAGTGGATGGCAAGGGCCTCTCGTCTTATCCGCATCCGTGGCTCATGCCGGATTTCTGGCAATTCCCCACGGTGTCGATGGGTCTGGGGCCGATCATGGCGATTTACCAGGCGCGTTTCATGAAATATCTGCAAGACCGCGGCATCGCCAATACCGACGGCCGCAAGGTCTGGTGTTTCCTCGGCGATGGGGAATGCGACGAACCCGAATCCATGGGCGCCATCGGCGTGGCGGCGCGCGAAAAACTCGACAACCTGATTTTTGTCGTCAACTGCAATCTGCAACGCCTCGATGGCCCGGTGCGTGGCAACGGCAAAATCATCCAGGAGCTGGAAGCGGATTTCCGTGGCGCCGGCTGGAATGTCATCAAGGTGATCTGGGGCGCGTACTGGGATTCTCTACTGGCCAGGGATCGCAACGGCACGCTGATGCGGCGCATGGAAGAAGCGGTGGATGGCGAATACCAGACCTTCAAGTCCAAGGACGGCGCCTATGTGCGCAAATACTTCTTCGGCAAATATCCCGAGTTGCTGGAAATGGTGTCCAGCATGTCCGACGACGACATCTGGCGGCTGAATCGCGGCGGCCACGACCCGCACAAAATTTACGCGGCCTATGCCGCAGCCGTCAAGACGCAGGGACAGCCCACCGTCATTTTGGCCAAGACTATCAAGGGCTACGGCATGGGTGAAGCCGGCGAAGCGCAGAACATCACCCATCAGCAGAAAAAAATGGGCACCACTTCGCTGAAGGCCTTCCGCGACCGCTTCGACCTGCCGATCCCGGACGACAAGCTCGATGAAATCCCCTATCTGACCTTCAAGGACGGTTCGCCCGAGCTGGAATACATGCGCAAGCGCCGCATGGAACTCGGCGGCTACCTTCCTTCGCGCCGTCAGAAGGGCGACCAGCTAGAGATCCCGCTGCTCACCGCCTTCGAGCCGCTGCTCAAGAGCTCCGAAGAGCGCGAGATGTCCACCACCATGGCCTTTGTGCGCATTCTCAATATCCTGGTCAAAGACAAGAACCTCGGCAAGCGCGTAGTGCCAATCGTGCCCGACGAGTCGCGCACCTTCGGTATGGAAGGCATGTTCCGCCAATTGGGCATCTGGTCATCGGTGGGGCAGTTGTACACGCCGGAAGACAAGGACCAACTGATGTTCTACAAGGAAGACAAACACGGCCAGATTCTGCAGGAAGGGATCAACGAGCCGGGCGCGATGTCTTCCTGGATCGCGGCGGCGACATCGTATTCCACACATGGGGTCACCATGATCCCGTTTTACATTTATTACTCGATGTTCGGCTTCCAGCGTGTGGGCGACCTGGCGTGGGCGGCGGGCGATCAGCGCGCGCGCGGTTTCATGCTGGGCGGCACCTCCGGGCGCACCACATTGAATGGCGAAGGCTTGCAGCACGAAGACGGCCACAGCCACATCATTTCCTCGACCATACCGAACTGCATTTCCTACGACCCGACGTTCGCCTACGAGGTAGCGGTCATCATCCAGGACGGATTGCGGCGCATGTTCGGCGAGCAGCAGGACGTGTTTTATTACCTCACGCTGCTCAACGAAAATTACCCTCACCCGGCGATGCCCAAGGGCTGCGAGGACGGTATCTTGAAGGGCATGTACAAGCTGCGGGAGGGAAGAGGGGCGGGGGGCAAGAAGGACGCGCCGCGCGTGCAATTGCTGGGCAGCGGGGCCATCCTGCGCGAAGTGATTGCCGCACAGGAATTGCTGGAAAAGGATTTCGGCGTCGCCGGCGACGTGTGGAGCTGCACCAGCTTCAACGAGCTGCGCCGCGAAGGTCTGGACGTTCAGCGCTGGAATCTTCTGCATCCGGAAGACAAGCCGCGCGAAACCTATGTTGGCCAGTGCCTCAATGCCTCACCGGGCCCGGTGGTGGCTGCCACCGATTACATGAAACTGTTTGCCGACCAGATCCGGCCGTTTATCTACAAACTTTACGTTGTGCTCGGCACCGATGGATTCGGGCGTTCGGATTATCGACGGCAGTTGCGGAAATTTTTCGAGGTCGATCGTTATTATGTCGCGGTGGCGGCGCTCAAGGCCCTTGCCGACGAAGGCACCATCCCGCCAGCCACCGTCACCAAGGCCATCAAGAAATACGGCATCGATCCGGAGAAACCCAATCCGGTGACGGTGTGAAATACAGTGAAGGCGTATAAGGGTGAATGTGTGCCCACAGGGTACCGGTCTGCGACCATAAAGGATAAAAGCCCAAGGATTATCCGGCCCAGAATGTATCTTCGGGTCCACAGCGGTAAATCGCTGACAACGCGTTCACTTTTCACTCATTCACTCATTCACTTTTCACGCTTTCAATTTTTAACCATTTACCAATCAAAACCATGGGCAGCCTAAGAGACGTTCTCGTTCCTGACATCGGTGATTTCAAGGGCATTCCGGTGATCGAAGTGCTGGTCAAGCCGGGCGATGCCGTCAAGCCGGAAGATTCCCTGATCACGCTGGAATCCGACAAGGCGACGATGGATGTTCCGGCGCCGTTTGCCGGCGTGGTCAAGGAAATGAAAATCAAGCTTGGGGACAAGGTATCGGAAGGGATGCCGATCCTCAGCATCGAAATTACCGAAAGCAATGCGGTTGGGGCCGTTGCGCCACCACAGAAACCGGCACCTGTAGCAGCGGCGCCCGCGCCCGTCGCCGCGAAACCCACGCCGGCACCGGTTGCGACGCCCTCACCATTGCCGGTCTCAACGCCCATCGACGAACAGGGCTTCAGTCTGGCCCACGCCAGTCCGTCGGTACGACGTTTCGCCCGCGAACTCGGCGTCGATCTCGGCAAGGTTAAAGGCAGTGGCCCAAAGCAACGCATACTCAAAGACGACATTGCCACTTTCGTGAAGTCCGCGCTTCAGCAACCTTCCAGCGGAACCAGTAGCGCCGGCATGTCGCTGGGTCTGCCAGCCTGGCCACAGGTGGATTTCGCCAAGTTCGGCCCGGTGGATAGCCAGCCGATGTCGCGCATCAAGAAAATTTCCGGGCCGGCACTACACCGCAACTGGGTTCAGATTCCGCATGTCACCCAGAACGACGAGGCGGACATCACCGAACTGGAAGCCTTCCGCAAACAAATGACGGACGAGGCGCAAAAGCTGGGCGTCAAGATTACCCCGCTCGCTTTGATCATGAAGGCGGTGGTCGCGGCCCTCAAGTCCCACCCGGAGTTCAATGCCTCGCTGGCGCCCTCCGGCGATGCTCTGATTCTCAAACGTTACTACCACATCGGCGTGGCGGTGGACACGCCGGGTGGCCTGGTGGTGCCGGTGATTCGCGAAGTGGATCAGAAAGGCGTGCTGCAACTGGCGAAGGAACTGGCTGACATCAGTGCCAAGGCGCGCGAGGGCAAACTCGGGCCGAATGACATGCAGGGTGGCAGCTTTTCCATTTCCAGCCTCGGTGGCATCGGCGGCACACATTTCACGCCGATCGTCAACGCACCCGAGGTCGCCATTCTGGGCATATCGAAGGCTTCGATGAAACCAGTCTGGAAGGATGGCCAGTTCGTGCCGCGCCTGATGCTTCCGCTGTCACTGTCTTATGATCATCGCGCGGTGGACGGTGCTCAGGGCGCGCGCTTCATCACTCAACTCAATGCGACACTGACAGATATCCGCCGGGTTCTGTTGTGAACAGTAATCGGCGAACGGTGAACGGTCAAAACCGAGTCCTATTACCGACTACCGATCACCGTTCGCTGTTCACCGTTCACCGTTCATCGTTCACCGCCCTTCAACCGGCAATTGGCATTTGACCTCCAACGGCCCCATCGGCGTACTGGGAGGCACGTTCGACCCGATTCACCTGGCCCATCTGCGACTGGCCGAAGAACTGGCCGACACCTTTGGCCTGACTCGGGTTCGTTTCGTTCCTGCCGCCGTGCCTCCGCATCGGGGCACTCCGTCTGCCTCCGCCCAGCATCGCCTGGATATGGTGCGACTCGCGGTGGCCGACAATCCCCTTTTCCAAGTGGACGACCGGGAACTGGCCAGGCAAGGACCCAGCTATACCTTCGATACGGCCAGGGAAATGCGCGCAGAATTCGATCGTCCCCTGTGCCTTCTGATGGGCGCGGATGCCTTCCTGGAGCTTGCCACCTGGCATCGCTGGCGGGAATTGATCGAATTGGTCCACATCGTCGTGGCGCGGCGGCCGGGCTATCCGCTGCAGGATCTGGCGGCCGCTCTGCCCGCCGCGCTCAAGGCGGAATACCTCGACCGGCACTGCACCGAACGGGCGGTATTGACGCAGAAGCCAGGCGGCCGAATCTTTACCCACGAACTCACCGCGCTGGATGTGTCCGCCAGCGCTTTGCGAAAATTGATTGCGCGGGGGGAAAGTCTGCGCTACCTGCTGCCCGATGCAGTGATCGCGTATATTGAAAAACATCGTCTTTACAAGGGAAACAATGCGAGTTGAAGCAATTAAACGGGCGGCGGTTGCCGCTCTCGAGGATATCAAGGCACGCGACATTAGCGTTCTGGATGTCAGAAAATTGACATCCCTGTTCGACTACATGATTGTTGCCACCGCGGATTCCGCGCGCCAAGCCAAGGCCCTGGCCAACCACGTGCAGGATAAGCTTAGGGAAGAGGGAGTTCGCGCCCAGGGGCTGGAAGGGGAACAAAGCGGCGACTGGGTATTGGTGGACCTGGGCGACGTTGTGGTGCATGTCATGCAACCAGCGGTACGCGCCTACTACGATATTGAAAGCCTGTGGGGCGGCCACCCGCCTACACCACACCACTCCCCCTGGCGCAACTTGCCGGGGGCAGAAGCGCCGCCGCCGCCGTAATCCGGATTGAAACTTCACGTCATCGCGGTGGGACACCGCCCGCCTGCCTGGGTGGTGGACGGCTTCGATGACTATGCCCGGCGAATGCCGCGGGACGCGCGCATTGCCTTGGTGGAAATCAAACCCGTATCTCGCTCCAGCGCAAAACCGTCAGCAGCAGGTACCGCGCGACTTCTGTTGGCAGAGAAAGCCCGCGTCCTTGCCGCCCTCCCGCCGGCCTGTGTGAAAATAGCACTCGACGAACAGGGCAAGCAGTGGACTACCGGGGAACTCGCGCGCCGGCTTGACGGCTGGCAGCAGGAGGGACGCGACGTCGCATTCATGATTGGCGGGGCCGATGGGCTGGATCGGGGCTTGAAAGACGATGCCGACATCTTGCTCTCGTTGTCGGCAATGACGCTTCCCCATGCCATGGTGCGAGTGATACTCGCCGAGCAACTTTACCGGGCACTGTCGCTGAACCGGAATCATCCCTACCATCGGGAATAAGCTTGGCGTCATTTTGCGGCGCGAAAACATTACGGACCTAGGGAACGCACTGTGACGGCACTGGAAAAACACATCTATCTCGCCTCGCGCTCGGCACGCCGGCGCGATCTGCTCAAGCAAATGGGCGTCAATTTCGAGATGCTGATGTTGCGCGACGGCAGCGGACGGGATGCTGATTTCGACGAAACGCCGTTGCCGGACGAATTGCCTCGCGACTATGTCGTACGAGTGGCACGTCTCAAAGCGCAGGCAGGCTGGCTGCGCCTCGAGCAAAGACGACTGATACGTCACCCGGTGCTGGCCGCGGACACCACCGTTGCGCTGGATGACCAGATTTTGGCCAAACCAAAGGATCGCGAAGAAGCGGTCGCCATGCTCAAGCGGCTCTCCGCCACCACGCACCAAGTCTATACCGCAGTGTCGGTAAGATACCATGACAGCGTCAAGGAAGAACTGTCCGCCACCGACGTTCGATTCCGGGAATTGAGCGAAGATGAAATTCGCCGTTACGTCGCGGCGGGTGACCCTATGGACAAGGCCGGCGCTTACGGCATCCAGGGAAAGGCATCGATGTTCATCGAATACATCCACGGCAGTTACAGCGGCGTGATGGGCCTGCCGATGTTCGAGACCGCCCGCTTGTTGACTCACTTTGGCTTCCAATTGCTGTGAACGAAGAAGTCCTGATCAATGTTACGCCCCAGGAAACCCGGGTGGCGGTGATGCAGCAGGGCGTAGCCCAGGAGCTGCACATCGAGCGCACCGGCAGTCGCGGACTGGTTGGCAATATTTATCTGGGTGAAGTCAGCCGGGTATTGCCGGGCATGCAGTCGGCCTTCATCCAGATCGGACTGGACCGCGCGGCGTTTCTGCACGTAGCGGATATCTGGGGGCATCGCCAGAATAATTCCGAAGGCAAACCGATCGAGCGCATTTTGCAGGATGGTCAGAAACTCCTGGTGCAAGTCATCAAGGACCCGATCAGTACCAAGGGCGCCCGGCTTTCCACTCAGATCAGCATTGCCGGCCGCCTGCTGGTGTATCTGCCGCAGGAATCGCATATCGGCATATCGCAGCGCATCGAGGACGAAGCCGAACGCGCGCTATTGCGGGAAAAATTGCAGCACCTGATCCCACCGGAGGAAAGCGGTGGATTCATCGTGCGCACCATGGCCGAAACGGCCAACGACAGGGAATTGGCGAACGACATCGCATATCTGCGCAAACTCTGGGCCGATATCGAAGAGCGCTCGCGCACGGCTGCGGCGCCAGCCTTGCTGTACCAGGATCTCACGCTCGCGATGCGGGTGCTGCGCGATTTTTTCAACGATGAAACCGGACGCATTCTGGTGGATTCCCGGGAGACGTTTCAGCGCATGCAGGCTTTCGCCCGGGAGTACACGCGAAACTTCATCGATCGACTCCACCATTATGTCGGTGACCGGCCCTTGTTCGATCTGTATGGCGTCGAGGAAGAAATCGAGAAGGCGCTGGCACGGCGCGTGACGCTGAAATCGGGTGGATACCTGATCATCGATCAGACCGAGGCGCTTACCACGATCGACGTCAATACGGGTGGCTTTGTCGGCGGGCGCAGCTTCGACGACACGATTTTCAAGACCAACCTGGAAGCTGCCCAGGCCATCGCCCGTCAGCTGCGCCTGCGCAATCTGGGCGGCATCATCATCGTCGATTTCATAGACATGGACAGCGAGTCGCATCGCGAGGCAGTGCTCTCCGAATTCAAGAAAGCCCTGCTGCCGGATCGCACCCGCATGACGGTGAACGGTTTCACCCAACTTGGCCTGGTGGAGATGACGCGCAAGCGCACACGCGAAAGCCTTGCGCATATTTTGTGCGAGCCCTGCCCGACCTGTCAGGCTCGCGGCGAGCTGAAAACCGCCCAGACCGTGTGCTACGAGATCCTGCGCGACCTGCTGCGCGAGGCCAGGCAATTCGAGGCGCGGGAATTCCGGATTCTCGCCTCGCAGAAAGTCATCGACATGTTCCTCGACGAAGAATCGCAGAGCCTGGCCATGCTCGAAGAATTCATTGGAAAACCCGTGTCGCTGCAGGTCGAGAATATCTATATGCAGGAACAATACGATATCGTATTGATTTGAACGGCAAGCCGAATCCGGATGCATGAACTTTCCCGACGGCAATTTATGGAATTGAGCGCGGCGGGCGTCGCAACGCTGGGGGCAGCGCTGCCTTCGGCGGGCGCCGCCATTACCAAACCGGCGAGCACCAGCACAATGGTATTTCTCCAGAACGATAATCTCAATCTGCACCCGTCCGAAGCGGCCGGGGAAATGGCCCGACTTTGTGCCTCACAGAATGTTGCCGCCGACACTTACGGCCTGGGCGGTCTGGTTGAGGATCTGGAAGCCTATTTTGCCCGGCTGCTGGGCAAGGAGCGGGCGTTGTTTATGCCTACGGGCACACTTGCCAATCAACTCGCGCTGCGGGCATTGGCGGGCGAACGCCGACGGGTGGTGGTGCAGGAGGTAAGCCATGTATACAACGATTGCGGCGATGCCAGCCAAATACTCAGCGGCCTGACGCTTCTTCCCGTTGCGCCCGAGCGGGCAAGCTTCAACTGGACGGATGTGGAGCGGCTCCTGGCAAAAACCGCTTCCGGCCGGGTCACCACGGAGATTGGTGCAATCTCCATCGAATCCCCGGTCCGCCGCCTGTCCGGAGAATTGTTCGAGCGCACAGAGATGGACAGGATTTGTTCTGCAGCTCGAAAACGCGATATCGCCACACATCTGGACGGCGCGCGTTTGTTCATCGCTTCCGCGTATACCGGCATATCGCCGGCCGATTACGCGGCGCCATTCGATACCGTTTACATATCGCTGTGGAAAACCTTCAACTCTCTGAACGGCGCAATCCTGGCGGGCCCGGAGTCGCTGCTGAAAAACATGTTCCACGCCAGAAGAATGTTTGGCGGTGCGTTATTTAGTGCCTGGCCCTTCGCATTGCTGGCACGGCGCTACGCGGAGGGATATGTGGATCGTCTGGCTGCCGCTATTGTGGTTTCCAACGATTTTTTCGAAGCGCTCTCCGGGGGCAAGATCAACGTGGAGCGCGTGCCCAGTGGCACCAATGTTTTCCGCTTGATAGTCCCTGAAACCCTTGCCGACCCGCTGCGTGAACGTTTGCTGTCCCGGGGAGTCATGCTGCCCGGTTACGCGACAACATCACGCGGCGCAATGTTTGTCCTGCAGGTCAACGACACCTGGAATCGCACCACAGGCAGGGAACTCGCCCAAAAATTCCGGCAAGCGCTGGTCCGGTAGCCAGCAAGCCCGGATCTCAGGCGACTTTGGCGATTCGAATAGTCGGAAGGTCTTGCGACAGGACGCCGCGAATTTGCGTAAGTTCTTCGATCTGCCTGCTTAATTGCAGCTTTTGCTGCTCCAACTGGCGTACCCGTTCCTGAAGCGTGCCAACATCACCGGCGACCTTGCGCGCATTTTCCACTCGTCGTTCAAGCAACTTCTGATGATCTTTCAATTGCAAGGACAAGGGCGACAGCGCGGCCCCGATCCAAGCCTCGAGGTCCTGGCGCAGATTGTCGAATAACTCGCGACCGCGACTAACCAAGCTGCCGTAAAAGCGGCGGACGACAAAATGTTTTTCACGCCCTAAAATATTTGCCGGATCCTTGCAGAATTTCTCGGTGTTCTGCTGTAAATCACGCATGCCCAGAACGTGCCGTTCGAGATTTAGCGCGGGCGGAGAAATTTTGGCAAATCCGTACTGGGTATGAAATTCGTTGTAAACCCGGTCCACAAAAACTCGCGTTTCAGTGGTAAATTCCAGGAACTTGTCGGCTTGGACGGAGAAGGCGTCGAACAAGGCACGCATGCTGTTCATCAGGCCTGCGGTAGTCCAACTTCCTTCGATGACCTGCCGGTTATAATTCAGTAGCGTCGCAAGTCGGTCCTCGGACAGAGTTTCAAGCAAGATTTTCCCCTGCCTGGCTACCCTGTCGCAGGAGTTTCGAAATATCTCCATTTGCTTGAGGTATTTCGCCTTGTCCTGTTCGACTTTGCTCACCATTGCTTTGGCAAGATCGCGGTTTTTGCCCGATAGTTTGGACATTTCGAGCAGTTCGTTCTGCGTATCGTGAAGTTGACGCATGACCCCGTGAAGAGAAACTTCCACCATGCCGCCGATTTCCCGTGTTGCTGAATCGCGCAAAATTTGCTGTTTGGCCGGAATGATTTCCTCGGCCAGCAGATTCTCGAGATCGACAATGCGGCTCCTGGCAAGCATTTCCGGGTCGCCCTTGATCCGGGCAATCAACGCCACTTTGGCCGATAGTGCGATGACGTAATCGCGCGGCAGCGAAAGGATCTGCGCCGTTTCTTCAAGCTGGCGGTCGATTCCGTTCCGGACCTGATCCTCGGACTTGAGTTCGTCCCAAGCAAGATCGATCTTGTTGAGCACGGCAATCCGGCGCGTCACGTAGTTTTGTACGTATTTCTGCCAGACTTGGAGGTCAGTCTTGGTTACACCGGTATCCATGGCCAACAAGAACAAAACCGCGTGCGCGCTCGGAATCATGGAGAGCGTCAGTTCAGGTTCGGTGCCCAGCGCATTGAGCCCCGGTGTGTCGAGTATGGCCAGGCCCTTCTGCAACAATGGATGGGGATAATTGATCATCGCATGACGCCAGCACGGAATCTCGATCCGGTTCCCCTGTTTGACCACCATGGTCGTGGCGGCAAAATCAGTTTCGTTGAGCAACCCCAGTGCTTCTGCCTCCTCCATCGGTACCGACTTGACCTGCACCAGGCTGGACATGGCCTTGGCCATTTCTTCCGGCGAATCCGGCAGCAGGCGAATTTTTACCCAGTCCACCGGCTTTTGTTTGAACGAAGCGATACTTTCCTCCGAGCGCCGGGTTTCGATCGGCAGCAGCATGAGGTAAGGTTCTTCCGCTGCGTCGTAGAAAATTTCCGTAGGGCACATGGTCGTGCGACCAACGTCCGAAGGCAACAGGCGCTGCTTGTAGTTGGAGAAGAACATGGCATTGATCAGTTCGGACTTGCCGCGGGAATACTCGGCGAGAAATGCCAGAACCAGACGATCGTTGCGCAGATGTTCGATCAAGTCATAAATCTTGAGCGAATGCTGGATATCGGCATGGCCGTGTGTTTCGAGCCAAGTCTGATAGGCCTCGATGCAACCTCTAAATTGGTCCCGCCACTTCTGGTACCGGGATACCTGTTCATCGAGATTGCTTTTCATGGGGCGGCCAGCGTCGCCAGACGGGCAAGGCCATCGCTGCCGGGGCCAAGAATTGCCACGGTTTTACTTCGGGAATTGCGCCCATGGCTGATTCTGACCTTGGCCGCCGGCAAATTGAATTGTTCGCGCAGCAAATCGACCACTCGTTCATTGGCCTTATTATCGGTTGCGGGTGCCGACACCTGGAGTTTCAAGCGCCCCCCATGTAGTCCGACGAAGGCATTGCGGCGCGCGCCGGGCTGAACGTAAAGAAACAGGCTCAAAATATCCTTGCCCGGGTCGTAACGAAACCAGGAATTGGTCGCAAACAAGAGTCAGATCGATCGGGTTAGCAGTTTTTCCAGACTGCTGACAGGCCAGAGCAACAGCACCTGGCAAAGCACCAACACAAACAAAGGCGATAGATCCACACCGCCCACCAGCGGAATTCTGCGCTGAAAGATGCGCAGGAATGGCCGGGTGAGCGCCGCAAGCAATGGCATCGCCGGGCTGTTCTGGCCAATCCAGGACAGCAAGGCCTGGGCAAATACCGCGACCATGAGAATGTACAGAAACGTGCGAACCAGACTGAGTGCCGCCATGGCCGCCAACACCGCCAGCGCAGTCCCGGAAAGGGCCCCCATCGCATACCCCTTGAGCAGCAGCACAAGGACCACCAGCACCAATTCGGTCAGCCAGGCCAGCAACAAGGAGGACAAGTCGTAGCCCCAAAGTCCGGGAACCACGCGCCGCGCGGGGATCACTGCAAAATTTGTCAGTGCGGCAATAAATTGCGACAGGGGATTGCGTGCCGGCGCGCTCACCGCCTGCAAATAAAATCGCAGCAGAAGCGCCAAGGCAAACAAACCAAAAAATGTTTCGAGGAGAAAAATCAGAGCCTGATTCATGGTGTTAGTGGACGCTGTTGTACTCAGGAACTACCCAACTCATCACCAAGCTCCCGGGATTTCTGCTCCGCCGCACGTACGGCGTCGACAATGTTCTGTTTCGTACCATGCGCCTCAAGCACTTTTAACGCCTGCTCTGTGGTACCGCCTTTGGAGGTCACGCGCTGACGAAGCAGGGCCGTGGGTTCATCGCCGCTGGCCGCGAGTTTCGCCGCCCCCAGAAATGTCTCGATCACCAGTTCGCGCGCCTGCTCGGCATTGAGGCCGCTACTCTCGGCAGCTTGCTGCAGGGCTTCCATGAAATAAAAAACATAGGCGGGTCCGCTTCCCGACACTGCGGTCACGATATCCATCTGGTCCTCATTTTCGAGCCAAAGCACCTTGCCGACCGCGGCCAGAATCTGCCTGGCGACTTCCCGGTCTGCCCGGCCAATCTGCTTCCCGGCAAACAAGGCGGATATGCCGGAACCGACCAAAGCAGGGGTATTCGGCATCACCCGAACGATGCGTTCATGCCCCCCCAGCCAGCTTGAAAAATCCCGGGTCCGGATGCCCGCCGCGATACTGATTACCAATTGTCCCTGCAACTTGGATCTCAGGTCGGCGGCAACCAACTGCGCCTGCTGGGGTTTGACAGCAATCAATACGACGTCTTCATCGATTTCAGCGTCCCCGATGGAATCCGTCAGCCTCACTCCATATTGCTCTTGTAGTCGAGCACGTGCCGGTCCTGATATTTCCACCACTCTCATATCGGAGGCTCGAACACCTTGTTTGACCATACCACCAATCAGTGCAGAGGCCATGTTGCCCCCGCCGACGAATAAAATTCGCATGAATAAAGTGGGAATTGAGTTTATTGAAAAGACCTGCCGAAACGGCTTGTTTCGTGAAGTTGCAGGGCAATTTTGGCAGTATAACGCCGGTCTCGCCGCTAAACAGAGCGTGGCCCGAAAATCGCGCGCCCCACGCGAACCAGCGTCGAGCCTTCCGCAATGGCTGCTTCCAGATCGTCGGACATGCCCATCGACAGGGTATCCAGGACAATACCGTGGCGAACGATCTCGTCGCGAATTTCCCGCAGCATCCTGAACTGCCGGCGCTGCGACGCGACATCGCTCGTGGGTTCGGGAATCGCCATCAGCCCGCGCAGACTCAGCCCGGAAAGCCCAGCGACTTTTTGCGACAACACCAGGGTTTCGTCGGGAGCTACGCCACTCTTTGAGGCTTCCTGGCTCACATTGACCTGGATACATATCTGCAGCGGAGGACGGCTTTCTGGTCTCGCATGCGCTAGACGTTCGGCAATTTTCAAGCGGTCAACGCTATGAACCCAGTCAAAATTTTCCGCAACCAGTCGTGTTTTGTTGCTTTGGACCGGACCGATAAAAGACCATTCGATCGATAATCCGGCAAGACAAGCCACTTTTTCGACGCCCTCTTGAACAAAGTTTTCGCCGAATACCTGCTGGCCCGCACGATAGGCCTCCATGATGTCCTTGTCGGAAAAGGATTTACTGACTGCCAATAGCCCGACATCCGACGGCCTACGCCCCGCCGCCAGTGCCGCTGCCTCGATACGCGCTTTGACTGCTTGCAAGCGGGCCGTTATTGTTGTCATAATTCCCTTGCAAATTCCTTTGTAAGCACCGAATATTACGGGAGTTTTCTATTCATGGAGAAAGCGATTTTTACCTGCTTTCCGGTTTCATATCCTCGGAGAATTATAAATGGACATCTCTGAACTGCTCGCCTTCGTGGTCAAGAACAAGGCTTCGGATCTGCATCTTTCCGCGGGGCTCCCGCCAATGATCCGCGTACATGGTGATGTCCGGCGTATCAATTTGCCGCCGATGGAACATAAAGACGTACACGCCATGGTGTACGACATCATGAACGACGGGCAGCGCAAGTTTTACGAAGAAAATCTCGAATGCGATTTTTCCTTCGCGATTCCCAATCTGGCGCGTTTCCGGGTCAACGCCTTTGTGCAAAATCGCGGCGCCGGCGCGGTGATGCGAACGATTCCGTCCAAGGTTTTATCCCTCGAAGACCTCAAGGCGCCACCCATTTTCAAGGAGATTGCCAAGTACCCGCGCGGCGTCGTGTTGGTCACCGGCCCGACGGGATCGGGAAAGTCCACCACTCTGGCGGCAATGGTCAACGACATCAACGAAAACGAATTCGGCCACATCTTGACCGTGGAGGACCCGATCGAATTCGTCCACGAAAGCAAAAAATGCCTGATCAACCAGCGCGAGGTCGGGCCACACACCCTGTCGTTCAACAACGCGTTGCGCAGTGCCTTGCGGGAAGACCCGGACATCATCCTGGTCGGCGAGCTGCGCGATCTGGAAACCATTCGCCTGGCCCTTACCGCGGCGGAAACCGGACACTTGGTATTTGGCACCCTGCACACCAGTTCCGCGGCAAAAACCGTCGACCGGATCATCGACGTGTTTCCGGCCGCCGAAAAGGAAATGGTCAGGGCGATGTTGTCCGAGTCTTTGCGCGCGGTCATATCGCAGACCTTATGCAAGACCAAAGACGGCAGCGGTCGCGCGGCGGCCCATGAAATCATGATCGGCACCCCGGCGATCCGCAATCTGATACGGGAAGCCAAAATTGCCCAGATGTATTCGGCCATCCAGACCGGGCAGAGCATAGGTATGCAAACCCTGGATCAGAATTTGGCCGAAATGGTCAAACGCAACGTGATTGCCAAAGAAGAGGCACGGGCCAAGGCCGCCAACAAGGACGCCTTCCTTTGATGGCTGACAATAACCGGACATTTTCCGCCCAATCCAGGAGTAACTAATGGAACGAGATCAGGCCGTCAAATTTATCCATGAACTGTTGCGCGGCCTGGTGGCGAAAAAAGCCTCGGACCTCTTTATTACCGCGGGCTTTCCTCCCGCTTTCAAGGTCGACGGCAAGATGACGCCCGTCTCCAACCAGAGTCTGACGCCGCAGCATACCCAGGAGCTTGCCCGCTCTTTGATGAATGACAAGCAGGCAGGGGAATTTGAGGCAAAGAAGGAATGCAACTTCGCCATCAATCCGCCTGGCATCGGACGTTTTCGGGTCAATGTTTTTGTTCAGCAGCAAAGGGTGGGGGTCGTGCTGCGAACCATTACGACCACCATTCCCAAGATAGAGGATCTCGGCCTGCCGCCAGTATTGAAGGACGTGGCCATGACCAAGCGCGGCCTTGTCATCATGGTCGGCGGTACCGGCTCCGGCAAATCGACCACGCTGGCCGCGATGGTCGGCTACCGCAACGAAAACAGCCACGGACATATCATCACCATCGAAGACCCGATCGAATACGTACACGAACATAAGAACTGCATGATTACGCAGCGGGAAGTGGGGGTGGATACGGACTCGTGGGAGGCCGCCTTGAAGAACACGCTGCGGCAGGCCCCGGACGTTATCCTGATCGGAGAAGTTCGCGACCGCGAAACCATGGAACACGCCATTGCCTTCGCGGAAACCGGTCACTTATGCATGTGTACGCTGCACGCCAACAGCGCCAACCAGGCACTGGACCGGATCATCAACTTTTTCCCGGAAGAACGCCGCGCGCAGTTGCTGATGGACCTTTCCCTCAACATGAAAGGTCTGATTTCCCAGCGCCTGATCCCGCTCAAAGACACGAAGGGCCGTGCCGCGGCAGTGGAAATCCTGCTCAATTCGCCGCTTATTTCCGACTTGATCTTCAAGGGTGAAGTGCATGAAATCAAGGAGATCATGAAAAAATCCCGCGAACTGGGGATGCAAACCTTCGACCAGGCACTCTTCGATCTCTACGAGGCCGGAAAAATCAGTTACGAAGATGCAATGCGCAACGCGGATTCCATGAATGAACTGCGTCTGGCCATCAAACTACACGGCAAGGAAGCCAAGGATCGCGACTTGACCACCGGGGTGGATCACCTGAACATCGTATGACGGTGAACGGTAATCGGCAATTGGTGATCGGTAAACCCGGCACGTAAATCCCGTTCACTGGTTACCGTTCACTGTTCACGCTTTTTCCTCATCGATCCCGCAACCATTCGAAATTCGTACAGCCTGCACTCCAGTGGCCCGTTGTAAAGCGGCGTGCGTTTGGAAGGCGACAAGCCGATGAGCTTTGGCAAGCGCATGTCGGCAGTGAATACGTAGGCACGCCATCCGGAGAATTTCTTTTTCAAGGCATTGCCCAGTTGCGGATAAAACGCAGCAAGTGTGTCCTGCTCGCCGACGCGAATCCCATAGGGCGGATTGGTTACCAGCAAACCGTCCGGCGCGGGCGCCGAAATTTCCAGCACATTTGCCTGGTTGAGGCCTACCACTCCCGCCAAGTCTGCCGCTTCCAGGTTTTGCCGCGCGAGCTTTAACGCGTCGCCATACAGGTCGGACCCATAAATTGGCAGCGGGGCCGATATTTTTACCTCGCTCTGCGCCTGCGTTCTCATTTTTGCCCAGGAATCAGCATCGAAACCGGCAAGTTTCTCGAATGCGAATGTCCTGCGCAGCCCCGGGGCAACGCAAAGGGCCATTTGCGCTGCCTCGATCAATAAGGTGCCGCTGCCGCACATCGGGTCCAGCAGGGGAATTCCGGGCGCCCACCCGGCCAACTTCAAAATCCCCGCCGCCAGGTTCTCACGCATCGGCGCCTCGCCCGAGTAAGGCCGCGTACGGCGCTTGAACAGGGGCTCACCCGACGTGTCGAGATATAAGGTGAAGCGATCGGTCTCGAGAAAGGCATGAATACGCACGTCCGGCTGTGCCGTATCCACATTGGGCCGCCGCCCGGTTTGCGCGCGCAATTTGTCGCAGACCGCGTCTTTGATCTTCAAGGTTATAAATTCGAGGCTCCGCAGCGGGCTCGCAATCGCCGAAACCTTTACGCGAATACTCAAATCGGGAGAAATCAGTTGCTGCCAGTCCCATGCATTAACGCTGCGGTAGATGTCGTCCTCGTCACGATATCGACCCGTGCCAATTTGCCATAACACTCGACTGGCGATACGGCTATGAAGATTCACAGAGTAGGCCAGCAACCATGGTCCGCCAAATCCTACCCCGCCTTCGGCATCCTCCACCCGGGTAGCGCCCAGCGTTTCGAGTTCCGCGCGCAGAATCCCCTCAAGTCCGCGCGGGCATGGACAGAAAAACCTGTGTGTTGCCTTATCAGTCATTGCGAGTGCGCTGCTTTTTGACGCCGATAACGTCTACAGCGGAAGAAAAATTTCGAATTCAATCCGCTTACGCGGATCGCGATGTTTCGACAGGGTCACGATCCGCGCTTGCAGTCGATTGCCGCGATCGAGCTGGCGGGCCACCGCCGCGTTTTCGGCACGCGGCACATAACCCAGGGTATGCCCGTTCCAATCCACCCGCACCGCCTTGTCATCGTGCGGATTGTTGGGCTCACGGACCAGAACGAGCGGATCTCCGACCCGCATCTGTTGCCACACCGCCTTGGCTTCGTGATACTGAAATCCGGCCAGCCTCGAATTCTGTACGAGAATGCGGGCCTGGATCTGTTGCGCCTCGACACTGGGGACGCCGGCGAACAACACGGCGAGCACCAGTACCACACGGGTCAAAATGGTTGAAACTCCACCAGCAGAATAATGGCAATCAGGATCAACACCGGAAATTCGTTAAACCATCGGAAGAAAACATGGCTGCGTCGATTTCGCTCTTGCTTGAAGTCGAGCAGCAGCACACCGCAATAAACATGATAGGCGACCAAAATCACCACCAGCAATAATTTTGCCGTGAGCCAGCCGCCACTCAGTCCATAACCGAGCCAGAGCCAAAAACCGAAAAAAATAGTCAGGACGGCTCCTGGGGTCATGATGCCCCAGAACAAT
The DNA here is from genome assembly GCA_945900965.1 of Bordetella parapertussis. Taxonomy (GTDB): domain Bacteria; phylum Pseudomonadota; class Gammaproteobacteria; order Burkholderiales; family JACQAP01; genus JACQAP01. Next base: position 95,327 of record CAMDKM010000003.1, on the reverse strand, counting down.
TTGCGCTCCATGATCTTGAAGCGCTCGCGGCTGATCGCGTCCTCGCTCATGGCGTGATAAACGAATAGTCTGGGCAGGTAAAACATGCCTGCGAACCAGGTGACCATAAAGACGATGTGAAACGATTTTACCCAGAGCACTGCACTCTCCCGAAATGGTTGCTCACTCTTGGCGGCGGCAGTGCTGCTCGACCAGCGCTTGCAGCCTGACCAGCGCGCCATGAAAGAAATGCCCGGCGCCGGGGAAAACAACCACGGGCAGTTGTTGCGGGCGAGCCCAGTCCAGGACGTCTTTCAAGGGCACAACGTCGTCGAGTTCGCCATGCACAACCAAGGTCTGGGCAGGAACTGCCGCAACCGGGAAGTGATTTACTGCCAGCCCCACGAGCACCAACTGCACCGGCTCTTTTTGGGCCGCCGCGGCGGCGGCAATATGGGCGCCAAAGGAAAACCCGCCCATGACCAGTTCGCCCGCACCATAGGTACGCCTTGCATGCTCCGCCAGTGCCAGAAAATCCTCGACTTCGCCACGACCCTCATCATATCTACCTTCGCTTGCGCCGACGCCACGAAAATTCAGGCGAATCGCGTGGTACCCGCTGCGAGAGAATGCCTTGGCCAGCGTCTGGATAACTTTATTATCCAGCGTTCCGCCATGAAGCGGATGAGGGTGGGCCAATAATGCGATGCCGCGTCGCGGCTCAACGGCTTCGCTTACCGCAATTTCAATGCGGCCCGCCGGACCGTCGATGAAAGTTCGTTGCGCCGTGCTCAAATGCGCAGACGCTCTACCACACGACCATTAACGAGATGCTCCTCGATAATTTCGTCGATGTCGTCCTTGTCGATATAGGTATACCACACGGCTTCCGGATAGATGGCCATCACCGGACCCTCTGCGCAGCGATCCATGCAACCGGCCATGTTGATGCGCGCTTTCCCCGGCCCGGACAACTGCAGTGACTTCACCTTGGTCTTGGCGTAGTCGCGCATCTTCTGGGCATGATGATCGTTGCAGCAGGCTTCGCCGTTGGCGCGCTGGTTGCAGCAGAAAAATACGTGATGTTGATAGTGGCTCACCGGCGGTTCCTCTTCGAAGCGGCGAACATTATAGCCGCCGCCTGAACATCAGCCTTTGTTGGCCGGATACTTGAGGGCGTTGAGAGCGATTTTTCTGACGGCCGCATCTTCGAGATCGATGCCCAGCACATCCGCCAGCCGGATAAGGTAGAGCATCACGTCGGCCAGTTCATGGGCAACTTCGCGTCGCTGCTCCATTGCCAGCGCACGACTTTGTTCAAGGGTGAGCCACTGAAAATACTCCATGATTTCCGCGGCCTCGATGGCCACGGACATCGCAAGATTCTTGGGATTGTGGAATTGCTCCCAGTTTCTGGCCTCGGCAAATTCGCGCAGTTGGTTGCGAAGGGCGATGAGCGGGTTGTGTTCGGGCGTCATGCGTTCTGCTCGATGAAGGGTGAGGTTCCGGCACGACGACGCATCAGAACGATCAAATAGGCCAGCGCAAGAAAAGGCCAAGCCGCCGATATCGCATGGGTGATGCCGTCGAAACTCGCGTAATGCCCGTGACGCCACACCCGGAGGGTATCGAGCAGATACGGGTTCACCGGCGCAATATTCACCACCACCGTGCCCAATGCAAGACATGCCGCCGAGGCCCTGGCCAGTCCGCCTACCGAATTCCGGGGCGACAAACGCCAGACCACGACACCAATCGCCAGGCCGGCGATTGAACCAGGCGTTATCCAGAGCAAAGGGTTGCCGGATACAAACAATGCGGACGAGGCGATCGACTTTAGCGTCAGCGCCAATACCGTGAGTGCCACGAGGGTTGTCCCTGCAACTGTGGCGGAACATGCCAACACCGACACCAGGAACGCCACCCCGGAAAAATTAAGTACCGCCACCGCTGCTTCGAAATAAGGATAGGTTTTGGCCGAATAGCTCAAGCCGATCTGTCCCGGTAACCAATTCAGTAACTCGCCGTTGCCGAACAGCCAGATTTCCGCGTTGAGTTGCGTGAAGAGCCAGCACGCCAGCAAGGCAAAGCCGAGGTCCGCCAAAAATCCTTGATGAAAGAATCGATTGCGCAGCCGATACAGGCGGCCGGACGAATTCCACCAGGCGCCTTGCCAACAGGCCGCCATTGCGCCCAGCAGCGCTCCAGACGCGTTAGTCAGCAGATCCAGATTGGAAGGAACTCGTGAGGGCAGAAAGGCCTGCGTCAATTCAATCAAGAGGCTGAAAATGGCGCCGCAAACCACTGCTGGCAAAATGGCGACCGGACGTGGCATGCGCTCCATGAACAGCAAGGCAAGCAAAAACCCGATCGGGAAATAGGCCAGGGTATTGAGGGCAATATCCGATAAAGTCACGTAGTGCGGCCATTGGGCCAGCACAAACGCGACCGGATCCTCAACCGGCGCGCGCCAGTCGGAGAAAGGATAAAGGCTGGCGTAGACCACCACACCCGAGTAGGTTAGGGTCAAATATCGCACCAGACGAGAGCGTCGACGGTCGGGCGCAACAAGGGAGTTAGTCGGTTCGCTCATGTGATAGGTGTGTTTTGCCTAGCCTTTCCATGGGCGACCCCGGCAAATCGAGGGCGAATTACCCACCGATAATACTGTGCAATCAAGAAGCAAATGCCCGTGAAATTCTATGACATATTCAATGGCGACGCCGATGGAATCTGCGCCCTGCATCAATTGCGCTTGAGCGAACCGCTTGAGTCGGTTTTGGTTTCGGGCGTCAAACGGGACATCAGCCTGCTCAAAAAAGTCCATCCTGGCGAGGGCGACCAAGTGACGGTCCTGGACATTTCGCTCGATGCCAACCGCGCGGAATTGCTGGCAATGCTGGAGCGAGGCGCCACCGTTCGTTACTTTGATCACCACTTCGCCGGCGACATTCCGGCCCATCCGCGGCTCGACGCGCAAATCGACACCTCGGCGGAGATTTGCACCAGCCTGATGGTGGATCGCCACCTCAATGGCGCCCATCGGGCCTGGGCGATCGCCGCCGCATTTGGCGACAATCTTCACGACGCGGCGATGGCAACCGCCGCGAATTTAGGGCTCGATAAGACACAGCTTGGCGCATTGCGTGAAGTGGGCGAATGCCTGAACTACAACGCCTACGGTAATTCGCCCGCAGATCTGCATTATGACCCGGTCGACCTGTATCTGCGATTGCGGCCCTTCGTCCATCCGCTCGATTTTTATGCCCGCGCGCCGGAAATGGCCGTGTTGCGCGCCGGGCTTGCCGGCGATCTGGAAAAGGCCCGTCAATTGCCCAGGCGCGAACTCGGAAAATATTCCTTGCTGGTTTTGTTGCCGGATACCGACTGGAGCCGGCGCATATCCGGGGTTCTGGGTAACGAACTGGCGCGAGAAAATCCGGATAGGGTCGTTGCCCTGCTCGGGCGCACAGCGGGAGGATACCGGGTAAGCCTGCGCGGACCGGAGCGCGCGAACGTGCTTGGAATCGCCCGTTTATTCGACTCCGGCGGGGGGCGTGGTCGCGCCGCCGGGATATCGTTTCTTCCCAATCATTCGCTGCCCGATTTTATTGCCCAGTTGGAACGCGGCTGGGAACCGTAACTGCGGGAAGGCAGTCCGGGCACGGCGCGAAGAAGTTACTCCTTCGCGCCGTGCAGAAGTTCTATTTGACCTTGATTTCCGTCCAGATCTTGTTGAGCAATTGCCGCTGTTCGGGGCTCATGTCCTTCAACTGCTCCAGGCGTTTGGCCGATTCGGGGTCGGGAAACACCGCCTTGATCGACTTGATTTCCGGCTTGATGTGTTTCATCGCTTCGGCGTTTGGATTGCCGGAACCGGTGATATTGGTCAATCCTGCGGAATTCTTGCCATCCAGCATGAAGTCAATGAACTTGTGCGCCAGATCGGGACGCGGCGCGCCTTTGGCGATCACCATCGCATCCAGAGCCAGGACAGCACCTTCCTTGGGCAAGGCATGGCGGATGCGGAATTTTTTCTTGGCTTCCTGGGCGCCGGCGTCGGCTCCGAAAATGTCGTTCGAAAATCCGTGCACCACCCACAGGTTTCCTGCGGCCAATTCCTTGATATAGCCCTGCGACATGAATGCCGCCCAATAGGGCTTTGCCTTGAGAATGGTTTCCTTGGCTTGTTGCCAGTGTGCCGGGTCGCGATCGTTCATCGAATAGCCCAGATACTTCAGTGCTGCGGCCATCAATTCGTCCTGGCTGTCGTACACCGTGACCTTGCCCTTGATCTTCTTCAGTATCTTCGGGTCGAAAATAACCGCCCAGGAATCGACCGTGATGCCGAGCTCCTTCATCTTCAGGTCGTTGTAGCCCAGCAGCGTGATGGACATCGCATAGGGCGCCGAATACTTGTTGCCGGGATCGAAATCGGTGTTCAGGTAAGCCGGCATGATGTTCTTGAAATTGGGCAGCTTGGCTTTGTCCAGAGGCTGTATCCAGCCTTCCTTGGCCATGCCCGCGACATAGTTCGAGGTCGGGATCATCACGTCGTAACCTTTGGCGCCTGCGGCCAGCTTCGCCATCAGCTCTTCATTGGCGCCGTAGTAATCCTGCACCACCTTGCACTTGCAGGACACTTCGAAGCGTTTGACCGCTTCCGGGTCGATGTAATCGTTCCAGTTATAAAGATGCAACTCGTCCGCGGCCAGTGACGGCAGACTGACAAATAACAGCAGCGACAACAGTTTTTTCATGGTCCCCTCCGTGGCAAAGTATCGTCGAAACGAATGGCAAAGCATTGCGCGGACGCAAGATTAGGCAATCGGCGTATCAGCGTCCAGCGGTTTTTAGTAAGACTTTCCGGATTCGGCATTCATCGCCCTTTCAGCATGTCAGGTGAGAGTTTGCTCGCAATCATGATCAGCGCCAGGGTTAGAAGCATTAGCAGCGTGGAGACGGCATTGACCTCCGGTGTCACCGAGATCTTGACCATGGTGTAGATCTGCAAGGGCAGAGTCGAAGACCCCACGCCGGCGGTAAAGAAGGTGATGACGAAGTCATCGATCGACAGGGTAAAAGCCATCAAGGCGCCGGCAATGACGCCCGGCATGATCAACGGCAGGGTCACCAGCCTGAAAGCCTGCCAAGGGCTCGCGCCCAGGTCGCGCGCCGCTTCGGTCAGGCTTTCGTCCATGCCGGCAAGGCGCGAGCGCACGACGATGGCGACAAACCCGATACAAAACGCGATGTGCGACAAAATAATCGAGACCATGCCCAGAGTGAGATTGAGCATCACGAAAAAGATCAATAACGAGACGCCCATCAAAATTTCCGGAATGGCAATCGGCGCCAGCACCAGGATGGGCAGCAGCCGGGTCTTGAACCGGTACAGGGCATAGCCAGCCATCGTTCCCAGCACCGTGGAGACGGCGCTGGTGACCACGCCAATCACCAGTGAGTTCCAGGCCGCCCCCAGCATGCGTTCGTTCTGAAACAGTTTCCGATACCAGTCGAAAGTGAATCCGACCCACTCCGCGTTCAGGCGCGAATCGTTGAACGAGTAGGCCACCACGATGGCTAGCGGTGCATAAAGGAATACGTAGGCCGCGATCGCCGCAGACCACAGCCAGCCCGGACGGCGGTTCATACCCGCGACTTCCTCCCGACCCAGGCCGCAAGACCAGCCAGCGCAATGGCCATAACGGTCAAGACGATCGATAGAACGCTGCCGAACGGCCAGTCGCGGGTATCGAGAAACTGCTGCTTGATGACATTGCCGATCATGATGCCCTGGGTACCACCCAGAATATCGGGGATGGCAAAAATCCCCAACGCGGGAATAAAGACCAGCGCGGCGCCTGCATACACCCCAGGGAGCGACAGCGGGAAAGTCACCCGCCAGAAGCGCTGCCAGCCGTTGGCGCCAAGATCCTGGGCGGCATCCAGAAGTGCCGGATCGTGTTTCTCCAGATTGGCGTAGAGCGGCAGCACCATGAAGGGCAGATGCACATAAACCAGGCCGACAATGACCGCAAAAGGCGTGTACAGAAGCGTCACCGGTTCTGCGCCAAACCAGCCGACCACAACATTAAGCAAAGTCACAAATACCGACTGCGGGCCCAGAATGATGATCCAGGCGTAGACGCGGATCAGGAAATTCGACCAGAAGGGCAATATCACCAATAAGACCAGCAGATCCCGATGTTTTTTCGGACTGCGGGCAATCAGCATTGCCAATGGGTAGGCGATGATCAGGCAGGCCAGCGCGGTAATCGCCGCATACGCAAAAGACTTGAGGAACAATCCGACATAAAGAAAGTCGGAAAAAAACCGCGCGTAACTCTCCCCGGTCAGATTGAGTTGGCGCCCGCCTTCGACATCCAGAAATATGGGCGCCAAGCCGCCAAAGGTGCCCGGATTGCGCAGCGAAGCCACCACCATGATCAACACGGGAATGGCAAAGAAAAACAGCAGATAGGCGAGCGGCGGCCCGCCGATCAGCCATTTGTGCAAGCGATTCGGACCGGACGCCATGCCGCTTCAGTCGTTCAAGAAATGCCCGGCGTCATAGCGCCAGCTCACCTGAACTTTGTCGCCGTCTTCGAAAAATTTGGCGCGGCCTGCGGCAGAGTTTGGCAACAAGGCCTCGACGCGTTTGCCACTCTCGAGTTCCACGATGTAAACGGTCACATCGCCCAGATAAAGCCAGTCTTGCACCTTGCCGGAAAAGCGGTTGAGGTCCGGGCCCTCGGGCAACTCCCTGCCGATCGCCACTTTTTCCGGCCTCAGAGCCAGCACCCCGGCCAGTCCGGGGTCGTCGTTTTCCATATTCAAGGCCGATACCGAACCGATGCCGGCCAACTCCAGCGTCATGCGCTCTCCCTCGCAGGACGTGATTTCGCCGTCGAACAGGTTGCACTGGCCTATAAAGTCCGCCACAAAGCGATTTTTTGGAAAGCCATAAATCTTGGAGGGCTCATCCACCTGCTCGACGCGCGCTTCATTCATCACGGCGATGCGATGGGACAGCGCCAGCGCCTCACCCTGATCGTGAGTCACGTAAACGAAGGTGATCCCCACCTCCCGTTGCAGATTGATCAGCTCTATCTGCACACTTTCCTTGAGCTTGGCATCCAGCGCCGCGAGAGGCTCGTCCAGCAACAGCAGTTTGGGCCGGTTGATCAGCGCCCGGGCAACCGCCACCCGTTGTTTCTGGCCGCCGGATAGCTCACTCGGATAACGCTTGTTCATGCCGGTCAGCCGCACGTCTTCCAGGGTTTCCTCGATGCGCGTCCCGATCTGGGAGGGATCGACCTTGGCCATTTTCAGAGGAAAAGCGATGTTCTCTTCGACCGTCATGTGAGGAAACAAGGCGTAACTCTGGAAAACAGTATGGATATTCCGCGACTCCGGCGCAATACCGCTCATGTCCTTGCCGTCAAGAATAATCTGCCCGGCATCCGGGACATCGAAGCCTGCGATCATCCGCAGAAGGGTGGTTTTGCCGCAGCCCGAAGGGCCCAGCAGGGTGAAAAACTCGCCGCTTTCGATGCTCAGACTGACGTCGTCCACCGCGGTGAACTTGCCGAAGCGGCGCGTGACATTACGAATTTCGAGAAGTGCCATGCCCTGCTAAAACTCCGGTCTGGGTCGTTCGGACGCGGGATTCTAGCAAGGGCTTGAAAGTTATGGGGATAAGTTTTGTATTGTCAAACGGAAAGGGCCAAAAAAGCCGCCGGCAACTTTACCCCGGCGGCTTCTTGGAAATCTCGAAACAGAGCCGCGTGAGGAACAGCGGTCTGCTTCGCAAGGCTTAGAAGTTCACCTGTCCACGCAGGCTCATGACGGTTTCCGAATCTATGGGATTTTGTGCGGCGGGACTCGATACATCCAGCGCTTTGACGCACGCTGTGGTGCTTGTGGTATTACCGGTGCCGCTGAAACACTGGCCGTCGAACTTGGTCTTGGCGTAATCCATCATGATTCGGACATTGGGATTGAGCACCCAATTCACCCCAACAGTCAACGTGTTTGCCTTGTTGTTGTTTTGCTGCCGCGCTGTGTTATTTCCGACGGCAATGTCACTCGCATCGTATGCTGACCGGCGCAGCGCCAATTGCCAAGCTCCCGTGCCCTGTAGATTCCCGACATTGAAATTGGTCATCGGCTTGATTCCGGAAAAGACCCCACCCCGGTACGCGTCTGACCATTTCTCGCCGGTGATGTTCCAGATCGCTTCCAAGTATTGGGCTTTGACGTCACCCTCCACGGTATTTACGGCAGCTGCGGCATGAGTCGCATTAAAATTGGCCTTGACGAATTCAGCTTGAAGCTTGAACGGCCCATAGGTTGCGGCGAGTTCCAGGCCCTTCAGGTCCTTGTCCACGTCAGCAGCGATTTCGTCAACGGCGCCGGCGATAGTGCCGGCCGTGTTGAGGGCCGTTCCATTGATTTGCGCGCGGTAAACATTCTGCAGACCCCTGTTTTCACTGCGGAATCCTACAATCGTCGCTCTGGTGGTTCCGGATGCCGCACTGGTTGTCTGTGAGGAAACCGCCGGCCTGATCTGATACTGACCAGCGGTGCCAGAGAGACCCAAGTGGAGCACGGTGTTCGTCCAACCGGTGAAGGTGGCAATGTTGGCAGCGACACGCGCCGCGGCTTGGATGTCTTCGTTGGCGGAATTTTGCGCAAAGTCCTCCTGGAATGCGGAAACCCCATAGACAAATCCGGCAATGGGCTCACCGTGAAGCATGATCCCGATTTTTTTGGCGGGCGCCAGTTGATTTACGTACGACCGCTCCATGAAATCGATGTTATTCGAGCTGGTCAGTTCTTCGAGATTGAAGGGTTGTTTGAAGCGGCCAATTCGCAACTGGGCTCCTTGCAGAAAACCCATATTCAGCCATGCCGTATCAATCAGGTTGGCGTTTGAACCCACTGCGTTGGCCACGATCTCGAATCCGATATCTTTCAAAATCAATCCGTTAAAGCCGATACGGGCACGGCGAATTTCAAAATTGTTGGCCACCGACGCTGTATCGCGATCATCGGAGCCCTTGAACATGTCCTGGGAAAACTGACGAGCGTCAAAATGCATGCGCCCGGTCAGATTGATCGAGCTTTGGCCGTCGGCTGACTCGATACCAAAACCATTACCCTTGACCCTTCCCAAAGTGGTCGCAGCCTTTTCCGCTTTCTCGGTTTCCTGAGCGCGCCGGAGCGCCTCTGCCCGCCGATCGGCGCGGGCTTCGGTGCGCATCTCCTGAAACTCCTCTTCGCTCAGCACCCCTTTGTCCTTGAGCTTCTCGATCAAGGTTTCCATGTCGGCGGACAGCACAGGCAAAGGTGAAGCGACGAATAAGGATGCGATGACTGCCGCCAGCATGAGTGGCTTCGGCATTTTGAAAGCTGATTGCATGGTTTTCTCCCGGGTTAGAAAGCTGTGCGCCCGCTTATCGCCGGGCAAAGTTCTCAACGAGGACGTTGCAGGCCGGATGCCCGCCACCTCAATGGGATCGCAGTCTGAGACCGGAATGTGACAAGAAAATGACTGACTTATAACTGAAATATGACAGCGCCGAGACACACCCCCCGGCGCAAAAGGACTAGGGAAGCGTCTGGACGACGAGAATCGCGAGCAATACCAGTAATATTGCCGCCAGCAAGCGGTTTTGTTGCCGCTGTGATCGGGCCAAGGACACCACTGCGGTGGGAAGGCCATCCGCCGCCTGCCCGGCCAGACGCTGGTGCAGCAATCGGGGAAGTTGCGGCAACAACACCCCCCACTGAGGCGCTTCGGCTTTCAGGTGACGCAGCAGGCCGCGCCAGCCGACTTGCTCGGACATCCAGCGTTCCAGATAAGGCTTGGCGGTTTTCCAAAGATCCAGATCCGGATCCAGATCGCGGCCGAGTCCCTCGATGTTAAGCAGCGTTTTTTGCAGCAATACCAATTGCGGCTGAATTTCGACGTTGAAGCGGCGGGAGGTCTGAAACAGGCGCAGCAGCACCTTGCCGAAGGAAATTTCCCGCAGCGGTCGATCAAATATCGGCTCGCACACCGCCCGGATGGCGGTTTCGAATTCATCGACCCGGGTCTGCGCCGGAATCCAGCCCGATTCGAGGTGAATTTGCGCTACCCGCCGGTAGTCGCGTTGAAAGAAAGCCAGAAAATTGCGCGCCAGGTAATTCTTGTCCGTGTCGTTCAGGGTTCCCATGATGCCGAAGTCCAGCGCGATATAACGCCCGTCGGCATCAACAAAAATATTGCCGGGATGCATGTCGGCATGGAAAAAACCATCGCGAAATACCTGGGTAAAAAATATCTCAACGCCGGCCCGTGCCAGCTTTGATATATCCACCCCCTGGCTGCGCAAGGCATCAACCTGGCTTATCGGAATGCCGGGCATTCTTTCCATCACCATGACCTCGGTGGCACAGAAATCCCAGAAAATTTCCGGAACCCTGAGCAAGGGCGAACCGGCGAAATTGCGCCGCAATTGGCTGGCGTTGGCGGCTTCCCGCAGCAGATCCAATTCATCGCCAAGATGCCTTTCGAATTCCGCCACCACTTGCCTGGGCTTGAGCCGCCGGCCATCGCGCCATAAGCGCTCCAGCAGACCCGCCGCCACGTCCAGCAGGGCAATATCTTCGACAATCACTCGCCCGATTTTCGGCCGCAGAATCTTGACGGCCACCTCGCGCCCGCCGGGCAGGGTCGCAAAATGGACCTGAGCCACGGAGGCGCTGGCGATGGCAACCGGGTCGAACCGCTCAAAGACTTGCTCCGCGGGTTTTCCGTACGCGTGCGCAAGTGCCACGTACACCTGCTCGGCCGGAAACGGCGGAACCTGATCTTGCAGTTTCGCCAGTTCGTCGGCGATGTCGAGGGGAATCAGGTCGCGGCGGGTGGAGAGGACTTGACCGAACTTGACGAATATAGGTCCCAATGTCTCCAACGCCAGACGCAGCCTTTCGCCCCGCGGACGCCCCAGCCGGCGCCAGAACAACAGCACGGATAGCACGGTGCGCAGCCCGCGTACGCGCTCGTGGCCAAGGAAAAATTCGTCCAGCCCAAAGCGCAGGGACACCCGCAGTATTTTCAGCAGCCGCAATAGATGCATGGCTATTCGGGCCGGTTCGCCGTCTGCCGGAGCAACTCTATGCGTTGGTCGAGGCGTTCGACCGCCTCCCGCAATTCATCGACGTCAATCCCGAATTGCCGGGCATCGAGAGGGGTCACCAGCAGGTGAATTTCCTCGCTCAAGTATTCCGCGGCGCCAGCGGCAACATTGCCGGCGGCCTCCCGTGGCCAATGGGCCAAAGAGCGACCGGCTTGGGCCATTCGATGCGCGGCGATATCGCCCACCACGCGGCTCAGGTCCTCTTCGTAATCCCATCGCAGATGGCCCATCACCTGGACAATGGCCTGGGCAAAATCGCTATCGCCTTCCACTACCACGTTCTTCCAGGCCGCCTTCCGGTCGGCGAGAATTTCCATTAGCGTGGCCGGCGTCAAGCGAAAGCAAACCGCGGGCGACACCTCGCCGGAAACCGCTTCCAGTGCACCGTTGTCGCGAACTTGCACCTCGATATGCAGATTCAAAAATTGGAATCGGGCGCATTTGCCGGCATGCGCCGCCAGTTTTTGAGCCGCCCACGGCGCGGGGTCAAGCAGGTGGTTGGAGAATGCGCTAAAGGCCTGTGACAGCATCTAGAACTTACACCCGACGTGTAACGCCACGACCCCTGCACTCAAACGGTAGTACTCGACATTTTCGCAGCCCGCCTGCTCCATCATTGTTTTCAATTCCTCGGGCCCCGGATGTTTGCGAATCGACTCGGCAAGATATCGGTAGCTGTCGGCATCCTTGGCGATGAGTTTTCCCAGCGCCGGCAATGTCTTGAACGAATAGGCATCGTAGATCGGGCGTAACGGCTCCCAGACCTGGGAAAATTCCAGCACCAGCATTTTGCCGCCGGGCCTCAGGACTCGGTACATCTGCGCCAGCGCCTGCTGCTTGTGCGTCATGTTGCGCAAGCCAAAGCCCACGATGACGCAGTCGAAATAATTGTCTGGAAAGGGCTGGTGCTCCGCGTCGCATCGCACGGCAGGCGTCACCCGGCCTTGATCCAACAGGCGATCGCGGCCTCGCGAGAGCATGGCTGCATTGATATCGGTGAGCCAGACCTCTCCAGCCGACCCGACCCGCGACCACATCAATGCCGCCAAGTCGCCGGTGCCGCCAGCCACGTCCAGCACCCGGCCCCCTTCGCGTACGCCACTCATGGCGATGGCAAATCGCTTCCAGGCCCTGTGCAGGCCCGCCGACATCACGTCATTCATCAAATCGTAGTGTGCCGCCACCGAGCGGAACACACCGTCCACCTTGCGGGCCTTTTCCTGCTCCGGCACTTCTTGAAAACCGAAATCAGTGGTCTTGTTTTCCTCGGTCTTGTTTTCCATGGGCATGACGGTGCTCAGATTTTTTTCCAGCCAGGCTTGACCGCATCGGTCACAGGGACATTCTCCCCGCCGGCATCGCGGGTGGCCCCGGCTTTTTGCATTTTTTCCAGGTAACGGCGCCATAAATCATCCTGGTTCTTGCCCAGTTCGTAGAGATAATCCCAGGAATAAAGGCCGGTGTCGTGGCCATCGCTGAAACGCGGCCGGATCGCGTAGTTGCCTACCGGTTCCAGCTCGATAACCTCGACATCGCGCTTGCCGGTCTGCAACACTTCCTGCCCGGCACTGTGCCCGCGTACTTCCGCGGAGGGCGAATAGACTCGCAAGAACTCGAAAGGAAAACGGAATTCCCGAGCGTCGTCGAAGCTGATTTCGAGCACGCGGGATTTCTGAAGGAGTCGTATTTCTGTCGGGCGAGGATCGCCCGGTTTAAGTCCGGCCACGGCTATATTCGCTGATTCTCGCGGTTCTTCGATCGGATACGACCCCCGGGAATACGCCCATTCCCGGCCTGGTCACACACGGCGGCTGTCATAATTACTGTCACCCCTTTGTAACAATTGCGTCATAGTATTGCAAGCACTCGACATCCTACCGAATCCTTGCTCAATGGCCGCCACTATCCTAGTAGTCGAAGACGAACCGGCAATCCAGGAGCTTATCGCCTTTAACCTGAAACAGGCCGGACACCAGGCGCTTCGCGCCGACAATGCCGAGCACGCGCTCAAACTCGTGCAAAGCGCCCTGCCCGATCTTGTCCTTCTCGACTGGATGCTGCCGGGCCTGTCCGGCATTGAACTGGCGCGCCGCCTGCGAGCGGACAAACGCACCCGGACCGTGCCGATCATCATGCTCACTGCCCGCACCGACGAACAAGACAAACTGCAAGGCCTGGATACCGGCGCGGACGATTACATCACCAAACCGTTTTCGCCGCGCGAGCTCACCGCGCGAATTAAGGCTGTGCTGCGCAGGCGGGCCCCGCAGATGACCGACGACCTCGTCCAACTGGGTGGATTGCAGCTCGATCCCGCCAGCCATCGGATTACCGGCGGGGGCGAATCCATCGCGCTTGGGCCAACCGAATTCCGCCTGCTGCATTTCCTGATGACCCATCCCGAGCGCGTGCATTCCCGCGCCCAATTGCTCGACCAGGTGTGGGGTGATCATGTCTTCGTGGAAGAACGCACGGTTGATGTCCACATCCGCCGTCTGCGCAAGGCACTGGAGCCCAGCCAGTTGGACAGCCTGGTACAAACGGTACGCGGCACCGGGTATCGCATGTCCACCAATTGAATGCCTTGCCGACATCCGGCAAGAGCATATCTGACATAATTGCGCCCGACATCTTCCTCGGGCAGGACGCTTGAAGTTTATGCGGGGGCGACCTCTCTCCTCTGTCTTTCTGGCTGGAGCCATTGCATTCCTTGTCTGGTTACCGCTCGGTACCGGCCCAGCCCTGTTTGTCCTGTGTGTCCTGTTGGTCGTACTTCTCCTGCATCATCTGAAAAACCTGGCGTCTCTTTTCCGCTGGCTGCAGGCGCCCCGTCTGGAGCATGTGCCCGTTGGGTCCGGCGCCTGGGAATATGTGTTTTCCCAGATCCTGCGCATGCTCAGACGTCAAAGGATGACGGAAAGCGAATTGAACCGGGCCTTGCAGCGCTTCGAGATGGCCGGCGCGGCGCTCCCCGACGCGGTGGTCATTCTTGACGAGGGAGGTCATGTGCAATGGTGCAACCCCAAGGCGGAAGAATATTTTGGTCTGGACAATAAACGCGACCAGGGGGCGCAGATCACGAACATCCTGCGACAGCCGCAATTTGTCGAGCATATTGCGGCGGGCGAAGTGGGCGAAACGGTCACCTTGAGATTCTCCCGCAGCCGAGGTGACTTTATACTTTCGATTCAGCTCGTTCCCTATGGCGACCAGCAGAAATTGCTGCTGGGGCGCGATATCACGCGTTGGGAAAAGCTGGAAACCACGCGCCGGGATTTTGTCGCCAATGTCTCGCACGAATTACGCACACCGCTCACGGTGGTGGGCGGTTTTCTCGAAACACTCGACGACATGGATACGCTGGATGCCGACATGGCGCGGCGTTCGATCAAACTCATGATGCAACAGACCGATCGCATGACCCGTCTGGTCGAGGACTTGCTAACCCTTTCCAGACTCGAAGGTGCGCACAATCCGCTGCGGGAGGAAGATGTCGATGTGCCGGAACTGCTGCGCGGAATTCACCAGGAAGCCCTCGCCTTATCCGCCGGCCGGCATAAAATCCGACTCAAGATTGACACCCAGGACGGGCTGAAGGGTAGCGCCGAGGAATTGCGCAGTGCGTTTGGCAACCTGGTGAGCAACGCGATTCGTTATACCCTGGAACAGGGCGAGATCGAAATCCAGTGGCAAATCCGCAATGGCCACCCGGTATTCAGCGTGCGCGATAGCGGCATCGGGATCGAGCCGCAACACATTGACCGCCTGACCGAACGATTCTATCGAGTCGACCGCAGCCGCTCGCGCGAAACCGGCGGCACGGGGCTGGGTCTTGCCATCGTCAAACACGTTCTCAACCGCCACCATGCCCACCTGGATATTCAAAGCGAGCCGGGGCAGGGTAGCCTGTTCACGGTGGTTTTCCCCGACACCCGGCGGCTCGCCGGCCACACGGAAGCCGCCCAGTCAGCCTGATAATCCCGACAAGCGTTGGCGCATCGTCCGGGAAAACCCCGCGGGCAGGCTGCGCGCGCCTTCGCGCAATTTTTTCCCGAAGACCGGATTGGGGAAATGCGGGTCATCGCCAAAACGCGGAATCACATGCCAGTGCAAGTGCGGAACCATGTTGCCAAAGCTGGCAAGATTGATCTTGTCGGGCCGCAGCAGTTCCAGAAGCAACTGTTCAACAGTGAACACCGCTTTCATCAGTCTGGCGCGATCCGCCTTCGTCAGATCGGTCATTTCCTTCTTGTGAGCGTTCAAGATAACCCTGCAGTACCCTGGATGATCGGCATCGCCTACCAGGATCACTCGCGCAAACCCGTCATCCCAAAGCACTTCACCCCCGGCGGAATCGCAAAATACGCAAGTGTTCGTCATGTTTGGTCGACCTCATTATTGCGCAACTAACCCAAGCACCAGATACCTTCCCAATTTCCCCGTCGCAATAAACAACAAAACCCAGCCCGCATTGAGCCGCAACCACCCTGCTGCCAGACACAAAGGATCTCCAATCAGCGGCGCCCACGAAAGCAGCAGAATCGGCGAACCCCAGTGCCGCAGCCATTCCAAGGGGCGCACCGCAATCGCTTTTTTTAGAGGCACGAGCCGCCCTATCAAGTAAGAACTCATCCCCCCTAACGTATTACCCAGAGTGGCCACTGCCAACGCGGGCCAAAGGGTGCTTGTGCCGCTCATCAGCACTCCAAGAAAGACCACCTCGGAACCGCCGGGCAGCAGGGTCGCGGCGAGAAAGCTGCTCACGAACAAGGCTCCAAGCCCGGAACCCTCGCTCATGAGCCGGGTGCCTTGTTCGGAATGTGTCTGCCGTACAACTCAGACCCAGACTTGCAGCACGTAATCGAACGTCGCCTGGGCATTGGTCATGTCCACCCTTTGCAGCACAACGCGAAAGCCGTCCCGGGCACGCTTCAGATGGTGGACATAGGACCCAGCGAAATGCCGGACGTTGTCCCGCCTCAGCTCCATCATGTGGAATCGCGAGCGCACCACGATACTTCCCGCTTGGTTCTTCTCGATGATCACATTGGAAACAATGTGATTGGTGCCCCACAGAGGTCGCTGCGACCAGGCATCGGGGTGCAGCACCCGGTTCATGCGCACAGTCATCAAGTTTTTGTCTTCCGCAAAAATAGACGGCACGCCATCCCATGTGGTGTGGGCCGGGTCGGCCGGCATCCAGTAGATGCCGTCGTCGGAAAACAAGTCGATGTAGTCTTGCCAGCGCTTCGAGTCGAGCAACTCGGCCTGGCGATACAGGAATTGCTCCACTTCGTGCTGGACGTCACTGCCAGTTGCTCCGCTTCCCGGGGTTTTGATGGCAGGTGCCGTTTTCCGCGACGGCAGTGCTTTCTTCGCCGTTTTCTTGCCTTTTGCAATCATCGGAGTTTTCGACCCCTTACTTTTCAAGATGATTTTCCTCCACGTCCTTTGCGTCCTCTGCGGTGAGAGCGCGGTGGACGAATTGTTTCCTTATCCGTCATGTCAGCGCTCCGCCGCCATGAACTGCGCCCAGGCTTTCATCTGGTTTCGCATCGGCGCCTCCGATGTGCCCATTTCCGGGGCAGTTTCCACGTGACCATTTTTTTGCAGATCGCTCCCATGGTGGCGATGAAAACTCACCCAGTCCCCGCCGTCGGACGAAAGCCCCTGGTGGCATTTCCAGAAATTCTCCAAATCATCTGCATTGATTAGCGTCGAAGGGGAATTCACCAGGTTGTAGTAGGCAAGCGCACGGCGGTAGATCGGCTCAGGCGCGCCCTTCAGGCGGAAATGCCAGATCTCGGTGAGCGTCTTGTCCACGGACAGTGGACGCACCGCCCGCAACTGCTGCAGAGGGGATTGCACCGACAGTCCCGGATAGAGCAGGACATGGTGAATATTCACGCCGAGAATTTCTTCCGCGCGCTTTTTTCCGTAGGCCTTTTGCAACACGCTCTCGTATTCCAGCGTGTCGGGGTCGCTGGGACGCAGACCCATGTAACCGCTAAGGATGCAGTGCCCGTTGGCGTAGTTGAGGGTCTGGAAATTGTCCCACTTGTCGATGGTGACGGTCGCGAAGGCGGAGAGCATGTGATAGGAAAGTGGCGCCTTGCCGGTCTTTTTTTCGATTTGCAGCTCGACCTCGCGCGCGGCGCGCCCGGTGGATTGGTGCGTAACTGAAGGGTGCAGAGCGTCCAGCTGATTTTCCAAAAACAGCTTCCAATTGGAATTCTGGATCACCCGAAAACAAGTCGGCACCACTTCGACTTCGCCCTCCGGAGCCCGGTCGCACATGTCGTCGAAGGCTACGCGGGATTCGCCGAGAAAATCGGTCAGCGACGGCCCGTCGGCGGCCAAGCTGGCAAACACGAACCCCCGATAGCTTTCCACTCTGGCGGCCGGCTTCACCCGGCAATCCGGATTGTCGCGGCCCCAGCGGGTGCCCGCGTAACCGGACTCCATCATGGGAATATTGCGCAATGACCCATCGTGATAAAAAGTCCAGGAATGATAGGAGCAGCGAAAAAATTCACCGGTATTGCCATGGCTGTCGCCGCACAACATCGCGCCCCGATGCGGACAACGGTTATACAAAACACGCACCTTGCCGTCCGCGCCTCGCACCATGATCATGGGCTGGCGGCCGATCTGCACAGTGTAATAGTCGCCGGCCTTTGGCACCTGCGTTTCGTGGCCGCAGTAGATCCAGACTCGCTCATGGATGCGCGCCATTTCCAGTTCGAAAATGCGCGCGTCGGTATACGCCTCCTTGCGCACCCGGTCGGGTTCGACCAGTTTTGAAATATCCGGAATCGATTCTTGCAGCATGCTTTTCACCTTTTCGCTCGCTGGCAATTTTTCATCCTAGAAAAAACGGTTGAACCACAGAGACACTGAGAACACGGAGAAAAACAAATTGTCGCATCTACCCTTGCACTCGCCAAAAAGTTGAATACTGCTGGCACGAGAAACGATCGAAATATTGTTCTTCTCCGTGCTTCCGTGTCTCTGTGGTGCGCTTTTCAGATTCATTAGCAGCGACTTCGACAATTTATTTCCCGTTGTTAATCGTCCGGGTTGTCATATGCCGAGGTACCTATGCCAAAGTCCGTGATCGCGCCCAAGCTCTTCGGAGCTTCCATGCCAGACCACACGGCCCCGCTCGAGAATAGTGTGATGGTCGGCGAGTTTGATCAAGCGTTCGACATACTTGTCGATGACCAGAATAGTCTGCCCCGTCGCGCGCAGCGCCGCCAGGCAGCGCCAGATTTCCTCGCGCACCAGCGGCGCCAGACCTTCGGTGGCTTCGTCGAGCACCAGCAGGCGGGGATTGGTCATCAACGCCCGGCCGATGGCGAGCATCTGCTGCTCCCCTCCCGAGAGTTGATTGCCGAGATTTGCCCGGCGTTCCCGCAGCCGCGGAAACAATTCGTAGATGCGGGCAAGGGTCCACGGCTTGGCCGCGCGGTGTCGGTCGAACGCAAAGGCGGCCAGGTTTTCCTCGACGCTCAGGTTGGGGAAAATCTGCCGGCCTTCGGGAACCAGCGCCAGGCCGCGGCGCGCAATGCGATCCGTGGCGAGGTTAGCGAGCGGTTCGCCATCGAAAATTACCGAGCCAGCCACAGCGGGAATGAAACCGAATAACGCGCGTAGCAAGGTGGATTTGCCCATGCCATTGCGGCCCAGCAAGGTGCCAACTTCTCCAGCACGAATGCAAAGGTCCGTGCCGAACAATACCTGACTTGCGCCGTAACCGGCATCGAGACCTTGTACTTGCAGCAACTCTTTCATGCCTCGGCCTGGTCGCCAAGATAGGCAACACGGACTTCCTCGTTGGCACGAATTTCCTGCGGCGTGCCGGTGGCAACAATACGCCCCGACACCATCACGGATACTCGGTCCGCAAGCCGGAACACTGCCTGCATGTCGTGCTCAACGAGTAACAAGGTTGCTGTCGATTTGAGATCGGATATCAACTCGACCATCTGCCGGGATTCGTCCGGACTCATGCCGGCCAGCGGTTCGTCGAGCAACAATAATTTCGGCTGCGTTGCCAGGGACAGCCCCATTTCGAGCCGGCGCTGTTCGCCATGGGCCAACGCACCGGCGGCTTGGTAAGCGCGCTCAAGAAGCCCCACACGGTCCAGCACCGCCCGCGCCTTTTCGACAAGTTTATTTTCCGCCCGAATCGGCGTCCAGAAGCGAAAACTGCTGCCCATGCCCGCTTGTGAAGCGAGCAGAGCATTGTCGAGCGCACTGAGCCGGGGAAAGATGCTGGTGACCTGGAAAGATCGAGCCAGTCCCCGCAGTACTCGCTCATGCATCGACAACAACGTCACATCGGCACCGTCAAAATAGACGGTCCCGGAATCGGGGCGCAACAAGCCGGATATCTGGTGGACCAAAGTGGTTTTGCCCGCGCCATTGGGACCAATCAAAGCGTGAATTTCTCCGCCACTTACTTCCAGATTGGCGCCATCGGTGGCCGCCAGGCCGCCGAAGCGTTTCACCACACCGTTAAGCTTCAGCATGGGCCGTTCCCTTCGGCTTTTCCGCGAAACAAACCCGCCAACCCGCGAGGCGCGAACAACACCACAAGCAACAACACCACACCCACACCCAACTGCCAATAAATGGTGTAACTCGACAACACTTCTTCCAGAAGCAGCATGACGGCCGCACCGATTGCCCCGCCATACAAAAATCCGACACCGCCAAGAATCACCATGATCAACAACATCCCAGACTGGGTCCATTGCAGCAGATTGGGGCTGGCCAGAAGATTTTGATTGGCCAGCAGCGCACCGCCCAGTCCCGCCAGGGCTCCGGCAATCACAAACGCCGCCAGTTTGTAACGGAACACCGGGTAACCCATGGCCTCCATGCGGGTTTCGTTTTCGCGAATACCCTGCAGCACATGGCCGAATCGCGCGTTGATCAAACGAGCCAGGAAATAAAAGCCCGCGGCAACGAGGCACAACACCAGGTAATAGAAAATCATGTCGGATTTCAGACTCATCCCCAAACCTACGGACGAACGCATCGCGATCGGCAGGCCCTCGTCGCCGCCATAGGCTTTCAGGGACACAAACACGTAGAACATCATCTGGGCAAACGCCAGCGTGATCATGATGAAGTACACGCCGCGCGTTCGCAGGCTGATGGCGCCGATGATCCAGGCCGCCGCCGCCGCAAACACCATGGCCGCAGTCCAGCTTATCCATGCCGAGGTCACCCCGTGCTGCGCCAGAATGCCTACCACATAGGCCCCGCCGCCGAAAAACGCCGCATGCCCGAAACTGACCATGCCGCCGAATCCCACCAGCAGATTCAGGCTGCTTGCCACCAGCGCAAAAATCAGAATGCGCGTTGCCAGCACGATGTAAAACGGTTGGTCGATTACCTGAGCCAGCCATGGCAGAGCAGCCAGCGCGGCAAGCACCCCAAGGGCCACGCCAGGATTCAGGCCGTGATCGAGACGGATGCTCATCAGCCGCGCGCCGAAAACAACCCCTGCGGCCGCCAAAACAACACGGCGGCCATCAGCACATAAATCAGAATCGACGCCAGCGAGGGCCCGAGACTGGCGGCCGCGGAGGGAGGCAGAACCAGTCGCAGCAACATTGGCAGGAGCGAGCGGCCAAGCGTATCCACCATACCGACCAGCAATGCGCCGGCAAAAGCTCCACGGATCGAGCCAATTCCACCGATAACAATCACCACAAAGGCCAGAATCAGAATACTTTCCCCCATCCCGACCTGGACAGCCAGCAGGGGTCCGAGCATCGCCCCGGCCAAAGCGGAGAGCGCCGCCCCGACGGCAAACACGCCGGTAAAAAGACCTTGTACGTTCACCCCCATGGCCATCGCCATTTGACGGTTCGAGGCGCCTGCCCGCACCCACATGCCCGCCCGGGTGTGCACCACCAAGCCGTACAAAGCGAGCGCCACCGCAAGTCCCACCGCAATAATCAACAGTCGGTAAGACGGATAAGTAAATCCCGGCAACAGCTCCACCGGTCCGGAAAGTGCCGCCGGGGTATTGAGCATCAATGCCTGAGGCCCAAAAATCAGCCTGACCACTTCATTGGATATCAGCAACAGCGCAAATGTCGCCAGCACCTGGGAAAGATGGTCGCGCTGATACACGCGGCGCATCACCGCCACTTCCATCAGCACGCCCACCAGCGCGGTGCCGGCCATCGATATCAGAACCGCCAGGACAAAGGAATCGGTGAGAGGATATAAAGTGGCCGCCAGGTAGGCGCCCACCATGTAGAGCGAGCCGTGGGCAAGATTGATAGTATCCATGATGCCGAACACCAGCGTCAGACCTGCGGCGAGCAGGAACAACATCAGCCCGAATTGCAGGCCATTGAGGCTCTGCTCTAGCAGGAGAATCCAGTCCATATTGGGAAAATTTCCGCAGGCAGTCCAAGGGCGGCAGGCGCGTCGGATCGGCCCGGTACGCTTGTGCCTGACTACTTCATTTTGCAGGATGCCGCATAGGCATCGGGGTGAGCGGTCAATACCGTGCCAATGAGCTTGTTGGTGATACGGCCACCCGGTTCTTTCACGACCTCACGCAAATAGTAGTTCTGAATCGGTATCTGGTTGACGTTGAATTTGAAGTCGCCACGCACCGACTTGAATTTCGCCATGCGCAAGGCCTTGCGCAATGTGTCCTTGTCCTCGATTTTGCCTTTCACCTCGCGCACCCCGGCATCGATGCTTTGCGCGGCGTCATAACCTTGAGAGGCGTAAACAGTCGGCAGTCGCTGATACTTCTTCTGGAAATCCGCGACAAATCGCTTGTTCTGCGGGTTATCGAGATCTGCCGCCCACTGCGAAGTATTGAACATGCCGACCATGGGCTCGCCCACGGCTTTGATAATGTCTTCGTCGGCCGTGAAACCCGGGCCCACCAGTATCATCTGCCGATTCAAGCCGGCGGCAACATACTGCTTGATAAAATTGATCCCCATTCCTCCGGGCAGGAAGGCGTATACCGCCTGCGGTTTCGCCGCGCGAATCTGGGCGATTTCCGCGGCGTAGTCGAGTTGACCCAGCTTCGAGTAGATTTCATCGTTGATGGTGCCTTTGTAAAAACGCTTGAACCCGGCCACCGCGTCCTTGCCGGCCGGATAATTGGGTGCGATCAACACCACGCTGCCGTAGCCCTTATCGGCGATGTATTTCCCGGCGGCCTCATGGGCGCCATCGTTTTGCCAGGAAACGCTGAAAAACCACGGGCTGCAGCCCTCGCCGGAAAAAAGCGAAGGGGTCGAATTGGCGCTGACCAGAAAGGTCTGCGCCTCGAACACCGCGGGCGCCACCGCGACCATGACGTTCGAAAAAACGATGCCGGTGACAAAATCGACCCGGTCGCGCTTGAGCATACGTTCGACCAGCTGTTTCCCGGTATCGGCGTTTTGCTGATCGTCCCCGAATACGGTTTCAACTGGAAGCCCGCCAAGCTTGCCTCCGCTTTGTTCGATAAACAGTTCAAAGGCATCGCGGATATCCAGCCCGATCGCGGCCGAGGGGCCGGACAGCGTGCTCAGGAATCCGATTTTGATTTTGTCGGCCGCGAGCGCCGGCCCGGCAATCCACAGCGCGGCGGCGCAGGCCGCGAGAATTCTGCTAAGCATGGTTTTTCCGTTGTGATGGTTCGTTGGAATTTTTATTGCCCGGCAAAATCCTTCCGGAACCGGGAATATTACTGGCACCGGCCTTCCGCCGCTACTGGGGGCCGGGATAATTTTGCGCTTGCGAGGAAATCGGAGTGCTTCGGAAGGTCTAGATTCGATGGCGCGCCCGGCGGGAGTCGAACCCACGACCTTCGGCTTCGGAGGCCGACACTCTATCCAGCTGAGCTACGGACGCACTGGGCGCCTAGTTTACGGGGAAAGGTGCGGTGCCGTCCATGTCCAGCTTTTTTCACTTGGCCCGATGGCCTATAATGCGCGCCTTCCAAAACCAGACCCCAATGGGAATTCTTATGGCCGACGCACATGTCGAGGAACATTCCTCGCCGATCAAAACGCCTCAGCAGCTGATCGTTGTTGTAGTCCTGTCGTTTCTGGTTCCCGTATTGGGCATCGTTATGATTGCCAAATCCGTCACCGGGGGCATGAAAATCGACCCCAAAAGTGCTGCGATGTCCGAGGCCGCAGTCGCGCAGCGTCTCAAGCCGGTGGGGGAAGTACTTGTTGAGCAATCCACCAGTGCACCCGGCTCCCGCGGCGGAGAAGAAGTCTATAACTCCGCCTGCGTCGCTTGTCATGGGCCAGGCGTGTTGGGCGCGCCGAAATTCGGTGATGCCGGCGTCTGGAAAACGCGACTTGCGCAAGGCAAGAAAACCTTGGTGAGCAATGCGATCAAGGGCCTCCGCCAGATGCCGCCTCGCGGCGGCAATGCCGCGTTGACCGATTCGGAAGTCGAACGGGCGGTGATATTCATGGGCAACAAATCGGGCGGCAGCCTTTGACGGTGCGCCTGCCAGTGTTGCAAAAGGGCGCGGGCGACTGCGCCTTTTTTATTGGCGGTCGATCCTGCGCCGGATAATTCTTCCGAATCATGGCAACCTATGCGATCGGCGATTTGCAAGGCTGTTTTTCCGCTCTTGAACGCCTGCTGAACCAAATTGCTTTTAACCCAGCGCGAGATCGCCTGTGGTTTGTAGGGGATCTGGTTAACCGTGGCCCTCACTCGCTGGCCGTTTTGCGTTTCGTGAAATCGCTGGGAGACCGGGCCGTCTGTGTGCTCGGTAATCACGACCTGCATTTGCTGAAAGTTGCCCTGCGGTTTTCGCAGCAACACAAGGGCGACACCCTGGATGAGATACTTTCCGCACCCGATCGCGAACCCCTGCTGGAATGGCTGCGGCAACGGCCGTTGATACACTTGGACGATGATTATGTAATGGTGCATGCCGGTTTATTGCCGGCGTGGGACGTGGAACGAGCGCTGGAATTGGCCGGGGAAGTCGAACAAGCCTTGCGTGGCCCGCGTTACCCGGCTTTGATGGAAAATCTGTACGGCAATCAACCCGATCGCTGGAGCGATGAGCTGACCGGGAATAATCGCCTCAGGGTAATCGTCAACGCCATGACTCGGCTGCGCATCTGCACCGCCGATGGTCAAATGGAATTCAGCCACAAGGGCGAACTGAGCGATATCCCGGAAAGTTACCTGCCCTGGTTTGCGATTCCTGGTCGCCGCAGCAGCAACGTCACTATCGTCTGTGGTCATTGGTCGGCACTGGGGCTACGAGCCGAAGAAAACCTGCTGGCGCTCGATTCCGGCTGCTTCTGGGGAAGAGAATTGTCGGCAGTGCGCCTGGAGGACCGAAGGATTTTTCAGGTTGCCTGCACGACCTGAGCCATCCCGTCCATCTCAGGGTGCCGGAAAGTCCAGCGCTGCGACAATAGCGGCGCGCGTCTCCGCCGCCAGGTCGCGGCGACTTTTGCCCTCGGTATCAATCGCCGGCAGAAAAATCAGCTCCGCGACGATCTTGGGTTCGGCAAGTATGGTGCGCATCGAGTCCAGCAAGGAGGTGTCACCGACGTAACTGGCATTGATGTTGATCCGCTTGTGCCGATCCAGATAACGCACCGCCACAGGAAAAATGAGCGCCTTTTCATCAATCGCCGGTTGCAGCAGCGAGGCATGAAATCGATTGACCTGGGTGCCGTCGGACGTGGTGCCCTCCGGGAAAATCCCGATCGCGTCACCTGCCTCGAAGACCACATGGATTGCGCGATTGATTCGCGCCGCATGCCGGCTGCGGCCGCGTTGGATGAACAGGGTTCCGCTGCGGGCCGCGAGCCATCCGATCACCGGCCAGCGGCGCACTTCGGACTTGGCGACAAACCGCACTTGCCAGACAGCATGGATGAGCTGAATGTCCAGCCAGGAAACATGGTTGGCAATCAATACCGCGGGCCGCCTGACATCTGGTAGCGCCCCCCGGATGCGGGTCTCGATATTGAGCGCGGCCAGCACACGCGCCGACCACCGGCCAATCGCAAGCTTGCGCCGCGCAGGGCTATGCAAGGGAAAAAGCATCGCCACTAACGCGACACCGGACACCAAAGTCAGAAGCAGGCGGAAGGTGCGATACAGCCGAATAACAGCGGGAGTTCGGTCGTTCGGATACCGCGCTGCCCGTTCACATTTCCCGGTCAAATGCGTCCTTAAACCGGGTTTCGAGTTCGTCGCGAGTGAATAGATGATTTTGCGCCCCCCGCTGGGCGATTTTCAGCGAGCCCAGCAACGAGGCCAGGCGGCCGGTGGTCGCCCAGTCCAGATTGTTGGCGATGCCGTAGAGCAACCCGGCCCGGTAGGCGTCTCCACACCCGGTTGGGTCCAGCACCTGCGCCGGTTTGACACTGGGAATAACTTCGCTTTTCCCGTTCACCACGATAAGCGAGCCTTGTGCGCCTTGAGTCACAACGACGGCTTTCACCTGTTTGGAAATTTCTTCGACCGTCATGCCACAGCGCTCCTGCAGCAGTTTCGCTTCGTAGTCATTGACCGCCACATAACTTGCCCGATCAATAAAGCCGCGCAGTTCTTCGCCGTTGAACATGGGCAGGCCTTGTCCGGGATCGAACACGAAGGCAATGCCCGCCTCATCGAATTCCCGGGCATGCTGCAACATGCCCTCCCGGCCATCCGGCGCCACGATGCCCAGGCCCACATCCTTGGCATCGGTGACGTGATTTTGATGGGAAAAATTCATCGCCCCCGGATGGAATGCGGTGATCTGGTTGTCATCCAGGTCGGTGGTAATAAAGGCCTGAGCGGTAAAAGCATCGGGAATTGTCCTGACATGCGCCTGCGATAGCCGCAATTTATCCATGCGGTAGGCATAGGGCTGCCAGTCCTCTCCCACCGCTGCCATGATCAGCGGATCGCCTCCCAGCATTTTCAAGCTATACGCAATATTGCCAGCGCAGCCGCCGAATTCGCGGCGCATGTCAGGCACCAGAAAGGCAACGTTTAATATATGCAGTTGGTCGGCCAGAATATGATTCTTGAAGCGATCGCGAAACACCATGATGGTGTCGTAGGCGATTGAACCGCAGATCAGGGTACGCATGGGGCTGTCGAGTGCTCTCAGGGATCGATGGTGAAGGCTTCCATGCCAGCCTGTCTGGCGCGTTCGATGATCGCCATGGCTTCCTGGCGCGTGGCATAAGGTCCGGATTGCACCTTGTGGACGTTTTCGCCGTGGACCACACGCAGCGATGCCGCCAGCCATGTCTGCTCGCGGCGCAGGCGCTCGACGAAGGCCTCGGCATTATCGGTGATCGTGAACGCGCCGAGCTGCACGAAAACACCGCCTTGCGGGACAGGTTCCGCCACATCAAGCGAGGTGGCGGGTGAAGATTGCGGAGCGGCACCGGCAGCGCCCGGCAAAAGGGTTTCGACTTCCACGAGCGCGCTGCCGGTGCCGATGATTCCTATTCTATGAGCGGCGGCGTATGACAGATCGATCAGACGCTCGTCGTGAAACGGGCCGCGGTCGTTGATCCGAACCACCACCGACTTGCCGGTGGCCACATTGGTAACTCGGGCGTAACTCGGCAATGGCAACACCGTGTGGGCGGCACTCATCGCATACATGTCGTAGATTTCTCCCGTGGAAGTTTTCTGGCCGTGGTAGCGCTTTCCGTACCAGCTTGCCACGCCACGCTGCTTGTAGGGATGCGCCTGTGGGAGTGGTATATATCGACGCCCGAGAACAGTGTAAGGGCGACTGGTGTTGGGATTGATGGGCTCGCTCGTCGGCACCGGTTCGGGAATGGCATCCAGATCAGTCGGCGGATTTGGCCCGGGCCCATCATCCAGATAATAGCCCCCCGGCTTTGACGGCGCACCGCCGCACCCCGCAAGCGCCAACAGCGCGACGATGATCAATGCCAGAACAGATACCCGCTTGATTCCTCGCCCCTCGTCCCTCACCCCTCGTCCCGCCATCATGACTGCACCAATCTTCGATGGGTATGAATGCTCATCAACAAGCCGACGCCAAACAGCAGCGTCACCAAAGACGTGCCGCCATAACTGATCAGCGGCAGGGGGACACCCACCACCGGCAATATGCCGCAGACCATTCCCATGTTGACAAAAGCATAGGTGAAAAACGTCAACGTCACGGCGCCGGCGAGCAGGCGCGTAAATAGAGTCGGTGCGTTGGCGGATATCACCAGACCGCGGCCAATCACCAGCAGAAACAGGAACAGCAACAGCGCGTTTCCAATCAGACCGAATTCCTCGGCGTACACCGCAAAAATAAAATCTGTGGTGCGCTCGGGGAGGAAATCGAGTTGACCCTGCGTGCCGTTCAACCAACCTTTGCCGACGATGCCGCCGGAGCCCAGCGCGATGGTGGACTGAATCGTGTGATACCCCGCGCCCAGTGGGTCTTGTGACGGGTCAAGCAGGGTCAGAATCCGCTGCTTCTGGTAGCCGTGCAACATCGACCAGGCAAAGGGCAGACTCGCGGCGCCGATAACAATCATTCCGGTCAGGATTCTCCAGGACAGCCCGGCGAGGAACAGTACATAGAAGCCCGCTGCGGAGACCAGCAGGGCAGTACCCAAATCCGGCTGGCTCGCTATCAGTCCCACCGGCACCAGCAAGAGCGCGCCACCAATGACGAAATCGCGGAACTTCAGAATGGCCTCATAGCGATCGAAATACCATGCAAGCATCAGCGGCACGGCGATTTTCATCATCTCGGAGGGCTGGATTCGCGTAATACCCAGATTTAACCAGCGCCGGGCGCCATTCACAACTTCCCCCCCCAGAGTCACCCCCAGCAATAACAAGACGCCAATCACGTACAGGGGCAGTGCGATCCGCGACAGATAGTGCAAGGGGACACTTGCCGCAATCCACATGGCCGTGAGCGCAACCAGAATATTGAGCATTTGTGCGCCGACGCGTTCCAGACTGCCGCCCGAGGCGCTGTAAAGCGTAATCAATCCGATCAGCAGCAATATCGCCACCAGGCTCAGCAAATAGCGATCGATGTGCCTGGTTAGATAGATCAGCCAGCGATTAATCATTATCGACCTCCGGTTCCTTCGGCTGACTGGGCACTACTTCGGGCTCCTTCCCCAGAAGATAATAATCGATGACTTTTCGAGCAATGGGCGCTGCGGTACTGCTGCCATGACCGCCATTTTCCACCAGGACTGCAATGGCAATCTGGGGTTTATCGGCCGGCGCAAACGAAATGAACAAGGCATGATCTCGATGGCGCTCCGGGATATTTTTTTCATCGTATTTCTGGCCTTTCATTCCAATCACCTGGGCGGTGCCGGTTTTGCCGGCAAACAGGTACTTTGCCCCCATGCCCGCCCACGCGGCCGTGCCGCCGGGCCGTGTCACATCAACCATGGCATCGCGTACCAGCTTAATGAACTCTTTCTTTAATGGGACTTCGGCGATGGGTTCCGGTTCGATGACGGTAATCGCATTCGTCTGACTTTGTTGAATCTGCTTGACCAGATGCGGACGGAACACCCTTCCTTCGTTGGCCAGGATCGCGGTTGCAAACGCCAGTTGCAATGGCGTTGTCAGAGTGTAGCCCTGACCGATGCCGACCGAAATCGTGTCACCCACGAACCATTTTTGTCCGAAACGCCGCTGTTTCCACTCTTGCGAAGGTAACAAACCTCCCACTTCTCCCTCGATATCGATACCAGTGACTTTGCCCATTCCGAACTGCCGCGCAAACTGGTGGATTGCATCGATGCCCAGGTCCTGCGCCAACCCGTAAAAATAGGTATCGCACGACTGCACCACCGCCAGGTGCAGATCCACCGTCCCGTGGCCGCCGGCCTTCCAGTCCCGATACACATGTCCGCCGCCGCCCAATACAAAGTACCCCGGGTCTCGAATGGTAAAAGACGGCTTGCGTTTGCCAAGCTCCAATGCCGCCAGCGCCATGAATGGCTTGAAGGTGGACCCGGGCGGATACACTCCTTGCAGCGCCCGGTTATTCAGCGGATGGTCTTCGGAATTATTCAGCGCTTCCCAGTGTTGCGGATCGATTCCTTCGACGAATTGATTGGGATCGAAGCCGGGCTTGGAAACCAGCGCCAGCACACCGCCGGTGGAAGGTTCTATCGCCACCAGCGAGCCGCGTCGATCGCCGAATACCTGCTCGGCTATCTGCTGCAGGCGGGCGTCCAGCGCCAGACGCAGATTGTTGCCGGACACGGGTAATACGCTACGCAAGGTTCTAACCGATTTGCCGTTGGCATCGGTCTCGACTTGTTCATACCCGGTGACACCGCGCAATTCGTTTTCGTAGTATTGCTCGAGGCCAACCTTTCCGATGTAATCGGAGGCGCTGTAATTCGACGCCACCCCCTGTTTGCGCAATACCTCCACATCCGCATCGCTGATCCGGCCGATGTAGCCAACTACGTGCGAGCCGACTGCGCCGTTGGGGTAGTGCCGAAACAGGCGTGCGTTGATATTGACCCCGGGGAAGCGAAAACGATTGACCGCGAATCGCGCGACCTCCAGGTCGTTGAGGCGGGTGCGGATCGGCACGCTGGTGAAGTCATGGCCCTCATCGATCAGTTTCTGGAAACGCTTGCGATCCTTTGGAGTAATTTCCACCAAAACCGAAAGGTCGTTGATCACCCGCTCTACGTTGTCCACCAGCTTGGGTGTGATTTCCAGCGTATAGGCCGCAAAATCGTGCGCCAGCACCGCCCCATTGCGATCCAGGATCAGCCCCCGATTGGGGACCACCGGCACCACGACGATTCGGTTTTGTTCGGCGAGCGTGTGGAAGTGCTCGTACTGAATGACCTGAACGTAAAAGAACCGCAAAAACAGGATGGCGAACGCCGTCACGACAGCGCCGCCAACCAGCGCCAGGCGCAGCTGGAAATAATAAAGTTCGCGCTGATGGTCGCGCAGCTCGACCGTGCGATTCATGATCTAGACGATTACGCCGGGTTTCACACCCGGTCCGGATCGGGCCGGGGCCGCAGCGGTATTTTCACCAGCTTATCGACCAGCGGCCAGATCACCGTCCCGGTGAGGCTGGGCAGAAAGTACCAGGCGCCCAACGCTTCTCCACCACTCGCCAAACGCACCGCGAGCACGATGCCCTGCATGGCAAGAAGGATCGCCAGGACATGCAGTATCTGATGCCTCAAATCGAACATCGTGATTCGCCGGTGCAGCCCGATCGCGGTAAACATCATCGCCGTATAGGCCAGCGCATGTTGGCCGAACAAGCTGCCTGCCGAGACGTCCATCGCCAGCCCAAGCAGCCATGCCGGCAGGAATCCCAACTTGCGCGGTTGATGTATTCCCCAGTAAAGCAGGATCAATGCGACGAAATCGGGACGCAACGCCAGCCCCCAACCTGAAAGCGGCAGAAAATTCAGTATCAGTGCCCCAAACAGCGTCGCACTGATATAAACCGGTCGGGCCGGCAGCAGAATTTCCTCCGAAGGGCCGCGGCTAAAATAGATTCTCATCACCCGCCCTTTTTCGCCTTGCGGCCCTTGCCTCGGGCAGGGGCGTCCGGTTCCGGGTAATCCGGCAAGGGAGAGAGTCTGGCCAAAACCAGCACCTGGCGATTGCTGCCCGGACCCGCCGAGGGCGTGCAGTTAATACGTGCAAAGGAAAACGCCGCATTGCGTTCGATGTCCGATACCACGGCAACCGGCAAGCCTGGTGGGTAGACACTGTCGATTCCAGAGGTGACCAAAACATCTCCGCTCTCGATATCGACGTTGACGGGCAGAAACCGCAGGTCCAGCACGTTGTCACGTCCTACCCCGAAAAGAGCGGCACGCAGACCGTTTCGAACTACCTGCACCGGAACGATCTGCTCGCGGTCGGTGATCAGGGCGACTTCGGCAGTCCATGGGTAAGCCCGGCTTACCTGACCGATCAGTCCCATTTCATCGACCACCGCGGCCCCCTCTTCGACGTTCTGGGACGAACCCTTATCGATAACCACCTTGCGGGAAAAGGGATCCCGGCTCAAGAAAAGAATCTCCGCCACCATGGACAGGCCTTCGAATCGGGCGCGCATGTCCAGCAGCTCACGCAGTTGTCGGTTTTCAGCGAGAAGCGAAAGTTGTGTGTGAACCTGGCCGGCGCTGATAAAATTTTCCCGCGCCAGCCGTTTGTTTTCTCGTTCCAGGAACGCCTGCGATACGAAAAAATTGCCGATGCGCGTCGCCGCCGCACCGGGCAGATCGGCAAGTAGATGAAGTGGATAAATCACCACGGCCACTACCCGGCGCATCCCTTCCATATAGTGAAACCGGGCGTCGGCATACAACAGGATGACGGAGAGCAGGGTAAAGAAGCCAAGGCGGGCGAGCAGGCCGGGCCCGCGTCGGAAAAATGGTGGGGCGGTATGTTCCATCTAGGCTCGGACCGCAGATACACGATGGGCACCCCACGCTCCAGTGCTGCCAAACACCGGGACCGGCATCACGTCACGCGCCTTTCCCGGATTGCGTCGGAGTTTGATTCGGCCGTAGACAAGTCCAGATGCGGTTGGGATCTCAATCGTTGGTGAAGATGGTGGCGCTTTTCTTATCGACTCTCTCCAACGCCTTGCCGGAACCTCGTACCACGCAGGTCAAGGGATCGTCGGCTACGATAACCGGCAATCCGGTTTCCTCCATCAGCAGTCGGTCGATGTCGCGTAACAACGCGCCCCCTCCGGTCAATACCATGCCTTTTTCGGCGATATCGGCGCCCAATTCGGGCGGCGTTTGTTCGAGCGCCGATTTGACCGCGCTGACAATACTGTTAAGAGGATCCGTCAGGGCCTCCAGAATTTCGTTGCTGGAAATGGTGAAGCTGCGCGGAATGCCCTCGGCAAGGTTGCGTCCCTTGACCTCTTTCTCCCGCACTTCCGACCCCGGGAAGGCCGAACCGATTTCCTTCTTGATTTCCTCGGCAGTGGATTCGCCGATCAGCATGCCGTAATTGCGGCGGATATAGTTGATGATCGCCTCATCGAATTTGTCGCCGCCTACCCGCACCGATCCCGCGTAGACGATGCCGCCAAGCGAAATCACGCCTACTTCCGTGGTTCCGCCACCGATATCCACCACCATCGAGCCCGTGGCTTCCTCTATTGGCAGGCCCGCGCCTATGGCTGCGGCCATCGGCTCTTCGATCAACTCTACCTTACGGGCGCCTGCACCGTAGGCCGACTCGCGAATTGCACGTCGCTCAACCTGTGTCGAACCACAGGGAACACAGATAACTATTCTGGGACTGGGGGAAAACAGGCGCGAGTCGTGAACTTTCTTGATGAACTGCTTGAGCATTTGCTCGGTCACGGTGAAGTCGGCGATCACTCCGTCTTTCATTGGCCGGATCGCCGTGATATTTCCTGGCGTGCGGCCAAGCATCTGTTTTGCTGCCAATCCGACTTCCTGGATGACTTTCTTTCCGTTCGGCCCCCCCTCCTGGCGGATCGCAACCACCGAGGGTTCGTTCAGGACAATGCCCTTACCCGTGACATAAATCAGGGTGTTGGCGGTACCCAGGTCAATCGCAAGATCGTTGGAAAAATAGCCATTGAGAAATCCAAACATTAGGGGGCTTTCGAAGTGTTGCCGCGGCGCGGAAAAAAGTTGCCGTATGATACCCTATAGCACTGCCACGGTTAACAAAAAGCAATCATGTTCTGAACGATGCCGGCCCGCCGTCGCGTTGCTGCGCGGCGACAGCGGAAAATGCCGGCCGCGGGACGACCGATTCACTCACCAAACCCTGAAATGGCCCTAAATCTGAGCGACGTTCGCCGAATTGCCCATCTGGCGCGACTGGAAATCACCGACACCGAGGCACAGGAGACTCTGGTGCAGATGAACAATATCTTCCGGCTGATCGAACAACTGCAATCGGTGGATACCGCCAATATCGATCCCATGTCGCACCCGCTTGGCACTACCCAGCGCCTGCGCGATGACCAGGTCAGCGAGCCCGACTGCCGGGAGGCCAACATGCAAAATGCGCCTGCCCGGCAAGACGGCTTGTTCCTCGTTCCCCGCGTCATCGAATAAGGTTCTTACTACATGTTCCGCAAATCGGTCGCCGAATTGGGCCGGGCCCTCGCGACAAAGCAGGTGTCCGCCCTTGAACTGGCGCAAATGTACCTGAGTCGAATCGAGCGTCATGCCGACCTGAATGCATTTCTGGACGTTCGTCCGGAGGTGACGCTCGCGCAGGCCAACGCCGCCGATCGGCGCATCGCCAGGGGTGAGCACACGCCGCTCACCGGCGTGCCGGTTGCCCACAAGGACATTTTTGTGACCCGGGACTTTTTTTCCACTGCCTCGTCCAAAATGCTCAAAGGCTATCTGAGCCCTTTCGACGCCACTATCGTGGAAAATCTCGCACGAGCAGGGATGGTTACGCTGGGCAAGCTCAATTGCGATGAATTTGCGATGGGTTCGTCCAACGAAAACAGTCATTACGGCAACGTTCTCAACCCGTGGGATAAAAGCGCCGTGCCCGGAGGAAGTTCTGGCGGATCGGCAGCCGCCGTGGCCGCCCGCATCGCACCAGCCGCCACCGCCACCGATACCGGCGGGTCGATTCGCGAGCCGGCGGCCTTTTCCGGTATTACCGGCATCAAACCAACCTATGGGCGGGCCTCGCGCTGGGGGATGATCGCATTTGCCTCCAGCCTGGACCAGGCGGGCATCATGACCGGCAGCGCCGAGGATGCGGCGCTGTTATTTAATGGCATGCTCGGATTCGATCCGAAAGACTCCACCAGCATCGACCGCGAACCTGAGGACTACGCCCGAGAACTTGCTCGCGGCATCAAAGGCCTGCGCATCGGCGTGCCAAAAGAATATTTCGGCGAAGGCCTGCACGCCGATGTGGAAAAAGCAGTGCGCGAGGCGCTGGCGGAATACACCCGTCTGGGCGCGAAACTGGTGGACATATCACTTCCGAACGCAGCGCTGGGCATCCCGGTCTATTACGTGATTGCGCCGGCCGAATGTTCCTCGAACCTGAGTCGCTTCGACGGTGTGCGATACGGCCACCGCACCACGCGTTACGGGGATCTGGAAGAAATGATCAGCAGGTCCCGCGCGGAAGGCTTCGGTCCGGAACCCAAACGCCGGATTCTGATAGGTACCTATGTTCTGTCCCACGGCTACTATGACGCCTATTACTTGAAGGCACAGAAAGTCCGCCGCCTGATCGCCAACGAATTTCAGACTGCCTTTCGCCAGTGCGACGTGATTGCCGGCCCGGTGACCACCAGCGTGGCATTTGGCTTCGGGGAAAAAGCCGCCGATCCAGTCGCCATGTATCTTTCCGACCTCTACACCATACCAGGCAGCCTGGCCGGTATCCCCGGCATGAGCATCCCTTGCGGCTTCGGCGAAAAAAACCGCCCGGTCGGCCTGCAACTGATGGCCAACTACTTCGAGGAAGCGAAATTGCTCGGCGTCGCTCACCAGTATCAATTAGCCACCGACTGGCATACACGTATGCCAGCAGGTTTCTAAGATGATGTCCGCTATTCTTCGCCCTTCGCCCTTCGCCCCTCGCCCCTCACCACTGCTTTCGCACATGACCTGGGAAATTGTCATCGGCATCGAAACACACGCGCAGCTATCGACGCGTTCGAAGATTTTTTCCGGCGCCTCCACGGCGTTCGGAGCGGCACCCAACACCCAGGCCTGTTCGGTGGACATGGCGCTGCCTGGGGTTTTGCCGGTTTTGAACGCGGGCGCGGTTGAGCGAGCCATCCGCTTTGGCCTGGCGGTGGGCGCGACCCTTAACCGCCGGTCGATATTCGCGCGCAAGAACTATTTCTATCCCGACCTGCCCAAGGGCTATCAGATCAGCCAGTATGAATTGCCCATAGTTCAGGGGGGCTCGCTTCTGATTCGGACCAAGGAGGGAGAAAAGGCCGTTCAACTGACCCGCGCGCATCTTGAAGAAGACGCCGGCAAATCCTTACATGAGAATTTTGAAGGCCAAAGCGGTATCGATCTGAATCGCGCCGGGACACCGCTTCTGGAAATTGTGTCGGAACCCGACCTGCGTTCGGCGCAGGAGGCGGTCGCCTACGCCCGAACCCTGCATGCCCTGGTTCGCTGGATTGACATCTGCGACGGCAATATGCAGGAAGGCTCCTTCCGTTGTGACGCCAACGTTTCCGTCCGGCGCCCTGGCGCGCCTTTGGGCACGCGGCGCGAAATCAAAAATCTCAATTCCTTCCGTTTTTTGCAGCAAGCGATCGAATACGAAACCCGCTGGCAGATTGAAACCCTGGAAGAGGGCGGCCGAATCATCCAGGCAACCGTGTTGTTCGACCCCGACAAAGGGCAAACCCGGGTAATGCGCACCAAGGAAGACGCACACGACTACCGCTATTTCCCGGATCCGGATTTGCTGCCGCTGGAGGTGAGTCAAACTTGGGTCGACAAGGTGGTGGCGGCCATGCCGGAATTGCCTCGCGCCAAGCAGGCCCGCTATGCTGCCAGTTACGAATTGTCCGCCTACGACGCGGGACTGCTCACGGAGAGCCGCGAGACCGCGGATTATTTCGAGCGTGTGGTCGCCGCCTTGCCGCAGGACCCGAAGTTGTGTGCCAATTGGATCATCGGGGAGCTTTCGGCGCGGCTCAATCGCGAGGACTTGGCCATTACCCAGAGTCCCGTAACGACGGATTCATTGGCCGCACTATTGCGCCGGATTGCGGACGGCACCGTCTCGGGCAAAATCGCCAAGGAAGTGTTCGACGCCATGTGGGTAGGCAAGGGCGAAGCGGACGAAATTATTGCCCGCAAGGGGCTCAAACAGATTTCCGATGGCGGAGAAATCGAAAATATCGTGGATCAGGTGCTGGCCGCCAATGCTCAGCAAGTGACGGATTACAGGGGCGGAAAGGAAAAAGCCTTTAATTCACTCGTCGGGCAGGTGATGAAAGTCACCAAAGGTAAAGCCAACCCCGCCCAAGTCAACGATATCCTGCGCAGAAAATTGTCCTGATCCCTTTCAACGGGAAGCCTCCTTCTTGGGACCTTCTTTCAATTCGTTAAAGCGCACCTTATCTGCCTCGTACCGCGCCCGAATTTCGTCGGCATTGGTCCGGCGTTGCGCCAATTCGGGTTCCAGCAGAGCCACCTCGCGTTCCCGCATGGCCAAGTCCTCGGACAATTGAGCCGGCAGGGGCTTATTCCTGGCAGTCAGCGCTTCAGCTTCTTTCTTCAACTCGCTTAGATTCGAATTTGCCCGTGCCAGTCTGGCTTCGGCGGTTTTGATGCCCTGCATCGGAAGCGAAAGCGTGCGGTCGCGTGCGGCTTCAATTTCGACTTCGGAGGTATAGGTAGCCATCAACGCGCGGTCCCGGCGTTCCTGATCGGCACTCAGGACCGGCTTGAGCTCCGCCGCCTTAGGATCAACCGCCGCGACTTTGACCGGAGGCTTCTCGATCACTCGGCCGGTCTTGCTTAACTCGGTGCCTTTGGCACAGTCGAACAGCATTTTGTCCGAGTAATACGTCTTGCCACGCGTATCGACGCACTTGAACATGACCGGCTTCGACGGTCTGGCCACTTGCGCTGTCGCCGGACCCAGACACAAGAAAGCGCCAACCCAGACGGCCAGTAACGTAATGGTTTTCATACCGGCACCCCATACTCCTGTCGATAACGCTCCACCTGCTGCAACTGCCGTGCCATGTTTTCCCTCGGTCGCAAGTAAGCAACCAGATCGTCGAGAGTGGCGATGCTCATCACAGGCAGTCCAAACTGTTGGGTAACCTCCTGGGTCGCCGACAAGGTTCCCGTGCCGCGCTCCATGCGATCCAGCGCGATCAGCACCCCGCATGGCTGCGCGCCCGCGGCACGAATGATCTCCACGGATTCCCGCACCGAGGTCCCCGCGGAGATCACATCATCGACAATCAATACCCGCCCGGCCAGCGCAGCGCCTATCGTGTTGCCGCCTTCGCCATGGTCCTTGATTTCCTTGCGGTTGAAACAGAAGGGCAGATTTCGCCCAATTTCGGCTAGCGCCACCGCGGTGGCCGATACCAGCGGAATGCCCTTATAGGCAGGGCCAAACAACAGATCGATTTTCAGGTCTGCCGCGGCAATGGCTTTGGCGTAGAATTGCCCCAGCTTTCGCAGTGCTTCGCCGTCGTTGAACAATCCGGCATTAAAAAAATACGGCGACAGCCGGCCGGCCTTGGTTTTGAATTCGCCAAACAACAAGACGCCTCGCGCCAAAGCAAACTCGATAAACTCCTGTCTGAAATCCGTAGTGCGCATAGTCTCGGCCAATCTAAACGGCGTTCGTTCGGCCGTCAACAAGGGTTTTCTCGACTGGCTGCCCAGCATCGCGGCCGACATCGTCTGTGTGCAGGAAATCAAAGCTCAGGACAAGGATTTGACCGACGCGATTCGCGTCCCGGCCGGTTTGCAAGGGTTCTTCCACAGCGCGCAACGCCCGGGCTACAGCGGGGTGGGCATTTATTCTCGCCGCAAACCGGATCGACTCATCGAAGGCTTGGGCATCGCCGACATCGACTTCGAAGGAAGGTATCTGGAAGCCCAGTTCGGCAATCTGAGCGTGATTTCGGTCTACGTGCCATCGGGATCGAGTTCCGAAGAAAGACTCGCCATCAAATTCAGTTTCATGGAGCGTTTTATCGCCCCCCTGCACCGGCTCGCGCAAAGCGGCCGCGACGTTATCCTGTGCGGCGACTGGAATGTCGCCCACCGCCAAATCGACCTCAAGAACTGGAAATCGAATCAGAAAAATTCCGGTTTTCTGCCCGAGGAACGCGAGTGGTTCAGCGGTGTGCTCGACAAACTAGGCTACGTGGACGTGTTTCGCAAGCTGGATCCGCGTCCCGAGCAATACACCTGGTGGTCGAACCGCGGCCAAGCTTGGGCCAAGAATGTCGGG
This sequence comes from Bordetella parapertussis, assembly GCA_945900965.1. Lineage (GTDB taxonomy): Bacteria > Pseudomonadota > Gammaproteobacteria > Burkholderiales > JACQAP01 > JACQAP01. The sequence continues at coordinate 57,192 of CAMDKM010000003.1, read as the reverse complement.
TGGCGTCTCGATTACCAGCTTGCCACGCCGGGCATTGCGCAGACAGCCAGATCAGCATCGATTTTCAAGGAGCGTCGCTTCAGCGACCACGCACCACTGACCATCGACTATGAGTACCCGCTGGCTTAGCGGTCTGCGGGGGAAGCTGCCGGAAGGTATCCGCCCTTATTTCGAATCGGCGCCTCTGGCAGTACTGTTCCTGGGGATTTCCTCGGGTTTCGCCTTCGCGATGATCGGCGCTACGCTCACGACTCGGCTTGCCCAGCACGGCATCACCAAAAGCTCGGTGACCGCCTTTGTGCTGACGATTCTGGCCTACAACTTCAAGTTTTTATGGGCGCCCATCATCGACACTGTCCGGCTGCCGATGATCGGCCGATGGGGGCAACGGCGCAGTTGGCTGTGGCTGGTTGGCGCAGTGGTCATGGTGGCGGTCACCTTTCTCGGCATCGCGGATCCGGGCGAAGCGCTGCCCATGGTTGCGATCGCCGCAATCACAGTCGCCGTCGCCGGAGCCACCTTCGACATTATCATCGACGCCTACCGCATCGAGTTGCTGGAGCCACGCCAACTGGGTGTCGGTTCCGGCATGTCCCAGTACGGCTGGCGGATCGGCGCCGCCTCGGCCGGCGCTCTCGCCCTGGTTCTCGCCCATCGGTACGGCTGGGCCACGGCCTATATCGCCTGCGCCAGCTTCGCGCTCCCGGCGATGTTGGTGGGCGTGGTGATGGGCGAACCCAGGCGCCATCGCGAGCCGGCAAGGGCGCTCGGGGTCATCGCCGCGATTGGCGCTTATTTCAGCCCGCTGATCGAATTTTTGCAACGCCAGGGAGCACTCACCGTTTTACTGTTTGTGGTGATTCACAAAATTGGCGACACACTCGCCAATCTGACGCTGCGCTTGTTATTCCAGGATCTGGGTTTCACCAACGACGAAGTTGCCTTCTACGACGTAGGTGTTGGCTTCATCGCACTGCTGCTCGGGATTTTCGTTGGCGGAATGCTTTACTCGCGGCTGGGAATGAAACGTTCGGTACTGATCAGCCTCATCCTGATGGCGGTGTCGAACTTCAGCTTTGCCGCGCTGGCCGCCGCCGGCCATAGCAATATCGGCATGGCCGCGGCGATCGGTTTCGAGAATTTCGCCAGCGGGATCGGCGGCGTGACGGTGGTTGCCTACATGTCGGCTTTGTGCAACCTGCGCTTCACGGCAACTCAGTATGCACTGCTCTCAGCCCTGGCGAGTATCGTCGGCCGCTTCTTGACCGGAACAACTGTCGGGACACTGATCGATTCGATCGGATACGTAAACTTCTACCTGCTGACCAGCGTGATCGCCTTTCCGGGCGTCATTCTGTTCTGGCTCATGATGCGCTCCGGACTCGCCGACCTGTCGATCGGCTCGGCGGGCAATGGCGCGAAGGACCATTGACCGGCGTCCTTGCCCCCCCGAATTTACCCCGAAAAACCACAGCGTCTACTGCCCTGCGCCCAGACGATACACCGCCAGCGAACCCCGCAAATTCAGCAGCCAGTTGACCCGCTGTCCCTCGTGCATGACTAGACGCTCGAGGATTCGCACACCCTGTCCGGTGCAGAAGTTTTCGAAATCCGCGATGGTCGACAAATGGATGTTCGGCGTGTCGTACCACTGGTAAGGCAGTTCCTTCGAGACCGGCATGTGCCCACCGAGCACTTGCAGACGCATATGCCAGTTGCCGAAATTCGGAAAGCTCACGATGCCTTCGCGTCCGACCCTGAGCATTTCGCGGATGATTCGCTCGGTGCGCCGGATCGCCTGCAATGTCTGCGAAAGAATCACGCAGTCAAACGATCCATCCTCGAAACCCGCCAAGCCGGTCTCCAGGTCGCGTTGCAGGACATTGACGCCGTTTTTCACGCAAGCCAGCACCCTTGCGTCATCGATTTCCATTCCGTAACCCTTGGCCCCGCGGGTCTGATTCAGGTAACGCAGCAGGGCGCCATCGCCGCAACCCAGGTCGAGGACTTGGGCGCCGGGTTTCACCCACTTGGCAATGGCGACAAATTCCGCCCGCGCCACCAAAGATGCCGGCGTTTCCGATCCGGTCACGATGTAAACCTCATAGGCCAATGTTCTCGAAATAGGCGTTGATCAGGCGATGGTAACGGGCGTCTTCCATGAGGAAGGCATCGTGACCATGTGGCGCGTCGATTTCCGCGTAACTGACCTGCAGTCGATTGTCCACCAGTGCCTTGACGATTTCCCGCGAGCGCGCTGGCGAGAATCGCCAGTCCGAGGTAAACGACACCACCAGGAAACCCGCCTGGGCCGGGCGCAAGGCAAGCGACAGGTTGCCGCCGGTATTCGCCGCCGGGTCGAAATAGTCCAAGGCCTTGGTGATGCGCAAATAGGTATTGGCGTCGAAATAGCCGGCGAACTTGTCGGCCTGGTATCTCAGGTAGGACTCGATCTGGAAATCGACCTCGAAGTTGAATTTCAAGGCGTCGGCGCGCAGCTCGCGGCCGAATTTTTCCGCCATCGCGTCGTCGGAAAGATAGGTGATGTGCCCGATCATCCGCGCAATCCGCAGCCCCCGTGTCGGCACCACGCCGTGCCGATAATAATTGCCGCCGTGAAAATCCGGGTCCGTAGTGATCGCCTGACGCGCCACTTCGTTGAACGCGATGTTTTGCGCCGACAGTTTGGGGGCCGCTGCGATCACTATCGAATGGCGCACGCGCTCCGGCTGGCTGATCGCCCATTGCAATGCCTGCATCGCGCCCAGGCTGCCGCCCATCACCGCGCAAAAGCGCTCGATACCCAGTCGAGTGGCCAACCGGGCCTGAGCTTCCACCCAATCCTCGACCGTCACCACCGGAAAATCGGCGCCCCAGGGCTGCCCCGTATCCGGGTTCAGGCTGGATGGACCGGTTGATCCATGACAACCGCCAATATTGTTCACGCCCACCACGAAGAAGCGCTCGGTGTCCACCGGCTTGCCTGGCCCCACCAGATTGTCCCACCAGCCGACGTTGTCGGCGTCTGCGGCGTACACACCGGCCACATGGTGGGAAGCGTTGAGCGCGTGGCATACCAGCACCGCGTTGCTGCGCTCAGCGTTCAGCGTTCCGTAGGTTTCGTACGCCAGCTCGTAAGCGTCGAGCCGGGCGCCGCTCTTTAGCATCAGTGGCTCTTCAAAGCGCGCCTTTTTTGGCTCGACCACCCCGACGGAAGTTCCGACGCTCATGATGCTCTTTTGATGGCGGACAGGCGCCGCATGATCTGCCGCACCGCGTCGGATTTCATGTCCCTGAACAGCAGCGCTTCCTCGGCTTCCTTGGCCAGCACCTGGGTATCGTCGAAACTCATGTCTCGCCGCAGCAAAATTTCGCCGGCCGGTGTCAAATCCGCTCCATCGGCATTCGTCAGTCGATAAAAGACGCGATAGCGCAGCTCGAATTCCCGAACGCGCCCACCCGACGACAAAGCCAGAATGTACTTCTCCTGCCCCTCGCCAATGATTTTCAACACGGCTTCGGCAACCTTCGGCGGCACCACGATCTCGGTTTTCTTACTGGCGCGAATCGCGCGTTCCAGTTCCTGACCAATTTCAGAGTGGCCTTCTGCTTCCACTCTTATCGTATTGAAAGGAATGACGGCCGGCCCGCGCAATTGAAATCCACAGGCGCAGAGGATCATCGCGCCCAAGGTCGCGATGATCAGGGGCGAGGGACGAGGGGCGAGGGACGAGGGGCATAAACCCGCGAACAGCGCGACGTATTTCATCGCTTTTGCGACAATGAAAATCCTCTCCGGCGACACTTCCCCGCTCCTAGACAACGATGTTCACCAGACGTCCCGGAACAATGATGGTTTTTTTCGCCGCTTGGCCCGCGATGTGTTTCTGGACATTCGGGTTTTGCAGTGCCAACTGCTCGATCGTTTCCCGCGAAGCGCTTGCCGGCACGCGCATCGAACCGCGGTGTTTGCCGTTGACTTGCAACACCAATTCGATTTCTTCCTGCACCAGCGCCGCCTCGTCCACTTTCGGCCAGTCGGCATCGAGAATATTGGCGCCGAATCCCAGTTCGCGCCATAACACCTGCGCAATATGCGGCGTAATCGGGGCCAGCAGCCTCAACAACAGCCCCATGCCTTCGCGCAGGAGTTCTTTGTCCTGTGTGGCGGCAACCGCTTCCAGGAGATTGAGCATTTTCATGGCCGCCGAAGCCACGGTGTTGAACTGCTTGCGCTCGTAGTCGTAATTGGCCTGCTGCAGCAATACATGCAGGTCATGGCGCGCCTGCCCGGAGGCCGCGCTGGACTTGGTGGATGCGGCGCCAATCGATTGCCGATGATCGTGGGCAAATTTCCACAGGCGGCGCAAAAAACGGTATGCGCCTTCGACCCCGTCGTCGTTCCAGGCCAGCGTGTCTTCCGGCGGGCTCGCGAACATCATGAAAAACCGTGCCGTATCGGCGCCGTACTGGTCGATCAAGGCCTGCGGATCGACACCGTTGTTTTTCGACTTCGACATGGTACGGATGCCGCCCGACTCGACCGGCTGACCGTCATCTCGCAGCTTGGCACCGATGCGTTTGCCTTGCTCGTCGAATTCCAGATCGACATCCGCCGGATTGAAATATTGCGTCCGGCCGTTGGGGGCTTTGCGGAAGAAAATTTCATTCAACACCATGCCTTGGGTGAGCAACTTGGTGAAGGGCTCGTCGAGTTTTGCCAGCCCAAGGTCGCGCATGACCTTGGTCCAGAAGCGCGAATACAATAGATGCAGGATGGCGTGTTCGATGCCGCCAATATATTGGTCCACCGGCAACCAATAGTTGACGCGCTCGTCAACCATGGCAGCACCCTGGTCCGCGCAGGCGTAGCGCAGGAAATACCAGGACGAATCCACGAACGTGTCCATGGTGTCGGTCTCGCGCCGCGCCGCGCCCCCGCATCGGGGACAGGCCACATTGAGAAAATCGACGCGTTTGTTGAGCGGGTTGCCGCTGCCATCCGGCACGCAGTTGTCGGGCAGCAGCACCGGCAATTGCTCGTCGGGCACCGGTACCGCGCCGCATGCCTGGCAGTGAATGATCGGGATCGGACAGCCCCAGTAGCGTTGGCGGGAAACGCCCCAGTCGCGCAGTCGCCAGGTGACCTGCTTCTCGCCCAGGCCCAAGGCCTTGAGATCGGCGGTGATCGCAGCGATCGATTGTTCGAAATTCTCGCCGTCGTAGGCCCCGGAGTTGACGCAGTATCCGTGATCGACATACCGGGATTGCCAGGCGTCGGTCGAGAACGCTTGCCCCTCGACAGCGATCACCTGGACGATCGGCAGCCGGTATTTTTTGGCAAAGGCGAAATCGCGCTCGTCGTGGCCCGGCACACCCATCACCGCGCCTTCGCCGTAGCTCATCAGCACATAGTTGCCGACCCAGACTTCGATGTCTTTTCCGGTCAGGGGATGTTTGACGAACAAACCGGTGGCCATACCGGTTTTTTCCGCGGTCGCCAGGTCCGCCTCCATGACACTGCCACGCTTACACTGCTCGATAAATGCTGCGAGCGCGGGCTTGTGCCTGGCGGCTTCCGCGGCCAGCGGGTGCTCGGCGGCAACAGCGACGAAAGTTACCCCCATCAGGGTATCGGCGCGGGTGGTGAATACCCAAAGCTTGCCCGCCTCGCCATTCAGCGAATAAGGAAAGGCCAGCCGCACGCCCTGGCTCTTGCCGATCCAGTTGGCCTGCATGGTCTTGACCCGCTCCGGCCAGCCGGGCAGTTGATCCAGGGACGCCAGCAGTTCTTCCGCGTAGCGTGTGATGGCCAGGTAGTACATCGGGATATCGCGCTTCTCGACCACCGCGCCGGTACGCCAGCCGCGCCCGTCGATCACTTGTTCATTGGCCAGCACCGTCTGGTCGACCGGATCCCAGTTAACCGTCCCGCTCTTGAGATAGGCGAGCCCCTTGCCCAGCATGCGCAGGAATAACCACTGGTTCCAGCGATAGTATTCGGGGGTGCAGGTGGCCAACTCGCGGTCCCAGTCGATGGCGAATCCCAGCGACTGGAGCTGCTTCTTCATGTAGGCGATGTTGTCGTGCGTCCACTTCGAAGGCGGCACGTTGTTGGCCATTGCCGCGTTTTCGGCGGGCAGCCCGAAGGCGTCCCATCCCATCGGCTGCAAGACATTGAATCCGCGCATGCGGTGATAGCGCGACAGCACATCGCCGATGGTGTAATTGCGCACATGACCCATGTGCAATTTCCCCGATGGGTAGGGAAACATCGACAAACAATAATATTTCGGCTTGTCCGAGCGGTCGATGGCGCGAAAGGCGCGGCTCGTGGCCCATTCTTTTTGAAGCGGGGCTTCTATGAAGGCCGGTTGATACTGCGGCTGCATGTCGGAGGCGATAGGTAAATATATAGCGAAGCGCCGGATTATACCGGCGAGGCCCCCATCCGTCGTGGGCGTTACCACGTATCATGCCATCTAGGTTTCAACTGGAGCCCTGCCATGATCTCTCGCCTGCTATTGGCGTCGTTGCTCTTGACGACAAGTCTGAATTCGCTAGCCGCTTCCGATGCAGTTGTCGAAGGCGTCCAGCTTCCGGCCTGGCTTACCCGTGACACCAAACGCCAGCCTCTTGCAGCCGGCGCGATCCTCAGGGCGCAGGACGAAATTTCCACCGGGACCAACTCCCGAGTCTTGCTCCGCCTGGGGGATGGCAGCCAGGTGAAACTCGGGGAAAACGCCCGGCTGAAAGTTTCCGCAATCGCGCAACGCCGGGAAGAAAACTTGCTGACCGCGACTCTGAAAGTTATCGAAGGCGCGTTTCGATTCACCACCAGTGCCGCGCTGAGCGCACGGGGCAGGAGAAATGTCAGCGTCCAGTTTCCCACCGTTACGGTCGGCATCCGTGGCACGGATATCTGGGGCAAGAATCTCGGAGACAGCGAAGTGGTCGTGCTGATCGAAGGGGCCATCACTATCAGCCGCGCAGGCGATGCCCCGGTGGAAATGAAAGAGCCCTTGACGTACTTGCAGGCGCCGCGCAAGGGGGCAGCTTCGGTGCAGGCAGTACCGGCCCAGCAGCTTGGGCAGTGGGCTGCGGAAACCGAGATTTCCCCGGGACATGGCTTTATTGTCCGCGGCGGCCGCTGGAAAATTAATCTTGCCGAAGTAGACAGTCAGTCGGCCGCACTCGCGATCCATGACCGCTTGCGCGTCGACGGCTACCCGGTCAAGGTCATTCCTGTAGGGAGCGGGCAGCGGTTCCGGGTCTTACTGTCCGGATTACCGAGCGAGAAAGAGGCTCAATCGCTGGCGGCCAGGATTAAGACGGCCCACTCCGATCTTGAGCCAAAAGTTGCACCTTTGCGGTAATCAACAGGCTCCCGAATTTGTGAGCTGGCTAGCGATGAGCCCGTATAATTCGGCATCCTCATTGCATTATTTCCCGCTTTCCGCATGTCGCCCCTTGAAGGCCTGAATCCGCAACAACTCGAAGCCGTCACCCTCCCGCATCAATCGGCCCTGATCCTGGCCGGCGCCGGTTCCGGCAAGACCCGGGTACTTACCTCACGTATTGCGTGGCTGATCCAGTCCGGACTGAGCGGACCGCATGCCCTGCTGGCGGTGACCTTCACCAACAAGGCGGCGCGCGAAATGCTCACCCGCATCTCGGCCATGCTGCCCATTAACACCCGGGGCATGTGGGTCGGAACTTTCCACGGCCTGTGCAACCGGATGCTGCGTGCCCATTACCGGGAAGCCGGGCTGCCGCAAACGTTTCAAATTCTGGATTCGGCCGACCAGTTGGCGATGATCAAGCGGGTCATGAAGTCGATGAACATCGACGACGAGAAGTATCCGCCCAAACAAACGCAATATTTCATCAATGCCGCCAAGGACCAGGGCTTGCGCCCGCCGCAAGTCGAAGCCCATGACGACTTCTCGGCGCGGCTGCTCACGGTCTACCAGGCCTACGACGGCCAATGCCAGCGCGAAGGCGTGGTCGATTTCGCCGAATTGCTGCTGCGCTGCTTCGAGTTGCTGTCCCGCAACGAGCCGCTACGCAACCATTACCGCGGACGATTTCGCCAGATACTGGTGGATGAATTTCAGGACACCAACCGTCTGCAATATCTGTGGTTGAAGTTGCTGGCGGGCCCCGACAATAGCATCTTCGCGGTGGGCGACGACGACCAGTCCATCTATGCCTTCCGCGGCGCACGCGCGGGAAACATGCTCGATTTCGAACGGGATTTCCGCATCGAAAAGGTCATCAAGCTGGAGCAAAACTACCGAAGCCAGGGCAACATCCTGGATGCCGCCAACGCCTTGATCCAGAATAATCGGACGCGGCTTGGCAAAAACCTATGGACGTCGGAAGGCAGCGGGGAGCAGCTGCGCCGCTACGAAGCAGCCACCGACTTCGAAGAAGCGGCGTATATCCTCGACGAAATCAAACAACTGAAAAACGAAGGTGTGGCGCTGTCGGATATGGCGCTGCTCTATCGCTCCAACGCGCAATCGCGCGTGCTGGAACATGCGTTGTTTAATGCCGGGTTGGCCTACCGGGTCTACGGCGGGCTGCGCTTTTTCGAGCGCCAGGAAATCAAACATGCCCTGGCCTATCTGCGTCTGACGGCCAATCCCGACGACGATGGGGCTTTTCTGCGGGTGGTGAATTTCCCCACTCGCGGAATCGGCAACCGGACCGTCGAAACAATTCAGGAAACCGCTGCGGCCCGGGGCATTTCCCTCTGGCAAGCCGCCTGCGCCAATCCGCCCGGCGGACGCGCCGGCTTCAGCATCGCGGGTTTTGTGCGGCTGATCGAGTCGCTGCACCAAGCCTGCGAGCACCTTCCGTTGCCCGAGATTGTTGAACACGCGGTCGAACACAGCGGACTGATTGCACACTACAAGAGCGAACGCGAGGGAGCGGATCGGATCGAGAACCTCAAGGAACTGACCAACGCTGCCACCGCCTTTGTGGCGGCCGACGGCCCGATCACGCTGGTGAGCGAAGACGGGGAAATCGGTTCCGAGGGATTCGGCGCACTAACCACGTTCCTCGCACACGCTTCCCTGGAGGCGGGAGACAATCAGGCTGCTGCGGGCGCTGCCGCTTTGCAGTTGATGACGGTGCACTCGGCCAAGGGCCTGGAATTTCATGCGGTGTTTGTTAGCGGCCTGGAAGAAGGTTTGTTCCCGCACGACAACAGCCGCAACGAGGAGGACGGCCTGGAGGAGGAGCGGCGGCTGATGTATGTGGCGATCACCCGCGCCCGCCGGCGGCTGTACCTCACCCATGCGCAAACCCGCATGTTGCACGGTCAGACGCGTTACAACGTCGCCTCCCGTTTTCTGGACGAAATACCGGAAAATCTGATCCGCAGCGTCAGCACCACCAAATATTCCGGCTTTGTCTCCGCGCCGGAATTCGCCCCGGCACCGGCAAAAATCGAATCCGGGGTGGCGGGTTGGCGGGTGGGGCAAAACGTCATGCATGCCAAATTCGGCGCCGGCGTTATCGTGGGCGCCGAGGGCCGCGGTGCAGATGCCCGGGTGCACGTGAATTTTCGCAGCTCAGGAATGAAGTGGCTGGCGCTGGAGTACGCAAAACTGGTGGCGGCCTGATCGCGCCGACGCCGCTTAGGCCTTTGCTTCGGCAGGCGGGAAAATATCGATGTAACTGGTAAACAGCGTCAGCATCATCAATGGCGTCCATAACACCAACCCTATGCCGAAGGGGATAAGGGCCAGCAGCAGCAGGGTGGAACTGGCAATGCTGTAGACCAGGAAAGGCAGCATATTGGCCAGGCTGGCGCGCAAACTCAGCCACATGGCGCGCCATCCGGATTGGTTGTCGAACATGATGAGCGCCGGGGCGAACCATATCGCCATCGCCAGCGGAAGAAACAAGGACATTCCCACCAGCACTGCCATCAGGACCCGGCTCGCCACTTCCGGCGTGACACGGGTCGGGTCCATACCTTCCACACCAGCCTGTGCAATGAGTTGAAATTCCGGGCCGCCCAGTGCCAGCATGACACCGGAAATCAGCACCTGGCCGACCAGATAAATTCCGCCCACCGTCACCAGGTGCAAAGTGTTGTAGCGAAAGCCGCGCAGGAGGGAACCCAACTCGACATTCCGCCCGGCCTCGATATCCGCTGCCGCTGTCACCAGACCGCCGAGAAAAACCGGCGTCAGCAGATACAACGCATACCCGCCAGCGGGAAGTTGGCTCAGCACGATACCCATCATCACGAAAACCAGATTCAGCACCAGCCAACTGAGGGGTTTCCTGCGTATCAGCGCGAAGGCTCGGACAATCCATTGCCAGCCCGCCGACGGCGCCACACTTCGGGCATTCATTGTCGAATCACTTCGGCAGGGCCGGCGCAGCGGTCAACGCGCCCCGATAGTTAAGCAAGATGCGTCGAAAGCGTTCCGGATCGTGTTTGTGGGTCAATTCCCCCGGGCGCGGCAAATGGAAGTCATAGAGTCGAGAAACCCAGAATCGCAGTGCCCCGGCCCGCAACATCCAGGGCCAGGCGGAGCGCTCCTGCTCGCTAAACGCTCGCACCGAGAAATAGGCCTTCAGCAAGGCCTCGGCTTTTTCCGGACTGAGACGGGTATCGGCATCCACACACCAATCGTTGACAGTGATGGCCACGTCGTAGACGAAACAATCGATGCAGGCAAAATAAAAATCGATGAAACCGCCCACCCGATCGCCGTCGAACAATACGTTGTCGCGGAACAGATCCGCATGCACCACGCCACGCGGCAAGCCATTACGGACCTGCTGAGCCTGATAGCCGATTTCTGATTCCAGTAACTGCGCATCCTCGGTATTCAGGAACGGATAGATTTCGGGTGCACACGCCGTCCACCACGAAGCGCCGCGCAGGTTCTCCAGTTTTCCACCATAGGTCTTACCGGCCAGATGCATTTCCGCCAGTACTTCGCCGACCCGGGCGCAATGCGTGGGTGCGGGCTCCAACACCGGGCTGCCGGGCAGGCAGCTCGCCACCGCCGCCGGCTTGCCGTTCAGTTCCCCCAACAAGGCGTTCTGAAGATTGGCGATAGGTTTCGGACAAGGCAAGCCGTGACTGGACAAATGCGCCATCAGGTTCAAATAAAACGGTAATTCCCGGCGAGTGAGTTTCTCGAACAAAGTCAGAACATATCGCCCATGACTGGTGGTGACAAAATAATTGGTGTTCTCGATGCCGGACGCGATGCCCTGTAAATCGATCAGCACACCAATGGAATAGTTCCTGAGCCAGACGGATAACTGCTCGGGAGTGACTGTAGTGAAGACCGACATCGGAAGGATTTAGTTCAAGAGCGAAAAATCTGCCACGGCGGACACAGAGAAATTCGAATCTACATTTCCATGGATGTATCCCCGAGGGACACCGCACCAGCCAAGGCGGTTGTTTTGATTTTCTCTGGGCACTCTGTGTCCTCTGTGGCAAATAAGTTTTTGGGGGTTCAGAGGTTCAATTGCGCTTCGCGCTCGGCGGCGGTGGGTTCGAAGCCGCGCTTCTCATAGTGATCAAATATGGCTTCGACCACCTCGTGGGGCTCGTCAATCAACTGGATGAGATCCATGTCCTCCGGGCTGATCATGCGTTCGCTGACCATCCGATCCTTGATCCAGTCGATGAGGCCGCGCCAATAGGAGGACTGCACCATGATGATCGGGAAGCGGGCGATCTTGCCGGTTTGTACCAGGGTCAGCGCTTCCATGAGTTCATCCATGGTCCCAAACCCGCCCGGCATCACCACGTAGGCGCAGGCGAACTTGACGAACATGACCTTGCGGGTAAAAAAATGCCGGAATGTCTGGCTGACGTCCTGATAACGGTTGGTCACCTGTTCGTGCGGCAACTGGATATTCAACCCGACCGACAGCGAACGTCCCGCATACGCACCCTTGTTCACCGCTTCCATGACGCCCGGTCCGCCTCCGGATATGACGCTGAAGCCGGCGTCGGACAATTGCCGCGCGATGTTTTCGCTCAGCTTGTAGTAGGGATGATCGCTCGGCGTGCGCGCGCTGCCGAAGATACTGACCGCGGGACGAACATGCGCAAGACGTTCGGTCGCCTGCACGAATTCTGACATAATCTTGAGCACTCGCCAGGATTCACGCGACGTCCAGGCCTTGTCGACCAGCTCCGGGACAAGCGGATCTGGAATCTTCTTTTTTTCGTTCATGCTGAAATTTCTGCGCTGATCTTCGATGAAAACACTTTTGCTGGTCGACGGCTCTTCCTACCTGTATCGGGCGTTTCACGCGCTGCCGGATTTGCGCAACAAGAAAGGCGAGCCAACCGGCGCCGTTTACGGCGTGCTCAATATGCTGCAACGACTGCGAAAGGAAACCGCGGCGGATTATATCGCTTGCGTATTCGACGCAAAAGGAAAGACTTTTCGCGACGACTGGTATCCGCAATACAAGGCCAACCGGCCCTCCATGCCCGAGGAACTGGTGCGCCAGATCGAGCCCTTGCACGACAGTATTCGTGCGATGGGCTGGCCCTTGCTGATGATCGAGGGTGTCGAAGCCGACGATGTCATCGGAACGCTGGCCACTCAGGCCACCCAAGCAGGCATTCAGACTGTCATCTCGACCGGCGACAAGGACATCACCCAGCTGGTGAACCCGATGGTGCGCCTGGTCAACACCATGTCCAACGAAAACCTCGACGAGAAGGGGGTGGTCGGCAAGTTCGGCGTGGCGCCAGCGCAGATGGTCGATTACCTGACCCTGATCGGGGATTCCGTTGACAACGTGCCGGGCGTGGAAAAAGTCGGCCCGAAAACGGCGGTGAAGTGGCTGGCGCAATTCCAGACAATCGACAACGTGGTGGCCCACGCGGCGGATATCCCGGGCGTGGTAGGAGAGAACCTGCGCAAGGCGCTGCCCTGGCTGCCCACCGCGCGCAAACTGCTCACCATCAAGTGTGACGTCGAATTACCTCTGAAGATCGAGGAATTGACGCCCAAGGCCGAGGACAACGAAGCCCTTGTGGAGCTCTTCGACCGGCTGGAATTCAAGACCTGGCTGAAAGAATTACAGGGACGAGGGACGAGGGACGAGGGACGAGAATTTGAAACGAGCCCAGCCACCCCTCACCCCTCGCCCCTCGCCCCTCGCCCCTCCTCGGAGCGCAGCTACGAGACAGTCCTCACCGATGCACAGCTTTCGGACTGGCTGGAAAAAATCTCCGGTGCCCGCCTGACCGCGATCGACACCGAGACCACCGGGCTCGATCCGCTGACTGCGCAATTGGTGGGGATATCTCTGTCGGTGGAGCCCGGCAAGGCCGCTTATATTCCGGTCGCCCATCACTATGCAGGCGTTCCCCAACAACTTTCGCGCGATGAAGTGTTGCGCAGACTCGATCCCTGGCTGCGCGATTCGCAGCATCGGAAAGTCGGTCAGAACCTGAAGTATGACCGGCATATTCTGGCCAACCATGGCGCCGAGATGCACGGCATCGAGCACGACACTCTGCTGCAATCCTATGTGCTGGAAAGTCACCGCCCCCACGATATGGACGATCTGGCCAGTCGCCATCTGGGTGCAAGCACCATCAGTTACGACGAGGTGACCGGCAAGGGGGCCAATCGGATCGGATTTGAACAAGTGGAGTTGGGCCGCGCCACCGAATATTCCGCCGAAGATGCAGACATCACGCTGCAGTTGCATCAAGTGCTGTTCCCGCAGATTGAAGGAGATGAAAAGCTGTCGCGAATCTATCGCGACATCGAAATACCGGTCAGTCGGGTGTTGTTTACCATGGAACGCACGGGCGTATTGCTCGACATCGGCTTGCTGGAAGTGCAGAGCCGCGAACTGGGCGCCAAGATGATGGAACTCGAACAGGCGGTCTATCAGCAGGCCGGTCAGCCCTTCAATCTCAATTCCCCCAAACAATTGCAGGAAATCCTTTTCGAGCGCCAGGGCCTGCCGGTCAAGAAAAAAACGCCTGGAGGCCAACCATCGACCGATGAGGACGTCTTGCAGGAACTGGCCCTCGATCACCCGCTGCCCAAACTGATTCTCGAATATCGCGGGCTCACCAAACTCAAATCCACCTACACCGACAAGCTGCCGCGCATGGTGAACGCCAAGACTGGCCGCGTGCACACCAATTATGGTCAGGCCGTGGCGGTAACCGGCCGCTTGTCGAGCAACGATCCCAATTTGCAGAACATTCCAGTGCGCACCGCCGAAGGCCGGCGGATTCGCGAGGCCTTCATCGCGCCCCCCGGTTCGGTCATCGTATCGGCCGATTATTCTCAGATTGAACTGCGCATCATGGCGCACCTGTCCGAGGATCCCGGGCTGCTCAAGGCTTTTGCCGCGGAGGAAGACGTGCATCGTCACACCGCGGCTGAAATTTTCGGCCTGGGAACTGCCGCGGTCAGCAGCGAGCAGCGCCGTTATGCCAAGGTGATCAACTTCGGATTAATTTACGGCATGTCTGCTTTTGGCCTGGCTTCACAACTGGGTATCGAGCGTTCGGCCGCCCAGCAATATATGGAACGTTATTTCATGCGCTACCCTGGCGTGGCCGGTTATATGGCGCGCACCCGGGAGTCGGCCCGCTCGCTGGGTTATGTGGAAACCGTTTTCGGACGCAGGTTATATCTCCCGGAAATCAAGGGCGGCAATGGCCCACGCCGCCAAGGCGCGGAGCGTGCGGCGATCAACGCGCCCATGCAAGGCACCGCCGCCGATCTGATCAAGATGGCCATGATCGTGGTGCAAAATTGGATCACGGAAGCAAAACTTCACAGCCGCCTCATCATGCAAGTGCATGACGAGTTAGTGCTGGAGGTGCCGCAACCCGAATTGGATCTGGTGAAGGCCGAGTTGCCGAAACTGATGAACGGGGTGGCAAAACTGGCGGTACCGCTGGTGGTGGACGTCGGTATCGGCCCCAACTGGGAAAAGGCGCATTGAGCATGCCCTCCGCGCATATGTCATTCCCGTGGAAACGGGTACCCATGAATATATGACAGCGGCGTTCCCGATTGACCGGCTTGTTTCACGGGCGCCATCAGCGATACCCGTCGGGAATCATCGACACCCCTTCTTCCAGCAGTCCCTGCCCCGGCACATAATTCATTTCCAGCCGAATCCCGTCCGGGTCTTCGAATAACACCGAGTAGTACCCCGGGGCCCAACCTCCCTCTTCGGGTGGATGAATAATTTTCGCGCCGAGTTCCCTGAGGAACTCATGAAAATCATCCACGTCCTTGCGCTCCCGGGCACGGAAGCTGGCGTGGTGCAGGCCCACCCGCCGCTGCACAAAGCGCTCGGTCTCGAACCGGTCTTCGCACTTCGATATGCCGATGGCAGTTCTGCCCCCGACGTAATACATAAACGTCTCGCCCTTGAATACCTGCTTCAGCCCGAGAAAGGAAAGCAGTTTTTCGTAAAAAAGTACCGCGCGTTCAAAATCGCTGACCGTAAGAACAATATGGGCGATGCCATTTATATGCATTCTGGAGTGCTCCAGATAGGTAAAAATTGGCGGTAATCGGGTTAACCGGCGGGCGTCGCAATATCTTCGGCTCGAACACGCTCCATGCGCTGCCCGTCACCAAAATCTAGTCACGCCGGGCGGCGGCGATAGCGAGAATAACGAAGAGGACGAAGAATAACGTGCACCATTGCGCGAACGGCAGGCCAATCATATTCCAGCGTCCCGATGCGCATTCGCCTGCCCCGCTGAAAAAGCGCGGCAATACATTTTCCAGAGGCAGGGAAGAAACCAGGGAGTCCGCGCGTATGCCGAGTTTGGCTGGCGACGGAATATGACTTGACCACGCCTCATGGGCCGCCACCCATGCCCCGCCGAGCGAGACCAGGCCTAACAGCGTGCTTACCGTCCACCGAACGGTTTTGCCGGCATTGAGCACAATGGCGAAAATGGCCAGTATGGCCGCGACAACCAATCCGTAGCGGATTAATACTACCGGCCCGCAATCCGTAATTCCGCGGGCATACTGGATATACATTCCCATGCCCAGAAGCCACCCGCTTGCAATGGCGATGGCAAGGTAGAACAAGCGCGTGATCATTGGCCGGCATTCCTTGCGAAAGAGAGCTCAGGCTTGATTGTAACGTCCCTGGAGCTAGTCGGATTCAAGCATTCACTTGAATTTCCAAGTCTACCCGGGTGACCTGGCGGTCAGTGATTTTGGAGCCGAAATCCTTGCGGTTTTAACCCGACTTCGCGGATTCCCTGCCTTGAATCGCAATTTTCCGATGCTGGCGCTGCGTAGCTGATTGATGGCAAGAAGCAAGGAGCGCCAAGCGGCATTCGAAGCAGAAAAACAAAACTTGCGCCCGACTCAAATCGAACAACGAATAATATCAACTACGCTACAACGCTCGCTGGCGCCGGTGGATGAGGATAACTGGGCAGAAAAATGGTTTTTCTACAGCTTCAACGACCGCGCTGACCGGTCGCGCAAACAGCAAGCGTAGTACCGCTGCTTGCGCGCCGGTTCAGCGCGATGTTGGATGTCACTTACTCCTATCCCTGCACCTACTTATTGCAGATTGCCACGAAGAGTGCCCCTGTCAGTTTGCCGCCCGCATCGGTCAGCGGAGCATAGTTGGCATCGCATTTCTGGCCAAAGATGGTACCTTGTCCCGCATAGGAGTGCTTCTGGACTAGCTGCTTGAAAGCTGGCGAGTTGCGGTCCAGCTTTGAGTTGGCTGCGGACTTGCCATCCTCCGTCATAAGAGTGGTTTTGTCTCTGATGAAGTCCTGACCGTCATAACGGAAAATCGTGCTTTCCTGTGCGGCAGAGGCGACCCCCATGGCTGACAAGGACAGAACAAACGCGAGCAGACTTCTACGGGCGGCTCGGGGAATGAAGCGATTATTTTTGGTCATTATTTCCTCCTGTTGAATAAAAAAAATTTCGAAGGAAATTGTCGGCGTTTTAAGAATCACGCAAATTCTTGTGTCATATTGCGCTGCCGAAAATCTTTCCTCGAGCAGGCAAGTTGACACTAAGTCAGAGATGTGTTAAGAAAGAAAGTTCGGGTGACAAGTAAATGTCGCGGCGCCGCGAATTCGAGCGCACAATAATTCCTTCACCAAGGAGGATAACAATGACCCCACCCTGGACGCGCCGTGATTTTCTGATTCGTTCCACCGCGGCAGTGGCCGCCATTCAGACGCTGGACCATCTGGACCCCTGCTGCGCCTATGCGGCGGATGCGGAGACTTCGGACAAGGAGTTGTTCGAGCTTAGGCCGGTGGCGGATGGCGTTTATGCGGCGATCGCCGCACCGCGCTACAAGGTCAACTGCAATGCCGCGGTGATTCTGACCAACGATGGCGTGATTGTGGTGGATTCGCATTCCAAGCCTTCGGCGGCGCGGGCGCTGTACCGGGAAATCCAGTCGGTCACGAAGCTGCCGATCAAGAAGATTATCAACACGCATTTCCACTGGGACCATTGGCAGGGCAATCAGGTTTACAAGGAAGCCAACCCGGATCTGGAAATTGTCGCCTCTCAACGCACCAAGGAACACCTCACCAACCCGGACGCCAACAACGGCGGTATTGCCTATATAGAGAAGCAACTTGCCTCCGTTCCGAAGGAGATCGCGAAGCTCAAGGACGAGGTGATGCGCTCGGATGACCCGGCACAGAAGGCTCGGCTGGAATCGAATCTCAGGCAGGCTGAAGCCTATCTGGAGGAATTACGGCACATGGAGCCGCCGATTCCCACCCGCACGTTTTCGAATTCGGTGACGCTGAACGAAGGCGGGCGGGAAGTACAGATTTTGCTGCTGGGGCGCGGCCATACCGATGGCGATATCTTTATCCACCTTCCGAAGGAAAAAGTGGTGGCCACCGGCGATGCGCTGATCGATTGGATGCCGTTCATGAATGACGGCTTTCCGGAAGAGTGGGTCAGCACCCTGACGGCGCTGGAAAAGTTCGACTTCGATCACATCATTCCCGGCCACGGCGGGGTGTTGCCCAAGTCGGGCCTGTCTTTTTTCCGAAGTTATCTCGCCGACCTCGTCGATGAAGTGAAGAAAGCCACTGCCGAAGGAGCGAGCCTGGAGGAGATGAAGAAAGTCCTCCCCGATCTGCTTGCCCCGCGTTACGAGCAAGGCATGTCGAAACATCAACAGGGCCGCTATCGCGACCGCATCGGGCTGAACGTGGAGATGGCGTACCGGAAAGTTATCGCCAAGATCTGAACCACGTCGGTGCAAATTGGCGACCATCGTATACGGGACAAGTAGAAGTCACGCCTGGAACGTTTGGACTCGATTTGCCCAACCCATTCCACTTTGACGCCTGCCGGTCATAACGCATCTGCACCAGCGGATCGCGGGGGTGAAGTTATTCAGGGAGGGTGTCAGCGTTTTTGCCTGGGGGCCAAAATCACATTGAGTAATTTCGCCTCCAGGCTAAAACGCCCGCCACGGTCGGGGCGCACTTACGCTTGATCCTAGAAACGGCGATTGAATCACGGAGGACACGGTGTACACGGAGAAAATCCAAGAACTTATACTGCCCCAGCCTCTCACCCAGAAGGTGAACGTACAAAGAGAAGTATCTCATTGTTTTTCCCCGTGATCTCCGTATTCTCCGTGATTCAACTGCTTTTTTTGGGTTGATTCAGCTTCTTCGGTCCATCCGGCGTAAGAATATGTGCAGTCAGGGCGGGTAACGCATTGGCCTTCGCCGATTGCAGAGTGAGCAAGTTCTCTGCGTGAATCGAGCCCAATGTCGCGGCTGCATATTTTTCATCCTGGGCAGTCCCGTCGAGACGAAGCAGCTTGCATCCCGAATCCGGTAGGCGCGAGGCTGGATGAGCCGGCGTATTCCATTCAATCAACATCGGAACAATGCCGCCGAGAACGAAATCGCCGTCATCGGGAACGGTGATGCGCCACTCCAGATCGCCACGGTGCATGGTCAGGATGGCCCCCAAGTTTAAACTGCTTGCCGAGTAGGTCGCCTGAATATCGGCAGTACGCGCCACCCAGGAGGCAAGGCGCGGCGCGGAATGCGGTGTCAAGCGATCCAATTCGAACCAGCGGGGTCGGGGCGGCCTTGGCGCAGCGGGATTGATTGCGATGACTTCGAGATAGGTGATTTCCCCCAACCTGAGCAGATAGTTGTGGGTGCCCATGCTCGGGTGTTCGCCGCCTGGATGCAGCTCGACGCCGAGCTGCTTTTCCACCCACTTAACGCCGACTTCGAGACTGAACGCGGTGACGACGAGATGGTCAATCGTGCAGGGCGGAAAAGCTGTCATTACTGAAATGGGTCGGCAGGTATGGGGAAAGTTCGGGAAAACACATTCACCGTGTTGAAAGAGCTGTACAGGTTTCGCAATCAGTAATAAAAAGACAACCCGACGTACGGCCCCTGCAAGGCCGGGACATTGTGGGCATCGATGTCGCGATAGCCGAGCCGGACACCGGCGAAGCGACCGAGCAATCCTATTGCGAGATCATAGTCCGATAGTCCGTGCCCGTTAACTTCCGCCCAGGCGGCTCTCAGTTCCACATGCACCCATTCCTGGACTTTCCATCGGATCGGCACTGTCGCCGAAAGTCCTGAGCTCCGCTGATTGCCTTCAAGCGAAATATATCCGAGTCCGAAATCGGCCTCGACGCCAGGCTGGGTCGTGGCGCGCCACAAAAAATGTGTCTGCTGCATTCTCAGAATGTCATCAGGCCGGCTCTCCTTGAAGCGCGTCGATCGGTGATGCAACGCATAGTTTCGGAAGCCGATTTCGAGGCCACCATCGACCGCGAGTACATCGGAGCGCAAGTTCTGGTAGCCGGCGTCGAGTCGGATATAACTCATCTGCGGATCGCCAGGTTCCCGGGGAGCAGCGTTGAGATGAGTCAGGTCAGTATCGTTTGAAAATCCTGGAGACTCGGAGTCAGCGTAAATCCCGAAGACCATGTTCAGGAAAAGGTCGAAGCCGTTAAGTCGGCCAGAGTGAACGAAATGTGTTTCCGCAGCGGGGGCGGGGACGGAGGCTCTCGGCGCTAAGACTTCCCGCTCGAAAGTTTCCAGCGTGCCTTGCGCGGAGACTCCGCCCGGGATCCATAACGCCGCCAGACATCCGATACAGCGTAACGCCAATGCCGACAGTTTCCAGAACACAGCCGTCAGTTGCCTTGTGAATACTGAATAGAGTGCAGCCGTGCGTAGATACCGCGCTTGGCCAGCAATTCCGCGTGGGTGCCGACTTCTGCGATTTCGCCTTGATCGAGTACTACAATCCGGTCGGCGTTTTCGATGGTGGAGAGTCGGTGCGCGATGACCAGCGTGGTTCGACCGCGCATCAATTCTTCCAGCGCGGCCTGTACGTGTTTCTCCGATTCCGAATCCAGCGCCGAAGTGGCTTCATCGAGAACCAGGATCGGTGCATTCTTCAGCACGGTACGTGCTATCGCGAGACGCTGGCGCTGGCCGCCGGAAAGCCGCACGCCGTTTTCGCCGATCAGCGTTTCCAAGCCCTTGGGCATCGCTCGGACAAAATCCGTCGCATGGGCGGCTTCCACGGCGCGCTCGATCGCTTCGCGGCTGGCACCGGCGGATTGTCCATAGGCGATATTGGCGGCGACCGTGTCGTTGAACAGGGCAACTTCCTGGCTGACCAACGCGATGTTTCGCCGCAGGCTAGCCAGCGAAAGGGACTCCAGGTCGTGGCCATCGAGGGTGATGCGGCCGGATTGGGGATGATAAAAACGCGGCACCATGTTGGCAAGAGTTGTCTTGCCCCCGCCACTGGAACCCACCAGCGCAATCGTCTCCCCGGCACGAATCGCAAGCGAGACATTTTTCAGCGCAGGCGGTCCGTCCGCGGCATACGAAAACGTAACGTTCTCAAAATGCAATTCGCCTCGCGCGCGCGGCAATTCCGTACGTCCCCGATCGGTTTCCGGACTTTCGTCGATCAGCGCAAACACACTTTCCGCGGCGGCCAGTCCGCGCTGAAGGTGTTCCGATACCCCGGTCAGGCGTTTGACCGGTGTGGTAATCATCAGCATGGCGGCAATAAAGGAAACAAAAGTGCCAACCGTGGTAGCGTCCGCCTGAGCCTGAATCGTGGCGTAATAAACCACTACCGCCACGGCCAAGGCCGCCAGCATTTGCACGATCGGTACATTGCCCGCCGCTGCCGCCGTCTGCTTCATGGTGAAACCGCGCAGCCGGTTGCTGGTCTCCTCGAAGCGGCGGGTTTCATACTCCTGCCCGCCGAAAATTTTGACCACTTTGTTGCAGTCAATGGTCTCCTGCAAGACCTGGGTAATTTCTCCCATCGAGCGTTGCGTGGAGCGGCTGGTATTGCGAAGACGCACGTTGAAATAACGTACTGCCATGGCAATCGGCGGCATGACTACGAGCGAGATCGCCGTGAGTTTCCAGTTGACGTAGAGCAGATAGCCCAAAAGTCCGATCACCGTCACCGAATCCTTGATCAGCACGGTCACCACGTTGGTGGCGGCAACGGTGACCTGGGTCACATCGTAGATAAAACGGGACATCAGAGCGCCGCTGGCGTTGTTATGAAAATACCCCAGGGGCAGCGCCAGCATCTTGCGGAACATCCGGTCGCGCAAATCCATCACCACTTTGTTCGCCACCCAGGCGCTGGCATAAGCGCCGATGAATCCGCCCAGTCCGCGAAAAGCAAAGATCAATATCAGCAGCAGCGGCACCCACTTGATGAGGACAGGGTCTTTCTGGATAAAAGTTCCGTCGAGGAAGGGCTTTACCGCCATGGGCAAGGCCACTTCGCTGCCCGCCAACATCAGCATGCCGAGAATGGAGAGCGCGAAAACCGCCCAGTACGGTTTGACGAAACCGAGCAGGCGGAAGTAAAGCTGGACACTGGTCATGGGTTGCATGGGCGAAAGATATCATTCATTGGAGGGAGAGCAGAATTTCTTGACGCAAAGGCGCAAAGATGACGCAAAGAAACCCCAATACGGAGTTATTAGACGTTCATAGCGGCGGCAAAGGATCGGCACCGACCTCCAGACAAATTGTCTTCCTGCGAAGCTTGCCCCCGAATCGTTTTTTCCAGGAGCGGGCAATGGGTTTCTATTGAAAACCCTAGATTCCCGTTTCCACGGGAATGACATGTTGGGAGCTATCCAGGTTTTTCCGTGATCTGATTTTCTTCGCGTCCTTTGCGAACTTTGCGCCTTTGCGTCGAGCTTTTCTTTAGGAACTAATCACCCGAGATTCACCATGACATGCCGGACCACGGTGTAATCCTCCAGGCCATACATGGACATATCTTTACCATAGCCGGACATCTTGACCCCGCCATGCGGCATTTCGTTCACCAGCATGAAGTGGGTATTGATCCAGGTGCAGCCATATTCCAGCCGGCTCGCCACTTTCATGGCGCGGCTGACATCCTTGGTCCAAACTGACGAGGCGAGCCCGTAGTCCGAATCGTTGGCCCAATCGATGGCTTCATCGGTGTCCTTGAAGCGGGTGACCGAGACGACCGGGCCGAACACTTCCTTGCGTACAATTTCGTCGCTTTGCAGTGCGCCGGCCACCACCGTGGGCTGGAAGAAGAATCCCTTTCCCGACGCGACCGCACCGCCTGCCGCGGCTTCCATGTGTTTGGATGCCAAGGCGCGCTCGACGAAACCGGCAACACGCTTCTGTTGCGCGGCGCTGATCAGCGGACCGATTTCGGAAGCTTCGTTGTCCGGCTGGCCGTAATTGATCGTCTTGACCGCCGAGCCCAGATCGGCAACCAGCTTGTCGTAGATTTTCGCGCCAGCGTAAATTCGGCAGGCGGCAGTGCAATCCTGGCCGGCATTGTAGAAGCCGAATGTGCGCAGGCCGCTGACCACGGCTTCCAGATCGGCATCGTCAAATACAATGACCGGCGCCTTGCCACCGAGTTCCAGGTGAGTGCGCTTGACGCTGCTCTGTGCTGCCTGGATGACTTTCTGGCCGGTGGCAACACTACCGGTCACCGAAATCATGCGCACCCCGGCATGGTTGATCAGCGGCGAGCCCACGGAATCGCCGCGGCCGTTGACGACGTTGACCACCCCCGCTGGATAAATATCCGCCAGCACTTCCCCCAGCATCAGTGTGGTCAGCGGCGTCATTTCGGAGGGTTTGATCACCACGGTATTGCCAGCGGCCAAGGCAGGCGCCAATTTCCAGGCGGCCATCATCAGAGGATAATTCCAGGGCGTGATCTGGGCAATGACACCGATCGGATCGCGCCGGATCATGCTGGTATGGCCAGCCAGGTACTCATCGGTGGCGCTTCCATGGAGGCAACGCGCGGCACCGGCGAAGTAGCGGAAACAATCCACGATCGCTGGCATTTCGTCGTTCAACGCCCGCGCTTTGGGCTTGCCGCAATTGAGCGATTCGAGCGCGGCAAACTCCTTGGCCTTTTGTTCGATGCGGTCGGCCAGTTTGAGCAGCAGCAGCGAACGTTCCTGCGGCGTGGTGTGGCCCCAGGTACGAAACGCCTTGCGTGCCGACTCGACGGCCTGATTGATCTGCTCGTTCGAGGCTTCGCGGATTTTCGCGATCGACATGCCGGTGGCGGGGTTGATGACGTCGATCTCGGCGCCGGCCCCGGCGACTAATTGGCCGTTGATCAAAAGTTTTGTCTGCATGGCGATGCTCCTCGAAACAGGGGTTATTTTCCGCCGCCGGCCGCGTCCTGGGTATCGCGGGTGAGATAAAACGCCAGCAGAATGGGAATAAAGGTTACGGCAATCACGAATACCGCGACGACATTGGTCACCGGCCGCTGCCGTGGGCGCATAAGTTCCGACAACATCCAGATCGGCAGAGTGGATTGCTGTCCAGCGGTGAAAGTCGTAACGATCACTTCGTCGAAGGACAGGGCAAACGACAACATGCCGCCCGCCAGCAGCGCGGTGGCGATATTGGGCAGCACCACGTAACGAAAGGTTTGAAAGCCATTGGCGCCCAAGTCCATCGAGGCTTCGATCAACGCCGGGGAGGACCTCCGAAACCGGGCCAACACGTTGTTATAGACCACCACAATACAAAAGGTCGCGTGACCGATTACCAATGTCCAGAAACTGAAAGGGATACCCGCCAAATTAAGCGCCGAGCGCAGGCTGATGCCGGTGATGATGCCGGGCAGGGCAATCGGCAGGATTAACAACAAGGAGATCGCTTCGCGGCCGAAAAAGCGCGAGCGCCATACGGCCGCCGCGGCAAGGGTACCGAGGATCATGGCGACCAGAGTCGACACTGTAGCCGCCTGGATCGACAACCACAGCGCAGCGCGCACGTCCTCTCGCGACCACGCGACGGCAAACCATTTCAACGTTAGGGCAGGAGGCGGGAAAACGTAGCTCTTGTCCTCCGCGCTGAAGGCATAAAGAACAATAATCAACAGCGGCACGTGCAAGAAGGCAACACCGGCTAGCGCGCCGATTTTCAGCGGCCATGCGGCGCGGACGCCCTGTCGTTCAGAGTGCATCAAAGGCCCCGAGACGGCGCGCGACCATCAGATAAATTCCCATGATGACAATCGGCACGATGGTAAACGCCGCCGCCAGCGGAATGTTGCCCGCCGTGCCCTGCAATTGATACACGGCCTGGCCGATAAAGGGCCGGGAATTTCCTATGATGCCGGGAATGATGTAATCGCCCAGCGTGAGGGAAAACGTAAAAATCGAACCGGCGACCACACCGGGTACCGCCAACGGAAGAATGACCTTGCGGAAGGTTTGATTCGGCGTGGCCCCCAGGTCGGCAGAAGCCTCGGTCAGCGAAGCCGGTACCCGCTCCAGCGCTGCAACGATGGGCAAAATCATGAACGGCAACCAGATATACAGGAACACCAGGAAACTACCGAGGTAGGAAATCGACAGTGAAGGCCCGCCGATGACGGGGATCGACAGCAGGGCATCAATCATCCAGGTCAGATGTAATTGGGTGGCAAACCAGTTCACGATTCCTTCCTTCGCCAGGATCAGTTTCCAGGCATAGACCCGCACCAGATAACTCGACCATAGCGGCAGCATCACTGCGAGATACAGGGCCGCCTTCATCTTCAGGCTCGCATATCGCACCATGTAATAGGCGATAGGAAAGGCAATCAAGGCCGCCGCCACCGTGACGGCCGCGGCCACCAGCGTGGTTCGCAGAAAAACATCGGCATTGGCCAGCGTGAACAACTGGCCATAGGTGGAAAGCGAAAATTCCCGCACCACATTGCCGGAAAAGTCGTCGATATAGAAAAAACTCTGCAACAGCAACGACAACAGCGAGCCGAGGTAAATGATGCCGAACCAGATCAGCGGCGGCGCGAGCAGCAACGCCAGCAGCAGTCGCGGATGAAGGTAAAGGGCCGACGAAAGCCGCGAAAGGACCGAAGGCTGGAGCGCCGCCGTGCTCATGGGTCTTCGGTCAGGCCTTGATTCAATTGCCGCGGCCACTTCAGACGCACCAATTCGCCCATCTTTACGGCGCGTGGCGACTCCGTGCCGTTCTGGCGCATCACGGCGAGTTCCCCTCCCTCATCCAATGCCACCGAGTATCGTGTGGTCGCGCCGTGGTAAGTAATGCTTCGTACCCGCCCGGTGGTCGTCACCCAGCCCTCCGGAACCGGATCGGCAATCGGGTCCATGAGAATTTTTTCCGGGCGAATTGCGAAGGGCTGGGGCAAACCGCTCAATCGCAGCGCCAACTCGCCGGTGCAGACGTTGGAGACACCGACAAAATCCGCGACGAAGGGCGTGAGCGGATGTTCGTAGATCTGCGCCGGGGAACCGATTTGTTCGATACGCCCGCGCTTGAACACCGCGAGCCGATCGCTCATGGCCAGCGCCTCGCCCTGATCATGGGTGACGTAGACAAATGTGATGCCCACCTGACGTTGCAGAGCCTTGAGTTCTTCCTGCATCTGCTCGCGCAATTTGAGATCGAGCGCTCCCAGGGGTTCGTCCAGCAACAACACACTGGGACGGTTGATCAAGGCTCGGGCAAGGGCCACGCGCTGACGCTGGCCACCTGAAAGCTGGGAAGGCTTGCGCGCGCCCAGGGATTCCAGTTTGACCAGTGCCAGCATTTCTTGCGAGCGCTGGCGCCGCTCCGCTTCGGGCACCTTGCGGATCATCAGCCCGTATTCGACATTTTCGGTCACGCTCATGTGCGGAAACAGCGCGTAGTCCTGAAACACCGTATTGACGTCGCGCTCGTAGGGCGGGACCGATTCGACATTCACGCCATGCACGGAGATGTGCCCGACGTCCGGGCGCTCGAAGCCCGCGATCAGCCGCAGGCAGGTGGTCTTGCCGGAGCCGGATGGTCCGAGCATCGAGAAAAATTCGCCATCGCGAACTTCGAAGCTAACGTCGTCTACGGCCCGGACGTTGCCGAAGGCGCGGGTAACATTGGTGAAACTGACAGCGATGCCGGATCGTTGCGACATGAGAGTCTCGGCTCGGACAAAAAACGGGCCGCAGAACGCGGCCCGTCGTCTGATTGCCGGATCTATGGATGAATTAGCGCCCGCCGAGCACTGCGATGTAGTCGGTCACCCAGCGATAGTATGGAACGCAGGTGCGCCCGCCGCCGCAATCCGCAACCGGCGTGCGCCAGAACCAGATGCGGTCGAATTCCTTGATGCCGTTGGTCTCACAACCCTTTTCGCCCAACAATGTATTGCCTTTGCAAGCCTCGGGCACTGACGGTACCGATCCGAACCATGCCGATAAATCACCCTGGAGTTTTTTGTTAATGGAGTGTTCCATCCACATGTAAGCGCAATTCGGATGCGGCGCCTCGGCATGCAGCATGGTGGTATCCGCCCAGCCCGTGGCGCCTTCCTTCGGCACGATGCTGGCGATCGGCGCCTTCTTGCCCTGCAGCAGGTTGACCTGGAACCCCCACGATGAAGAAGCGACCACGCCCTCATTGGTGAAGTCGTCGATCTGCACAAAAGCATCGTGCCAGTAGCGCGAGACCAGTTTTCTCTGTTCCCGCAGCAGCGTCAGCGCAGCCTTGTATTGATTCTCGTCGAGTTCGTAAGGATTCTTGATGCCCAGCTCGGGTTTGGTGCTCATCAGGTACAGCGCGGCATCGGCGATGTAGATCGGGCCGTCGAACGCTTGCACGCGCCCTTTGTTCGACTTGCCGTCGTCGAGCTTCATTTCCTTAAAGACAACTTCCCAACTCTGTGGCGGAGTCTTGAAGGCCTTGGTGTTATAGGCCAGCACGTTGTAGCCCCACTGGTAGGGGACACCGTAGTGTTTGCTACCAACGTAATGCCATGGCGCTTTCTGCAGGCGGGGATCGACGTTCTTGAAACTTGGCACTAGCCCGATATTGACCTCTTGGACCCGCTTGCCCGAGATCAGACGCATGCTGGCGTCCCCGGAGGCGGTCACCAGATCAAACCCGCCTTCATTCATCAATGCCACCATTTCGTCCGAGGTGCCGGCAGTCTTGACGCGCACCTTGCAGCCGGTGGCCTTTTCGAAACCGGTCACCCAGTCGAAGCCCTTGTCGGTTTCGCCACGCTCGATATAACCGGGCCAGGCCACGATATCCACCGCGCCCTCGCCCTTACCCAGTTTCTCCTGCCTCGCCGACACCGGTGCCACACTCAACACCGCAACGATCACTGCCGACAGATAGATACTCATACGACCGATGTTTCGATACGACATGACGTTCTCCCCCTCGTTGAAATTCCGGTCCCTGCGACCGGTGATTTTGGCTGCTAGCCTACGCCTAGGATAAAGAAGCGGCAAGCGCCTGGACATAATGGCTTGTGGCAGCGCAGCAGCTTCGACGGGACACTTTCCCCCGGCAAAGGTCAAGCATCCCAGTATAGGGACCACAGAACTTTGACGCTTATCCGCCGAAACGATACTGCGCTGTCAGGAAGAAGCTGCGCTCTGCCGCAGGATAAGCATTGAACGAGTCCCCTGCATTGTTGCGAATTGCGTAACTGAAGTACTCCTTGGCAAACAAATTGTCGATCTGCACGCTTAAGAACCAGTTGCCCAGCGCATGCGTGGCTTTAATATCCACCACGGTGTAGGCCGACATTTTTTCCGAGAAGGAATTACTTTGATCGTTGTCGAATCGTTGTTCGCCAACGTGACGTGCGGTCCCGGTCAAATTCCAGCGCTCGGCGGGCTGCCAGACCAAATGCAGGGAAACCAGTTTTCCCGGCACCAGCGGAATCTCATTGCCACCGACAT
Source organism: Bordetella parapertussis (assembly GCA_945900965.1). Taxonomy (GTDB): domain Bacteria; phylum Pseudomonadota; class Gammaproteobacteria; order Burkholderiales; family JACQAP01; genus JACQAP01. The sequence goes on along the minus strand of CAMDKM010000003.1, from coordinate 28,911 downwards.
CGGCCCCGCCAAACGTCCCTCGACGAAAACGCGCACTCAGGTGTTCATAACGGGCCTGCACTCGGAGGGTCTCGGAGATACGCAGACCTCCATTCAGCTCGATGCCCTGGCGCCGGGTCGGGGGCAGGTTCACATTAGAGCCGAACAGTCCGAACGACCCGCCGGGGATGAACATGTAATGAATTTCGTTGGTCAGGTCGAGACGATAGGCCGCTATCCGAAAATCTCCATCGGCATGGCGGTACTCCAATGCCACCTCGCTATCGTCGGAAGTCTGGGGCTCCAGCGGGGTCGTCTTGCCCCGATTCTCGTCAACAGTTGCCAGACGGAAACTCCTTCCCGCCTTGAGGAACAGCTCAAGTCCGGCGACTAATGATTGCCGCAATAGAGCCTCGTAAGCTTCGGGATGCGCCGTCGCGGTGATGGTCGTAGCCGGGGTAAAGGTGTCCCGTTCGCGAATTTCGGTGCGGCTGCGTTGCTTGCGCGCGCCAAGTGTGATGACAGTGCGTTCGCTGAACTGAATCGTATCCTGGGCAAACAAAGCCGAATTGTCCTGAAGGGAGGTCGCGTCGGCGTCGAACCCGGGGAAATTCACCGTAGACGCATAGTCCCATTCTTCCCATTCGCTTCCGATGACAAGCGAGTTTCTTGCTCCGAAAAGACTACCGGTTATTTTTGCCCTAGGGGAAAAAAGCAGGGTGCGTCCGCTTACCGTATTTCGTCCACCCGAGAGCTGCCCGGCTGCGTCCTTTTCCCGGTACCCGGCATCGGCCGACAGTTCCAAGCCCTCCAAAGAGCGGGACCAGGCCAGAGACGCGAATCCGGAATCCAGCGAAGCATGATCGTCGGGAAATTGGGTGGCGCGCCGATCAGCGGCGATTTGTGCCGCCGACAACGCGCCAGGCAAGCGCATATTTTGTGAATCCGTGCCGACACTCAGGGACACTTGGTCTCGGCCGGCGGCATAACGCGCCATTGAGTTCACAGTGTCCTGGCGTAGAGCATTATTGCGACGGTAATTAACGGTTTCCGTTCTGCGCACCGCCAGGTCAAGACTCAGCGTTTCCCCCGCCAGTCCCAACATCGCTTCTGCAACTTCGCCATCGTAGCTACCGGCACCAAGAAGCACCTGGCCGGACCGGGCACCAGAAGCGTGACTTCGGGTAATGATGTTAATTGTTCCACCCGTGGCACCACCGCCGTAAAGTACCGCACCGCCGCTACGCAGAATTTCTATCCGCTCGATCGAGGTAAGCGGAATTGCGGCAATATTGGCGGGCAGTAATTCATTCTCGCTTATCCGCTGGCCATTAACCAAAACCAAAGTGTTTTGGTCGCCGCCGATTCCGAATCCGCGCAAATCCAACTGAGGGTTGGCCTGTCCGCTATTATCCCGAGCATGCACTCCGCCGATCGAAGTTAGGACATCCACTACGGTTTTGGCATTGCTCGATTCGATCTGGCGTCGGTTAATGACCGTTAACCCAGTTGCGCGCTCGCCTGTTTTTTCTTCGAAACGCGTTGCCGTGATAATCACGTCCTCGGTTGTAAGGCTTTCATTGGCTTCTTCGGCAAAGGAAAGATGCGTCGCAACAAGACCCGCCGCGAGGATTGTTAACAAATAGCACTGCTTCATGTTTTCTCCCTGAATGGCATGCCCACCGCATGCATGGCTCGAAAAAAGGAGCCCGCCAGGGAAAAACCAGGAGGAAAGCCAGAGGCTGCCGCCGGATGCCCGCCCCGCGCGGAAACTCCGTTTGCGCTCGTCGGGCCGGTATCCGGGCTTGCGAATCGGGCGTGTCGCCTTCCCATGAAGCAGCCGGCAGAAATCGCTGGCCGAAAACCTTCGCAGTGGCTGAGAGACACGCCCCTTTAGTCGCTTACCGTTGCGGGGGCAGCACAGGAATTGGGTCGCCAACGCCACACGGACGCCCACGGAAGTACCCAGTGGACGAATGGCAGCAAAAGACGAATTCCGCACCTGTTTCCCGTTTGACTCCGACGAAGAATTCGACCGGAGCACCCGAGAGCATGGACAAATTCTAACGATTTCCCGGTGATTGGGCCAATAGGCCGATTCCCCTGTGGGCAAGGTCGCCAGCCGGGGACTGGCGCCCGTTTTGCGGTGAACCGTGATATTTGCTAATTTACATTCACAAAAATGCGTTAGCAGTTGACTTTTCAGGGTTTTAAAAATTATAGTGTCTGCATGGAAAGTGACTTCAAAGTCTTGGACGAGAAACTTCAGCAGCTCGTCGTGCTTACTAAGAAGCTGAGGAAAGATAATTCCCAGCTTCGTCAGCAACTGGCCGCCGCGGAAAGCGAAAACAAGCGCCTGGCAGAAAAAGTCAGTGCCGCACGGTCGCGGGTGGAAGCCCTGATCGAGCAAATTCCCGAAAGTGCCGATTGAGCAAGGGAGCCAAAGGGCTGGACGTCAATATCATGGGACGCGAATTTTGTATCGCCTGCCCGGAGGACGAACGTAGCAGCCTTCTTAAAGCAGTGGATCATCTCAATACCCGGATGCGCGAGATCAAGGAGTCCGGGAAAGTAGTAGGCGCCGAACGTATTGCAATCATGGCGGCACTCAATATCACACACGAGTTTCTCGCTTTACGTACGGATAGTGGATTTGATGCCGGTGAGTTCAAGCGTAGAATCGGCGGCATGCAGACGGTCATCGAGCAGGCAATGGATGGCCAGGATGAATTGTTTTAATGTCCCCCTCGGCGCTCGGCAGGTCTATATTCTTTGAACCTATGATCTTTACCTAGGTTGCGGCCCAATGTAGCGCTGTTGTGCGCGTCCCACCGGGAAGCGCCTGATGTGCTCGGAAAGCGACCACCTTGAACCCTGGGTTCAAGATGCAGGCCTGACGGGAGTCGCGGGGGGCGCCCAATACCAGGCACGAGAAATATTGCTCGTGCAGAAAAGTGTGAAAACATCAAGAATAGGGTTCCATCTCGGAACTCTATTTTTTTGCCGCCTTTGCGCATGAATTATTGGTTGATGAAATCCGAGCCGAATGTCTTCGGCATCGAGCATCTGGCCGCCGCTCCCCGCAAGACCGCGGCCTGGTGGGGTGTGCGCAATTATCAGGCGCGAAATTTCATGCGCGATGGAATGGCCTTGGGAGATCAGGCATTTTTCTACCACTCGAGTTGCCCGGAACCGGGCATCGTGGGCATCGTTCGGGTATCTCGCCTGGCTTACCCGGACGAAACCCAGTTCGATCGAAAGAGCCCTTATTTCGACCCAAAAGCTGATCAAAACACGCCACGTTGGTTCAACGTCGATGTGACGCTGGCGAAAAAGACCCGCCTGGTGGGACTGCCGGAATTGCGCGTGCATAAAGAGCTTGCGGCCATGCGCGTCCTCCAGCGAGGCAATCGCCTGTCGATCACCCCCGTGGAATCCCGCGAATGGGATTTCGTCATGGGTCTGATTTAACCTGGAAAAAGCAATTTGCCACAGAGGGCTCAGAGGGCACAGAGGAAAATCAAGAACGTATGTTGTTTCTTATGCTCACCCATTTGGTGAGTGTGGCAGGCGGACTCAAACCCTTGAATCTCTCTGTGTTATTAAGGCGCAGCACTTACGGCCGAAGCTGCTGTGACCTCTGTGGCTGAATTGCGGTTTTTAGGTTTAATGGAATGGACGCTGGTTTATCCTGAAAATCGCACCACAGAGGTACAGAGACACGGAGAAGATCAAAATATCAATCGGTTGTCGTGCCAGCAGTGCTCACCTTTTTGGTGTGTGCACCGATAGACGCAAGAATCTGTTTTTCTCTGTGCCTCGATGTCTCTCTGTGGTGCTGTTTTTACGATAACCTGTTTCGTTCAAAGGCGAACACGGAACCAGCCTGCAAGGCTGTATCGTTCGCGACCGCAGGACAGCACTTCGTGGGGAAACCGATCGCTCGAAAACAGCACCAATTTGCCGCCTTCCGGGAAAATGTCCTCGTAGGGGGCATCCATCGTTTTGGCGAGAAATATCCTCAGCGCGCCGCCGTCTGCCGGCTGCCAGGCGTTGTTGAGGTACAACACGCAGGAAACACGCCGGGCGGTTTCGCCTGCAATCTGATCGAGGTGCCGCCGATAAAAGGTGCCCGGCGCATAACTCGAGTAATGGCACTCGAAATCCCACAATCCCAGTTGCAGATGGAGATTCAGTGCCAGGCGCAGTTGCTCGAATCGGTCGAGGCATTCCCGGCGCGCCGGGCTTGTGTCGGCGGGATCCCACCAAAAAATTTCATCGGCACGAATATGACTGTGGACTTGTCGATTTGCGCCACCGCCGATGGCGGCCGGGCGCATTTCTCCACTTCGCACCAGTAATCTGACATCTGATTTCAATGCCTCTAGCAAAGAACCGGCGATAAACGCAGGTATGACTGCCCTCCCGTGTTCATCGATTTCGGCAACGACCCGGTCAAGGAAGTCCAAGCCGGCGCCCCGCTAGCGAAAACGTTCGCGTAATGCGGCCTTCTGCACTTTGCCCATGGCATTGCGGGGCAACTCTTCCACCCGATGAATGTGTTTCGGGATTTTGTAGTTGGCTATGTTGTTCTTCAGTTCACGGATCATTGTCTGGGGATCGAAGGTGGCAGTGCTGCTCATCACCACGATCGCGGTAACCGCTTCGCCGAAGTCCGGGTCCGGTAGGCCGATCACCGCGGATTCAATCACCCCGGGCATGGCATCCAGGGCCAGCTCGATTTCCCGGGGATACACGTTATAACCGCCGCTGATCACAAGGTCCTTGGCGCGACCGACAATCGCCAGGTAACCATCTTTGTCCACCACACCCATGTCTCCAGTTCGAAACCAGCCGTCGGCGCTAAATTCTTCGCGGGTTTTTTCCGGTTTATGCCAATAACCTGCAAAAACGTTATCGCCTTTGACCTGGATTCCTCCCGTCGCGCCCGGGGGCAACGCGCGGTCGGTTTCATCCGCCACTCGTACTGCAACCCCAGCCAGCGGAAAGCCAACCGATCCGCTACGCCGCTCGCCATTCAGGGGATTGGAAGTAATCATGCCGGCTTCGGACATCCCGTAACGCTCCAGGATGATATGTCCGCAACGCTCGGCAAATTCCCTGAACGTTTCCGGCTGGAGAGGCGCGGAACCGGAAATAAACAAACGTATTGCGGAGCATGCGGCCTGATCGAAGCTCGGCTCGGTCAGCAGCCGGCTATAAAAAGTGGGGACACCCATCATGACACTTGTGCGCGGCAAGGCTCGCAGCACGGCCGCCGGTTCGAATTTGGGCTGCCACAGCATCCTGGCCCCCGACAGCAGCGCGCAGTGATTGGCGACAAACAGGCCGTGCACATGAAAAACCGGCAGCGCATGCAGCAATACATCACGCTCGGAAAATTGCCACGTTTCGATGAGCGCGCGGGCATTGGTCAGCAGATTACGATGGGTAACCATCGCACCTTTGGAGCGGCCCGTGGTGCCGGAGGTGTAGATAATGACCGCCAGATCGTCAGGTGCGGATTCGATCGTTGCGTAATCCGTCCCGGCGTTGGATGACGCCTCGGCCAAGGTGCCGGCACCTTGCCCATCAAGCGTAAACACCTTTGCCCGGCCCGCGGCAAGTTCGGAAATCATTTCCTGCGTCGATGGCCGGCACACGATGACGGCCGGTTCCGCGTCCTCCAGAAAATACCCGATCTCGGCGCGTTGGTAAGCCGTATTAAGCGGCAGATAGACCAAGCCCGCACGCAAACATCCGAGATAAAGGAAAAACCCCACCGGGGATTTATCGACCTGAACGGCCACCCGATCGCCACGGACCAGACCCAGGTCGGTCAAAAATCGCGCGAATCGTCCTGCTTCTCGAAATACCTCCGCGAAGCAATAAACTCTCCCTTGGTCGGTTTCCAGGCAGGCTTTGTCACTTCGATCACGATTTGCCGCTTCGACGGCTGCGTAAAAATTGGCGTTCAAGATAAATTCTCAAATCAATGTGTCGACCACACCTGCACGAAGAAAATCCTCCACGTCCGCCTTGGCGCCTGATCGGCCGATGATGCGAGCCATGGCCGCCGGCGGCAACATTTGTACATTACACCCGGGCAAGGCCACGACCCTTTGTGCAGGCGCGGCCAATGCGACATAGATACCACCAGCCGCCTCCCCTGCCACCTGGAGAGAGACTCTTTGCCCTCGTTGGCGAAGCTGCGATAGCACCAGCGCCAGATGGGCAATATAGTCGGAGAGACCGACACGCTCGTCGGCGACGGCTGTCGAATGCCCCGGAGAATCCAGGAATACCGTTACCGCGTCCGAGGGATGCGAAGAGGCAAACGCCAGGCATTCGCCTGCCATGGTCCACGCAGCCGTCGCACCGACCGCATTGCCGTGGAGAAAGCCCAGATAAATTCCCGGAGCGGTTTTTTCCGGGCGGGCCACGAATACGCCGTCCAGATTCCGAATCTGCAAAGTCGACGGGATGATTTCCGCCAGGATGGAAGAAAGTTCACGCGGCGGCTCGGCGGCCGCGCCCGGTGTTTGCCCATGGGCAAGAAGCCGCATGCCCAACTCGTTGTGCCGTTGCCGAATATCGGGGAAATCCTGCGGCGGCCAGGTTTCCAGCCAGTTGCGTGCGGCCTGCCGATAGTCTTCCAGCGTATCGATACACATGGCATCGCCCTTATTCACGCCGGCACGTGTTTGCCCGCCCATCAGCGATTGAACCGCCTCGACGCCGAGTTCGCCATCCACCCCCAGGGCGTGCATCACGGCCGGTCCTGACATGGCAGAACGCGAATTTGCATTGTAGATTCGCCGGCTGCAAGCCGATGCCAGCATGGAGGCACCACCAAAACAATCGCGGCCGATCAGCGCCAGCACCGGATTCCCGGCCAGACGCAGATCGAGAAAATGCCGATACAGTTGCCGAAATCCTCCCAATGCCGGCAGACCTTCGCTTAGCTTTGCCCCGGCGGAGTCAAGGCACAAAATGACCGGTCGCCGTGCGGCGCGACTCTCCGCCAGAAAATCCAGCAATGCCCGGGATTCGTTCACGCCGATCGATCCCCCGGCAATTTCTCTATTGGTCGCGGCGATCGATACCGCATGGCCGCCGATGGTGCCCACGGCCAGCACTGCACTGCCGATGCTGAGGCTCGACGCCGAATGGCCGGCGTCGAGCAATTCGGCTATGCGTTGTATGGCGCTGCAATCTGAAAAAGCCATCACCGGATGCATCCCTTGCTCACACGTCACACCAGCGACGGATCAGGCTTTGATAAACGACGACGGCTTCCTCGATTCGCGAGACGACGCAATACTCGTCGGTCTGATGCGCCATATGCGCCTCGCCCGGACCAAGTATGACGGTGGGTGGGCTGTTGTAGGCTTCCTTCAGCGCTGCGGCGTCGGTGAAGTACGTAGCCACCCGCGGTTGCGGCCGCTCGCCCAGGACAGGCTGCAAGACGTCATAAATTTCCTGCACCCAGGCATGCCCGGGCTCGGTGAAAACCGCTTCGATATCGAGCAAGGTTTCCAGTTCCACTTCGCCGCCAAGCTGCTTCTGTAACTCTGCGCGCAATAGGGCATGATTGACCGTGGGCACCGTGCGAATGTCGATGCCCATCACGGCCTCATCGGGCACCGAGTTGATGTTGAGTCCACCGCGGATGGTGCCCAGATTCAGCGTTGCCTGGCCCATCAACGCATGCGGCGGATTGGAAAAGCGGAATTTCTCCAGCACACCCAGTGCATGTGCCGCCTTGAATACGGCGTTTACGCCTTTTTCCGGCATCGAACCATGCGCCGTGACACCACGGGTCCGGGCATTCAACCAGAAGGCGCCCTTATGGCCGACAAAGGGGTAGTTTCCCGTGGGTTCGGCCACCACTACCGCACCCGCGCGGCCCAATGCGCTGCCTTTTTTCAACAAGTGGAAAGCGCCCTGGCAACCGGTTTCCTCGCCTGCGGTGATCACCAGTTCGAGGCCGGGAGAGTTTCTCAACTTGCCGGACAATTCCAGTGCCGCCACTACAAAAGCCGCCACACCGCTTTTCATGTCGCTGGTACCGCGCCCGAACAGTTTTCCGGCATCAGTGTCGGCCGCGAACGGATCCATCTTCCAGCGCGCCGCGCCGAGCGGCACCGTATCGATATGACCGGTAAAACACAGCGGGGCTTTGTCGGCGGTACCGCCGATCGTCGCCACCAGGCTCACGCGCTGGGGTGAGAAGGCGTGATAGTTGATTTTGAACCCGGCATTTTCCAGCATTGCGCCAAGATGCCGCGCGCAGGATTCTTCCTGGCCCGGCGGATTGATGGTATTCATGCGCACAAGCTGTTTGGTCAGTTCAATGGCGTTTAGCTGCGCCAGCATTTCGTTTATCCCCTTTGCATTGGCCGAAAGACGCCGTACCATCCGACGCATGATTACCCTTTCCCCATTGGCAAACCCAGCACAGCCTTCGGTTAACGCATGGACGAAAGCCGCACCGTTCGCGCCCGACATGGTACCCGCAAGCTGGACCAGGCGCTCTTAAGAACCGCGGGAACATGACCAAGTTAGTCCGCCCGGATTCTGCGTTCCAGCCTATACATCCAATGGCGTCAGGATTTAAGATGGAACTCACGCAACTTGCTGGATAATTCACATTAGGGAATTCACCATGAATGTCGTTTCAAATACGGTTCGGGCGTTCATGCTGGTTGTTGCGTTGGCGGCAGGTACGGCGTCGGCGCAAGATAAAGTCCTGAAATTCATCGCGCAGGCCGATCTGCGTATTCTGGATCCGATCACGACCACGGCATATATCACCCGTAACCACGGTTACATGGTGTACGACACCCTGTTTGCCACCGACGCCAAGTTTCAAGTTCAGCCGCAGATGGTCGACAAGTGGGAAATCTCGAAGGACAAACGCAGCTACACATTTACACTCCGCGACGGGCTAAAGTTCCACGATGGTCAGCCAGTGCGCTCTGCCGACTGCATCGCGTCGCTGGAGCGCTGGGGCAAGCGCGATGCACTTGGCCAGAAGCTCGCCGAGGCAACCGATACATGGACGGCGGTGAACGACAAGACATTCAAGCTCAAACTCAAAAAACCGTTTCCGCTCACGCTCGACGCACTCGGGAAGCTTTCGTCGAACGTGCCCTTCATCATGCCCGAGCGGATTGCAAAGGCCGACGCGTTCCAGAACATCACCGAAGTCATCGGCTCGGGCCCATTCAAGTTCGTGAAAGAGGAATGGGTACCCGGCAACAAAGTCGTTTATGTCAAGAACACCGATTACATACCGCGCAAGGAGGCGCCGTCCTGGGCGGCCGGCGGCAAAGTGGTCAAGGTGAATCGTGTCGAATGGATGTATATCCCGGATTCGGCCACCGCTGCCGCGGCACTCGGTGCGGGCGAGGCCGACTGGTGGGAGCAGTTGCCGCCCGATCTGATTCCGCTGCTGCGCAAGAACAAAGACATCCGCGTCGAGAACATCGATCCGCTCGGCTCGCTCGGCATGATCCGCTTCAATTTCCTCCAGCCGCCGTTCAACAACCAGAAACTGCGCCAGGCGCTGCTCTACGGCGTCAATCAGCAGGATTATGTATTAGGCATCGGGGGCAGCGAAAAAAGTGCTCACCCCTGTTATTCGTTTTTCACCTGCGGGACGCCATTGTCTTCCGAAGTCGGCGCCGAGCCGCTGAAGGGTAGCCGCGACGTCGACAAAGCCAAGAAGCTGATTCAGGAATCCGGTTACAAGGGCGAAAAGATCGTCATTATTTCGGCAACCGACCAGCCCATCGTGCATTCGCAGTCGCTCATCACGACCGATCTGTTGCGCAAATTGGGTCTCAACGTGGAGTTGCAGGCAGGCGACTGGGGAACGCTTATCACCCGGCGCACGTCCAAGGAACCGGTCGAGAAAGGCGGGTGGTCCATCTTCCACACCTGGTGGGTCGGGCCCGACATGATTTCGCCAGCCAGCATGGCGATGGTCACCCTGGGCGAGAAGTCCTGGATCGGCTGGCCCGCCGACCCGAAGCTTGAAGAGCTGCGCCAGGCCTGGTTCAACACGACCGACTCCGCGTCGGGCAAAAGAGCCGCCGACGCCGTTCAGCGCGAAGCCTTCCGCTTCGTGCCGTATATCACCACAGCGCAGTTCATCCTGCCCACGGCCTACCGATCGAATCTATCCGGCATGATCATCGCACCGGTGACCTTCCTCTGGAACGTCGAGAAGAAGTGAGGGCGCCGCCCGCCAGGATCGTCACATGATTGTCTACGTTGTACGCCGGCTCGGTGCGACCGTGGTCGTGATGGGGGTCGTTGCGCTGTTCGTTTTTTCTCTGCTGTTTCTGACCCCGGGTGATCCGGCCGCGGTCATCGCCGGGGACGTGGCGACCGCGGATGACATCCGGCACATCCGCGCCAAGCTGGGTCTTGACGAGCCGTTTCTGGTGCAGTTCGGCGGCTGGGTTGGCCGACTGCTGCACGGCGATCTGGGCACCTCGATCTTCACCAATCTTCCAGTCACCACGCTCATCGGCCAGCGGGTGCAGCCGACCGTGTCGCTAACGCTGTTGACGTTACTTTTTGCGGTGCTGACCGCGGTGCCGTTAGGAGTTGTCGCCGCCGCGAAGGCCGGCACCTGGGCCGATCGGCTGGTCATGGGCTTCTCGGTCCTTGCGTTTTCAGTGCCGGTGTTTGTGCTGGCCTATTTGCTGATCGGCCTGTTTTCGATCCAACTCGAATGGCTGCCGGTACAGGGTTATCGATCGCTCGGCGAAGGCCTCTGGCCCTGGCTATCGCATCTGATTCTGCCCAGCATTGCGCTGGGCACGGTTTACATGGCGTTCATCGCAAGAATCACACGCGCGGCCATGCTCGACGTGCTGGCGCAGGATTACATCCGCACTGCGAACGCAAAAGGACTCGCCCCGCGTGTGGTACTCACGCGCCACGCGCTCAAGAATGCCGGCGTCCCCATCATGACGGTGATCGGCATCGGCATCGCTTTGCTGATCAGCGGAGCGATCGTCACTGAGACGGTGTTCGCGATTCCGGGCATCGGCAGACTGACAGTCGATGCGATATTGCGGCGCGACTACCCCATCATTCAGGGCGTCATCCTGCTGTTTTCCGGGGTGTACGTGTTGATCAACCTGCTGGTCGATCTTTCTTACCGGCTGTTCGACCCGCGCATCCGCTACTGAAATGGCCAGCGCCGTTCTCGTCGCGCCGAAGTCCGTCTCGCCAACCTGGCTTTGGTTGCGTGAGGCGATCCGCCGGCATCCAACCGCCATCGTCGGCGGGGTGGTGCTGGCCCTCATGTGTCTGAGCGCGCTGCTGGCACCTTTTCTGGGCACGGTGGACCCGCAGGCACTGGCGCCGGTGAATCGTCTCAAATCACCCTCGGGCGAATTCTGGTTCGGCACGGACATGCTGGGGCGCGACGTCTACAGCCGGGTTATCTACGGTTCGCGCATCTCGCTGACCATTGGGATCACCGTCGCGGTGTTATCGATTATCGTGGGAATGACGATCGGATTGGTCACAGGGTTTATTCGCTGGCTCGACGCCATTGTCATGCGCGTGATGGACGGCCTGATGTCGATCCCCTCGGTGCTGCTTGCCATCGCGCTGATGGCCTTGACGAAAGCCAGTGTCGGCAATGTCATTTTTGCCATCACGCTCGCGGAAGTGCCACGGGTCGTTCGGCTGGTTCGCAGCCTGGTGCTGAGTTTGCGCGAGCAGCCGTACGTGGAAGCCGCGATCGCCGCGGGTACGAATCTACCGCTCATTTTGTTACGCCATATTCTGCCCAACACGGTGGCACCGCTACTGGTGCAGGGCACTTATATCTGCGCTTCGGCAATGATCACCGAAGCCATTCTCTCGTTTATCGGCGCCGGCACTCCGCCGAACATTCCGAGCTGGGGCAACATCATGGCCGAGGCCAGAAGTCTTTTCCAGATTGCCGGCTACCTGATTCTGTTCCCCGGCATTTTCCTGTCACTGACCGTGCTGGCGGTGAATCTTCTCGGTGACGGCCTGCGCGACGCGCTCGATCCGCGCCTCGCGCGGCGGATGTAGCATCGTGGCCGCGCTGCTCGAAATCGAGGGGTTACAGACCCACTTCTTAACGCGCGACGGCGTCGTGCGCGCGGTGGACGGCGTGTCGTTCGCGGTCGCGCCGGGCGAGACGCTCGCGGTGGTGGGCGAGTCGGGATGCGGCAAGAGCGTCACCTCGCTTTCCATCCTGCGGCTCATCGCCTCGCCGCCTGGCCGCATCGTCGCCGGGCGCGTGCTTTTCGAAGGTCGCGATTTGCTGGCGCTGACGGAAGAGGAAATGCGGGCGGTGCGTGGCGATGCCATCTCGATGATCTTTCAGGAGCCAATGACTTCGCTCAATCCCGCGCTGACAGTTGGCCGGCAGATCGCCGAAGGTCTGGTTCTGCACCGCGGCCTCTCGCAACGCGTTGCCATGGCCAAAGCCGTCGAGATGCTGCGCAGGGTACACATGCCCGAACCCGAGCGGCGCGTGCGCCAATATCCGCACGAGCTCTCGGGCGGCATGCGACAGCGCGTAATGATCGCCATGGCTCTGGCCTGCGGTCCGCGTCTGCTGATTGCCGACGAACCTACCACGGCGCTCGATGTCACGATACAGGCCCAGATCCTGGATCTGATGCGCGAGCTAGCGCGCGCGACCGGCGCGGCGATCATTCTGATCACGCACGATCTCGGCGTCGTGGCCGAGATGGCGCAGCGCGTTGTGGTGATGTATGCGGGGCGCAAAGTGGAGGAGGCGCCGGTCGAAACGCTTTTTGCGCGGCCGCGCCACCCCTACACCCGCGGCCTGCTGGGGTCCATGCCGCGACTTGGCGATTCGGTACGCGCGGAGGGCGGCAAACGTCTAGTTGAAATTACCGGGATGGTGCCGTCGCTGAAGGACGCGCCGCCAGGCTGTCTTTTCGCCCCGCGCTGCCCGAATGCAACTGAGCGTTGTTTGCAGGAAGTGCCGCGGCTAACGACTCACGGTCCGGACCATTGGGCGGCCTGCTGGAACCCCGTCCCATGACGGCCTCAGGCGAGGTTTTGCTCGAAGTTCGGGAGCTGCGCAAGTTTTTTCCGGCAAAGACCGGATGGCTCGCACGCGGCGCCAAAGTTCACGCCGTCGACGGCGTGAGTTTTCAGATCAATGCCGGCGAAACGCTGGGTCTGGTCGGCGAATCCGGCTGTGGAAAGTCCACGACTGGCAAGCTGATCTTGCGGCTGCAGGATCCGACCGAGGGTGAGGTTCTGTGGCGCGGGCGGCGCATCGATCGGCTCAAGCGCGCCGCTATGCGACCAGTGCGGCGCGAGCTGCAGGCGGTATTCCAGGACCCCTACTCGTCGCTCAACCCGCGCATGCGCGCCGCAGACATCGTGGCCGAGCCGATCCGCAATTACGAGTCGCTCTCCTCAGCCGAGGTGAATTTGCGCGCGGCGCGCTTATTCGAGCGCGTGGGCCTGCGGGCCGATCAGATGGAGAAATATCCGTACGAATTTTCGGGCGGTCAGCGCCAGCGCCTCGGCATCGCACGGGCGCTATCAGTGCAGCCCCGGCTGATCGTGTGCGACGAACCGGTGTCGGCACTCGATGTGTCGGTACAGGCGCAGGTGATCAATCTGCTTATGGACCTGCAAGCGGAATTCGGCCTCTCGTACCTGTTCATTGCACATGATCTGGCGGTGGTCGAGCATATCAGCCATCGCGTGGCGGTGATGTATCTCGGCAAGATCGTGGAAATTGCACCCAAGCGAGCGATTTTTACGCGTCCCCAGCATCCGTATACCGAGGCGCTCCTGGAAGCCGTACCTGTGCCGGATCCGACGCTGCGCAAGCAGCGACGCCTGCTCGCGGGCGATGTGCCGAGCCCGATCAATCCGCCATCAGGTTGTCGCTTTCATACGCGCTGCCCTTATGTCGAGGAGCGCTGCAAGCGCGAGGAGCCGCCATTACAAGAGATTTACCCGGGACAATGGGTGGCGTGCCATTTGCGGCAGCCGGTCGCTTAAAGGTATAAACCTAAAAACCGCAGTTCAGCCACTGAGGACACAGAGATCACAGAGAGAAACAACGGGTTATTTGTCGATGCCCGTTCACCAATTAGGTGAGAAGCTCGATCACACTAGGTCCTTGGTTTTCCTCTGTGTACTCTGTGTTCTCTGTGAACTCTGTGGCTGAGTTGCTGTTTTAAGGTTTATCCTAGAAAAAGCACTTGGCCACAGAGAACACAGAGAGATTCAAGGGGTTGAGTCGGCGAGGTGCGCTCACCAGATGGGTGAGACTTGAAAATGAAATACGTTCTTGATTTTCCTCTGTGAACTTAAAAGGCGCAGCACTTACGGCCGAAGCTGCTGTGTCCTAAAAGGGTACTCCGACGTGCTCTCGAAATCGATCAGGATATGCGTGAGGCTCATCGTAGGCCAAGTCTTTGCTGAGTGGTCGTTATGCACACTGCTCTATGGCCAGCCGCTCGATTTCCGGCTCGGACACGGGGTGCATGCCGCGATCGGAGTCGGCTGGCCCCTGGCGCAGGCTCATTGCGATCACGCCGCCGGGCTTCAGAAGCGTGACGAGCTTACGAAATGCGCGGGCACGATCACTCTCCGGAATGTGCATCCAGACAGCGCTGAGAAGGATGAAGTCAAAGGTGAGGCCCAGACGCGAAGCCTGCCGAAAGTCGGGCAGCGAGTCGTTGATCCATTGAATCCTCGCGTCCGCGTGTCGGCGGCGCGCTTCTTCACGCATCGCCGTCGAGGGCTCGACGGCCACCACTTCAAGACCTCGACTGGCAAGCCAGGCAGCGTCGCGGCCTGTGCCCGCGCCGACATCCAGGACGATACCGTTGCCCGACGGAAGCAGGTCTGACAGCCAGCCGTTCAGGCTTTCTGGGTTAAGCGATTCGTACTGGACAGCGACATCTTTCGCGTGGCTGTCGTACCAGGAAATCGCTGTTTTCAATTCTCAGGAAATATTGGAGTTGCGATTCAGAGATTATGGGCTTAAAGGAACGAGCTGCACCAGCCGTTCAATATGAGCTAATCGGTCGCTTTGAATAAGCCATCGACCCAGCGGACGTTCGTGCCATTTGGATCAGACCCGATTTCCTGAATAAAGGCTGAAGAAATCGAGTCTGACCCCTTCTTCCTTATTCTCAATGGGCCTCAACTTTCGTTTAGCGTCGTTTTGCCTGCAGAAACACCGACTCACGATGGTACTCGAGGTATTTCCGTTGTCCCTCGCTAAAGCCTCCTGCAACCACTTTCCCGTCAGTCTCAACTCCCATTTTCTGAAGAGAGACTTTGTGAGACACCGGAGAAATTAGCAAACGACCATTGGCCTCAAACGAGATGAACCCCCGATCGAATAAATGATCGATGCTAGGCGTTAGAAGCAATCCATTTTCTCCGTCAAGGCGCTCTTCGTTAGAGCTGTCGCGCCAGGGCTTGCAATGGCTCGCGCGAAGATGCTCTGGCTCGGAAACACGCGTAACACGACAACGCGCTTCAAGCTCAGACACGCGGCGCCGAAAGAGGCCCTGCCCACGGCGAGCAAGAACAATTGCCTCGCGCTCTGTTTCATTTATTGAGATGTCTCGTTCAAGTTCCTGCCTTAAGTGTTCTTCCCATACCACGACACCTTCTGCGGGCGCTCGATTCGCTCCGGGCATCCGAGCGACACTTTTTGCGATCTGAATCGCGTGCTGAACTTCCGTTCCAATCAGACTCGCCAGCGCATTGAATAGACCTATCGGCATTTCCGTCAGGTATACAGACTGACTACCTCTCCCTGCATTCGACAAGGGAGAGTATTTGTCAGGGAGGTAACGACGGAGCGCGCTAATGTGATCGAATGGACGGATACGATTCGAAAGTTCGACGTACTTTACGTCTACTTTCCATCCAATCATGCTCCAATTCATTCCCACGGAGCCAAATTCGTTCGGCTTAGGACATTCGTAGCAATGCGACTGCGCGATACCTATCGCACAAATTAAGGTGTCCCTAAAGGATAGGACCATATCCCCAGGGGCTACCTCTCGCATGAATTCGTAAAACGGATTGATTGCTCCGTTTGCTTTTCGTTTTGGGGACCAAAGATATCCTCCCGACACTTCATGTCGGTAAGTTTGATTCTGGTTTACCCACCAGTAGCGCACGTTGGATTAGCCTCGGTATTCCATGAGCCTCACCCAATCCCCACTACCGCTTCGGATGTACCAAAACGCCCGCCCATTGACTGCGCCCTTCGCCTTGATCAAAGATCTGGCTGCTGCGCTGGCTGAATTGAAACGCCGTCCCTTAAGAGTCACATAGCCTTTTGGGCTCAGCGTCGCGGAGTATTCCCGGCCTTTGTAAGTCCGGTAGAGCTTTGTCGGCCGACTCACAAGTCCTGCTAGGGAATGTGTTCCAACGCTCTTGATTGAGCGTCGCCGCACGTTGCCAGCCGCCTGTTTACTGGTGAATAAATTCGCTAGCTCTTGCTTTTGCCGCTCCTTAATCAAACTCTTGAGCTGCTTAACCATTGCCCCTGTGGATCTGCCACGCGGGATCACTCGATTTCCCTTGGGGTTCGCGATTCTGACCAGAAGCGATTCAATCTCGTGGATGTGTTCTTCACGTCGGGCGAGATAGAGACTGAAATGCGTCCAACTCGCGAGATGACGATCTTTAAGATGGTGTCGAACCCGTTTACGAAGTTCCGTCGACTTCCCAACGTAGTAGAGGGCCCCGCCGTCGTAAAGAGCATAGATGCCAGGTGAGTCCCCAACTAACTCAGTAATGAGCGCGTAGTACTGTTTGAAAACGTCCTTCGAGACGTTCTCCAGGCGGTTTACTACCAGCGCCCGTGTGCCAACCCGTTTAGGTGTTCGACGCTTCCGTGGCTTCAATTTCGGATTCTCCACTATTGAGATCATCGGCAATCAATCGAAACTGCTCCAACGCCGCTTCCAGGTCATCCGTAATGTCCTGTGCGATGACTTCAGGCGCCGGTAGATTCGCGGACTCCTCCAGCGCCTCATCCTTCAGCCAGAAGATGTCCAGGTTCACTTTGTCGCGCTTCGCCAGTTCCTCGTAAGTGAAGCCCTTGAAGCGTTCGCTCTCTTTGCGATCGTTTCGGTTCTTCTGGTTGTAGCAGGCGACGAAGTCGTCGAGGTCGCTGCGCTTGAGGGTGTTCTCCTTGAGCGTGAAATGCAGGTTAGTGCGCAGATCGTAGATCCACAGCTTCTGCGTCCACGGTTTTTCCTGCGCGGGCTTGCGGTCGAAGAACAGGACGTTCGCCTTCACGCCTTGCGCGTAGAAGATGCCGGTAGGCAGGCGCAGCAGGGTGTGAACGTCTGCCTGCTTGAGTAATTCGCGCCTGATGGTTTCACCGGCGCCGCCTTCGAACAGCACGTTGTCCGGCAGCACCACCGCCGCACGGCCGTGCTGCTTTAGGATGGTGAAAATGTGCTGGAGAAAATTGAGCTGCTTGTTGCTCGTGCTCGCCCAGAAGTCGTCGCGGTTGATGATGAGCGATTCCTTGGACGACTCACCAGCCTCATTGACGATGGTCACGCTGCTCTTCTTGCCGAACGGCGGATTGGCCAGGACGATCTCGTACTCGCCGTGCTTCCCGGCCAGTGCGTCCTTGGTGACGACCGGCAAATCCTCTTCGGACTCTCCGCCGATGCCGTGCAGCAATGGATTCATCGCGCAGAGACGGGTGACGCTGTCCACCAGTTCGATGCCGAAAAACGTGCCGCTCTTGAGCTTCTTCTTTTCTGCCCGGTCGAGCTGGTAGTGCTTCGCCAGATAATCATGCGCAGCGAGCAGGAAACCGCCTGTGCCGCAAGCCGGATCACAAATTGCCTGCCCCGGTTGCGGGGCGACCACGTCCACGATGGCGGCAATGAGCGGGCGCGGGGTGAAGTACTGGCCCGCGCCGCCCTTCACGTCCTCGGCGTTCTTCTGAAGCAAGCCCTCGTAGGCATCGCCCTTCACGTCGGCGGAGAGGCTGGACCACTCCTCTTTGTCGATCAAATCTACGATGAGCCGGCGCAACTTGGCCGGGTCCTGGATCTTGTTCTGCGCCTTGCGGAAAATGACGCCGAGCATGCCCGAGCGTTTTCCGAGTTCCTCCAGCGTATGGCGGTAATGAATCTCGAGATCGTCGCCATCTTTGGCCAGCAAAGCAGGCCAGTCCTTGCCTTTGGGGATGGGCGACGGCTTGTTGAATGGCGGCTTCGCCTGCTCGTCCGCCATTTTCAGGAACAGCAGAAACGTCAACTGCTCGACGTAATCGCCGTAGGACAGACCGTCATCCCGCAGGATGTTGCAGTAATTCCAGAGTTTTTGGACGAGGGCGTTCGGGTTACTCATGATTTCAAAACGGAGTATCGTCGTCCGGATGATTGCCCGGAAGGGCTGCCGGTCGCGTTACCTCGGGAGTCTTATCTTCCGAGGGAAGCGCAGGCGGCGGGTTCTCAGCGCGGAATGCCTGACGGAACTCCTCTCGGTCGTTCAGTCGTATCAAGATCGGATTCTCACAACTCGACGCTTTGCCAAAGAACACGGCGTGGCGCTCGGAAATGGATGACAGCGAAGCCGCATAATCTTTACCAATATAGTTTGCCAGGAACTCCTTCCCGGTTTCATCGAAGGTCCTCATCGCGAATACCGTGTTGCACTGATTAAGGATCGTCTTTGTCACGTTGGCCGTCCGTTGGGTCACAACCAGACAGCCAAGTCCGAACTTTCGCCCCTGTAGAATTGCTCGCGCCGTTCCATTGCTCGCTTCTCGGTCGGAAGGTGAGGCTACAGCACTAAATTCTGGAATGAGCGAGTGTGCTTCTTCATATACCAAACACACCCGTGCCTTGGAGGACATCTTGTCTTGCAGGAGCGTCAGTACGGTTTCGGAAACGATGCGTGTCACTTCGACTGGCGTCACACCCCAAAGAGCCGCCCCGCGTTTCCACCCTCCATCATTGTAAGATTTGGGCTCGCTTAGTTGTTTGCTTCCGACCACCTGAGACGGATTATAGATTTTCAACCGCCGAGGATTGTCCTCGTCCAAATAAGCGACCAGGTCAGCGTGAAACGCCTCTCTTAACGCAGGGATGCTTCCGCCGTCCTCAGGATTATCCGCCCACGCTTCGCGGTCCTTCTGCCCTGCTTCCTGAATATTCGCCAGGCAAGCCTCTTCATGGACTTGGTCGTAATAAGCCGAGAGTTCCTGAGAATATTGATTGGTCAAGTCAAGGCAGATGACTTTGACGCCCGCCGCCATCATCCGCTCGACGAGTTCGATCGCCAGCATGCTCTTTCCCACTCCGAGGATGCCGAGGATCGCAGTGTTGTGCGTTACTAAATCGTCGATACTTTTGATTGAGACTGGGTAGTCTGTTCCCGGGAAATGCCCCACGGCGTTGCTGCTCGTCACGAACTCTGCCGTAGTTTTCAGGAGGACCGGAGCGTTTGGAGCGGGCAGCCACTTCACGAACGTGAATCGCTTACTTGCCGCATCCCACTCGCCAATTTTCTGGGCTTGGGCGCGAGCAAACCCGTGTGTGTTCTTGTGCTGGACGACTTCCTCTTTGGTTAGCCCGTTTACCAGCTGATACGTGACGACGCGTTTACCAATCTGCACTTCGACCAAGCGTCCTTCTTCAAGACCTTCCTCCTTCACAACCTCGAAGAAGAGCCTTTCCACCGAAGTGTCCGGCGCGACCAGTCCTACAAGAGCCCCCTTTGTTTTAACCAGACGATTTTGAACGGTCGCCTCGTCAAGCGCGAGGACACGAACGACAGCATTCGGCAGAAGTACGGATAGCTGGTCGCGGAGTTCGTCCGAGACTTCGGCATCGGCAATCTCTATCGTCCGAAGCAACACGCCTTCGTCTCGACCCACATTGTCAAGCGCAAGTGCCAATCGGGTCTTACCGAGCGGGTCATGCACGGCGACAACGTCGCCAGTCTCGACATTTCCTGAACCGAATTGGCGAACAAGGATTAATCCTGGTGTCTGGTAAGCGACGACTTCTCCATCAGCGTCGAAAATAGTGTTGGGTTTGAAGATTCGCCGCAACCGCCGTATGATTCTTAGAGACCCTTCAAGGGGCGATAGCACTCCGGTCAACACCCAAGCTGCGACGATGATGCCCAATTCCTTCGGCGACGAGCCGTGGAACGCGAACAACGCGAAGGCGATGACGACCGAATAGATCGTGCGCGGCGCACCGAGCGTTTCCGCCAAGACGCGAGCGGCGTTCGATGCTCTTTGCGTACCACCGGTCTTGCTGTCCACGGTGAGAATTGCAATCGCTCCAAGCACACCAGCAACGATGCAAAATGTCATTGCGACACAATAGGCGACACGAACACCCTCACTCCACTGCGTCCAGGAGTTGCCCAATGCGAGTGCAATAGCTGCGGGTGCGGCGTAGAGAACGACGTCCGCGGGCTTGGCGAAGAAGGGAGTATCGAGCCGACTTCCGAGAAGAAGTCCCAACAATGCAGTGTAGAACCAGAAGCCTTTGTCGTCGCCAGCCGGAAACACTCTGCCAAACGCGAACCAACTCGCAGCACAGAGAATCACCACGTCGACGAGTAGGAGAACGAACCTCGTTTTTTGGTTTAGTGTTGGCTCGCGCATAGGTTCACGGGATTCAGAAGTTGCCGGAAAATGCTTTCTGGAGGATGGACTGGCGAAGTCGGAGGGCGCGCTGAAGGTTGGCGAACACCACCGCTTCCAACTCCTCCACCACGCTCAACCGCCGCTCCACTTCCGCCACAATACGCGCCTGCTCGGCCAGAGGCGGAACGGGAAGCGCCAACTTGCGGCACGTTGTCACCTGAATATTGAACTGGCCAGCCGTTGCTTTCGCGGTGCAATCCAGCCTCGCTAGCACGGCTTCTGAGCGAAGCCAGAATGCCAACAGTCGGTTGAAAATGGCTCCTGTCGGCCGAAAAACGACTATCGCTTGGTTGATATTCCATTCAGGAAAACGATCAGGGACTATCGAGACCTTCCCAAGCGGAGGACCAACAATATTTGTAAGCACATCACCTGCGAATGCCTTCGACCGACCCAGACGGCCTTCGTGAACGATTCTGCTGATAAACGTGGGCTTAACGGAGAAATCCAACGGGCCACCAAATGTAAGGTTGTAGACTTTGATGAAGGGGACTTCCCCGTCCCGCTGGAAGAGCTGATCTGCAGATGGCGTCGAACCGCTAGCAACGGTGGAACAGAGTTGTTCAGCAGATGCCCACGTCCATCCTTCTGGCAACGGCGGGAGATTAGCGGTATCGGGGGCGGCGGGTTCCTTGTATTTGCCGCGGCCCTTCCAGTTTTGCTGGCGCTCGGCGAGCATACGGGTGAGCAGCGATTCGCCGGTTTCCAATTTCGCTTTGTGATTTCCGGTTTTGGCGAGTTCGGCTTCGGTAGGGACAAGGCGGCCTTCGCAGGCTGCCTTGAGGACGGCGGCGCGGTAGCGATTGAGGTTAGCCTGCACCCGCCGCAACGCCACCACCCCCGCCTCCAGTCGCGTGAATTGCTTCTCAATCTCCGCCACAATCCGCCGCTGTTCGTCGGGTGATGGCAACGCGAACGTGCAATCTTCTATTTCTTTCGCACTGACGTTCTGAACCGCCACTCCCTTTCCCTCAGCGACGATCTGAGGCTCGACGAATTTGAGAACCAGCTTTGCGAACTTGGCATCATATCCAGACTTCAAAAGCAGCAGTCCTGTACGTTGATTCTGCAATGCAGGTTCTTTTTCTTGATACTCGGCAATCTTACCGAGCGAGCCTGACATTCCGATGAGCAGATCCCCTTCACGAATAATGAATCCGGATAATTCGGTGAGAAACTTTGGATCAACGCGTTTGGCTTCAGAAGTGTCTACGACATCTGAACGAAGCTCCGACTGACGAATAAGCGGCGCTCCATCTTCTTGGTAATCTGTGCTTTTGAATGCGTAGCCATTGCGGATCTTTAGGATGTCGCCCACGCGCGCCGTCCGCCATCCCGCAGGAAGCTCCGCTGTGTGACTTTCACTCATGCCGCGAGCGCTTCGTTGAGTTCATCGAGCAGGCTAGGCAGTTGCTCACCAAATAGTTGATGCGCTTTCCCCAACCCACCGCGCTGATTAAACGGCGAAAGGTCCAGATCCTCCGGCTCGATGCTCAAGGACGTGGCGATGTGATCGCGGATCAGGTCGAGCCAGGCCAGTTGCTCGGGCGTGAAGGTCGCACCGGCTTTGGTCTTGGCTCCAAGCCACTCTTTAAACCGCTCCGACACGGAATCGGCGAAGGGCGCGAGCATGGGTTGTTGCTCCAGCGCGAAGCGCACAAGCGCGACGAGATCGGCAAAGCGTCCGGCTTGGGAACGGCCCTTGACCTTACCGGGAACAGTAACGGCGAAGGCGTCCCAAAGTCGGTCTTCGGTCCAGGCGGCATGGTTGTCGCGGAGCTTCTTTTCCAGTTCCTTGAGCATAGCCTCAGTGAGGCGCTGCCTAAACGGGCGGCTGTAAAGGATCTGAAGCGCGGCAATCTCGGCTTTGTGTTGCTCGATGTAATCCCGAAAGGATCTCAGGAGCGCCGCCGCCTTTTCCTTCGCGGCGGCGTCGAAGCCCTGGCTGATAACCGCATCGATGGTGACCTTGTCGATGGTCTGCTCGGCGTCCTGTTTGGCCTTGGCGAGGGCGTCGCGCAGGGCGGGCACATCAAAGGGAGCGCAGGCTTCGTCGGCCAGACCTTTGCGGGCGGTCTCCATGGCATCCGGGGCAACGTCGGCAGGCAATGTGCCGGGATCGCCCGTGGCACGTTCTGCTATAGCTTCCGGGTCGATGGCCCGGAGCAAAGTGCCGGAGAGTTCGGATAGCGTCTTGCCACCCGACAGTTCAGCAAGATTCTTCCGTTCGTCGCGGGAGATCTCCCTATCGAGTCGGGCAAGGCGTCCGGCCAGGGTGGTCAGGGTATCTTCGTCGCGCTTGCCGAGCGCCACTCCCAGCAACAGCTTGTCGAAGGCGACTGTACGCTGACGCTCCAGAGGACGGGAGTCGGTCTTGTCGCTCTCGCACACGCCTACGGCATCGACGATTACGAAATGGGTCTTGGCGCGGGCATCCGCGCCGCTAACTGCCTGAAGGTCCGTAGGTGTGACGACGCGGGTGCCCCGGCCCTTCATCTGCTCGAAATAGGTGCGGCTGCGGGTATCGCGCAGGAACAACAGGCATTCCAGCGGCTTGATGTCCGTGCCGGTGGCGATCATATCTACCGTTACGGCGATGCGAAGCTGAGGCGAGGTGCGGAACTCCTGGATGAGGGTCTCGGACTTCTCGTAGCGCTTCGTCTCGGAGTTGTAGGTCTTGTAGGTGATCTTCTTGGCGAAGTCGTTGCCCTTGCCGAACACTTCGCGCACGAGGTGGACTGTGTCCTCGGCGTGCGAGTCGTCCTTGCAGAAAATGAGGGTCTTCGGGACCAGCGTCCGGCCGGGGAAAAGCTCAGAGAACAATGCCTCCCTGAACGCCTGGAGGACGGTGCGGATCTGCGACGGGACCACGACCGACCGGTCGAGCTGGGTTGTCTGGTAGGCGAGGTCTTCGTCGAGCCTTTCCCAGCGGACGGCGCGGGTTTCCCGGCTGCGCCGGTCTACGTAGAAGCCCTTCTCGACCTTGCCGCCCTGCTCGGTTACTTCTGTACGAATGCGATAAACCTCATAGCCAACGTTCACGCCGTCGGCAACCGCGCGCTCGTGGTTGTATTCCATCACCAGGTTCTGGTTAAAGAACCCGATAGTCTGCTTCGACGGCGTGGCAGTGAGGCCGATGAGGAAGGCGTCGAAGTATTCGAGCACCTGCCGCCAGAGCCCATAGATGGATCGATGACATTCATCGGTGACGATGAAGTCGAAAGCTTCGATGGGAACGCGGGCGTTGTAGGCCACGTCTTTTGGGCGGTCGTCAGCCGTAGCGAGTTCATAACCGGATTTTTCTTCGAGGTCTTCGTCGAGTTCCTCGCCGCGCAGCATCGAGTAAAGGCGCTGGATGGTGCAGATGGTGACGCGGCAAACGTCGTCCAGGTTGTTGGAGGTCAGATGCTGGACGTTGTAGACCTCGGTGAACTTGCGGCCCGTATCGGGCGCCACGAACTGCTGGAACTCGGACATGGCCTGGCGCCCGAGATTGGCGCGATCCACAAGGAACAGCACGCGCTTCGCTCCGGCGTGTTTTATGAGCCGGTAGGTGAAGCTGCACGCGGTGTAGGTCTTGCCCGCGCCGGTGGCCATCTGAATGAGCGCGCGCGGGTGGGCGACGGCGAAGGACTTTTCTAGATTGGTGATGCCTTCGATCTGGCAGGTGCGAAGGTTTTGCGCGGTCAGAGGATGCGCGACTGGCAGTACCGCAAGGCGGGCGCGTAGCGTCGTAGGTTCGGTGAGCCAGGCAGCAATCGCCTCGGGACGATGGAACGAGAAAATACGCCGGGAACGAGGTGCGGGATCGCGTTCGTCCCGGAAAAAGGTCTCAACGCCGGTGGATTCGTACAGATACGGCAGTTTGCCCGGGCCAATAGATTGAATGAAGTCTGGTAGGTTGACAGCGTAATGGGCGGACTGCTCGGCGACCCCCGACAGGAGCGTGCCTTCTTTCTTAGCCTCGATGATGCCCACAGCTTTGCGATCAACGAGCAGGAGATAATCGCAGGGGCCGGATTTCAGCGGTGCTTCACGCAGAGCGATACCGCGTCCGACGGAGGGATTGAATTGTTTGTAATCCTGAACGACCCAGCCACACGCAGCAAGTTGCGCGTCGATTTGCTGGCGAGCGAGTTGTTCGGGGGCGAGCGGCAATTTTGTCCTCAGCCCATGCTGCCGCTAGCTTTTGCCCAACACTTCATCCTAGCGAACTGTTCGAAGATACTCTCCCCTTTTCTACTAGCCACAAATCCCCCAACGTCGTCACTTCTTGATGTGACGATCGCATCTGTGCGTAAAGACTTGGATTGTAACGGCGGACTTCTTGGTAAGTTCAGAGCGGCGCCTATCTGCGATTCTATATGAAAGGCCGTAAATATCGCGCCCGACTTCTCTGGATGCCGGGCTTCGCCCTGGCCAGACCGAGCAAAGGCCGTGACCGAAAGGCCGCCGCTTCGCGGCTCGCTAAGCGCCCCCAGACTCCCGCATGACCACGGCCACCACGTCGCCCTTGCGTACGCGGCCGGAACCCGGCGCCATCCAGATGTGCCCGTCGATGCGAAACTCGATCGGCATGGGTTCGCGGGCCCACTCTTCGATGAAGTGCAGGTAACCGGCGCGCTCGCCGGCCGAGACGCGTTGCCCGGGAAGGTACAGCGGCTCGAACAGCCCTTCGCTGGGCGCGAACACATAGGATTTCTGGTCGCGCACTTCCATGTGCCGCGTGCGGCCGCCGTCGCGCTGCGAGGTGTCGGGTTTGCCGTCGAGCATCCCCATGCCTTTGAGGACGTTGTCGAGGCCGCGCTCGGCCACGCGCACGCCATCGACGCTCACCCGCCCGTATCCGCCCAGCTCCGAAGAGATCGATAGCGCGCCGTGCCGCTCGGCCGCTGCGGCCATCGTGCCGCCCTCGTCGACGCCCCAGAAAATGACGTTGTACGGCGCGGCGAAATTCTCGGCGAGCGCGCGCGTGCGTTTCATTACCTCGAGATCGTCCACCCAGTGCATGGTTGTGCTGAGCGCCGCTTCCATGGCATTGCCGGCGGCGTGGACATCGACGCAGACCTCCACCTGCGGCAGGATGACGCTGTCGATGAAGTGGGCCAGCACCTGGCAGAAGCTGCCGCGCGCGTCGCCGGGCATGCAGCGGTTGAAGTCGCGACCGTCGATCGGACACATCCTCCGCCCCGCAAGCGCCGCGGGCAGGTCCACGGCGGGCAGCAGGATCACCTTCCCGCGCAGACTCTGCGGATCGAGCCGGCGCGCCAGCCGGGCACCCGCGATCTGCCCTTCGTATTCATCGCCGTGCACGCCTCCGGTGAAGAGCACCGCCGGTCCCTTGCCGCCATTGATGACCGCGATCGGAATCTCGATGGTGGACCAGGCGCCGCCGTCGCGCGATTGCGGCACGCGCAGGTAACCGATCTGCTTGCCCGGCTTGTCGAAATCGAGTTCGTGGAAAATACGGCTGCGTGCGGCGGTTGCGGTGTCTGGCATGGCGCGGGCTCCTCGTTGGAGCCACTAGCATAGCGAAGCGTGCGCCGTCGCGCAGAAGAGCGGTGACGGGGAAGACGGGATGGGTGATGGGGCGAGGGCGTGCCCGACTTCGCTCGAGCCTATTCCCGCCGCAACTGGTCGTTCTCCATCTGCTGCGCGGCTTTCAGCGGTAGCGACCGATCCTTCTCGTATCGACCCGCGGCGAAGTTGTCCACCCACGCCTTGAGCACAGACCGCTCAACACCCAATTCGCGCGCCACGGCGGCAAGCGAACGACCAGGCTGCTCCGCTAACTTGACCGCCTCACGCTTGAACTCCGGCGTGAACTTCCGTCTCTCTTTGGTTGCCATCGAACACCCCCAGTTGCCAGTTTCGCATCATATGAAGTGTCCGGGAAATCGGGGGAAACCCAGAGTGCCTCGACAAAACATTGAGGCGGACTCGGGGCTCGACATCCGGGATCTGTCAGGCCGCCAGGCGCATCTTGACCGGTATCTCTGCTTTCGCGCAAAGTCCCACAAGATAATCGAGCGAAAGTAATTCCACCTTGCCGCGAGTGATTTCCGAGAGCCGAGGCTGCGAGATACCCAGCTTTCGAGCCGCTTGTGCTTGCGTCAGTTCGTTTTGCTGCACCCAACTCCGCAAGGCTTCCGCCAGCTGCGCCCGCGGCAACATCACCGCCGCCTCGTGCGGCGGGAACCCGAGGTCAATGAAAACATTGCCGCTGGACTTTCTGATTTTTCCCACCATGACCTACTCCTTGGCAGGCGGTCTCCGGAGGGAAGAGCTGGGGAGCTGGGTCGGGCCTGCAGTGTGCATAAGCATTGTCGGCGATCGCCTTTACGCGGCCTTGGCCGTCACGCGCAATTTCACGCGCGTCTTCTTTTGCAGAACGCTCACGATGCCGAAAAAATTCTCCGTGCTTGGATTGCCGTGCGGGGCGAGCATGCGGTGAAGGCTCTTGCTCGGCTTGTTGATCTCTGCGGCGAGGCCTTCAAAGCCAATGGTGGCATTTACCAGGTCGCGCAGGATCGCCTTACCCGCACCGGTATCGCCGGCCAGATAAGCGTTGATTGCTTCCGTAAAAAGCGCCTCGCGGAACCGCGCGTCGTTCTGTGCGCGTTCCAGGATCGTGCTCCGAAAATCTCGTGTTAGTGCCATGTTACCCCCTGCTCTTCTGCTATTACTTACCGCGGCGACTGCGGTAGTCGGCCCACCGTTCTTTCGCCGCCTCGATTGCTTCCTGTTGACGCTGCTTGCTGCTGCCACCAAGCAGAATCACCACCGTGTCGCCATCCTTGCCAAAATAGATACGGTAACCCGGTCCGAAATCGATCTTCCTCTCGAGCACGCCACCACCAACACCTCTGACATTCGAGAAATTGCCATCAGCTAGCCGATAGAGCGCAGATGCGACCTTCGCTGCTGCCTCGGCCTTCAGTCCGTCGAACCATTTAGCGTAAGGCGAGCGACCCAGCGGATCGAGATATTCGAGGACACGGGTCGTCGGCATTTTCTATGGTAACGTTAACGTTACTATAAATGAACTCGGGGGCAATGTCACTTTAATTGGCGAAACCGACAGCCGATACAACAGGCGCTCGATTCCGTAGCGTGCCAGGACGACATTCGGATCTGCATCCGCCCGTTTGGCGTGGTCGAGCAGTCGCACCTGGATGGAGTGCGCAATCCCTTTGTCGGCCACGGCCTCAGGCAACCAGCGCTTCGAGGTAAGGTTGCATGATGCGCCGGACGCGACAGATGTCGCCGTAGCGCTCCAGTGCCTGCATCCTGAACCTGCGTTTGCGCCAGGCGTCGCTCAGCGCTTCGAGCACGACATCGAGGCCGATCTTGTTGCGATACTTGAAGCAATCGGCGAGGGTCTTGGCGACGTCGTAAACGCGGACAGGCCGTCCTTCGATTTTGTGGGTTTCCACGCCCGCAGTCAGGGCATCGCCCGTAAAGCGCACGATGCGCAGCCGGGGATAGGAAAGCGCTGGTGTGCGGCTGCGACGATCCAGCGCCAGCCATACTTCAGCGGGAAGCTGCGTGCCGAGACCATGGAAGGACAGCGCCGAGAGCAGGCAGACTATGCCGTGAGGTGCGACGGACACGGCGAGCACCAGCCCGTGATGTTCGCTGATCGGGCGGCCGGCGAGGCGGTAGAGGCCGCGGGATACGCGCTCGAGCGCACCCTGCTCCACCATGCGACTGAGCATCTGGGTGTGAATGCCTTGCGCGGCCACATCGCGGGCGTTGACCAGCCCGCCTGTTCCGGCGATGCGCAGCAGGCGGTCTCTTGTGGACAGGTGGGCCATGTGGGTAAGTGTCTACATTTCTATACAAATGTCAACGTTTTGCCACATATCACCCGAAAAGCCCTGACGGGAACAAAACGCTAGGGTGTCAGGCCTGCAGTGTGAAGGAAGTAGGGGGTCTGCATAATTGCCTAAACAATTTCGTCGATTACATTTAAAAAAGTTAATCGGGTCCGTGTCGGCAGTTCACAAAAACGACGCAAGATGCTCGCCTTTGGGCCACGCGCCGGGCAGAAGGTGCCCGAGGGCGAAGCGGTCTTCCAGGAAGCACGTGCGCCCACCCCCGCCGAGCTGCAGGGCTTGCTCGTCAAGATCATCACGCGCATCCTGCGATTATTGACCCGCCAAGGCCATCTCGTCGAAGAGCAGGGCATGACCTACATGGCCGAC
>CAMDKM010000002.1 GCA_945900965.1 Bordetella parapertussis | reverse complement strand
TCAGGCGTGTTTCCCAGTCCTGCATGGTCATGGGAATCTTGCGCAGCGCCATGTCCTCCGCCACGTCCAGATAAGCCGATACCAGCCGCTGCAGTTGCGCCATTTCAGGTTCGGTCAGGTAGTTCTTCGCCACCACGACATCGAATTTCTGGATCTTTCCCTGGGGCGCATCGTTCCAGGTGTTGAGGCCCATGTTCTGCTTCCCGGCATCGGCCCGGTGGTAGACGACTTCGGCGGCAGTTTGCCCATGAATGGCCCAATGCAGCTTGTTCTGCACCGTGGCGAAAAAGCGCTTGGTCGCCTGCGCCGTGACGTCGTAGTCGATGGACGTGGCATAGATGTCGGTGATCTTCTGGTAGAACTTGCGTTCAGACAGGCGTATCTCGCGGACGCGCTGGAGTTGCTCTTCAAAGTATTTGTCAGCCAGGATCGAGCCGCCGCTCTTCAGGCGCTCATCATCCATCGTGTAGCCCTTGATGGTGAACTCCTCAACAACGCTCGTCGCCCACTTGCGGAACTGCACGGCGCGCTCGGAGTTGACTTTGTAGCCCACGGCGATGATCGCCGCCAGGTTGTAGTGCTTGGTGTCGTAACTCTTGCCGTCAGCGGCAGTTATCCGAAAATTTCGGATAACTGAATCGGCCTGCAACTCGCTGTCGGAAAACACTTTCTTCAAGTGGTAGTTGATGGTTCTAACGTCGATGTCGTAGAGCTGCGCCATCATCTTCTGGGTCAGCCAGACGTTTTCATCGGCATACACGGCCTCTACGCTGCCGCTCCCACTGGCTGCCACGAAGGTGAGATATTCCGCCGCAGAGGAGCGGACAAGGGAAATATCATGCTTCTTCGCCATTAGGAGTCCTCGCCCGTATCGCCAAAAAGATAGGCCGACCGCGCACCACTCTTGACCTTACTTCCCCCCTCGCCCTTCGGGAGAGAAGCCGGGGGTGAGGGATCGGCCATCGGCAGATTCGCCACATTCAAACTGTAGTCGTCATGGCCCCACTCGCAGCGGGCCAGCAGAATTTTTTCGGCGCAGGCTGTCAGGTCGGCTTTATTTTGCTCGATGAGCAATGAGGTCGCCGGGTTGAAGGGCTGGCGGGCCAGTTCCGAAATGGCTGCATCGATTTCCACCGCGTTCATATCCTTTGAGTCTTCGTATTCCGCCCCTCATAGTAACAAACTAGTTATCGGCGGTATCCGAAGGTAGCGCGGGAGCATGTACAGGTACGGCGGCAAGAAATCCCGATCTGGTTAGCCAGAGCTGCCGACATGAAGGGTGGTCTTCAACCATAAATGAATGAATGAGTGAAGGGTGTCCCACAAGGGGATTCCCAAGGGATACCGGTCGTCGACCATAACCGGTCTTCGACCATAAAAGGCCAAGGATGAAGGACATCTGCACCCGGAAGCGATGAAGTAGGCCTTCTTTACGTCGTCTGTAGCAGCTTCGACACGATCAAACAGGCAATATCCGAACGGCAACTTCCGACCCGAAGCGGACATTCAATCCGGGTAGTCGGTGTACCCCTTCGCGCCCGACACAACCGGGCCCTATATCGGGCCCATATTGCCAATGCGCCGGTATACCTCTGCGCGGTTTAGACCATAGGCGCGAACCCGGATGCGTACCTCGTTGGCCTGCGGTGCCAAGCTAGGAATGTCTCGTAGCTGCAATACTTTTGGCCTGCCGGCGCGTTCGATGACATATGCCTTCATGGGTAACTGCTCCTAAGGGTGCGGAGTTGGGATCAGTCGTCCCAACGCGCGTAGATCAGCGCGGCACGGCAGTGGCTTGCGCCGAACACGTCGACGCCAGCCAGCTTGTCGATCCAGCGTCCCTGAATCTCGATGGAACATTGTTCAATCACGCCATCGAGCAATGTGCGGAAGATCGCGAACTTGTTATCCCAGCTGTACTTCTGCGCCGCCTTCGACATCACCTTCATCTGGTCGGTGCCGTCGTGGATGCGTTTGACCGTCTTGTAGACATCGAGTGCGTAGTCCTTGCTCATTTGCACGTCCTGGCGATCGGCCAGGTAGGTGAGGTGGCCGGGCACCAAGACATCAAAATCGTAGGCCAACAACTGGTCGAACACCTTCAGGTAGGCGTGCATGTTGGTGCTGAGGTCGAAATCCATGAACGGCACGTGGCCGGCCGCGAGTGTATCGATGGCCATCAGAAACTTGCGCCCCGGCAGGTAGATGAACAGGTCACTTTCGGGAGAGTGCCACTGGCCCTTTTTCAACTCCACCGTCATCGTGCCCATCTTCAGCGTGCGCTGACTCTTGAAGGTGCTGGTAGGGACGGGGCGTCGCGGGTCCTTCTTCTCACGCAGGAAGGCCGCTGTAGCGGACTCGGCCATGATCGCCAGTTTCGGCACCTGCTTGACGAGCAGGCCGGCACCGGCGATGTGATCCAGGTGGGCGTGTGAGTACACAAGCTGCACGATCGGCTCGCGCGTGACCTCGCTCACCGCCTTGACGATATGCTGGGCAAAGCTCTCGGGCGCATCGAACAGGATCACGCCTTTGCCGGTGGTCACGAAGGCGGACTGGTAAATGCCGTCGGTAATGACATAGACGTCCGGCTTTACCTGCTGGACAAGGTAGCCTTTTTGCGGATCAATGGCCAGGGCGCGCGCCTTGATGTGCGGCAGCACAGACACGTAGTTAGGCAGCTTGTCGGCTTCCTGCGCTTGCGTGGAAGGGGCGACTGAGAGACCCAATGCCAGCGAGAACGCGGCGAAGGCGGAAAGAAGTTTGGATGTATTCATGGTTCTTGTTCCTTGGTGACGGGCGCTACGCGTTCAAGCGCGCGGCTGATTTGTAGAGAACAGGTAGCGGTGGATCTTCCACGCCCCGTTCTCGCGTCGGAATATGAACAGCTCGTTGTTGCCTTCGGTAACTTCCACGCCGGCGGCAAGAATCTTGGTGCGTCCGGACGAGCTGGTTCGCGCCCAGGCAACATCGCCGGCCTCTTCGACTTCGTGAATCTCGAAGCGCACATTGAGCTTGATGGTGGCGAACACTTGCTCGTAGCCCGCGCGGACGGCGGTGCGGCCGATCAGGGCGGGAACGTGCTGCGGCATGAACACCGGGTCGCCGCCGTACAGGCTAAGGATGGTGTCGACGTCATTGGCGTTGAGAGCGGTCTCGTAGGACCGCAGAACGGACTGGATAGACATGTTGGGGCTCCTGTTGGATCCGTCGCGCTCGACGGCTGGAGCACATCTTGGACTTCTCGTTTTCGGAATTATAGTACCATAATAGACAATATATTTACCAAATTTGAGAGGATTACCTGGACCTCAATGCCGTCCGGATGTTCGTCAGCGTGGTGCAGGCGGGAAGCCTGTCGGCCGGGGCCGCGCGACTGGGGCTGCCTCTGCCGACGGTGAGTCGCCGCGTCCGCGATCTGGAGCGGCAGTTGAACGTGCAGTTGCTTGAGCGGTCAGTGCGCGGCACTCGCCTGACCGACGCCGGCACTCGCTTGTACGAACATGCCGGCCTCAGCATCGAGGCGCTGCATGAGGCGGAACAGGCTGTGGTAGGCGACCAGGCGCGGCTCAAGGGGCGCTTGCGGTTGTCGCTGCCGCCGGCGTTCGAGCCGTGGTGGGAACTGCTGTCGCTGTTCCAGCAGCGCTATCCGGATATCCAATTGCACGTCTATACAACCGACCGCCGCGTCGACTTGGTCGAGGATGGCATCGACGTGTCGTTGCGCGTGGGAGCGATCGTGCATGAGGCGATGGTGGCGAGGCGCGTGCTTGCGTATCGGCATGTAGTAGTGGCTGGCCATTCGCTGATCGAGCGCTTGGGTCTGCCCGACTCCGTAGAGGCACTGCATCGCTTTCCTTGCGCTGCCTGGTCATCCGGCGCCAATACCGCAAGCAGCTGGCAACTGGGAGAGGAGACGTTCGCGCCGCGCAGTGTACTCACCACCAACGACTATGCGCATCTGCGAAATCGTGCGTTGGCGGGGGACGTCGTCACCGAGTTGCCGCCTTTCCTCGCTGCGCCCGCATTGCGCACCGGCAAACTTGTCGCCTTGTTGCCTGAGAAGCCGATGCCTGAGCAGCAACTTCGCCTTCTCTATCCATCGCACCGACATCCATCCACTATCGTTCGGTCGTATCTGGACTTCTGCCAGCAGCAGCTGCCGTCGCTTGTTGCTTCTTGATCTGGATGTCCGCTCTTGGCCGATAGCAGACGCTCAATTAGCGTTGGAGACGCCGCCACTCTCAGGGCGGCATTGGATTCCTTTCCTGCCACATTCCTATCCGATCCACAAACGCCTTCGTTTCCGCCATCTCGAACTCAAGCCGCTCCTACGAGCGGTTACTCGTTAGATTGGCCTTGTCACTGAGCCGCGGGGATCCGAGTCGGCGCTGCAACGGCGAGCTTGCGGTTGCGCTTTGCCTCTTTCACCAGCGGCGGACACACGTTCGCATCGTTGTGGATGACCTGGCAGTCTAGGCAATAGAAGCATTCGTCCATGTTGATTTTCCCGCTCGGCTCGATAGCCTGTATCGGGCAGCGCTTCGCGCAAAGCTGGCAGGGGCTGCCGCATTCCGTGCGGCGCTTCAAGGGCTGGAACCGGCGCAGCCGCAGCCGGCCGCCAATCGCCATCGCCGCGCCTAGCGGGCAGACAAATCGGCAATACGCCCGTTCGACGAACAAGCCGGCAGCGAGAAGCACCAGAGCAAACACCACGAATGGCCAGGCTCGGTCCATTCTCAGCGAGATGACGGTCTTGAACGGCTCGATCTCAGCCGCGATCGCCATGGTCTGCAATCCGTGCAGGGTGGCGAGGGCCAGCACTGCGAGCGACACGTACTTCAAGGGCCACAACATATGATGAGCCCGGAACGACGGCGACCACTGAGGCAACGAGACGACGCGGGCGAGTTTGGCCAGGAGCTCCTGTAGGGCGCCGAACGGGCACAGCCAGCCGCAGAACACGCCACGGCCCCAGATGACGAAGCTTATGAGCACGAATGCCAGCAACACGCACAGCAGCGGGTCGCCGAGGAGCACGGCCAGGCCGTTGCCGCTGATAATTCCGCGCAACCACGCGAAAACATTGATGATGCTTAGCTGGGCTCCCGCGATCCAGCCCATCCACACCAGCGTGAAGAGCAGAAAGCCAACGCGCACCGCCTGATAGAAACGCGCGTGGCGCGTCAGCCTGTCCATCGCGATGAGCAGCACGGTGAGCACCAGCAAGCCAAACCCAAGCACGACAAGGTTGCTCGCCTGTGCGCGCCAACTTTCCCGCCAGGGCGATTCGAGCGAATCCTGGGTAGATGGGTCGGCCGGTGGCAGTACGAATCGCGAGGGCAGGCTGTAGCTGAGCTTGAACTCTCGCGTTTGCGCGCCGGAACCGGTGCCCTCGCCCACAACTATTACCACCTGCCACGGTGCGAGAACATCGATCCCGCTCTGAGCCGGTACTCGGAAAAGGCCGATCTCGTCGAACTTCGGGGCTCCTTTGGCCGAGACGAACGGCAGATACACATAGTCCTTCACCTTTCGCTGCAGCACGAATGTGCGCGCACCCTGCTCGATCCGCACCCGATCAAACGTGCCCGTATCGAACACCCTGGTGCCGACGAAGGAGTAGGACCCCTTCCCCATGAGCAGCACGACCAAGTCCTGCGGGCCATGCGGTGCCACGTGCTCGCCGTAGCGCATGGCGCCGAGAAGATTGCGACCGATCGAGGGGGCATTGATCGCGGCCGCTTGGAGCTCGAGCGTGACCTCCTGACCATCTGTGCCCGCCGTGCCAGCATCGTGAATCAGGGTTCGCTGTATGGCACCCGTCTCGATGAGCTCCGACCAGGTCAAGGGTTCGAAGTTCGCCATATCGACCATGGCCGCCGATCCGGCGCCAGCCCCAAGTCCATGAGCACGGGCCACCAGGCGGGCGGCCAGAACAATGGAATTATGAAACGCCCGTGCGCTTACGGTCGCCGAACTGATGCCGTCGATCCCGCCCGGCGTGCCCTTGCCGGTCATCGAAATCGAGCCACCCAAGTCAAGACCGGTGTACTGCGCGATGAAACGCATGAGCTGCGGACCCATGGAGTTGTAATCGATGATCGGCTCAGCGTGCTCCACAAGGACGACGCCAACGATCTTCCCCTGCGGATCCAGTCCGACCACGAAGTTGAACGGCGCACCGGAGAAGCCGACGACATCTGTCAATTCAGCGGTAGAGAACAGATAGCCGAGGCGGTTCCCGGCGCCGTTAACAGGTACAACGGGCGGCTTTCCAGACAGTGCGCCGGTGGAGACCGCCTCCGGGAACAGGCGATCAATCGTTTCTTTCTTCAACCAGTCAGGCTTCTCTCCCGCACACACAGATTCGGGGATCCCGAAGAGCGCGAGACATACGAGGAAGACAAGCGCCCAAGTGGTACAAGAGGGGGAAAGCGCCGCCGCGACAGGGCGCACGGCCTGCGGGTACCTTGGCTCGTTGCTTGACCACCTGATACCCATGATTTGTCCCGGCCTCACGATAACTGCGCCCTAGCCAGCGACGAGGTGGGCACGGAGCCCGTCGGTGACACGGACATCAAACGTGGACCCAGAGGCCGTCACCAGCAACGCCGCCAGACCGCGCGCCTGCGCCAACGAGTACCCTCGCTCCGGCCCGAGGACCAGCAGCGCCGTCGCCCATCCATCCGCTTCCATGGCCGTATCTGCGACCACGCTCACCGCCATGGGCGGGTGTTCGACCGGCCGCGCCGTCGCGGGATCGATACTGTGCGAATAGCGCCGTCCATCCTGCTCGAAGAAGTCTTTGGTGGTGCCGGAAGTGGCAATCGCCCGGTTCTCGAGGCCGACGATCTCTCCAATGAGGCGTCGACCTTCCACCGGGCGCTCGATGCCGACCCGCCAGGGTCTTCCCGCCGCCGTGGTGCCCCTGGCCCGGAACTCTCCACCGATTTCCACCAGGTAATTATCAATACCCTCGCGATCCAGGATCATGGCCAGGCGATCGACACCGTAGCCCGGGGCAATTGCGTTCAGATCGATTTGGGTGTGACTGTGTCTCTTGCGGATCGCACCGGCGGATAAGTCGGATTGCACATGCTGGTAGCCCACACTTTCCCGAACCCGCTCGATGACCGCGTTATCCGGAACTCGTCGGGTACGGTACTCCGGACCGAATCCCCAGAGATCGACCAACGGTCCGACGGTTACATCGAACGCACCCTGAGTCGAGGTGCTGATCCGCGATGCGCTATCGAGCACCTCGAGCAGGCCCCGTGACGCAGGCGCCCAACGCAGATCTTGTCGCCTGTTGAATTCCGACAGCTCCGACCGAGGGTCGAAGGTGGACATCGCCCGATTGATCGCAGCCAGCTCGACCTTGATGAGCTCCGCGATCTTGGCACGCACAGCATCGTTGATCCGCGACGCCAACTCCACGGTGTAACTGGTGCCCATGGTAAGACCGCGAATCGTGGTGTGAACCGGCCGAGCGCATGCTGCTACAGAGCCCGCTGCCAGTAACGTGATGAACGTGCGACGTTTCATGCCCCCATCCCCAAATCGGCTGTATCTAGTTACAACTTATGCGCCGTGAGGGACGGTGTTTGCCCCTCTTAGGGAGCTAGACGGTATGCCGTATCTCAGACTTCAGGAAGTATAAACGGAATTTTGTTGCCATGAGCAAACCTGCCCCGACGAAGAATGCGCCAGCGCCGTCTCACCCTCTCTCCTCCTCTCTCCCGTCAAGGGAGAGAGGGTATTAAAGCTTGCCGAGGCTTAAGTTAGCGCCATGGGGGTCGGACCTTTTCGAGCTGGCAACCAACAACCCAGTGACAGGTGACGTGTGACAAGTGAGTGGTAAAAGGGCTGGCGCCCCTCACGCCTCTTGCCTCTCGCCTCGCGCTTACTGCCCCTGTACCACGTCTGCATGCGGCCAAGCAGCGACACGCCCCGGTAAGCGCCGCCGCCCGGCGCTTGGCGCATCAGTCTTGACGATTGATGCCGATATTTGTATTCTGCATCATCCGTAATATTTGATGACACCCATGCGAACAACCATCACCATAGAAGACGATGCCTTTGCGACAGCCAGCGCCTATGCTCGCGCGCGCGCGCTTAAGCTCGGCGCGGCAGTTTCGGAGTTAATCCGACGCGGAAACGAAGTTCGTGTACCGCTGAAACAAGTAAATGGCGTTTGGGTATTCGACCTTGGGCCGAGTGCCAGGCGAGTAACCGCACGTCAGGTAGAAAAGCTGCTAGACGAATCGGCATGAGTCACTTGCTGGACGTCAATGCGCTCATTGCGCTTGCCTGGCCCACTCACGAGCATCACAACAACATGGTCGATTGGTTTCGACAACACTCGCGCGCCGGCTGGGCCACCAACACACTGACGCAATCCGCTTTTATGCGCATTGTTTCTCAGCGAGCGTTTTCCGGACGATCGATCTCAATAGTCGACGTGGCAGAACTCTTGTTGCGCAATACCGCCCATCCCAAGCATCGGTTTGTCCCTCTAAATTTCGATTTTGCCGAAGTATTGGGCACGTGTAGCGGCGGCATCGTGGGTCACAGGCAAATTACGGATGCCTGGCTCCTCACTGCCGCGATCAGAAACAAAATGAAGCTAGTCACCTTCGATGCTGGAATCGGCCAACTCTTGCAAACCGCCGCCGAGCGGGAAAAGCATATTTCCACACTTGGCGCACCGGGCAAGTAGCCTCCGGATTCAAACCTGGACGGACAACTGGTGGTCGCGCGCCATAACGACGGCACTTGTATTGATGGCGGCGGTCAACGGTGCCACAGGGCCCAGCAATCCACCACTGTGAACCTAACGATCATGGCGCTTGACGCCACTCCCACAGATGAAAGAGCAGGTCAAAGGCGTTGACACAGAGGGCACAGAGAATGAAAAAAATTCACAGAGAAAATATTTGGAGTGCAAACAAATGACGTGATTCCCCATTTCGTATCCCTCTGTGCCCTCTCTTGTTCTTGCTCTGTGCTCTCTGTGTCTACGCTCTTGAATATGATGACCGGACGGTTACATTTTTACCAAGGTTAAGTAGGAAGGGTTGAGCGCAGCGATACCCATGCTGCAAGGTTACCTTTGATGGGTATCGCCAAGCTCAACCCATCCTACGGGATTTACTGATTGATCTATTGTTCTTCTCGGTGTCTCTGTGCCTCTGTGGTGCGGTTTTTAGGGTAAAGCGGGATCAGGAAAGCGGATCGACCAGAACGCCGGGATTCAACATGCCGCGCGGATCGAGGGATTTTTTCGCGGCGCGCAGCGCGCCCGCGAAAAGATCCGGCCGTTGCTTGTCGTACCAGCGTCGATGGTCGCGGCCGACCGCGTGGTGATGGGTGATGGTGCCGCCGAGGGCATTGAGCACGTCGGAGGCAGCGCTCTTGATGGCCCAACATTGCTCGGCCAGGCGGCGCTTGTCGCCGAGCGCGTGGAAACTGAAGTAAGGCGCCGGCCCGTCCGGGTATACATGGGTAAAGCGGCAGGTGACCAAGCCTTTTCTTCCCGTGATTTCCTCGATCGCCCGTTCGGTTTCCGCCTTGACCATGGCGTGAAAATCAGGGAAGCGATCCCAGGTGATCGCGGTTTCGAAAGTGTCGGCGATGATGCCGCGCGGGGTCAGGACCTCGCGGTAGTAAGGCATGCGCAGGAAGCTGTCGCGCCATTGTCCTGCCGCCCCCTGGCGCTGCGCGCCGTCGGTTTTGGGCAGCGCTTCGTCGTACTCGCCTGCGTGGTCGCGCACGATATCGAGCGCGCGCCGCAGGTTATCCTCCTGCGGTCGATCGGCGGATTCGAATGTCAGCACCAGAACCGAATGCCTGCCGTCGCCCGCGCCGTTCAAAAACGCCTCTTCGGCATCGAGCAGCCGGGTGTTGGCCGGATACAGATGCGACTGGCTAATCGCTCGTACGCACTGGGCCGCCTGGTAGAAATCCCTGAAACGCGCCGAGGTC
Source organism: Bordetella parapertussis (assembly GCA_945900965.1). Classification (GTDB taxonomy): domain Bacteria; phylum Pseudomonadota; class Gammaproteobacteria; order Burkholderiales; family JACQAP01; genus JACQAP01. The sequence continues at coordinate 192,059 of CAMDKM010000002.1, read as the reverse complement.
GCCGCGCGAAAGATCGGGCGCGGTCGAAGCCGCATCCAGGCTTCGGTGATGATGCCGAGGATTCCTTCAGAGCCGATGAACAGCCGGTCGGGACTGGGCCCGGCGCCCGAGCCCGGCAGCCGGAAGGATTCCAGTGTGCCGGCCGGCGTCACCACGCGCAGACTCTCGACGAAATCGTCGATATGCGTGTAGAGCGTGGCGTAGTGTCCACCGCTGCGGGTGGCGATCCAGCCGCCCAGCGTGGAGAACTCGAAGGACTGCGGAAAATGCCGCAGCGTCAACCCGCTGGGCTTAAGCTGGCTTTCCAGCGCCGGCCCGTAAGTGCCCCCTTGTATGCGGGCGGCCTGCGAGGTCGCGTCGATCTCGAGCACGTGCCCGAGGTGCTGAAGGTCGATGGTGACCACAGGGCGCTCGGCGCGCGGCGGCTCTACACCGCCGACCACGCTCGAACCTCCGCCCCAGGGAATGGCCACGGCATTTGCTGAATCGCACCAGTCGAGAATGGCGACGATTTCACGCTCGTCGCGCGGGAGCGCCACTACGTCCGGCGGATTGGCGAAGTCGCGCGCAAAAATCCTGGCGCTGTCGAAGAAGGATCGGCCGTAACTGTGCAGCAGCCGCTGGTAATGCTCGGTCGTGCACACGTCGCGCAGGCTTTCCGGTGGCGTTACACGTGGCGCGCGCAAGCCGATTTCTTCCGCGCGCGGCACGGGCGTCACATCGTAGTCCACAATGCCGAAACGGCGCGCGTAGGCCACTTCGAGCGCGCTCACCTCCTCCGCGCGCAGCACCTCGGCTTCAAGACCCCAGCCCCAGAACTTGCGGCGCCCGTGCACTGGCGTCTCCTATTCTTCGCGCAACCAGGTCTGGGTACGGCCGATCAGCGATATGCCGATGAAACCCCGCACATTGAGTGACTTTCCATCCGGTGCCAGACTCATTTTACAGCGATAGATCTTGCCGTTCTTGGGATCCAGAATCTCGCCGCCGCCCCATCCGTCCCCCTGCTTTTTCAAACTCCACATGATCGTCATGCCGATAATCGGCTGATCCTTTCGATCACCCTTGCATTCCTTGCACAGGTGGGCGGGATCGTCGCCGAGCTGATCAAAAAGTTTCTGGACCACACCCGTCAGCTCTCCGTTGACTTCGGAGATTTGAATAATTGAGCGTTCTTTCTTTGTTTTGTCGTCGATCGTCCTCCAGGTCCCAACCGGCGATCCGGTGTCGGCGAGGACGTTGGCAATAAAACACGGTACGCACAAAATCATCAGCAGGAATGTTCTTCTCATGTACGCTCTCCTCAGCTTTTGAATTCAGCACGGCAACCCGAAGAGTCCAGTTTCCAGTCACACAATAGACTCAAACACCCCCGCCGCACCCATTCCCGTACCGATGCACATCGTTACCATGCCGTATTTTTGTTTGCGTCGGCGCATGCCGTGCAGCAAGGTTGCGGTGCGGATCGCCCCGGTGGCGCCCAGTGGATGGCCCAAGGCAATCGCACCGCCCAACGGATTCACCTTGGCGCGATCCAGACCCAGGTCCCCGATAACCGCCAGCGCCTGGGCGGCAAACGCTTCGTTGAGTTCGATCCAGTCGAGAGCGTCCTGTTTCATGCCGACTTGTTTCAAGACTTTCGGAATGGCGAACTTGGGTCCGATGCCCATGATTTCCGGCGGCACACCAGCGACTGCAAAACCGAGAAAACGTCCCAAGGGCTGCAGATTGAAACGTTTGAGCGCCGCTTCGCTCGCCAATACCACGGCCCCGGCACCATCCGATGTTTGCGAACTGTTACCGGCGGTCACCGAACCGTTGGCCGAAAATGCCGGCCGCAACTTCGCCAATACCTCGGGAGTCGTCCCAGCTCGTGGGCCTTCGTCGTTCTGCGCAACCCGGCTGCGCACCGATACCTGGTGGCGTTCGAAATCCGGAATTCGTTCGTTGACGGTAAATGGCGAGATCTCGTCCTTGAACTCGCCGCGCTCGATCCCGGCCAATGCTCTGCGATGCGACTCGGTGGCGAATTCATCCTGCGCCTCGCGCCTGATTTTCCATTGCTCCGCGACTTTTTCGGCGGTAATGCCCATGCCGTAGGCAATACCCAGATTTTCGTCTTTCTCGAAAATCAGCGGATTGCCGGAAATTTTGATCCCTCCCATCGGGATCATGCTCATGCTCTCGGTGCCCGCGCCGATCATGACGTCGGCTTCACCCAGGCGGATGCGATCAGCTGCGATGGCCACTGCCTGCAATCCAGAGGAACAAAATCGATTGATCGTCAGTCCCGACACCGTGTTGGGAAACCCGGCCAGCAACAAGCCGATGCGGGCCACATTGAGCCCTTGTTCGCCTTCCGGCTGCGCGCAGCCCACGATTACATCATCCACCGCGGCCATATCGAGGCCCCGCGCCTGTGCCATTGCGCTTTTCAGCACATGGGCCAGCAGGTCATCCGGCCGCACATTGCGAAACATCCCACGCGGCGCCTTGCCCACCGGCGTACGTGTCGCGGCAACAATGTAGGCATCCTGTACTTGTTTGCTCATATTTCAATCTCCAAATCTAGTCATGAATCACGGAGGACACCAAGAACACGGAGAAAAATCGAGAACCGGAAAAGTGATCAAAAGTGAAATACAAGACCTGATGCAATGTGTCTACCATCTCAAATTCTCACTCAAGAAAGATAATTTATCGTTGGCCCTTCCTCCGTGTTCTCCGTGTCCTCCGTGATTCCAATTCAATTTCTTAGCGGTTTGCCGGTCTTGAGCATTTGTTCGATACGGGCCTGGGTCTTTTCCGTGGCGATCAATTCCATGAAGGCTTGCCGCTCGAGATCGAGGTACCAGTCCTCGGTCACCGGTGTCCCCGCCTCGATGTCACCACCGCAGAGGACATAGGCAACCTTGCTGCCAATCAGAAAATCGTGCTCCGAAATCTGTCTTCCGGCGAGCATATTCGACATGGCCATCTTGAAGGTGGCAATCGCGCTGCGTCCCGCCGCAGGAATTGAGCGGGGGTGTAGGGGTGGCCGGTAGCCGGATTCGGCCAGCGCGTTGAGTTCCGCCTTGGCTACGTGGAGAAGTTCAAAGCGGTGCATGACGATTCTATCGCTCGCCCGCAGAAAACCCAGCTCGCGCGAATGTTCGGCGCTTTTCCCCACTTGTGCGGTGGCGACGTTCTGAAAGTAGTTTTTCAGGAACGCAAACACGTCAGCGCCTTTGGCCTCGGCAGCAGCGCGCATGGCGAACTCCTTGCAACCACCGCCGGCGGGCAACAGCCCGACGCCAGCTTCGACCAGCCCAATGTAGCTTTCAAGCGTCGCAACAGCGCGGTCGGCATGCATGACAAACTCGCAGCCGCCTCCCAACGCCAAGCCGTCGACGGCCGCCACCGTCGGGATCATTGAATAACGCAATGCCTGAGAGGTCGCCTGGAACTGTTCCACCACGGACTCCACCTTCTCGAGGCGCCCCGCCATGAGTGCGTCAGCCACGTTCAGTTTGCGCGCCGCCTTGAGCACGGCCGATTCCGCACCGCGCTTGAACTTTTTCATCATCGAGCTCAGTGCCGAGGGCTTGGCGTCGCTCTTACGCGCCCCTCCTCCGGATAGACTGGCGCCCACCGAAAACGGCGGCTCTGTCTGCCAGATGATCAGGCCCTTGAAATTGCGCTCCGCTTCATCGATGGCCTGCATCATGCCATCGAGCACGTCCTCGCCGATGGCGTGCATTTTCGATTTGAAACTGATAATCCCGATCTCGTCGCCGCTGCTCCACATGCGCACCGCGTCGGTCTCGAAAACGGTGCTACCATACTGAGCCGATTCGCTGATCAATCGATCCGGATAGGGCTGGCGGCGGTACACCGGCAGTTGGGACCGCTGCTGGTATACGCGACGGGGGACACTCCACGACCCTTGCGCCTGATGTACTCCGCTGCGTCCAGCCTCGCTCACCCAAGCCGGTAAAGGCGTCGGGGACATGGTTCTACCCGCCGCGATATCTTCGGCGATCCAGCCCGCCATTTCCGCCCATCCCACTGCCTGCCATATTTCGAATGGCCCTTGATTCCAGCCAAAACCCCAGCGAACTGCAAGATCGAGGTCGCGTGCATTGTCGGCGATCGATTCCAGATGCACGGCGCAGTAATGCAGCATGTCCCGAAAAGAGGCCCACAGGAATTTCGCCTGCGGATGCGTACTGGCGCGCAATAGCGTGTAACGCTCTTTCAGGTTCTTGTTCTTGAGAATCTCCACCACCGACTCATGGGCCTCGCCGCCCGAGGGCCGATAGTCGCCCTTGAGCGCGTCGAGCACCCGAATTTCCTTCCCGACTTTCTGATACACCCCCTTGCCCGATTTTTGACCCAGCGCTTTGTGGTCGAGCAGGCTCCTGAACCAGTCCGGCACGTCGTAGAACTTGTGCCAAGGGTCATCGGGCAGGGTTTCCTTCATCGTATTGACGACATGTGCCAGCGTGTCCAGGCCGACCACGTCAGCCGTCCGATAAGTGGCGCTTTTCGGCCGACCGATGAGCGAACCGGTCAAGGCATCAACTTCATCGAAACCCAGACCGAACTGACGGGTGTGATAAAAGGCCGCGAGTATCGAAAACACGCCAACCCGGTTGGCGATGAAATTGGGCGTATCCTTGGCGCGGATCACCCCTTTGCCAAGCGTGGTGACCAGGAATTCCTCGATGTTATCCAGCACCCCGCCTTCGGTGTCTTTGCAGGCAATCAACTCCACCAGGTGCATATAACGCGGCGGATTGAAAAAATGCACTCCGCAGAATCGGGGCCGCAATGCCTTAGGCACGGCACCGGCAAGTGTATTGATCGACAATCCCGAAGTGTTGCTGGCAAAAATGGTCCGCTCGCCCAGATGCGGCGCCACCTTTTCGTACAGCGATTTCTTCCAGTCCATGCGCTCGGAAATTGCCTCGATCACAATGTCGCACTCGCTTAGGCGTGCAAGATCCTGATCGTAGTTGGCATGCTGGATGAACTCCGCCCGCCCGGGCACCGACAGCGGCGCGGGATCAAGCTTCTTCAGCCCGTCCACCGCCTTGCGGACCAGGTCGTTGGGATTCCCCTCTTTAGCCGTCAGCTCGAAAAGAATCGTTTCGACATTGGCATTGACCAAGTGCGCGGCAATCTGCGCACCCATGACACCGGCGCCGAGCACGGCGACCTTGCGAACCAAAAAAGGAGATTTGCCTGCCATGGATTTACCCTCGCCTTGACAACCAGTCTTATCGGCAGCGCTATTTTGAACTTTAAACGACGGCGGGCCGTAATTGATCCGCCGCAGAATCACGCATCAGAAACTTTGGGTATATTGAATACTGAGAATGTTTACCGAACCTTCATAGGATCCATTGACCACTGATTGGGTCCCCGCTGCAGGGGTCGGAACGGTCAATCCTGGCGTCTGTTGGCTACGAGTGAAATTGATGTCGGCATCGCCGAGCATCAAGTGTGAGAATCCAAAATCGATTGCTGCGGAACCAGTCAATCTGTACTTGGCACCCAAAGAAATCCACGTCCTGTCGTTGTCGGGTAGCCGAACAGTCCGGGTGTTTGCATTCTTGACCGGAGTCTGGTCATAGGCGATGCCTGCCCTCCAGGTCCACATGTCGTCGCGATTCCAATTGACCCCAATTGACATCCGATAGGAGTCGTCGAAGTCCAGCGAAAGAATATCGCGAATGGTGCCGTTCGACGAATTCATTATGGTAATGGTGTCAATTTCGCTCCAACGCGTCAGCGAAATATCACCTAACAATTCGAATTGATCGTTCATTTTGTGTGCCACACTGACAGAAAACGTATCGGGAAGCGTGACATCCGCGTTGGCGGGACCGCTGGCCGTGGGCACTACCGTTCCAGCGGCGGTTGTTGTCGTCACATCGCCTTCCAGCGTGTAGTCGATCGTGGAGCGATAGCTGGCCCCGATACGCGTGGAAGGTCCGACCTGGAACAAAATACCTGCATTCCAGCCCCATGCTGTATCGTCCGCTTCCAGTTTGGTGCGTCCCTCGGTATTTGGCGCGAGCACTACTGCATTGGTAAGTTCCGCCTCAATGCTCTGATAGTTAATTCCGACACCCACAGAAACTGTGTCATTGACTTTAAACGACAGTGCCGGATTTACGTTGATCGTCTTAAGGTCGGACTTGATGCCTTGAAATCGCCCCGCCCAGGTATCGTCGTATTCCGTCTTGAGCCCGAACGGCGCGTTCACGCCAATTCCAAATGTCATCTTTTCGTTGACGGGCATCACAAAATAGCCGTTTGGCACCGCTGCAACGCTCCCCGCGTCACCTCCATTGCCGCCGAGTGGATTGGTAACGATTGCCGCCGGTTTGCTGGAAGCAGAGTTGGAAAATTTTGCACTGAAATCGATCGCGTGCAACGCCACGACTGCCTGCCGGCCAGACAGGCGTGTCATGCCCGCCGGATTGAAATATATGGTGCTCGCGTCCTCGGCCACCGCCGCGGCGCCTGCAAACGCATTGCCGATGCCGGTGGCGTTTTGTTCGATCAGGGCAAACCCCGCCGCCGAAGCAGCGCCGGAACCGCCCGCAAAGGCGGCAGCAATCATTGCTCCCATGACAAACTTGTTGAGTTGCGGTTCCATGTTTTTCGCCTCCTTAACAGACAAACTAGTGTGAAATAGTCTACTCTGTTAGCCAGGCGCTTTTACCGGTCGAGGACGGCGCTGGTCGTCCACTGCCACATAGGTCAGCGTGGCCTCGGTAACCTTTACCACTTCATGCAGCGTTCGCCGCCGCGCATAGACTTCAACGTCCACTGTAATGGATGTTTTCCCCACCCGCACAACCTCGGCATAGAAACTCACCAGATCGCCGATAAAAACCGGTTGCTTGAAGACAAAGGAGTTGACCGCGACGGTCGCTACCCTTCCCTGCGCCAGGCTGATGGCCGGAATACTGCCCGCAACGTCCACTTGCGACATGATCCAGCCACCGAATATGTCGCCGGTGTAATTGGCGTCCGAAGGCATCGGCACCAATCGAAGAACCGGGTCTTTCCCCGCCGGGAGCCCTTGTGCATTTCCGGCTTGCATTGTTTTCTCAGTATTCGGCAAAGTATCCATCCAATTGAGCTTCGCGGCTACCTTTCAACCGACAAAAGGCAATTGAATCACGGAGAACACGGAGATCACGGGGTAAAATATTGAGATATTAATCTGCGCACGTTCACCATCTGAGTGAGCGGCCAGAACATTGTAAGTTCTTAGATTTTCTCCGTGTGCACCGTGCACTCCGTGATTCAAGGGCTTTTCTTGGTTCAGACGTACTAAATCCTGCGACACAAATTATGCCGCCGTTTTGCGCGAAGCCACGCTGTCGAGACTGGTGACGCTGGCCGATTCCCGTGCCACGGACTTACGCTCAATTTCTTGAGGAAAATCGTCCACCATGATGCAATCGCGACGCAATGCGCTGAAACTGCGGAACCGCGTGGCTTCGGCCGCGCTGATTTGACCCTTATCGAGGGCGCTGCTGACGCGTTGCTCTTCGGTCAGCCCTGTCACGGACCCTGCTCTAACGCCATTGCGGATCTTTGCCTCAATCGCCTCGCCTTCCGGCGCTGCCAGCATTGCGAGTTCCAGGCGTCCGACGGGATTGCCTGCGTCCCGGTGAATGAACATACCGGCAGTCACCCGGTCGCGGGTCAGCGATGGCTCGATCATCAATCGCGCAACGGCATGCCCAAGTTGATCAGATGGCGGCGAATACACCCGGCCCCAGGGAAACACCAGGGTGCGCACCAATCGAGCAGCAATCCGGCCCGGGAAATTCTTGAACACGCCGAAAAATGCCTCCTGTATTCGATACTGACAATCCTCAAGCACCCATCTGACCAATGGCAGGTCGGCAACTGGCCGGCCCTCGTCTTCGTAGCGCTTGACGACCGTCGAAGCGATATAAAGCTGACTGAGAATATCGCCCAGACGGGCTGACAGTTTCTCCTTGCGCTTCAGATCGCCGCCGAGGAACAGCATGGCAACATCGCTGGTCAGCGCGAATCCGGCGGAAAGCCGGGTGAACTGGCGCAGAAAATCTCGCAGCTCCGGAGCACCGGGCACCGGGAGAATATGTGCGCCGCCCAGCCCCAACCATGTAGCGCGGCCAGCACTCGACAGGACAAATTTCACATGGCCCCAAAACGCTTGATCGAATTCGACACTGGCCCGTGCCGGATCCGTCTGCCGAGTGGCGGCAATTTCTTTCAGCACATAAGGGTGGCAACGGATGGCCCCTTGCCCGAAGATAATCAAGCTTCGGGTAAGAATGTTGGCGCCTTCGACGGTAATGCCGATGGGGATCTGCTGATAGGCACGACCAAGATAATTGTTCGGCCCCAGGCAGATGCCCTTGCCGCCGTGCACGTCCATGGCGTCGTTGATGACCGCGCGCCCGCGTTCGGTGCAATGATATTTGACGATGGCCGAGACCACCGAGGGTTTTTCACCCAAGTCGATGGCGCCGGCGGTCATGGTCCGTGCCGCGTCGATGGCATAGGTGTTCGCCCCTATCCGGGCGAGCGCCTCTTCCACCCCCTCGAACTTGCCAATCGGAACCTTGAATTGACTGCGCACCCGGCTGTAGGCCCCCGTGGTGCGTGCGGCCAACTTGGCGGCACCTGAACTTGATGAAGGGAGGGAAATCGAGCGGCCGGCGGCCAGGCACTCCATCAACATGCGCCAGCCTTGCCCGGCAAACTCCCGGCCCCCGATCACCCACTCCATCGGGATAAAAACATCCCTGCCGGAATTGGGGCCATTCATGAATGAAGCGTTCAAGGGGTTGTGGCGCCGCCCGATGTTAACTCCCGGATGCGAGGCAGGAATCAGGGCCAGGGTAATGCCGATATCCGCCTGCTGCCCGATCAAGTGATCGGGATCGTGCAGCTTGAACGCCAACCCCAGAAGCGTCGCGATCGGGCCAAGCGTGATGTAGCGCTTTTCCCAGGTCAGCCGGATGCCCAACTGCTCCCGCCCTTCGTGAATTCCACGGCACACAATGCCAAAATCGGGAATGGATCCGGCATCCGAGCCTGCCTCCGGCCCAGTCAACGCGAAGCAGGGCATTTCCTGCCCCCGCGCCAATCGCGGCAGGTAGTGACTCTTCTGCTGTTCGGTTCCGTAATGAAGCAGGAGTTCGGCGGGCCCCAGTGAATTCGGCACCATTACCGACACACAGGCGGTGGAACTGCGGGTGGCGAGTTTTTGAATTACCTGCGAGTGGGCATACGCGGAAAAGCCCAGACCGCCATAGTTGCGCGGAATTATCATGCCCAGAAAATCCCGGCTCTTGATAAACTCCCAGACATGGGGCGGCAGATCGTTCAACTCCTGGGTAATTTCCCAGTCATCGCACAGACCGCAAAGCTCATCCACCGGGCCATCGAGGAACGCCTGCTCCTCCGAGCTCAATCGTGGCTTCGGAATCGCCAGCAACTTGTTCCAGTCTGGCTTGCCGCTGAAAAGTTCACCATCCCACCAGACCGTTCCCGCGTCGAGCGCTTCCTGCTCGGTCTGGGATATCTGGGGCAACGCCTTGCGGAACCAATGCAACAAGGGATCGCTAATCACCGCGCGACGCAACGGCGGCACGCTCAGCACGGCGGCTGGCACAAGGAACAGAGTCCAGATCCACAGCGTCGTCGTGGATGACGTCTGGCCCCAGGTAGAGAAGGCGCCGAGAAATCCCCCAAGACCTATCAGCCAGAGGAATGCCGATCCGGACAAGGAGGCCAGCACCCAGAACAAGGTCAGCCCTGCAACCACCCAGAGAAGAATAGTCATTTCAGTACTCCTTAATGTCGCGACCCGCCAATCACCAAGCAAGTACGTCTTGCCGCTTCCTGCCAGCGCGCCAAGGACCGATCGCTTGAATGATCCTCAGGCCCGACGTCCCTGTCAACGGCAAATTCCCTGCAAATATTTAGGGAGATATCAAATAAGCTCCCAAACTGTCGTTCCCGTGGGACCTGTCCTGGCATGGTTTTGTCGAAGAACGGGAATACAGGCATTTCAAGGGAAACTGGTTCCCATCTTCCCTACAAAATCATTCGAGGACAGGCTTCGCGGGGCAGACACCCATTGGTCCCTGCCCTGTGGTCCAAAACGTCCTGAATTCCCGCTCGGCCATCAAAACTGGAGCTCTTCCAACGCCAGGATACTCTGCGACCCATGCACGATTTGATCCTTGTAGGTGGGCGCGAGCGGAAGCACATGTTCCGCGAAAAATCGCGCAGTCCCGATTTTTGCGCGATAGAAATCGAAGTCGCCGTTGCCGGCGTCCAGTCTCTGTTTCGAAATCAGCGCCGCTTTTGCCATTAACCATCCGCCGGCCACGGTGCCAAACAACTTCAGGAACGGCACGGCCCCGGCCGAGGCCGCCTTCATGTCTTTGGGAAACGTCGCGAGCAGCCAGTTGGTCGCCTCGTCCAGGGCTTCCACGCCTTTGGCCAGCGCGACGCGGATAACCGTCAACGCCGGATGGGAAGCCTTTGCCAGTTCGCCGTCCAGCGCGCGCATCTCGGCGATCAGGGCTTTGGCCGTCATGCCCTTCTCGTAGGCAATCTTGCGGCCTACCAGGTCATTCGCCTGGATGCCCGTCGTGCCTTCGTATATTGTCGTGATGCGGGCATCGCGCAGATACTGCGCCGCGCCGGTTTCTTCGATAAAACCCATGCCGCCATGAACCTGCACGCCCATGGACGCGATTTCGATGGATTGCTCGGTGCACCAGCCCTTGACTATCGGGGTCAGCAAATCGAACATGGCCTGGCTCCTGTCGCGCTCGGCCCGATCGGTATGGCGCAAAGCCTTGTCCAGGTGAAAAGACGCCAGGGTCGCCAGCGCACGCATGGCCTCGATCTGGGCTTTCATGCTCATCAGCATGCGCCGCACGTCCGGATGGCGAATGATGCTGACGCGCTGCCCCTGTTTGACGCCGATCTCGCGGCCCTGTACCCGGGTCTTGGCGTAATCGAGCGCATGTTGATAGGCGCGCTCCGCGATCGCCACGCCCTCGATGCCGACTTCCAGCCGGGCGAAATTCATCATGGTGAACATGAATTCCAAACCACGATTCTCTTCCCCGATCAGATAGCCAATAGCCCCTTCCCCGTCGCCATAAGCCATCACGCAGGTCGGGCTGCCGTGAATGCCGAGCTTGTGCTCGATGGATACGCATTTCACGTCATTGCGCTTTCCCAGGCTGCCATCGGCATTGACCAGAAACTTGGGCACCAGGAATAGCGAAATTCCCTTTACGCCCTCGGGTGCATCCGGCGTGCGGGCAAGAACCATGTGAAGGATGTTCTCGGTCACATCGTGTTCGCCCCAGGTGATGAAAATTTTGGTACCGTGAATGCGGTAATGGCTGCCTTCCGGGACGGCTCGCGCACGTACTGCCGACAAGTCAGACCCGGCTTGCGGTTCGGTGAGGTTCATGGTTCCGGTCCATTTCCCCGAAACCAGATTCGGCAGGTAGGTATCTTTTTGCGCCTGCGAGCCATGCCGCATCAATGCTGCGATCACCCCGGTTGTGAGCATCGGGCACAGGGCAAAGGCCATGTTCGCCGAATTCCAGATTTCCGACGTTTTGGCCGATACGATATGCGGCAACCCTTGCCCGCCATACTGAGGATCGCAATCCAACCCGGGCCAGCCTCCCTGCGCATACTGTGCAAAGGCGTCCTTGAAGCCAGGGGCGGCTGTCACGACATGGTTCGCCAGTTTCGCACCGACCTTATCACCGCCACGGTTCAGCGGATCCAAAACCCCGGATGCAAACTTGCCGGCTTCCTCCAGCACCGCATCCACCAGATCCGCCGTAACCTCCTCGCAGCCCGGCAAGGCGGAGATATCATCCAACCCGATCAATTCCTTGAGGACAAATTTCATATCCCGGATCGGCGCGGCGTATATCGACATGGCTCACTCCCAATTCATCAAACGGTTAAAACTGGCACGGCGCCCTTGAAGGAATGCGGCCGGCGGGTAAAAAGATTGCGCATTATTCATGAATTTCTTCGGAAGGTGTTTCCGATACCGGGGAATTTTCGGCCGTTTTCGTCATAATTGCGATTTTCGATTTCTCCGGCGACATGAGTGGTCCAGTGACTGACCAAACGCGTCCTTTCTCGCCGCAACGCGGCGCGGATCCCTGCCTCCCGATACCGGGGCAACATACTACGTGCACGCGATTCTTCCTTCGTACCGGAGTCCTGCTTGCCGCCATGCTGCTTGCGGGCGCCAACGCCGATGCCCAGATAAGCCCGTTCACCACCGATGGCTGTAGCGAATTCCCCGAGGGCACACCGCGCCACCGACAGATCTGGCGCGACTGCTGTGTTGCCCATGATCGCGCCTACTGGCGCGGCGGCACCCGCGACGAACGCTTGAAAGCGGATATGGCATTGGAAGCCTGTGTTGCAGAAGTCGGCGAACCGGCCATCGCAAGACTCATGTTAGCCGGTGTTCGAGTGGGCGGCTCGCCATGGTGGCCAACGCCTTATCGCTGGGGTTACGGCTGGCCCTGGCCACGCGGATACGAGCCCTTGACCCCGGAAGAGCACGAACAAGCCGACCAGGTTCTGAGCAACGTGCCGGCATCAACACCGTGAAAATCGCGCCGCTATTGGCCCTTCTCGGTTTTCTCGCGCTGCCTGCCGTGGCGGAAGACGAACTTGCGCTCCAGCTTTACCCCGCCGTTGGCGATACGCGCGGATTCACAATCGAGGGTCGCGTCATCGAGCGGCGCGAGTTGCGCGATACGAGTGTGGGCGATCGCTGGTGGACCAACCTGTGGCGCAACCTGCGCCAATTGATCAACGACGAAGAGGCTGGCGCGGCGGTAACGGTCCGCATTGGCCAGGAAAATTGGACTGCGAAAACCGACGCAGAAGGTTACTTCAAAATCGATGTTGAAACGCGCCTCGCGGGTGGCTGGCAAGCGGTTGCGGCGAGTGCGACCAATGTGGTCACGCAAGCGTCCGGATCGCTGCTCATCGTCCCGGCCGAAAACAAGATCGGGATAATTTCCGATCTCGACGACACCTTGCTTATATCGGAAGTCAACGACAAATCCGATCTGCTGAGTAACACTTTTATGAAAAATGCCCTGCAACGCGCAGCCGTTCCAGGCGCAGCGCAATTTCTGGCGCGTTCGCTGGCAGGCAATCTCCATCCCGATACTGCAGCAATGATTTACTTATCCGCCTCGCCACGCCAGTTGAGTACTCCGATCGAGAATTTTCTCGCGCACAACGGCTTTCCACGCGGCGTGCTGATCACCAAAAAAGTCACTAACGACGCCACCAGTGATCCCATCACCGATCAAGTCGCCTACAAAACGGCAAAATTGGAAAGTATCTTCGCCCGCCTGCCTCATGTGAAATTCATATTGCTGGGCGACGATGGGGAAAAAGACCCGGAAATTTTTCACGCGATTCGTGCCCGTTATCCCAATCGCGTACGGTCGATATGGATACGACACGTCCATCCGGACCCGAGTCACGCAAATTTCGATGGGCAGCAGAATCTCAATGAGGCATTTGCACGGCAGGCTTCAATGCCCGTCGATCACTGAGATAGTGTGGGTTAGCTCAAGGCGGCAGTCAGTTCCGGGACCGCTTGGAATAAATCAGCCACCAAGCCGTAGTCGGCCACCTGAAATATAGGCGCTTCGCCGTCCTTGTTGATCGCCACGATGACTTTGCTGTCCTTCATGCCGGCCAGATGCTGAATGGCGCCAGAAATTCCCACTGCCACATAGAGCTCAGGCGCGACGATCTTGCCAGTCTGTCCGACCTGATAGTCGTTGGGAACGAATCCGGAATCGACCGCCGCGCGCGAGGCGCCGACCGCCGCGCCGAGTTTGTCGGCCAATGCTTCGAGGAGTTTGAAATTTTCGCCGTTGCCCATGCCCCGTCCGCCGGAAACAATGATGCGCGCAGCAGTAAGTTCGGGACGCGCGGACTTGGTAAGTTCCTGGCCGACCATGGAAGCCAATCCAGTATCCGCGACGGTTGCGAGGTTTTCTATCGCAGCGGAACCCCCTGTTGCCGCTGCGGCATCGAAGCCGGTGCTGCGAACGGTAATGACCTTGATCGAATCAATGGACTGCACGGTCGCCAGCGCATTGCCGGCATAGATTGGGCGCACGAAGGTGTCGGGCGACTCGACTTTGATAATGTCGGAAATCTGCGCCACGTCGAGCAGTGCGGCGACGCGTGGCATGACGTTTTTGCCAAAACTGGTAGCCGGCGCCAGTAGATGGCTGTAATCCCGGGCGATACTCACGATCAGAGCCGCGAGATTTTCCGCTATCCCATGCGCGTAATGCGCAGCGTCGGCAACTCGCACTCGTTTCACCCCGCCAATTTTTGCCGCCTGCTGCGCAGCGCCTGCACACTGGTGACCGGCGACAAGAATATCGATATCGCCGCCGATTGCCACTGCCGCGGCGATGGCATTCAAAACCGACAGCTTCAGAACCGCGTTGTCGTGCTCCGCTACAACCAGGATTCTCATCAAATAACCTTCGCTTCGTTTTTGAGTTTTTCAACCAATTCGGCAACGCTCTTGACCAATTTGCCCGCGCCGCGCTTGGGAGGCTCGACCACTTTCAGCGTCTTGAGTCTGGGTGCAACATCCACTCCCAGCGCCAGAGGCGTGAGCGTTTCGAGGGGTTTCTTTTTCGCCTTCATGATGTTCGGCAGCGTGACGTAGCGCGGTTCGTTCAGACGCAAATCCGTGGTGACCACGGCGGGCATTTTCACGGAAATGGTTTCCAGGCCGCCGTCCACTTCGCGCGTCACGTTGAGCTTTGCGCCATCGGGCTTTACTTTGGAGGCAAAAGTCGCCTGCGACCAGCCGAGCAATGCGGCCAGCATCTGGCCGGTCTGGTTGGAATCGTCATCGATGGCCTGCTTGCCCAGGATGATCAATCCCGGCTGTTCGCGATCGGCAATCGCCTTGAGCAACTTCGCCACGCCTAACGGCTGCACCTCGCCAGTGGTTTCGACCAGGATTGCCCGATCCGCGCCAATGGCCAGGGCGGTACGCAGGGTTTCCTGGCATTGCGCCACCCCGATGGAGACGGCCACGATTTCGCTGACCGTTCCCGCCTCTTTGAGCCGGATCGCCTCTTCCACGGCAATCTCGTCGAAGGGGTTCATGGACATCTTGACGTTGGCGGTTTCCACACCGCTGCCATCGGACTTGACCCTGACTTTGACGTTGTAGTCCACCACCCGCTTCACCGGGACCAATACTTTCATCGCGCAAGACCTTCGCTGTTGGGAAAAGTGCGGATTCTACCGCAGCGCCTGCGTGCCTCCGTGATCAACCTGGAAAAAGATTGGGAGCGAGGATTGAGGAATTAAAGGCAAGGATCGGGGATCGAGGATTGAGGATCGAGGCATTCCCGCCTCACGCCTCAAGCCTCGCCCCTCGCACCCTTCACTCATTCACTCCTTCACTCCTTGACTCCTTCACTCCTTCACACATTCACTCATTCACTCATTCACTGATTCACGATCTCCAGCTTGGGATCAAGCGGTCCTCGCCTGCTCGCGCAATACGTTCTTCTGGATTTTTCCGGTTGCTGTCTTGGGCAGCGGGCCGAACACAACCTTGCGCGGACACTTGAAAGGCGCCAGGTGTTCCCGGCAGTAGGCAATAATTTGCGCCTCGCTCACCGTCTCGCCTCCAACTCGCAGCGTCACAAAGGCGCAGGGCGTTTCGCCCCATTTTTCATCAGGCCGTGCGACCACGGCGGCTTCCAGCACCTGCGGATGCCGGTAAAGCACATCTTCAACCTCGATCGTGGAGATGTTTTCGCCACCCGAAATGATGATGTCCTTGGAGCGATCCTTGATTTTTACGTAGCCATCCGGGTCCACCACGGCCAGGTCGCCGGTATGAAACCAGCCGCCCTTGAAAGCTTCCTCCGTGGCGCGAGGATTTTTCAGATATCCCTTCATCGTGATATTACCGCGGAAGAAGATTTCTCCCATGGTCTGGCCGTCACGGGGGACCGGACGCAGGGTTTGCGGGTCGAGCACGCTCATTTTTTCCTGCAGGACGTAGCGCACGCCCTGGCGGCCATTTTTTCCCGCACGCGCGGCAGAGGGCAAATCTTCCCACTCGGGATGTTTGGCGCAGACCGAGGCCGGACCGTAAACTTCCGTCAGACCGTACACATGGGTCAGATCGAACCCGATGCGCTCCATGCCTTCAATGACCGCCTGGGGCGGGGCGGCACCGGCAATCATCGCCGAGACTTTGTGCGAGATCCCTTCGCGCTGCACTGCGGGTGTATTGACGAGCATGTTGTGAACTACCGGCGCACCGCAAAAATGGGTCACTTTGTGCCGCCGGATTAGGTCGAAAACCGTCGCGGACTCCACCCGGCGCAGGCAGACGCTGGTGCCGGCCATGGCGGCCAGGGTCCAGGGAAAACACCAGCCGTTGCAATGAAACATGGGCAAGGTCCACAAATACACCGGGAATCGCGGCATCGCCCAGGTGACAATATTGCCCAACGCATTCAGATAAGCGCCCCGATGGTGCGTAACGACACCCTTCGGGTCGCCGGTCGTGCCCGAGGTATAGGACAGCGCGATGGCATCCCATTCGTCGCCGGGCAATTGCCATTCGAATGTGGGGTCGCCCGAGGCTAAAAATGTTTCATATTCCATCGCACCAAACCGCTCGCCGCCTGCTGCCTGGGAATCGTCGATGTCGATCACCAGCGGCTTACGTTCCAGGCTTTCCAGCGCCCGGGTTACGACAGGGAAATATTCGCGATCTGCAATCAGCACCTTGGCTTCTCCGTGCCGGAGCATGAACGCAATGGCATCGGCATCCAGCCGAGTATTCAGAGCATTGAGCACGGCCCCGGCCATGGGCACCCCGTAATGGGCTTCAAACATGGCCGGGATGTTGGGGGCCATGACGGCAACGGTGTCCCCCGACGTTACCCCTCGGACGGTCAGGGCAGAGGCAAGGCGCCGGCATCGAGCATAGGTTGCCCGCCAGGTCGCCACCCATTCGCCGTACACTAGCGCCGGACGGTCTGGATAGACTTCCGCCGCCCAGGAAAGGAAGGACAAGGGCGACAAGGCAACATGATTGGCCGAATTTTTGCTCAAGTCTCGGTCAAATAAATTGTCGGCGTTCATTACCAGGGCTTTTCCGGGCCAGATGGCGAAATGTGGAATGATGCCCGGATTGGCGCGAACCGACAAAGGCGGGCCGATCGCCCGGGAAATCGTTGACCGAAATACCTCGACACTTGGACTTATCCTAGAATTTTCTGGAGCTTTCATCGCGAAGGGCTTGACTAAAGTGGATAAACTGACGCGATGAACTTGCGGTAACCGACAAATATGGTGATAAGATTGGGCTCCCCTGACGTTTTGGTTCGACCCGGGATCCTTGTGATTTTCAATACGCAGGCAATGACTCAACCATGATGCCGGAGCGCGCCAACCGCACGTTTATCTGTAGCGTGCTGTTTCTTGACATTGTCGAGTATTCGAAACGCCCCGTCTCGGAACAAATTCAACTCAAGGACCGCTTCAACGCCCTCATTGCCGAGGCCATTCGAGACATCGTTCCCGACGACCGCATCATCCTGGACACCGGAGACGGGGTCGCGGTCAACTTCCTTGGCGACCCTGAGGACGCGCTGTTTGTGGCCATGAGTTTGCGTGAAGCTTTCGCCCCGGATGCTGACGCCCCCCCGAGCCTGCCGGCGCGCATTGGCATCAATCTCGGTCCGGTCCGGCTGGTGCGCGACCTTAATGGCCAGCCGAACATCATCGGCGACGGCATTAACGTCGCGCAGCGCGTGATGGGATTTGCCACACCCGGGCAGGTTCTGGTGTCGCGTTCTTATTTTGAAGTGGTTTCACATATCTCCGATGGCAACAGCACCCTGTTCCACCACGAAGGTTCCCGTACCGACAAACATGTGCGGGAACACGAGATTTACAGCGTTGGCCACAGCTCCATAAAAAACGGCATTCTGCGCTCCCCTGCCGAACGCGCACGCGAATCTTCCCGTGACGGCAAACGCCAAAGCGCCAGTGCGACGGTAGCCTCCGGCTCCGGGTCTTTCACCCTGAGTCTGCTGAAAAAGCGGGTCTCTTCGGGATCGGCCGGCCTGTTGAGAAAACTGGAATCCTGGACCAGCAATCGAACCATCGCCTATGGCACGGCCGCCCTGTCGGTGTTTGCCTTTGTACTGGCCGTAACCTTGAATTTTTTCGGCCAGGGCGAACCGCTCGCAAATATGCCGCAGTCGGAGGCGCCCCCGGCGCCGCGAACCGCGATGGATGATCGGCCAATCGCCGGATTTCCCAGGCCGCGCGAAACTGCGAAATCGCCGAAGGAAGTCGCTCCAGATCGCAGGGTTTCAGTGCTGGCATCTCACAAAGCCTCCGCGAGCGCGGAAGGTTCCGCGGGCATCCCTCTGGTTGGAAGCGGAACCCCGGACACGAACAAGGCTGGGGAAGAGGCACCGTTTCCGGCATTCGCGGGGCAGGATGAACAGGCTGAATCGGCTGCGGCACCCTCGGCTTCATTAGGTCTTATTACACTTGCGATCTCGCCCTGGGGAGAAGTTTTTGTCGATGGCAAGCGCGTCGGAGTGAGCCCCCCGGTCAATGAAGTGGAAGTTGCCCCGGGCGCCCGCAGAGTCGAGATAAAGAATGGCAAATTTCCCGCCTTCGCCCAGACCGTCGACGTTAAAGTCGATCAGAAGGTACGAATCAAACACAAATTCAACTAAATTATTGAGCTATGTCGATCCCATCGTGGCGGACCCTTTGTGTGTTTATTACGTTGCTCACGGCAGGTTGCGCTTTCCCACCGCTTCAAGGATCCCCTGGGGGATACTCGGCGGGTCAAAGTTTGCTCGAACAAGGCGTCAGTCACTATGAAGAGGGCCACTACCCTATTGCGGCGCGCCGCCTGCGATACGCACTTGAAGAAGGACTGGACATTGCGAACCGGGTAAAGGCCCACAAGTTCCTTGCCTTCATCGCTTGTGTATCCGGGCAGCCGATGTCATGCCGCGAAGAATTCGACATTGCCCTGGATCTGGATCCCAAATTCAGCCTCGATGACGCGGAAGCGGGACATCCCATCTGGGGTCCCATTTTTAAGGCCGTAAAAAACAAGAAATAACGAGCTTCCGATGAGCGGTACGAGCATGATCACCAGCCTGGGACGCTACGAGATTCTGGGCGAACTGGGCCAGGGCGCGATGGGCCTGGTATACAAGGGGCGCGATCCGCTGCTCGACCGTATCGTTGCCATCAAGACCATCAACCTGAGCCTACCCAAGCAGGAGCTGGCCGAATACGAAGCGCGCTTCTACCAGGAAGCCAAGGCCGCGGGGGGCTTGTCCCATCGCAACATTGTCACGATCTACGACATCGGCCGCAGCGAACGAGTGGCCTACATGGCCATGGAATATCTGGAAGGCCAGGAACTGCGTCAGATGTTGCAGGCCCCCACGCCGATTCCGCTGGCCCACACCCTGGAAATAGGCGCGCAGGTGGCTGATGGACTTCAATACGCCCACGAGCGCCTCATAATTCATCGCGATATCAAGCCCGCGAATATCATCATCCTCAAGGATCTGGTTGCAAAAATCACCGATTTCGGCATCGCCAGGATGCGCAACAACGAAGTGAAAACCGCCACTGGAATAATTCTGGGCTCGCCCCGGTATATGTCCCCGGAACAGGTTTCGGGAAAACGCGCGGACAATCGCTCCGACATATTCGCGTTGGGCGTGGTGCTCTACGAAATGTTTACCGGATCATCGCCATTTGTCGCTGACGATATCCATGGCGTGATGTATCAGACCATGAGCTTCAATCCGCCCGCGCCGCGCACGCTTAACCCGGAATTGCCCGACATCCTGAATTACGTTATTGCCAAGGCGTTGGCGAAAAAACCCGATGAGCGCTACCAGCAGGTGGCCGATCTGGCGAACGATCTTCGCGAGGCCGCAAAAGCACTGGTGGGCGAAGTAGCAAAAATTGTCGTGACTGCAACCGAGGCGGCAATCTCCAACCCCATCGAGATTCTGAGCCGGCACGAAGACAAGGAAGCACGCATATTGGAAGCCGCGCAGCGCAGCGATTCCATGCCAGTTGCCCCCGCAATCGCGCGGCCAGATCAGACGGAGCCACATCTGAATCTGTCCAAGGCCTTTGATTCGTTTAATGCGACCATGCGCCTCGCGGCACTGGTTGGCGAGGAGAAAAATCTCGACCGATTCAATGAGGGGCAAAAAAAAGATCGTAATGCACAGACCGAAGAAAACCTCGGCAGCCAGACAGACAAACCCTCGGCCAGCAGCACATGGCAAAAGTTGCCAAGCCTCGGGCCTCGCCCCCCTTCCCCGCCGGAAAGTTCGCAACTCAGGCTCATCTGGATTGGCAGTGCCGTACTTGTCCTCGGCGCGGCGGCTCTGCTATTGGTGCTCTGAGCCGCGCAGGTCCGCGCGGTTCCAGAGTCGCACTACCATCCGTCAGCGCATGCGCGCAACGGCTTCTTCGACGCGCTCCACAGCAATAATCTCCAGTCCTTCGATGACCGTTTTGGGCGCGTTGGCCTTGGGAATCACGGCCGTGCGAAATCCCAGCTTTGCCGCTTCCTTCAGCCGCTCCTGGCCACGCTGCACGGGCCGCACTTCGCCAGCCAGGCCAATTTCACCAAAGGCGACAAGCTTGGGCGGCAGCGGTTTGTTGCGGATCGAGGACAGGATCGCCAGCAAAACCGGAAGATCCGCCGCCGGTTCGTCGATTTTGACGCCCCCCACCGCGTTAACAAATACATCCTGATCGAACGCCGCGATGCCGGCATGCCGGTGCAGCACCGCGAGCAGCATCGCCAGACGATTTGGCTCCAGACCCACGCTGAGCCGCCGCGGATTGGGCGCATGCGCTTCGTCAACCAGGGCCTGCACTTCCACCAACATTGGGCGGGTGCCCTCCTGGGTAACCATCACGCAGGAACCTGCCACCTCGGTGCCGTGCTGGGAGAGGAACAAGGCCGAGGGATTGGATACGCCGCGCAGGCCACGGTCGGTCATAGCGAATACCCCCAGCTCGTTGATTGCACCGAATCGATTCTTGATGGCGCGCACCAGGCGGAAACTCGAATGGGTGTCGCCCTCGAAATACAACACCGCATCGACCATGTGCTCCAGCACTCTGGGCCCGGCCAGCGCGCCTTCCTTTGTGACGTGGCCCACCAGCACCAGCGCGGTACCGGCGTTCTTGGCAAAGCGCGTCAACTGCGCAGCGCATTCCCGCACCTGGGCCACGCTCCCCGGCGCCGACTGCAAGGCTTCCGAATAGAGAGTCTGAATCGAATCGATGACCGCCACGTCGGGCCTTTGCGCCGAGAGCACCGCCAGCACTTTTTCAAGCTGAATTTCAGCCAACAAATCCAGGGCGGCGGCATTTGCGCTCAGCCGGCGGGCCCGCAGCGCGATCTGCTGCGCGGATTCCTCCCCGCTCACATACAGCGCCCGGCAACTGGCACTCATCATCGACAACGCCTGCAAGAGCAGAGTTGATTTGCCTATTCCAGGGTCGCCCCCCAATAGCACCACCGCGCCACGCACCAGTCCCCCACCCAGCACCCGGTCTAGCTCATCGATGCCGGTCTGCCTGCGCGGGGTTTCCGCGGCTTGCACATCGCCCAATTTCTGCACCCGGCTGTTTTCCGCCAAGCCCTGATAGCGCGAAGCCGCTTTTTCCGCGATTGTCTCCACCAGGGTGTTCCACGTGGTGCAGTGTGGGCATTGCCCCTGCCATTTCAGCGTCTGCCCACCGCATTCGGTGCAGGCATAAAGGGTTTTGGGTTTGGCCATCTTTTATTGCCCGACTTCCACAACCGGCACACGGGCCGCCAGCGCACACAACAGTTCGTAACTGACCGTCCCGGCGGCAGTGGCGACCTCTTCCACGGGCAAGCCATCACCCCACAGAACAACGGGACTACCCACGCCGGCATGGGGCACGCTACTCAGGTCCACGCATAACATATCCATCGACACGCGCCCCGCCATGGGTACTCGGACACCCTCCACCAGCACCGGCACACCGTTGGCCGCGTGCCGCGGATAACCGTCGGCATAACCACAGGCGACGACACCGATGCGCATATCGCCCGGCGCGGAAAACATTCCGCCATAACCTACGCTCTCGCCCTTGCGAAGATGCTGGACCGCGATGATTTTGCTGGACAGCGTCATCACGGGTTGGAGGCCGATCTCGCGCGCGCTGCGCTCCGCAAGCGGACTCGCTCCATAAAGCATGATGCCGGGCCTGACCCAGTCGCCGTGCGATTCCGGGAAACGCAGCAATGCGGCGGAGTTGGCCAATGAACGCGGCAAATCCGCCTGCGCCACGTGTTGCTGGAAAATTTCGAATTGTGCGTCAATGCCCTGGCGACCTTCGGCATCCGCGAAATGACTGACCAATACCAGTTCCCTCGTGCAGGACAGTCCGCGAATTCTCCGGATAAGGGTGCGAGCCTGACGACAATCAAAGCCGAGCCGGTTCATGCCGGTATTGAACTTGAGGAAAATATCGAGCTTGGCGCCGGCCGGCAATTCTTCCAGCCACCTTATCTGTTCCTCGGCGTGCACCATGACCGAAAAATCGTACCGCACGATAACCGGTAATTCCGCCGCCGAAAAAAAACCTTCCAGCAACACTATGCGAGCCCGGACGCCGGCCTCCCGGAGCCGGACCGCGTCATTGATTTCGAGTAGTGCAAAAGCGTCGGCATCGCCAAGCGCGCGAGCCACTCTGAGCACGCCGTGGCCGTAAGCATTGGCCTTGATCACGGCGACAATGCGGGAGGATGCAGTCAGCCGGCGCGCCACGGAAAAATTGTTCTTCAGGGCGGCCAGATCTATTCTGGCCTGGATCGGGCGGCTCATGGGTGTCGATCTATTCGCTCTTCAACCCAAGCGGATGGGCAATTCGGGAAGGGAAAGTCACGGGTCACATCCGGTCAAAATGTCACGGCACGACATTTTATGCGTTTGCCCCCGGAAACTCCCGCGGATTGTTCGATAAACGGCAATGCCATCTATGGTATAAAGCCGCCGGCCGTCAAGAAACGGCCGTCCATCGCGCAGAATCCCCCAACCGAATCATGTCCATGCCGAGTCGATGAGCCGCGGTTTTTACATCATTCTGGCCGCGCAATTCTTCTCCGCGCTGGCGGATAACGCGCTGCTGTTCGCCGCCATCGCCATGCTGACGAACCTCAACGCCCAGCCCTGGCAAACGCCGGTGCTGCAGCAGTTCTTTGTATTCGCCTATATCGTTCTGGCGCCGTTCGTGGGCTCGTTCTCCGACGCGCTGCCCAAGGGGCGCGTCATGTTTGTGGCCAACGCCGTAAAACTGCTGGGCTGCGTGGCCATGCTTCTGGGCATGCATCCGCTGTTTGCCTATGGCATCGTTGGCGTCGGCGCCGCCATGTATTCGCCCGCCAAATACGGCATTCTTACCGAATATCTGCCTCACGACAGACTGGTGGTCGCCAATGGCTGGATGGAAGGACTGACCGTGGCTGCCATCATTCTTGGCGCCATTTGTGGCGGATTTCTAGTGGGCACGCATTTGTCGGGCTATGTTTTCACGCGCATGGACATCCCGGGATTCGATCTCTGGATAGATACCGCCCCGGAACTGGCCATCGTTGTCATACTTTTGCTATATTGTGTTGCGGCGATCATCAATCTTTACATCCCCAAAGTCGCCATCGACCATAAGCCGCCGCGGCGCAATCCGCTGTTCCTTGTTCAGGATTTCTGGAATAGCCTGCGATTGTTGTGGCGCGACCCGCTCGGTCAGATATCGCTGGCGGTGACCACCATATTCTGGGGCGCCGGCGCCACATTGCGATTGATCATTCTGACCTGGGCTGCGATGGCCTTGAAGTTCGACCTTGAAAGGGCGACGCAATTATCGGCGGTGGTGGCAGTGGGAATTGCCGCAGGCTCGGTCCTGGCGGCACGCTTCGTGACCCTGGAAAAATCGGTACGGGTTCTGCCGGTGGGAATAGCGATGGGTATGGTGGTCATTGGAATGGTGTTTGTCACCGACTGGCGCATCGCGGTCGGACTGTTATTCATAATCGGTGTAATGGGCGGCTATTTTGTGGTTCCCATGAACGCGCTGCTTCAACATCGCGGCCATTTGCTGATGGGCGCGGGACATTCGATCGCAGTACAGAACTTCAACGAAAACCTTTCCATCCTGGTCATGCTCGGCATCTATGCCTTGATGATCAATGCCAAAATGTCGATGCACACCATCGTCATCGCCTTTGGCCTGTTCATTTCAGTCACGATGTACCTGCTCACGCGCCGCCACTGGCACGACCAAGATACCAAGCCTTAGGAGGAGTAAATGCGTGAGGGGTGACGGGTGATCGGTAATCGGTAATCAGTGAACGGCAAACAGCAATCCGCCATAAAAACATTCTGCGCGCCGCTACGCGGCGCTCGTCCCCTCGATCCCCGATCCTCGCCACTATAGAAGCGCCGGCTGGTCCTGCAGCTTGTCGCCACGCTCGCCGCGACGCGGAAAATGCAGCGCCAGCAAAGTGGATATTCGCTCGATACCTCGCAGCACACCGGTCTCGAAACGTCCGGCACGAAACTCGGCCTCCATTGCCAGACAGATGTTTTCCCATTGCGATTGGCCGACCCGCTCGGCGATGCCGCGATCGGCCACGATTTCAACATCGTGATCGGCAAGCAGTAGATAAATCAGTACACCACAGTTGTCACGGGTATCCCAAACTCGTAGTTCGGAAAACACGTCCAGTGCGCGTTCTCGCGCAGTCTGTTTCCGCATCAGGGCACCGATATCGAGACAGGACTCCACCGCCACCCGTACCTGACCGCCGTGACGCAGCTCCGATTCGCTCACCGCCCGCTCGATGCGGGCCATCGTGGCATGTGGAAAACGCCTTCCCGCGACCCAGCGCGGCAGCATCAAGTGTCGCAACCACCGCTTGATACTCATATCACCAACGGCCCGAGGCACCGCCCCCGCCAAAACCGCCACCACCGCCGCGAAAGCCACCACCTCCCGGGCCCCCACTCCATCCACCGCTCTGGTGCCCGCCCAGTCCCCCGCGACCGAAACCACCGAATAACACCAGGACAAATCCAATCGCGCCGACCAGCACAGCCAGCAGCACCGGCGCGGCAATCAGCCAGGCAAGAAAGCCTGTCCCGGCTCCAATCAGCCCTGCCGCCGGCAGGCGCCCAAACAAGGCCCGCAACACGCCACCCAGGGCAAAAACTATTGCCAAGAACAGCACAAAATAGGTTTCCAGCGAGCGTAGATCCCCATCGCCCGGTTGGCTGCGAGCGGGCTCCGGCAGCGGCTCGCCATCGATGACACGCAGCAGCCTGTCGATGCCATCGTTGAGTCCCTGAGCAAATTCGCCGGCGCGAAAGGCTGGCGCGAATACTTCCTCGATCAGCCGCCGCGCCATTGCGTCGGTAATGACACCTTCCAGCCCGTAACCCACTTCCAGCCGCATGGTCCGGTCCGATCGGGCGATGGCAATGAGCAAGCCATCGTCCACCCCTTTGCGCCCGATCCCCCAAGCTTCCGCCACACGCAGACTGAATGATTCAATAGGTTCGGGATAGGTGGTCGAGGTAATCAACACCACGATCTGGCTACCCTTGGCCTGCTCAAATGCTTGCAGTTTGGCTTCCAGATCGCGCCGCTGCGTGGGGTCCAGCGCAGCGCTCTCATCGACGACACGCCCGCTAAGCGCCGGGATCGGCCGCTCCTGTGCCAAAGCAGGTGCAGTAAATCCGGCCAGCGCGGCTGCCAAAAAAACCGCGGGGAAAAGCTTCATGCCATTACTTGGCTTTCGGGGGCGACGGTTCGGTAAACGAAACCGCCGGCGGCTTGGCGATCGCTTGCTCGTTTTCCACCGTCAACGAAGGCTTGACCTGATGACCGAACAACATGGCCGTGAGATTGGACGGGAACGAGCGCACCGTTACGTTGTAATCCTGGACAGCACGAATATAACGCTGGCGCGCCACGGTAATGCGGTTTTCCGTGCCTTCCAACTGCGCCTGCAGATCGCGGAAATTGGCATCGGACTTGAGCTGCGGATAATTTTCCGCCACCACCAGAAGGCGCGACAATGCCGAACTCATCTCGCCCTGCGCGGCGATAAATTTGCCAAAGGCCTGCGGATTGTTCACCAATTCCGGCGTGGCCTGAATGCCGCCAACCGTCGCGCGTGCATTGGTCACCCCCAGCAGCACATCTTTCTCCTGTGCGGCGAATCCCTTGACCGTTTCCACCAGGTTGGGCACCAGATCCGCGCGGCGCTGGTATTGGTTCAGCACTTCCCCCCAGGCGGCCTTGATACCTTCGTCCTGCGACTGCAAGGTGTTGTAACCGCAGCCGCTCATAACCAGCGCTGCAAGCAGAAATAGCGAGAAGACGACAGTTCGTTTCATGAAAAACTCCGCAATAACAGCACGACGCTCAAGTGGGGGCTGCAATCTTGTCTTTCAATGCCCGCATGGTTTCCACCGCAAAACACAGATCTTCCCAGGCCCTGGCCTTGTCGGTAAGGTTGCGCAGCAGATAGGCAGGATGGTAGGTCACAATCAGCGGCGTGCCCCGGTAGGAGTGAAGCTGCGCGCGCAGGCTGGCAATCGTGGCGTCGGTACCGAGGAGATTCTGGGCCGCAACCTTGCCCAGTCCCACAATCAACCGCGGCCCGATCAATTCGATCTGGCGGGCAAGAAAGGGTTCGCAGGCCTGCGCCTCTTTCGGCAAGGGCGTGCGATTGCCCGGCGGCCGGCACTTGACCACATTGGCGATATAGACATTTTCCCCTCGCTTCAACCCTATCGCCGCCAGTATGTTATCGAGCAGCTTGCCCGCCTGCCCAACAAAGGGTTCGCCACGTGCGTCTTCTTCCGCACCCGGCCCCTCGCCCACAAACAGCCATTGCGCCTTTTCATCTCCCACGCCCAATACCGCTTGTTTGCGGCCCTGGTGCAAAATACATTGAGTGCAGGCTGCCACTGCGGAACGCAGTTGCGCCCAATCCATTGCCGCGATAATCGCGGCCCGTTCGTCAGGCGCCGCCGTTGGCATAACCCGATCGTCATCCTTTGCCAAATCCATCGCGGCGAGCGTGCGCCGTCGGTACATCGGCGAGAGCTCGAGCTCGGCCAATATCCGCGCGCGACGATTCACAGGACCAGCCCCATGAGAATGGCATCCTCACGTCCGCCCCCAGCCGGATAATAACCGCGCCGGACGCTGATTTCCCGAAACCCGAACCCGGCGTATAGACGACGCGCGCCTTCGTTGGACGGGCGCACTTCGAGCAACAATTGCACGGTGTCGTTTCGGCGCGCCAACTCGACAAATTTCTCCAGCAGCGCACGGCCCAGGCCCTGTCTCTGCCAGTCGACCGCCACGCTGACATTCAGTAAATGCGCTTCGCGAAAACCGATCATGAGTACGCCGTACCCTACTATCGTGGCTTCCCTCTCCGCCACCCAGCAACTGTAGCCGGCCTTGAGCGAGTCATCGAAATTGCCGCGGGTCCAAGGGTGCGAATACAGCGTCGGTTCGATCGACATCACCTGGTCTAGGTCGGTGGCACACATCGGGCGCCATGCCACTTGCGGTACCAGACGGGCGCTCATCGTTTTTGTTCCGCGCTTGTGAGCGCCACACGATCGCGCACATAGATCGGACTGGCCGCTTCCGCGGCGAGCCCCGCACCCCTCGCGAATACTGGCGCCGCCAACTTGGCGATTTCACGCGCGTTCGGAACCAGATCCGGCCGCACCTGTTTCAGCTGCCCGCGATATCTTCGCGTCAACGCCTCGGAATACACCGCAAAGCCACTGCCGCAGCCCAGCCAATTGTCACCCGACAGCAACGGTGCCGACTCGGCCCGACAGACCATCGGCACGGAAATTTCCTGCCAGCCTTCGGCCTGCAACTGGTAGGCCGCATGATAGATTTCGCCCATACGCGCATCCAGACAGGCAAGCACGCGCGCAGCCCGGGTTGCCTCGGCCAGAGCCAGTAAAGTACCGATGGGCGCCACCCGAATACCAGCCCCAAAAGCCAAGCCTTGTGCCACGCCACAGGCAATACGCAGCCCGGTAAACGATCCCGGCCCGGCGCCAAACGCAATGCCATCCACTTGCGACAACCGCAACTGCGCCTCGTCCAGCACTTCCTTGACCATCGGCAAAATCAACTCGGAATGGCTCTGCCCGGCGCGAACAAGCCGCAAGACCAATGCGTCGCCGGATTGTAATGCCACCGAGCATTGCTCGCTTGAAGTTTCCAGAGCCAGGATGTTCACGACAATTCGGCAGTAGGTTCGAGTAAAGGTCGCAAGGCCGGCACGATGGGCGAGGCCAAAAATTCTAGCCGATCCTGCTCGAAAGGGTTTGCGGACTTTAGTGGTTATAATCCGGCGCTGTTGAAGATCTCGGCGATCTTCCCACGAAATCCATCACGGCATTGGATCAACTTGAAGGCTTGACGATACATGGAAATTTCAGTCACCGGACAAAGAGTCTTAATCACCGCAGGCGCCGCCGGTATCGGCCGTGCCATGACCGATGTCTTTCGCAAGGCAGGCGCCCGGGTGCATATCTGCGATGTGGCGCAATCGTCCATCGACGACACCTTAAATACTTTCCCAGGGGTCTCGGCATCCCTTGCCGACGTTTCGAAGCGCGCCGATGTCGACAGGCTTTTTGCCGATGTGCGGCAACAGCTCGGCGGACTCGATTGTCTGATCAACAATGCCGGCATAGCCGGCCCGACCGGCAAGGTCGAGGACATCGCAGTCGAGGAGTGGGAGCGCTGCATCAATATCGACCTGAACGGCATGTTCTATTGCACTCGGCTTGCCATGCCGATGCTGAAAAAAACCGGCGCCGGCTCGATCATTAACCTCTCCTCGGCCGCAGGACGGCTCGGATTCCCTCTGCGAACGCCCTACGCCGCGGCGAAATGGGCGGTTGTCGGATTCAGCAAGAGCCTGTCGATGGAAGTGGGTCGGGACAACATCCGGGTGAACGCCATTCAGCCCGGCGTCGTCGAAGGAGAACGCATGGACAGGGTGATTGGCGCGAAGGCCAAGGCGCTCGGGATCAGTTTCGAGGAGCAACGCAAGATTTCGCTGGAACGTGTTTCCATGGGCAAGATGGTCAGCCCTTACGATATCGCGAACATGGCACTGTATTTGGCCAGTGATGCCGGAAAACACATTACCGGGCAGGCCTTATCGGTTTGTGCAGGGGTAGAAATGCTGGGGTAAGGCAAAAACCAGACGCAAAGACGAAAAGAAGAACAAGAACCTGACGCAAAGGCGCAAAGACGCAAAGAAAACCGAGAAATGACTTCTTATGTGTGTACGACGCAATGACGTGCGAGCAACTTATCGGCCTTTAGCATTAGGGGAAACGCTGAATAAGTGTCTTCCCCGCAAAGGCGGGGAACCAGATGGCTTTGAAAATCCTGGATTCCCGTTTTCACGGGAATGACATTTGGGAACTTATTCAGTGTTTCCTTAGTTGATTTGGGTTTCCTTTGTGTGTTTTTCTTTGCGCCTTTGCGCCTTTGCGCCTTTGCGCCTTTGCGTCAAGATTTTCTTTTAAGGCAAAACAAAAATGGAAAAAATTGCAATCATTGGTACCGGTCTGATCGGGCGCGCCTGGGCCATGGTGTTCGCTCGTGCCGGGCACCTGGTCAAACTCTATGACACCGTCCCCGGTGCCGCGGACAAGGCGCTTGCCCTTATCGAAGAAGGCCTGACGGAGTTGAAGGAATTCGGCCTGATCGGCGAAGCCGCTGGCGTTGTCGCCGCTCGAGTAAGTGTGGTGCCCGATCTGGCGCAGGCAGTCAGGAATGCCGACTACGTGCAGGAAAACACCTCGGAAAATCTCGACGTCAAGCGCGAAGTCTTTCGCCAGTTGGACGCAGCGGCACCGGCCCATTGTATTCTCGCCAGTTCGACTTCGACGATCCAGACTTCCCGATTCAGCGAAGGCCTGAAGGGCCGTCATCGCTGTATCGTCGCCCACCCGGTAAATCCCCCGCACATTGTGCCTGTTGTGGAAATATCCCCTGCGCCCTGGACCAGCGCCGAGGTCGTGGAAAAAACCCGGGCCCTTCAGGAAAAAGTTGGCCAGGTAGCCATCACCGTCAAAAAGGAAGTTGAGGGCTTTATCCTGAACCGTCTGCAGGCAGCGCTTCTGCTCGAATCGTGGCGACTGGTGAAAGAGAATTATGTCAGCGTCGAAGATCTCGACAAATGTATCAAGGATGGCCTCGGTTTGCGCTGGTCATTCATGGGCCCGTTCGAGACCATCGATCTGAACGCGCCCGGCGGCGTGTCGGACTATGCCCGGCGCTACGGTCCGGTTTTGCATGGCATGATGAAGGACGTGAAGCAGGAACCCTGGGACGACAACCTGGTGGCGAGGATAGAAGCCGATCGCCGTAAAATCATGCCACAAGACCAGCATGCCAGACGCGAAGCCTGGCGCGATCGCCGACTGATGGCGCTGATCGCCCACAAACGCGAGATTTCAAAGAACGTCTGATATTCGATGACAGGCATTTAACACGAAGGATCACGAAGGAAAAACAGGAAAAGTACACGAAGGCAATCGACATTCCAGAAACGGAAAAACGGCAAAAACCCGTGGATGCCGTCATTCTTCGAACAATTAGGGAATACTTTGCTTATGTGATTTCCTTCGTGATCCTTCGTGTTTCCTAAAAGGGTACTCCACGCTATCGCGAGGGTATTCGTTACTTTCGTGTTAATAGCATTTTGCAATTGACTTAACTGGAGCAACAAACCATGGCAAACAAAGTCATCATTACCTGCGCCGTCACCGGCTCGATTCATACGCCGTCGATGTCCCCTCACCTGCCGATCACACCGGAGGAGATTGCCGAGGCTGCCATCGGTGCGGCAAAAGCCGGCGCCGCCATAGTGCATCTGCACGCGCGCGAGCCGAAGGACGGGCGGCCCACCCAGGATCCGAAAATGTTCATGCAGTTCCTGCCCAAGATCAAGGCAGGCTCGAATGTAGTAATCAACCTCACCACGGGCGGCGCGCCGACCATGAGCATCCAGGACCGCCTTCAACCAGCCTTGCAGTTGAAGCCCGAAGTCGCCTCGCTGAACATGGGGTCCATGAATTTCGGACTCTATGAAATGATCCCACGTGTGAAGCAGTGGAAAAATGATTGGGAAAAACCCTACCTGGAAACCTCCGACGACCGAATTTTCAAGAACTCGTTTAGAGACATCGCTTACATTCTGCAATCGTGCAGCGACAATGACACGCGCTTCGAGATTGAGTGTTACGACATCGGGCATTTATACACCGCGGCGCACTTTCTCGATCGCGGGTTGGTCAAACCGCCCCTGTTTATTCAGTCCGTATTCGGAATTCGCGGCGGGATCGGGCCCCATCCGGAAGATGTGTTGCACATGCGACGCACCGCGGATCGGCTTTTCGGCGACCAGTACCAGTGGTCGGTACTCGGCGGCGGGCGCAACCAGATGTACATCGCTACCCAATCCGCGGTAATGGGCGGTAACGTTCGGGTAGGGTTGGAGGACAGCCTGTGGATTGGCAAAGGGCAGTTGGCGAAAACCAACGCCGACCAAGTGGCCAAAATCCGCCGAATCCTGGAAGAACTCGGCCTGGAAGTTGCAACACCCGACGATGCACGGGCCATCCTTAAACTCAAAGGTCCCAGAAACGTCAATTTTTGATAAGAACCACTGCGGGAGCTGATGGGGAAATCGGCTTTGCGTATGAAACAACGCGTACGAGCAGTCTGCTTCCCCGGGCGCCAGAATTCCCGCACAATGTATTGGTCAACCTGAGAATGCGAGGTGGCAGGTTACCCACGCAAACTTTTTCGGATTAACGGTATTGAGTTCTCCAAAACAATCCAAGCCACGCAAGACTGCCAAGGTCGATGCCCCCTCAGGGCGAACTCCGGCACGGCGGCCAGGCGCCGCGCAAAATCGCACCCCCGGGCTCGAAGCCGAATTGGCTCTCACCCACGCGCGCTTGGACGCCACCGAGGACAGATTGCAAAGTGCAAGCAACCAATTGCTGGCGGCCACCGAAAAGCTGCGCGATGCCGAGGCACTCAACCGGACAACGCTCGACGCGCTGAAATCTAGCCTGGATCGCGAGAAACTTGCGCTGACATTTGCCGAAATCGGCACTACGGAATACGACGTGCGCAGTACCACGGTCCATTGTTCCGATATGAGCATGCGTTTGTTTGGCATTCGCGGCGACAACCCGGATGTTGAATTCGACGTGCTGTTGCAGTCGATGCATGGCGAAGACCGTCCGCGGTTCAAACAGGCGCTCGACGAATGCCTGAACGGCACCAGCAATCTGGATATCGAGTACCGGGTGAAGGACAGCGATAACTCTGAACGCTGGCTGCGCACCAAGGGCGATGCCCTGCTCAACCAGGACGGCGAGCCGATCAAGGTTCTGTTTGTGACCGAAGACGTCTCTCAGCGCAAGGATATGGACGCGCGGGTACGTTTTCTGGCCCACCACGACTTGCTCACCGGCCTGCCCAACCGAACCTTGTTTCAGGATCGACTGCAGCAATCCTTGGCATCGGCCAAACGCATGAAATCAAGGGTTGCATTATTGTTTATCGACCTTGACCACTTCAAGGAGGTCAATGACACCTACGGCCATCGCGCCGGCGACATTCTGCTGCAGACGGTCGCCGCCCGCTTGCGCGGCTGCGTGCGCGAAACGGACACGGTCTGTCGGCACTCTGGCGACGAGTATCTGATCGTACTGTCGGCGCTGCGCGATCCGAGCGAAGCGGCACTGGTGGCCACCAAGGTGCTGGGTACTTTTGAGCAGCCCTTTGTTGTCGAAGGCAAGGAAGCGTCGATGTCGGCCAGCGTAGGCATCAGCGTCTACCCGGACGATGGATTGTCCACGGAGGATCTGATCCGGAATGCAGACGCCGCGATGTATTACTCCAAGAAAGGCGGCCGCAATCGCTTCGAGTTTTTCACCAAAGAACTTGTCGCGCCGGTTGCCGAAAGACTGCTTCTGGCAAACCAGTTGCACCACGCCTTGGAGAGTGACGAGTTGCGCCTGCATTTTCAACCGCAATTCCTGGCCCGCGACAATAAGCTGATTGGCGCGGAAGTGCTGGTGCGCTGGAACCATAGCGAGCAAGGAGTGCTCTTTTCCGAGAGTTTTGTTTCGCTCGAAGAGGAATCGGATGTCATTCACTTGATTGGTAATTGGGTGTTGGAAGCCACCTGCCGCCAGATCGATGCCTGGCAGAAGAACGGGATTTCGGTCGTCCCGATAGCGATTAATTTATCGGCGTTCCAGTTTCGGCGCGCGAGTCTGGCGCAGAGTGTCGCGGCGGCACTGGCTCGACATGGCATAAAGCCTGCCCAGCTTGAGATTGAATTGACCGAAAAGGCGATCTTGCAGGACGTCAGGGAAGTGGCAAACACTCTGGACCAGTTGCATGAACTTGGAGTGAGTCTGGCCATTGACGACTTCGGCAACGATTATTCCAGCCTGAACCACCTCAAACGCTTCTCCATCAACAAACTCAAGATCAACAGCGGTTTTATCGAAGACCTTCCGCGCGACGTCAACGATTCGGCGATCGTTCGGGCCATCATCAACCTGGCGAAGAATTTGCGCTTGAAGGTGGTGGCCGAAGGGGTGGAGACTCAGGCTCAACTGGATTTTCTGAAAACGCTTGGCTGCGACGCCTATCAGGGCAATATTGCTGGCCACACCCTCGACGCCCAAAGTCTGGCCCAATTAATGCGCTGATCACGCACGCGGCGTTCGCGTTTTCACGTAGCTTTCAACCCCCGCCCGTTGGGCCGCGTCCAGGTGGAGTCCGATTTTGCTCCGCCGCCACAAGATGTCGTCCGCGGTGCTGGCCCACTCCTGTTCGATGAAATAGTCGATTTCGCCTTCCGTAAGCCCGGCGCCAAAATGTCTTCCCAGGCCTTGCGCCGAATTCGCGCCGTCCAGAACATCGTGCGCAAGGGTCCCGTGGCGCCGGACAATGCCTTCAATCGCCTCAACCGGCAGCAAAGCAAACTTTCGAATCAGGCCTTGTGCGAGTTCCCCGCTGCTTCGTAAACAGTCGGAGCCGGGAAGTGGCGCGGCCGCGGTCCAGGGGCGATTCCGATCCGAGGTTGACAATTCCAGTTTGTCCACAACATGTTCCGCCAGTTTTCGATAGGTCGTGATTTTCCCGCCGAATACCGACAATAGGGGCGCGTCGTTCGCAGCGGACTGACGCAGCAGAAAATAATCCCGCGTGACATCCGATGGGTTGTCGCGGCCATCGTCGTACAGGGCACGCACGCCGGCGTAGCGCCAGACAATTTCTTCCGGCCGTACTGGATGGGCAAGATATCGATTGGCCGCCTCGATCAGATAATGACTTTCCTGTTCGGTGACGCCGATGCCGGATGCCGGCATTGCGAGAACCGATTCCGTGGTGCCAATGAGCGTGAATTTCTCTTCGAAGGGAATCAGAAAAACGATCCGGCGGTCGTGGTTCTGCACGATGTAAGCGTGGTCGCCGACGATCTTTCTCGGCACCACGATATGGCTCCCCTTCACCAACCTCACCTCTGTTTGCCCGGGCAACAAGGCAATTTCGTCGATAAACTGCTTGACCCAGGGTCCGGTAGCGTTCACCACCGTACGGGCCTGCAACTCGCTTTCTTCGCCGGCCAGCGTACGCAAGCGCGCCCGCCAGAGTCCTTGTTCCGGACTCAATGCCACGCACGCCGTGCGCGGCAGAATTCTGGCGCCATCGCGCTTTGCCGCGATCAGGTTGGCGATCACCAGCCGCGCGTCGTCAACCTGGCAATCCGAATAGGAAAAGCCGGTATGGTATTGCGGCAGCAATTCCCCCACAAACGGCGACCGTCGCAAGTTCTCCCTGCGACTGCCGGGCAACGTCCTGCCGCCACCCAGAGTGTCGTAAATCCACAGGCCAATTCTGATCATCCAGGCCGGACGCAAGTCCGGTTGATGGGGCAGCACAAATCGCAATGGCTTGACCAGGTGGCCTGCGACACGCAGCAGAACTTCCCGCTCGCGTAAGGACTCGCGTACTAGCCTGAACTGGTTGGTTTCCAGATACCGCAATCCACCGTGAATAAGTTTGCTGCTGGCGCTCGAGGTCTCGCCGCCGAAATCCCCGCGTTCGCACAATGCCACTTTTAACCCACGGCCCGATGCATCGCGCGCGATGCCCGCACCATTGATACCGCCACCCACGATCAGGACGTCGAATTGTTCTTTCATGCGTTCAGTGGTATTCAGTGGCCGTGGTCATAGCGGAGAAATTAATATGAATGTCATCTGTACTGCGGACCCTAGCCGAGCGGCCAGCGCCCGAGTATCTCGTATTTCGAGTCGGCGAAATCCTGCCGCGATTGGAGCAATACAAATTCCCGGACCGGCCAAATAATTGTTGCCGGCAAATCCGGCAATGCCGCTGCGCGCGCTTTTCTGACCAAAGTGACATGCGGACGGTAGGCTCGCCGCTCCAATACATATCCCATCTTGCCCAGCCAAGTTGCCAGGTCGTCTACCAATCCCGCGAGCGGCCCCGGAATTTCGCTTGGCGCGACCCAGCCGATGCCGTTGTGCGCCCAACAACCCCAATGATCCAACAGCAAGTTAAATGTCAGCGCAGACGGCGCGGCGGGACTTAACAATGCCGGAATTTTGGCGGCATGCACATCGCCAAGGAATACGAGTGTAAGGTGCAAATTTTCTTCGCGTGTGGCTCGACCGCGCAAGAAAGCATTCATCGTCGCTGCCGTGGCAGCAAGGGATTTTCGAATCGAATCGTCAGGCCAGAGCGCAAAAAACAATCGCGACTTTTCCGGCATTCGGCCCTTTACGCCTACTTTCCCTGTCGCCATTCCAGCAGAGCGATGGCCTCCGCGGCGATCCCTTCACTGCGTCCGGTAAATCCCAGGCGCTCTGTCGTTTTTGCTTTGACGTTGACACAAGTGGCTGCCAGGCCGAGGTCCGTGGCGATGTTATTGACCATCGCCGTGGCGTGCGGCGCCATCTTGGGTGCCTGAGCAATAATCGTGGCATCGACGTTA
Source organism: Bordetella parapertussis (assembly GCA_945900965.1). Taxonomy (GTDB): domain Bacteria; phylum Pseudomonadota; class Gammaproteobacteria; order Burkholderiales; family JACQAP01; genus JACQAP01. Next base: position 155,728 of record CAMDKM010000002.1, on the reverse strand, counting down.
ATAATTTCGAAGCCGGCCTTTTCCAGCAGGCTTGCTACGCTGCGCAGCAGCTTTCTGCTGTCGGCGCCTCGATAGGCGGGATCCGTGTCGGGAAAATGGCGACCAATGTCCCCCATCCCTGCCGCCCCAAGCAATGCGTCACAAATTGCATGCAGCAAAACATCCGCATCGGAATGGCCATCGAGTCCCTTTTCGTAAGGAATTGTTACGCCGCCGATAATCAAGGGCGGCCCGGCAACCAATGCATGCACATCGAATCCCTGTCCAACCCTCATCACGACAGTCTCCCAAAATGCGGTCTTGGCAATGAAGGGTTTGGCATCATGTGCTGGAAGGCAGTCTGGAGGATTGTTTGATAATCGACTCGGCCAAAAATAAATCTTGCCGTACCGTAACCTTGAGATTGCCGGGATCGCCTGCGACCAACTTCGGTTGAAAGCCAAGCCCCTCCACCGCGGAGGCTTCATCGGTCACGGATGCCAGGTTCGCTTCGCGCAGGGCACGCAAGAGTAGCCCCAGGCGAAACATTTGCGGAGTCTGCGCCAACCAGAATTTTTCTCGAGGTTCGGTCGCCAATACCCTGCCCTGATCCGCGCGCTTCAAAGTGTCTGACACCGGCAGCGCCAACAACCCTCCTACCGAGTCTGCGCCAACTTCCTGAATCAGGCGATCGACCATGACTTGGGACAAACAAGGACGCGCTGCATCGTGCACCATCACCCAGTCATCTTGCCCGACTTCGGGTTCCATCGCTATGAGTCCATTCAGCACGCTCTGGGCGCGACTGGCCCCGCCGCAGCGGAATACCGTTAGTTTCTCGGAAAACGCTGACCAATCGAAAGTGGCGAACCAGTCGTCATCGGGGCCGAGAACCAGGAACGTACGTGTGATCGCCGCGTGCCAACAAAGTGTCCTGATCGCGTAATGCAACATCGGCTGATCCAGCAAGGTCAGATATTGCTTGGGACGCTGCTCGCCGATTCGGGAACCGGTGCCGGCGGCAGGGATTAGCGCAAAGAACTGAGGACTTTTCACCGACGAGATTATCGACCGGGGCCGCGCCAAAGGCAACAAACATCCTTAAATTCAAATCTTTGACAGGATTTTCCTCGACTGATGTGCAAAATGACTTGACTTATTAATGCGAATCATTATCATTGGCTTTGCCGCATTTCTTTAACCGAGGACACTGCCATGTTGAACTTTCGATCTATCTTTTGTGCCATCGCGATGGGTGGGGCCTTGATGGCTGCCGCGGGATCGGTGGCTGCCCAGGAGGTATTTACCCTTGTCATCAAGGAACATCGTTTTGAGCCGGCCGAACTGCAAATTCCGGCCGGCAAAAAAGTGAAGCTCATTGTCGATAACCAGGATGCAACGCCCGAAGAATTCGAGAGCCATTCCCTTAATCGCGAAAAAATCATCCCCGGAAAATCCAAGGCCAACATTTTTATAGGGCCATTGAAACCCGGCAGCTACGAGATTTTTGGCGAATTTCACCAGGATACGGCCCAAGGCCGGATCGTTGCCAAATAGAGGCCCATCATGTTTGAAACCGCCGTTATTGTTTTTCGCGAAGCCCTCGAAGCGGCTTTGATCATAGGCATCGTACTGGCCGCGAGCCGTGGCGTGCCTGGCCGCTTCGCCGTCGCCGGTGCCGGCGTGCTGGCGGGAATCGTGGGGGCTATGGTGATCGCCGCGTTGGCCGGCGCCATCGGCGAAGCCGCTTCTGGTGTCGGCCAGGAAATTCTCAATGCATCCATTCTCGGCGCGGCAGTGCTGATGCTGGGCTGGCATAACGTATGGATGAGCCGCCATGGCCAGGCAGTGGCCTCGCAGATGAAATCTGTCGGTCGCGGCATCGCTGCGGGCTCCCTGCCCCTTTGGGTACTGGCGAGCGCCATTGGACTAGCGGTCTTGCGCGAAGGCGCGGAAATCGTGCTTTTCCTTTATGGCATCTCTGCCGGCGGCGGCAGTGCCGGGCAAATGGCGGTGGGTGGGCTGGCCGGGCTCGGCGCCGGAGTCATGGTGGGTGTCTTGCTCTATATAGGCATTCTCGGCATTCCTCTCCGGCACTTTTTCAACGTTACTGGCGCGATGATTCTGTTTCTCGCCAGCGGTCTCGCTGCCCAATCAGCGGGCTTTCTGCTGCAGGCGGGGCTGGTCCCTGCTCTTGGCGAACAACTCTGGGACAGTTCGTGGCTGATTGAAGAACAATCGCTGTTGGGGCAATTTCTCAAGGCCCTGATTGGTTATGTAGCGAACCCTTCCGGCATTCAGATTCTCGCGTACTTGTTAACCTTTGCTCTTATCGGAGGACTTATGATGACTATTGGCAAACGACATCCTGTATCCAGGAGTCCCGCTTTTGCGCTGCTTGTGTCGGCAATATTTGCAACTACGCTGTGGATCTCGGCGCCCAGCCAGACGCAGGCCGCGCCCTACAAGGTCTATTCTCCCAATGTCGATCAAGGCGAGGCCGAAGTCGAATATCGCGGCTACCACGATATGGACAATGACGCCGCGCGGGACGGCGGCCAGAAACACAAAATCGGCGGCGGCTACGGGTTCACGGATTTCTGGTTCAGCGAATTCTATGCAGGCTACGAGAATCCACCTAACGGGCCCATGACTCGCGAAGCGTTCGAGTGGGAGAACCGCTTTCAGTTAACCGACCAGGGCGAGTATTTTGCCGACTTCGGCTTCCTGATCGAATATGAGAACGCCGCCCACGGCGGTACTGACGAACTGAAGCTGGTGCCAATATTTGAAAAAACATTCGACAAATGGGTCGGCACCGCAAATCTTATCTTCGAGCGCCAAATCGGCAGCGGTGCGTCGAGCGGCACGGTATTCGCCTACGGTGCGCGGGCCAAATATCTCATGAGTCCGAGCCTGCAACCCGCTGTGGAGCTATTCGGCGAAACCGGCCGCATAGGCCATAGTGGCGACTTCAATACTCAGGAGCACTGGATCGGCCCGGCCTTATACGGCAGCATCGGCCTTGGCAACAAGAGCAAAATCGGCTACAGCGCCGCCTTCCTGTTTGGAACGACTTCCGTTTCCAGCGACAATCGGGCGATTCTCCGACTAGAATACGAATTTTACTGAAAGCCTTTCTCTGAACCCGGTCTTGACGCCGGGTTCAGGCCTATAATTGCGGCTTCGCACAACGCCGCACCATGCTGCAACTGCCCCTGCCCGCCTCCTCCCCGGGGGCTCGTACTGAATTTCCGCCCTTGCACGGTTCCGCCGACGCCTTGGCGCTGGTTACGCTCGCCCTCACGTCGAAACGCTTGCTGGTATTCACCGCCACCGCACAGGACGCGGAGCGACTGCGCGAAGAGCTGACATTTTTCGGACCGCAACTGCGAGTGTTGCTACTGCCGGACTGGGAAACGCTGCCTTACGACCGTTTTTCGCCGCATCAGGATCTGATCTCCGAGCGGCTCGCCACCCTTTATCAGATCACCCACAACGCGTTCGATATAGCCGTTGTGCCGATTACCACCGCGGTCTACCGGCTGCCACCCACCACCTTCATTGCCGGCTACACTTTTTTTCTCAAGCAGGGCGAAAAGCTGGGCGCCGATGAGTTGCGCCGGCAATTGGTTCTGGCCGGTTACAGCCACGTGAGCCAGGTTGTATCGCCGGGCGAGTTCAGTTTTCGGGGTGGCGTCATCGATCTGTTTCCGACGGGCAGCGCACTGCCGTATCGAATCGACCTGCTCGACGAGGAAATCGACACCATCCGTACCTTCGATGTTGATACCCAGCGCAGTATTTACAAAGTGAACGACGTGCGGCTTCTCCCTGCTCGGGAATTCCCGACCGACGATGCGGCCCGCACCGCATTTCGCAGCCGATTCCGCGAAACCTTCGAGGGCGATCCTTCCAAAAGCCGCATATACAAGGACGTCAGCCAGGGCCTGCTGCCGGCCGGCATCGAATATTACCTGCCGTTGTTTTTCGAGCAGACGGCCACTCTGTTCGACTACCTTCCGGAAACGACGCTGCTGTGCCTGCAACATGGCGGCGGCGACGCCGTCGGGCAGTTTTGGCGAGATACTCAATCCCGCTTCAATCTCTTGCGCGGCGACCCGGATCGTCCCTTATTGCCGCCGGGCGAATTGTTTCTGCGTGAAGACGAATTTTTTGGCGGGCTCAAGAAATTTTCACGCATCGACTTCGGCGACACTCGGGATACGGACGCTCCCGCGACTCCTACCTCCGACGCCCCGGCAGTGGCCGTCGAGCGTCGCGCCGCTAATCCGGTCAATGGCCTGGCGACGTTCTGCCAGAAATTTGCAGGCCGCGTGCTTCTGACTGCGGAAAGTCTTGGCCGTCGCGAAACCTTGCTTAGTTTGTTGAAGCAATACGACGTGCAACCCGATATCGCCAAAAACTGGGAGGAATTCGTCCAAGGCAAGGCGCGGCTCATGCTGACCGTGGCCCCTCTGCATAACGGGTTTATCGGCATCGAGTCCGGTTTCGCGATTATCACTGAAAACGAACTCTATCCTGCCCAGGCCAGGACTCGCTCGTCGCGCGAAAAACGCTCTTCCGCCGAAGGCATGTTGCGCGACCTGTCCGAAGTCAGGGTGGGCGACCCGGTGGTCCATGCGCAACACGGTATCGGCCGTTACCTCGGGCTGGCCAATATGGATCTGGGCGAGGGCATGACCGAATTCCTGACCCTGGAATACGGAGGCGGCGACAAACTTTATGTACCGGTGTCGCAACTTGCCGTGATCAGCCGCTACAGCGGCATGGCCGACGACAACGCGCCGCTGCACAAACTGGGCAGCGGTCAATGGGAAAAAGCCAGGAAAAAAGCCGCCGAACAGGTTCGCGACACAGCAGCGGAGCTATTGAACCTCTACGCCCAGCGCGCCGCGCGCAAAGGTTATGGCTTCAAAATCAAATTGCATGACTACGAAGCCTTCCGCGAAGGCTTTCCTTTCGAGGAAACGGCCGACCAGTCCGCCGCCATCGAGGCCGTCTTGAAGGACATGCAGACTGGCAAACCGATGGACCGCCTGATTTGCGGCGACGTCGGCTTCGGCAAGACCGAAGTCGCACTGCGTGCAGTTTTTGTCGCGGTGGCCGACGGCAAACAAGTCGTCGTGCTGGTTCCCACCACCTTGCTCGCGGAGCAGCACTTTCAGACTTTTTCGGACCGCTTTGCCGATTGGCCGGTCAAAATCGCCGAACTGTCCCGCTTCCGTTCGGCCAAAGAAATCACCGCCGCCATCAAAGGTCTCGGAGATGGACGTATCGATATCGCGATTGGCACTCACAAACTACTCTCGCGCGGCATCAATTTCAAGAATCTCGGCCTGGTCATCATCGACGAAGAGCATCGTTTCGGCGTTCGCCAGAAAGAACAACTCAAGGCACTGCGCGCGGAAGTCGATGTACTTACCCTGACTGCCACGCCGATTCCCCGCACCCTGGCGCTGTCCCTGGAGGGGCTGCGCGATTTCTCGGTAATTGCCACCGCACCGCAAAGACGTCTGGCGATCAAGACCTTTGTTTCTCCACTAAGCGATGGGCTGATCCGCGAGGCGGCCCTGCGCGAACTCAAGCGCGGTGGACAGATTTATTTCCTGCACAACGAAATCGACACCATTCAGAACATTGAAACCCGGCTGTTGAAATTGCTGCCGGAGGCAAGAATCCGCATCGCTCACGGCCAGATGCCCGAGCGGGAACTGGAACTGGTGATGCGCGACTTCTACCAGTCGCGCTTCAATATCCTGCTGTGCACCACCATCATCGAAACCGGCATCGATGTGCCCACTGCCAACACAATTCTAATTAATCGTGCCGACCGCTTCGGCCTGGCGCAATTACATCAATTACGCGGACGTGTCGGCCGCTCGCACCATCAGGCCTACGCCTACCTGCTCACGCCGGACGAAGACGCGCTCACCAGTCTGGCGAAAAAACGCCTGGAAGCCATCCAGTCCATGGAAGAACTCGGATCGGGTTTTTATCTCGCCATGCACGACCTCGAAATCCGCGGCGCCGGCGAAGTGCTTGGCGAATCGCAGAGCGGAGAAATGCAGGAAATTGGCTTCAACCTTTACGCCGACATGCTCAACACCGCCGTCAAATCGCTAAAGGACGGAAAACAACCGGAGCTGTCCGGCAATTTCAATGCTGGCACCGAAATCAATCTCCACGCCCCGGCACTGCTGCCGTCCGATTACTGCCCGGACATCCACGAACGCCTGGTGCTCTACAAACGCCTCGCCAACTGCGACTCCGCCGACGAACTCGAATCCATGCACGAAGAGCTGATCGACCGCTTCGGCCTGCCGCCCGAGCCAGTCAAATGCCTGCTCGAAACCCACCGCCTGCGTATCTCTGCTAAACCATTAGGCGTGGCCCGCGTCGATGCCGGACCAGAAAGTGTGCTGTTGCAATTCGTACCCAATCCCCCCATCGATCCCGCAAAAATCATCAAATTGGTCCAATCCCGCAAGGGCGCACGTTTTTCCGGACCGGACAAAATTCGCGTCGACATCACTTCGGCTGATACACCGTCCCGCGTTGCGAGGATTCTCGAACTTCTGAAATCTTTGCACTAACTCAACCTGTGGTCATTGGCTGCATTTACGTCGCGGCGAGCGCAGCTCGCATTCTTGAACCAGTACGTTTTTACCCATGCCCTCTCTGCCAATAAAAACATCGCGCAAGCCTGATGTTTTTCGAGTTGGATTGTGGCGGTCCCGCTTCAAGATGATCTGGCCATCCTTCGGCGGATGCGCTTGCGGCTAGGCGAGCAGCGCTCGCTTAGTCGAACCAGTGGGTTCCCGCACCCGCCTTCCGCGCCAATAAAAAACGCCGCGCAAGGCGGCGTTTTTTATTGGCGGAGAGGGTGTCCGCCCAACCATTGTCCAAGAAAATCCAGCTTCGTCCGTTTTCATAGATAATTTCATAGGAGAAATCGATTCTGTTGTCTTGACACGTCCAACTCAATCCAGCACTATCCAAGTTAATAACGTGGGTAGGAACGGGGGTAGATGATGGCTCGCGAGATCAAACGACTGTCGGCCAAGTCGGTTATTAACCAGAAAAAGCCGGGCTATTTTTCGGATGGCGGCGGGCTGTATCTGCAAGTCAGCCCCTCCGGCTCGAAGTCCTGGATATTCCGCTACACCCTCAAAGCGAAGCCGCGAGAAATGGGAATCGGCCCTTTGGTCGCAATTGACCTGGCCGAGGCCCGCAAGCGCGCGGCAAGCTGCCGGCTTCTGCTTGTCGATGGCATAGACCCAATCGAAGTGCGCCGCGCGAACCGCGCGCAAGAAGCGCTTTCCAAGGCAAGAATCGTCAGCTTCCAGACCTGCGCGGAAGGATATATCGCGGCGCACGGCGGCAAATGGAAGAACCCCAAGCACGCCGGGCAGTGGAAGGCCACACTGGAGACGTATTGCTACCTCGTGATCGGCGCCCTACCGGTTCAGAATATCGATACTGGCCTGATCGTCAAGGTGCTGCAACCGATCTGGACAACGAAGCCGGAAACGGCAAGCAGGCTTCGCGGGCGTATTCAGTCCGTGCTCGATTGGGCCACGGTGAGCGGCTACCGAACCGGGGACAATCCCGCCCGCTGGCGCGGCCACTTGGACAAGCTGCTGGCCGGCATTCCGAAAGAGTCGCGCGTCAAACATCATCCCGCGCTGGCCTACGACAACATCGGCGCGTTCATGAAAGACCTGCGTGGCCAAGACGGAACTGCCGCCAGAGCATTGGAGTTTCTAATCCTGTGCGCGGCGAGAACCGGCGAAGTCATCAACGCCCTGCCCTCCGAGTTCGACCTCGATAAAGCACTGTGGGTTATTCCAGCCGCGCGCATGAAGGCAGCAAAGGAACACCGCGTACCTCTTGCCGCACGGGCGCTGGAAATTGTCCGCGAGCAATTGAAACTCGGAGACGCCTACGTATTCCCCGGACTCAAATCAGACAAGCCGCTATCCAACATGGCCATGCTGGCGCTGCTCAGGCGCATGGGCCGCAAGACTATCACCGCGCACGGATTTCGCTCGGCGTTCCGGGATTGGGGCGCGGAACAAACGGCGTACCCCAGCGAGGTGCTGGAAATGGCCCTGGCGCACACAGTGGGCGACAAGGTCGAGGCGGCTTATCGGCGCGGGGATTTGTTCGAGAAGCGCCGGCGACTGGCGGCCGACTGGGCCAAACACTGCGAACAGCGGCCCAGGAGCGGGAAGGTTGTCCCGATGCGCAAGGTAAATTAAGCAATCCTTTTCCTGGAAACTTGCCAGAAAAAAGGAGGTAAGGGCGGCAAGTACCGGCTGGCCATCGCGTGTTGCGTAGTCACCCTACTCTCTACCGCCGTATATAAGGGACTGTGTCGGCGGAGTGGAAATGAAAAGAGGACCCGTCCGAGTAATATTCAACATCGCGCCATCGCCGCAGGGGCCGGGGAGCGTCGAGAGCACGGCGTGGAACGAGGAATGGCTGCCGAATCTGAAAAGGTTTGCAATGAGGAGCACAGAGACGCCAGGCGGGCGCGCTGGACGCCAGCACGGCTTCCGTCACTCGTGGTTCGGGCCGCTGAAACGAACGGCCCCTCATCACGAAGAACTTGGCACGAAGGGATATCCCTACATTCCCTTCACCAATGGACTGACGGCCGTCTCAGGAAAAGCCGACATTTCGTTTCACGACTTCATCGTAAAGTGATCATGCGTCACCAACGCTGATTGCTCGCTCGCACCAATATTGGAGAGAATCTCCATGAAGCCACTCAAAATGCTACTCGCATTAGCTCTATAAGTGGACGCCCTGCTATATCGTAACGGCATCCATGCCGGTTAAAAGGAGAAAGCCATGAAGAGATTTATCGTAGCATTGTTTGCGGCGTTACTTGTTGGGCAAGTAGCATTTGCCCGCGATGTTTATGTAAGACCACACGTCAAGAGTGACGGCACCTACGTTGAAGGGCATTATCGCACCAGTCCCAACAATTCCAACATGGACAATTTTTCAACCCGAGGCAATGTCAATCCCTACACCGGACAAACGGGCACTAAGAATCCGGACCTCGACGTGTATAGGCCACCTCGGCAACGTAAATAGAAGATCTCGCGCAGTTTGGCCAGCAAACAATTCAAAGCGGGCTGCGCGAATTCCTTCCCCCCTGCTTATCTCGTACTGCTTTTACCCGGCGCACTATTCGCCACGCGCGCTTTGCTCGGCCCAGTGATTTACACGCTGGGAATTTTCACAACACTTTTTCCCCAACCAATCTAGTTTTGCCTTCGATGCCGCCACTCCCAAGGTGGCGCGGGGTTACTGTCCTCCCACAATCCAGTCCGCTGCGCTCTAGCCTTGGCCTCCGCATCTGAGTAAAGCTGACGATCTTCCACCGTCTGCTCCCCTTCATATTTCTTGTAGTGCCACGCAAGACCCCCCGTAATTTGCGCAAGTCCGGTGTCGATCAACGATTGACAGTCTGGCCGCGTGGAGGGACACAGTTCCGGGGAGATGACTAGAACCTTGCCAACAATGCGACCGTAGCGATCGCGCTTCGTCCATTCGACGATAACTGCCTTGTCGTAAATGAGTTGGGCAAGGTGTTGCTTTGACTTATTGCCGAATGGTTGCGCCTTCTCTGGAGCATCAATACCGGAAAGGCGCACCTTGTGTTGCCGATTGCTGGAATCCAGTACGGTGATGGTGTCACCGTCGGCAACCGCCACGACCCGCCCGGACAGAATGTCGGCGAACGCGGGGCTAGTCGCCCAGGCAAAAACCAGCAATAGACACGCCTTGGCTTGTAATTTCTTTTTCACAATGCTCCGACCACGGCAGAATGCTAGGAACTCAGAACCCATGCGATAAATGCTATTGCGCTGATGCATGCGACGATGGCCAGGGGAGTAGTCCAGCACATAATGACCGATAGTGTCGGATCTTCGTATGGATCATTTGCCGCCTTCCGCGCTCGTTTCATAGAGCCAAGGATATTCCAAAAAATGGAGGATTAATTTGTGTCTGAGGTTATAGCGCGATTTGCCGCCTTATTACAGCTTTCTGATGAATTCCTTGACCGAGCAGAGCGTAAAGACTTGCAGGAGTGCGCCAGGATTTTAGCAGTCCAGTGTGCCCACTATCGCGCAAGATTTGGCGAGCTACCACTGTCGGATGCGCTTGACGTGCTTTCGAGCGAGACGATAAACGACGAACAGGCGAAGTGGATCGGAGATGGTTGCGAGATGGTGATCGGTGTGCTGGGGATGTTGGAGCAAGAGCATCAGAAGCACTGAAACGTGTACTACCAAAGAAATTTTTGGGGAGCCCCGTGGGGCGGATGGGAGAGGGCTGCGAGCACGGGAAACGCGCGACCTTGGGCGCGCGCCGCGCACAGCAGACCGCGGGCGGGCGGGGCAAAAGCACTTGGCGCGGTGGTGCTGAAAGCACGACCGCACAACACCCCGGGGCGCGGGGTGGGCCTTGGCCGACCCCACATGAACTTTAACGCCAACGGCGCGCGTTCACGCGCAACCACCTCGCAGGCTGGGGCGCAAGACATAACGCTCAGTTACGCGAACCCGTCAGGGCGCGCGAGCGGTTGCGAAAGCAACTTTGCGTAACGCGACGCTATGTTGAGCCGGTGCTTGCACTTCGGCTTACCCCGGCCTGCAAGAGGCAGGCGCGCAGCACGACACGACGGGAGCGCCCTTAACGGGCCGGACGACGTGACGGGCGAAGCACCCGACACCACAGTGGCTGCCAAACCAAGCGGCGTTGCGTGCGTGACCACCGGTGCAGCCCGGCGCGCGGGTTGCGCTCGCAGGCGGCGTGACGGGCGGACAAAGCGTCAGGTGTGGCCACGACTACTGCCGTGGGATTCCACCGGTGCAGCGACGGCGCAACGGTTGCGGGTTTATCGCAGGCGACGTAGCCGATCATGATTCGGCAACGGAATTCGCAGCGTGGACAGAAAAAAGATGCTTTTTCTGTGAGCCATGCCAGCAAAAGGAGGTAGGAGCGGACAAGTCCCACCCGGCCCTGGCTGTGGCAGTAGTCGCCTCCCTCTCTACCCCCCTCGTGAAAAGGGACTGTATCGACATACCGCGAGACAAAAAGAGGACCCGCGCGAGTATGATTCGCCAAGTCGCGCCTAGGCCAGCTACCGAAAACGCCGTTTCCCTGCGGCGCTGGCGCGATCCTTCTTTCAGGGTGCGAAGGGAAGCGCACTATGTCCAAGAGCAAACGGCGCAAGGCCACACAAGTGCCCGTGAAGGGCGCCGAAGTTAACCCTGCACACTATCCGCCCGGCGATCTGCCGAAAACTACACCGGAGGAATTGCGGCGCATTAAGAATGCGCCCGTCAAGGACTGGACCGACACTGACGTCGATGCACTCCTTTACGAAGGCAAGAGAGCACAGCGCAAGAAAGGATATCTTGCAGCGACCGATCGACACGATGCGACAGAGCGCTCTGTGAGCGTGGATGCAACAGCAAAGCTCGCCGATCTCTCTGACGTTTTGCGAGCGGCGATAAGCGAGCGGCGAAAGAAGAAGGACGCAGGAAAAAATAAGCAGGGCAATGCAGGATTACTCAAACGCTTGGTTCGGAGATTAGCACCGTCAGACTTCAACGATCTCATAGGCAAACTTAGCGACGGCGATAGAATCGAGGATATCAGGCAAGCGAGCGAAGACCCTATTGACTTCGAGTTGCTAGAGATCGATGACCCTGAAGAAATGCCAAATGGAAGATTGAGGTACCGCACCAGAAACGGAACAAGAGCCATTGACAAATCTTGTTCATTTAAGCGTTTGCACGCTATTCTGAGAGAAATCAAACTGAGTCCGCGTTGATCGCGGCAGTGACGAGTCAGCTGCAAACCTTCCCTCTACCCACCTAGGGAGCTTCGCCCTAATTCGGGCGTCAAACACCGTCGCCCATAGTTCATGCCCGGAAAGCAAGCATTCCGGGAAAACACCTGTGTATTGTCCGGGGCGTCACGAGACGAAACGGAAAATACATGACAGAGATAATTCTTCGGATGAACAGTCTGCGCCAGAGATACCCGCGCGGGCGATCCACAATCTATACCGACATTGCTGACGGCCTTATGGTTCCACCAGTGGCGCTCGGCGCGAGGTGCGCGGGTTGGCCAGCTCAAGAGATTGATCAGATCATTACGGCACGCGTCGCTGGTGCCAGCGACCAGGATATCAGGCGACTCGTCGCGAGGTTGGTCGCCGAGCGCAGGAGGCCGGCATGACGCGAGGCCAGCGCGTCTGGATATGGCGATATGCTGCCGAAGAACGGCGCAGGATGGCCGCTTCGCGGATGAACTACGCCCGCGAGGCCGGATGGTGCGTCTTGCTGGTGCTGCTGCGCGTGATCGGGCGATGAACGCACCGCTTTCAATCCCGAGGCCAGACAGGACCGCGATACTCGCTGCACTGTCGGCGCTGTTCGGGCTGGCGGACGTAGTTGAGCTACGCGCATTTCACAAGGGCAAGAAGCGCACCGATGCCGGTTATTTCGATGGTGAGCACCGGCAAGAATTGGCAGATGCGGCGGTGAAACTCAATGCTGAGAACGCGGCGGTTTATGTCACGCTGAATCAGATTGATCCTCAACTATTGGGGCGGTATTGCAACCGGATTCAGGAGTTCGCGGCGGCGACCACAACAGATGTGAACGTGCTCAGGCGGCGCTGGTTGTTGCTCGACTTCGATCCAGTGAGGCCGAAGGATACATCCGCCACCGACGCGCAACTTCTGGCGGCGAAGGCTCGGGGGCGAGCGTGTTATCAGTTCCTGAGGGACCAAGGCTGGCCCGAACCGCTGGCCGGTGAATCCGGCAATGGATTGCACCTCGTTTACCCGATTGATCTGCCCAACGATACGCCGAGCCGTGACCTTGTTAAAGGCGCGTTGTCTGGGCTGGCCGCGCGATTAGACGATGCCATTGTAACTGTCGATCAATCTGTGTTCAACGCCGGACGTATCACGAAGCTGTTCGGCACCGTGGCGACCAAGGGCGACCATACTCCCCTCACCCCGTGGCGGCTGTCGCGGTTGGTATCAACACCGGCGCGGGGCGTAGTAGTCACGCCCGAACAACTACGGGCGCTGCATCCGGTAAAGAGCATGACGGAACAAGTTGCGGGCTTCGCCGGCGATAGCGCGCGGCGCAGCGAATTCGACTTGTTAGATTTTCTTTCACGGCTGGGCATCCCATATGAGCAGGACATGCACGAAGGCCGGGATCGCTACAAGCTGGAGCATTGCCCGTTCAATCCCGACCACGGCAAAGGCGAGGCGGCAGTATTTCGAGCCGCTGACGGCGTGCTTGGATTCAAGTGTCAGCACAATTCCTGCGCTGATAAGCATTGGCAGGACGTGCGGGCACTGATTGATGGTTCGCAGGAAACGCGGCGGCGGCACTCCCATTCAGGCGGCGCCAAGGCTGCCGTTTCAAAAACTTCCGCCGGCGATACGACGCAGTTTGTCGATACCGTGAAATTGATAGACGGCGCGAGCGTCAAGCCGGAAGCGGTGAACTGGCTCTGGAACGGCTACCTGGCACGCGGCAAGCTCCATGTGCTCGCCGGCGCACCCGGCACCGGCAAGACAATGATCGCCCTGGCGTTGGCGGCGACGGTATCGAGTGGCGGCTGCTGGCCGGATGGCACGCCCTACGAAGCCGGCAACGTGCTGATCTGGTCCGCCGAGGATGACATCGCGGACACCCTCGTCCCGCGATTGATTGCCATGGGCGCGGACATGACCCGAATTAAATTCGTCGGCAGCAAGTCTACGCTTGAGGGCCGCGAACCCTTCGACCCGGCGCGGGACATGCCGATGTTGTTGCCAGCGTTGGCAGATGCCGGGGAAATCAAGCTGCTGATCGTTGACCCGATCGTGTCCGCCGTGGCGGGCGACTCGCACAAAAACGCCGAAGTCCGGCGCGGGCTGCAACCGCTGGTGGACGTAGGACAGAAACTCGGCGCGGCGGTCTTGGGTATTACGCATTTCAGTAAGGGCACGGCGGGCCGGGAAGTCACCGAGCGGGTGACCGGCAGTCTCGCCTTTGGCGCACTGGCGCGCGTGGTGCTGGCTGCGGCGAAGCGCTCAGATGATGACGGCGGCGGACGTATTTTCGCGCGCGCGAAATCGAACATTGGGCCGGACGGTGGCGGGTTTGCCTACGATCTGGCGCCCGGAACGGTAGACGCGCATCCCGAGATCGCTGTGCATGTGCTCCAGTGGGGTGCAGCCATTGAGGGTAGCGCGCGGGAACTGCTGGCAAGTGCCGAGGATTCGGGCGACTCCGAAGAACGCAGCGCTATCGAGGATGCCAAGGAATTTCTAACGGGGCTGCTAGCGAATGGGGCTATCGCGGCGCTGCGGGTTTATGTCGAAGGACGGGAAGCCGGTTTCTCCGAGCGCACCTTGCGCCGGGCACAAAAGGCGCTGGGCGTGGATGCTGTCAAGGACGGATTGAAGGCGGGATGGTCTTGGCGATTACCCTCGAAGGTGGCCAAATTTCCCGAAGATGGCCACACAAAAAGCTTGGACGCCTTCGATAAAGTTGGCCATCTTCGGCCGGGGCCCGGATCGCCTGCGGTCGTGGAGGTGAAAATATGACCCCGGCGACGATCATCAAGCAAGCCCAGGCGGACGGCGTAATGCTGGCGCTATCACCGCCCGGCAGCATCAAGGCGGTGGGTACCGGCGAAGCGGTCAACCGCTGGTTGCCGATCCTGCGGGAACACAAGGCCGAACTGTTGGATGCACTGCGAGCGGCGAACGATGGCGAAACCGAATTGCGCCACCTTGTCCGCAAGGCCGGCGAGAATTACGCCTTCACGGATGCCGAGCATGCCCTGGCCCTGGAAATTGCCCTGTCTGATCCGGTGGCGGCGCTGACCTGCTTCCGTGATATCGCCATGCGCTTGAGAGGCAGAAACTAACGTCCATGCGAAAAGCACTGACACAACGAACTGGGTACAAGGCCAACCCTTTTGCCCACTTGCCCGAGGTGGAAAGGGCACAAGTCGCGGACGAAATCCTGGAACGCTATCGCAATGGCGAGCAGATAGCAGACCTATGCGTGGAGTACCAATCCGGACCCGTGACGATTTACGCTTTGCTTTGGAAGTTGCGGGAAGCTGACTGGATCGACGCACAAACCGCCCGCGCTCTGGCCCGTCATGCCCAGGCATTGACGGAACTGGATGCGGTCAAGGCGGCACTGATAGGTGCGGCTGGTGAAAACGCACTGCTCGAAATCTCACGGCAACGAGAACTATTGAAGGTAGCCGAGGCGCGCGTCAAGAGCGCACAATGGGAGTTGGAAAAGCTGCTGCGCCGTGTGTATGGCGTGGACGCGCCGACTATCCGAATCAACGTCAATTTGGGTGATGTCGCCCAGCGTATCGCGGAACTTGAGGCGGAGCTTGGGGTAACAGTGCTGGTGGAGCAGGATGAAACTACAGGGGCAGGAGCAGCATGAGATCCCGCCCCTAAAGCCCAATCTTTCGGGCAAGGCGAATAAACCAGTATCGCCAGCTATCGATGTAGGTTATTTGACTCTCGGCAGAAATCGCGAAGTCTCCATCGATCATTTTCAACGTGCCCGATCCGTCTGGATACTGGCAAGTCCAATTGTCCTTGTCGCGGACTACACAGGCCACCAAAGGCAAAGGCCCGTCGTTTTTCTCCTCGTCCCAGTAGACAACACGCTGTTGTTCTGGATAGACCTTGTATCCAGTCCGACCCAAAGTATGAATCGACTTGTGACACTGCCAAATGCTTTCTTGGCCTTCGCAGACCACCGGATAGACGAACACTTCCTGATTTGGTGAAAACGAATCAAACCAGAAACCAACTACTAAGAATGCCACCAGAAAAGCTAGCAAACCGGCGATGTATTCCAGCGTTGAAGTCATTTCCCCTCCTCGACCGGTCCCTTTCTTTCGCTTGTGCTCGGAAGGCTACAACAAGAATACGGACTTCACGAGTCAAGTGAAGCTCGCGCGTAACGCGACTTTAGCCCGTCCTCACGCTTCGGCGGGCGGCGCAAAGTTCAATCTGTGGGTAGGGTTGTGGGTAAATGCAGAATGTCTTCGATAACAAGTGATATATCAATGAGTTAAAAACCTATATGGCGGAGAGGGTGGGATTCGAACCCACGTGTCAGGTCTCCCTGACCATCTGATTTCGAGTCAGCGCCGTTATGGCCACTTCGGTACCTCTCCACAAGAGTGTGTTATTTTACCTGTAATGGATTGCCTTGCGAATGTCGGAGTTGCGGAAGCACGCGCCTGAGATGTTGCGGATGACATTTTTGGGCCATCGAGGAAAGGTACTTGCCGTCTTCGGAGCAAGCGCTCTCGCGTATGTGGCCTACCTTTACGTCGACGTCAAGCCTCGCGAGCATCTTGCACCGATATTTGGCTCTACCGACGAAATGGTGGTACTGGTTCGCAATAGCCCAACCACCCGCTTTATCGGCGCCGACGGCGGTTATGCCGGGCTTGAGGAAGACTTGCTCCAAATGTTTTCCTCGGACATGCGCATGAGGCTGAAAATTGTCGAGCGTGGCGAACTCTCCGAAATTCTTCCTGCCCTGGAACGAGGAGTCGCGCATTTTGCCGCAGCGGGTGTGAGTATCAGCCCCGAGCGTAAAAAGCGCTTCCAATTTGGCCCGCCATATTTCTCCGTTCGCAAGACCGTGGCATACCGCACCGATCTGCCGCCTCCGCGAACAATAGGCGATCTCATCGGTAAAAAAGTCGCGGTGATCGAAGGTTCCAACGGCGCCGAGCAACTCGCCGAGGAACTCGAGGCCACACCGACATTGAAATGGCAAACCATATTCGCCAATGACCCGATCACACTCGTCGAACGACTGGCCAATGGCGAATTTGATAATGTAGTTTCGGATTCCCATGTGCTGGCGCTGGCCCGGAATTTCTACCCTATGACAGGACGCGCCTTTGATCTGGGCACGCCCGTCGAATTGGCTTGGGCATTTCCCAAAAATGCCAATCCTCTCCTTGTCAATCAGGCACACGAATTTTTCCGCCGAATTCGGGCGAATGGCACGCTACGCGCCCTGCATGAGCGCTATTTCGGACATGTCGAGCGGCTGACCAGGTATGACGTGCTCAATTTCCTTCAGCGCCGCAGTACAGCGCTACCCCGCTACCGCGCCATGTTCGTGGAAGCGGAAGAACTCACCGGAATCGACTGGCGATTGATTGCCGCTCTGGGTTTCCAGGAGTCCCACTGGGATCCCCTGGCCACCAGCCCTACGGGTGTGCGCGGGCTGATGATGCTCACCTCTGAGACCGCCGACCGCATGGGTGTCAGCGACCGTCTCGACCCCCATCAAAATATCCTTGCGGGCGCGCGCTACCTCAGCATGCTGAAAGATTCCTTGCCGAATCAGATACGCGAACCAGACCGTACCTGGATGACGCTGGCGGCCTATAACATCGGTTACGGCCATTTGGAAGACGCGAGGGTTCTTGCCCAGCGCGAAGGTCTCAATCCCAATTTGTGGAGCGATCTGAAGATTGCGCTTCCGCTGCTCGCGAGATCGGACTACTACACCACAGTCAAACGCGGTTTTGCTCGTAGCGGAGAAGCGGTCGTTCTGACGGAAAATATTCGCAATTTCTACGATATTCTCCTGCGCTACGAAAAACCCCATCAGCCGCTCTTCGACGACTCCCTGGAGTCGGAGCAGGAGCCCGATCTGCCCCTTCAGATAATGCCCTGATGGCCGTCACGCCTTCGGCGTGAGGATCGAGGATTGAGGATTGAGGATTGAGGGATAAAGGGTCAGGCGCCTCGTACTTCGTACGTCGCCCGTTAAATATCAACACGCCGGTTCGATTACTTCCAGCCCACCCATGTATGCCCGCAGCGCAACGGGCACCTCCACTCTACCATCCGCACGTTGGTAATTTTCCAGAACGGCGACGAGGGTTCGACCGACGGCCAGGCCGGAGCCGTTAAGGGTATGCAGCAGTTCGTTTTTGCCCTTTTCATTCTTGAAACGTGCCTGCATGCGGCGCGCCTGAAAAGCTTCAAAATTGCTGCACGAGGAAATTTCCCTATAGGTGTTCTGGCCCGGCAACCAGACCTCGATGTCATAGGTCTTTGCAGCGGAAAATCCCATGTCGCCAGTACACAACAACACGGTACGAAACGGCAGTTCCAATCGCTTCAGGATCGATTCTGCATGGGCCGTGAGTTCTTCCAGCCCTTCATAGGACTTTTCGGGACGAACCATCTGCACCAGTTCAACCTTGTCGAATTGGTGTTGGCGGATCATGCCTCGGGTGTCTTTGCCATAGGAGCCCGCTTCCGAGCGGAAACAAGGAGAATGACAGACATACTTCAGGGGCAGACTGTCGCCCGGTACAACCTGGTCGCGCACCATATTGGTCACCGGAACTTCGGCCGTTGGTATCAGATAGAGCTTGCCGCCATCGGTTCGCGGCACCCCAAACAGATCTTCCTCGAACTTTGGCAACTGCCCGGTGCCGCGCATGCTGTCCGCGTTGACCAGATAAGGCACATACACTTCCGTATAGCCGTGCTCCGTCGTATGAACGTCGAGCATAAATTGCGCGAGTGCCCGATGCAGACGCGCAAGTGGGCCTTTCATTAGCGTAAACCGCGCCCCGCTTATTCTTGCCGCGACATCGAAGTCCAACAGCCCGAGATTGGCTCCCACGTCGACATGATCTTTCACCGCAAATTCGAAGCGGCGCGGCTCCCCCACCTGTCTGACTTCCACATTGTCGTCCACGGACTTGCCTACCGGCACCGATTCATGGGGAAGATTGGGAACATTGAGCAGATGTTCATTCAACGTGGTCTGGATGGCGTCAAGCTCGGTCTCAATTGCCTTGAGTTGATCGCCCACTCCAACCATTTCCGCTTGCAGCGCCGACGTGTCTTCGCCTTTGCGCTTCATATCGCCGATCAATTTCGATGACGCATTGCGTTTGGCCTGCAAATCCTGTGTGCGCACCTGCGCCTGTTTGCGCCGCTCCTCGATGGCACGAAATGCGCTGACATCCAGCGTCACGCCACGGCCAGCAAGTCGGGCTGCCACTGCGTCCAGATCGCCACGAATCAATTGAACATCCAGCATCGTTTTCCTTTACTTTCTCGTTGCGCCCTTGCCTCGAACGCTTTTCAGTTCTTTTTCTTTGCGTTCAGATCCAGCTCGTGCAAATGCGCAAGTTTCTCCGCAATCTTGCCTTCCAGGCCGCGCGAGGTGGGCTGGTAGAAATTCGGCCGTTCAATGCCATCCGGCAAATAGGTCTCGCCTGCGGCATAAGCTTCCGGTTCATCGTGTGCGTAGCGGTAGGTCCGACCGTAGCCGAGTTCCTTCATGAGCTTGGTGGGGGCATTGCGAAGATTCTCCGGCACCGGACGGGATTTGTCGGACTGGACCAGGGCGCGCGCCGAATTATACGCAACGTACGCGGCAT
The DNA here is from genome assembly GCA_945900965.1 of Bordetella parapertussis. GTDB lineage: Bacteria > Pseudomonadota > Gammaproteobacteria > Burkholderiales > JACQAP01 > JACQAP01. The sequence continues at coordinate 136,210 of CAMDKM010000002.1, read as the reverse complement.
TCGATTTGGGCGCGCAGGCGAGATAAATAGCGGCTTGGGCCAGAGCCAGCTCGCCCTCAGGCGTGCCCAGGCGTTCGTACGTCTGGCAGGCATCGAGCGATAGACTGAGCGCACGGGGATCGGCCAAGCCGATATCCTCGATCGCCATGCGCACCAGCCGCCTGCCCAGGTAATGCGGATCGGCGCCACCATCCAGCATACGGGTCAACCAGTACAGCGCGGCGTCGGGAGATGACCCTCGAACGGATTTGTGAAGTGCAGAAATCTGATCGTAGAAGGCATCCCCTCCCTTGTCGAAGCGGCGCAGATTTTGCGCCAGAGTCGATTGGACAAAAGCTGAGTCGATTGTCGAAATATTGCGCGAGCGCGCGGCGGTACCCAGGGTTTCTACAATATTGAGCAGCCGCCGAGCGTCGCCGTCGGCCGCGCCGACGGCCAGGCCGCAAGCGTCGTCTGTAAACCCCAACTCCGGGTACACCTTCGATACCGCCCGCGAAAACAATGTCGACAGATCGGACTCGGCGAGCGGCTGCAGGACGTAGACCGCGGCGCGCGAGAGCAAAGCGGCGTTGACTTCGAACGAAGGATTTTCAGTGGTAGCACCAATAAACGTCACCAGTCCACGCTCCACAAACGGCAGAAAGGCATCCTGCTGCGATTTGTTGAAGCGATGCACCTCATCCACGAAGAGCAGGGTCGGACGACCGGATCGTTGCAGCGTGCTTTCGGCAGCCGCCACGGCCTCGCGGATTTCCTTGACCCCCGATAACACCGCCGATAACGAAACAAATTCGGCATCGAAGCTTGCCGCCATCAGCCGCGCCAGCGTGGTTTTCCCCACTCCCGGCGGCCCCCACAAAATCATCGAATGCAACTTGCCCGACTCGTAGGCCACTCGCAGCGGCTTGCCCTCGTCAAGCAAATGCCGTTGACCAACGACCTCCTCCAGATTTTTCGGCCGCATGAGTTCCGCCAGCGGCGCGGCGGGTTGCCGCGGTTCAAACAGGTCGGTCATATGGGACGATTCTGAGCAGAAAACCTCGACGCAAAGGAAACCCAAGAACAAGTGCGCGCAAGTACGCAATCAGGCTCCCTATGCGATCACCTCAGGAAACATGCGCACAATCGCCGCATTTTGATTCATGCCAGAAATTTCTTTGCGTCTTTGCGCCTTTGCGTCAAAGAACTTCCTGCATCCTCCCTCGCGATCGGCGTCTGGCGAATTATTCCGTCACCACGTCCGCACCCTCCGGCACAATGAACGTATAAATATCGGCAGCGGCGGCAGGATTGCGCTGAAACTTCAGAAACCGGATCAGGGTTTTCTGTCCGAAGTGATCGTGCAGCTCCATTTCTTCCAGCGAGTTGCCGCGGAACCCCATCAGGACTTTTTCAAACAAACTATCTTCGTCGTAGGGTTTCGCCTCCAGCCATTCGAGTTTCTTCTTCAGCCCGATGGCGCTGAGCGAAAAATATTTTTCCACGTCATCGGCTCCGGCCAGCAATGCCGCGGGGCTGCTACCTAATGCCTTGCCCAGTTTGCGCCGGGTGACCTGATTGAGGTCCGGGTCAAAGATCCACAGACTTTCGCCGTCGCCCACAATCAGTTGAGGAAACGGCTTGAGGTATTCCCAGCGAAATTTCCCCGGCCGCTGAAACTGCACCGAGCCCGAAGATTCCTGCTGAACCGCACCACCCGCATCGAACACGGTTTGCGCAAAGCTGGCCTTTGCCGATCTTGTTTCGCCGATGAATGCGCGCAGTTTCTCGATAGGACCCGCCTGTACCTGCGCTGGCCCCCACATTACCGCAAGCACTAAAATAAGCCCCAGGATCCGTAGGTGCGCGGATTGCCTTTGCCCTCGCCCCTCGCCCCTCATCCCTCGCCCCTGCATTTCCCCTCGCCCCTGCATTCTCATGCCTCCGTTCTCGACGGCGCGATTACTTCGCGATTGCCGTTGGATTGCATACTGGAAACCAGCCCCGAGCGCTCCATTTGTTCAATCAGACGTGCTGCCCGATTGTAGCCAATACGAAGGTTGCGCTGGACCAGTGATATCGAGGCACGACGCGACTTGAGCACGATATCCACGGCCTGGTCGTACAGGGGATCGGCTTCTCCATCGGCGCCATTTTCTCCCGCGGATTCCCCTTCAATGTCGGAGTCTACGCCTTCCACCACTTCGTCGATGTACTGGGGTCGGCCGCGCGACTTGAGGTATTCGACCACCTTGTGCACTTCGTCGTCGGCCACAAACGCGCCGTGAACCCGCTGCGGATAACCGGTTCCGGGCGGCAGGTAAAGCATGTCGCCCTGGCCCAGTAATTGTTCGGCGCCCATCTGATCGAGGATGGTGCGCGAATCCACCTTGCTGGATACCTGGAACGACACCCGCGTCGGAATATTGGCCTTGATCAAACCGGTGATGACATCGACCGAAGGCCTCTGTGTGGCAAGGATCAGGTGAATGCCCGCCGCGCGCGCTTTTTGCGCCAGCCTGGCTATCAGCTCCTCGACCTTTTTGCCCACCACCATCATCATGTCGGCGAGTTCGTCGATGATCACCACAATCAAGGGCAGGTCGGTCACCGGCTCGGGATTATCCGGCGTCAAGGTGAATGGATTGGTCAGCGGCTTGCTGGCTTTTTCGGCTTCGCGCAACTTCTGGCTGAACCCGGAAAGATTGCGCACGCCCAGCGCGGACATCAATTTGTAGCGCCGATCCATCTCGCCAACGCACCAGTTAAGCGCGTGTGCCGCCTGTTTCATATCCGTGACCACGGGGGCCAGCAAATGCGGGATACCCTCATAGACCGACAATTCGAGCATCTTGGGGTCGATCAAAATCATCCGCACGTCCTTGGCCGGTGCCTTGTAAAGCAGCGACAGGATCATGGCGTTGATGGCCACCGACTTGCCCGAACCGGTGGTGCCGGCCACCAGCAAATGGGGCATGCGCGCGAGGTCCGCCACAACCGGGGCACCGGCGATGTCCTTGCCCATCACCAGGGTCAACAGCGATCCCATGTCGCCATACACCTTGGAGCTCAGGATTTCCGACAAGCGCACAACCTGCCTCTTCGGATTGGGAATTTCGAGGCCCATGGTGGTCTTGCCGGGTATGGTTTCCACTACCCGAACGCTGACTACGGACAGGGCCCGCGCCAGATCGCGCACCAGATTAATGATCTGGCTGCCTTTTACGCCAACGGCCGGCTCGATTTCATAGCGGGTAATCACCGGACCGGGTTGCGCCGCCACCACTTTGACTTCGATGCCGAAATCCAGCAGCTTCTTCTCAATCAGCCTGGAGGTATAACCGAGCGTTTCCTCGGACAATAGCTCCAGATCCGTATTGGGTTCGTCCAGCAGATGCAGCGGCGGCAAGGGCGAATCCGGAAGATCTTCGAACAAGGGCTTTTGCTTTTCCTTGTTCACCCGATCCGATTTGGGAATATCGATCTTGGGCGCCTCGATCCGGATCGGTTCGTGCTCCTCGAAACGCTTGCGCTCGACTTGCACGACTTCATCGCGTTTAACCGTCGCCCGTTCTCCCGCCACCCTATCCTGGCGCGCGCCCCAGCGATTGCGCACCAGCAGGTGCACCGCTTCGATTCCCGCCCCAAGCTTCTCGATAACCAGCATCCATGAAATACCGCTGAACAGCGAAAACCCGACGCCCCATAGAATCAGCAGGATCATGGTCCCGCCGGTAAAGCCCAGGCCTTCCATCATGAAATTGCTGATCACCTCGCCCAATATGCCCCCGGCCATTTGCGGCAATTGAGTCTCCAGGCGATACAAACGCAGGGCTTCGAAGGCGCTGCTGGAAATAATCATCAGAGCAAAACCGCAGGTGGCCACCAGGGCGGAACGCCGGTCCGACTCGACGGCACTTTCGATCCTTCGGTATCCCCAGACCACGCCCGCAATCAGGAACACCACCCACCACCAGGCGGAAAATCCGAACACATAGAGCAGCATGTCGGCAATCCAGGCGCCGGCACTGCCTCCGGCATTTACGACATGTGCACCGCTGCCCTGATGCGACCAGCCCGGATCAGCCTTGTGAAAGCTGGACAGTACCAGCGCCAGATAAAGCGCCGCCCCTATCCGCAACAGCCACCAGGATTCCCGCAGCAAAGCCGCGATTTTCGGCGACAAGGGTTTGCGTGGGAGGGTCTTGGCAGTGGACTTCGGCGCAACGCGCATTCGGTGATGGAGAAATAGTTTTCGCTTTCAAAGAATTATAGCTCAGCGAGGCAGGTGGACCTACTGCGATTTCGAGGCGTGGACACGCACTTCCCGGCGCTGCTACAGTCCTGCTTTTCTTCGCCAATACTCCAACCGCCGCATCCATGGCTACTCAACAAAAACACGCTCGACTCCTGATCCTGGGCTCCGGACCTGCCGGCTATACAGCGGCCCTCTACGCCGCGCGCGCCAATCTCAAGCCGGTGCTCATCACCGGCCTGGCGCAAGGCGGCCAGTTGATGACCACTACCGACGTGGACAACTGGCCCGCCGACGTCATGGGCGTACAAGGCCCCGAATTGATGGAGCGCTTCCAAAAACATGTGGAGCGCTTTCAGACCGAAATTATTTTCGACCACATCCACACCGTGAAGCTGGGGCAAAAACCCCTCGAGCTGATCGGCGACCAGGCCACTTATACCTGCGATGCCTTGATCATCGCCACCGGCGCCTCGGCCAAATACCTCGGCCTGCCTTCGGAGCAAACCTTCATGGGCAAGGGTGTGTCGGCCTGCGCCACCTGCGACGGATTTTTTTATAAAGGGCAGGACGTGGCGGTGATAGGCGGCGGCAATACCGCCGTGGAAGAAGCGCTGTATCTTTCCAACATCGCCAAATCTGTAACCGTTGTGCATCGACGGGACAAATTGCGCGCCGAGGCTATTCTGATCGACCGTTTGCTGGAAAAATCCCGCGGCGGCAATGTGCGTATGCAGTGGAATCACACGCTGGACGAAATTCTCGGCGACAAAAAAGGTGTGAATGGCATTCGCGTTCGCTCCACTCTAGACGGCAAGGCCAGCGATCTGCCGCTGATGGGCGTATTCATCGCCATTGGCCACACGCCGAATACCCAGCTATTCGAAGGCCAGATCAAAATGTTGAATGGCTACATCATCACCCAAGGAGGCAACCAGGGTAATGCCACGGCGACCAGCCTGCCCGGCGTATTCGCCGCGGGAGATGTGCAGGACCATGTTTACCGCCAAGCCGTCACCAGCGCCGGCACCGGCTGCATGGCCGCACTGGACACCGAGAAATATCTGGAAGAACTGGGACACTAAACCGCCTCGCCACGAAGGTATACGATGGAAACACGAAGGAAAGACGATTCAGGATCGCCAAGCGCGTCAAAACAAGCCAACAGCTTCCAAGGAGCACCCGATGAACACCCTTGCCTGCTTGAGACTGATTAAATGTTCTTTTTGCCGTCCTTCGTGTCCTTCGTGTTTCCTTCGTGATCCTTCGTGTTGAAGAATTTTGACTTTTCATGCGAAAACGTACCGTCGACGAATCAATGCCCGAAGCGCCTGCGGATGACGAGGTCTTGCTGCGCGATGCGCTGAAGGGCGTCGCGGTGCTTCCCGATCCGGGCCGTGCGAGTCTTCGCAAGAAGCCCCCGCCGCCGGTACCCATCCAATCTCAACGCGACGCGGCGGCCGTGCTCGAGGATAGCCTGTCTGACAATATTCCCCTGGAAATCGGTCTCGAAACCGGCGAGGAACTGGTATTTCTGCGCCCGGGCCTGTCCACGCAGGTACTTCGCCGGCTGCGCGGAGGGCACTGGTCGATCCAGGATCATCTGGACTTGCACGGGCTACGCTCCGAAGAAGCCCGCACCTTGCTGGTCGATTTCCTCAACCACGCACTGCGAAACGGTTTGCGCTGCGTTCGAATCGTGCACGGTAAAGGCCTGCGCTCGGAAAATCACGAACCGGTCCTGAAACGAAAGATCGGCAACTGGCTCGCACAACGCGACGAAGTGCTCGCCTTTGTTCAGGCGCGGCCGCCTGACGGCGGTGGCGGGGCGGCGGTGGTGTTGCTGAAAGCAAAGAGGGTTATCAAGACCGCGCCGAGTGATGATTGAGACTTGAGCGAACGGCTTCGCGTATCGGTGTTTCTCACCAATACCTTCCGAATACCCGCCCACTCCGAAGGCTTTGTCGAGCATACCGACCAGGGCAGCGTCCTCCTGGTCGCGACGATGCCGATTCGACGTAAACGCCGGTTCAATAGAGGCCTGCGACAAATTGTCGCGCGGCAACGTGTCACATTCTCAAAAAGCGATTGTCCGTCTAGGATTGCACCATGCTAAATGGGTACAAGAATGCCCGAGCACGCCACCTAATGACGCTGGATAATCGGAGAATAAGATCATGTCGCAATTCACTCCGCGCAGCCGTTGGCTGCCAAGTCTGGCCTTTCTAGCCTGTGCCAGCGCCGCTTCAGGTCAGGATCAAGTTGGTTTGGTCACGGACGAGATCATCGTGACAGGCACTCGCGAAGAGCAGAAGTTGGTCGAGACACCGGCTTCCGTGGGCCGCGTGCGCGAAGAGGTCGTGCAGCAGGACAAGCCTGCCCATCCGTCCCAGGTCCTGCGTCAGATTCCGGGTGTATCGGTTGCGATCACCAATGGCGAGGGTCATACAACCGCCATTCGACATCCCTTCACCACCAACCCGGTTTATTTGTTTCTGGAAGATGGCATACCGACGCGCTCCACCGGCTTCTTCAATCACAACGCGCTCTATGAGATCAATGTGCCGCAGTCGGCCGGGGTGGAGGTCGTGCGTGGCCCCGCCACCGCACTATATGGGTCAGACGCCATCGGCGGTGTGATCAACGTCAAGACCCGCCGCCCGCCGGAGGATAGCGAAGCCTATGGGTCTTTCGAGGCGGGCAGCTTTGGCTGATGGCGCACACTGGTCGGCGGGGGATTTGGCAACGACAGCGGCGGCGGCTTGCGGGCCGATCTGAATTTCACCCATACCGACGGTTGGCGCGACGAAACCGCCTACGACCGCCAGAGCGGAACGTTGCGCTGGGATCATGGCGACGGCGGATTCATGGCGAAATCCGTTTTGTCGTTCTCGAAAGTCGATCAGGAAACCGGCGCCAACTCGCCGCTCATCCGCGCCGACTATGAGAACAACCCCACCAAGAACAACACCCCTATCGCTTTCCGCAAGGTTGAAGCCCTGCGCCTGTCGTCTACGCTCGACTGGGCGATGGGAGATTCGCTGGTGAGCCTGACTCCATTCCTGCGTCACAACAGCATGGACTTGCTGGCCTCCTTCTCCCTGGCCTTTGATCCCACCGTGTACAACACCCAAAACAACTCTTACGGCCTGATGGCGAAGTGGCGGAGGGATTTCGATCTCATGCGCACCCGGATCATCGCAGGGGTGGACATCGATGTGAGTCCGGGCGGGCGCGAAGAAGATACCTTAATCACCACACCTATCGGCACCGGAGCATCACGACAATGGCTGAGTTATACCCTGGGTACGCGTGTGTATGATTACGACGTCACCTTTCGCGGCATCTCCCCCTATGTGCATGGGGAAACCTCCCTCACCGATGCGCTACGACTGACCGCCGGCTTGCGCTACGACACCATGCGCTACGAATTCGACAATCATCTTGCCTCCGGTGCCGTGCAGGTGGGCGCCAATTTTTACGGCCAGGCGGCCGATACCAGCGTGAGCTTCAGTCGGCTGACCCCCAAGCTAGGTGCCACTTATGCACTTGAACCCAATACCCATTTATTCGCATCATGGAACTTCGGTTTTCGCGCGCCCTCCGAGTCGCAGCTTTTTCGTCCCTCGCGCGGCGCTACTCTGATCGCTTCTACCGCGCAGACCGATTCGGCCCTTGCTTTGCAGCCCATAAAGGCCCGGCAGTTCGAGATCGGATTGCGTGGGCAAGCCGGCATCGTGGACTACGAATTTTCCATTTATGACCTGAAGAAGACTGACGATATCGTGAGTTATCGAGATACTGTGACCAATTTGACACAATCGGTGAATGCAGGAGAAACCAATCACCGTGGCGCGGAGCTGGCACTGGCTGCACGCCTGCATCCGCAATGGCAGGCGGATATTGCATTGTCTTACGCCAAACACACTTTCGAGCACTGGGTTATTTCCGCGACGCCAGGGAACGTGGACTTGAGCGGCAAGGAAATGTCCAGTGCGCCCAGGGTGATGGCCAACACGCGTCTTGCCTGGTTACCCTCGGAAAGCCTGCGCTGGCAACTCGAGTGGGCAAAGCTCGGCTCGTACTGGATGGACGATACCAATACCACCAAGTACGAAGGGCATGACCTCTACCACCTTCGGCTGAACTGGAAAGCCGGAACACACTTTGAAATCTTTGGCAGCATTCAGAACCTGACGGATGAACGATACGCGGACAGTGCCTCGATCTCATCGGCCACCCCGGTGTATTCACCCGGATCGCCGCGCACCTACTTCGCGGGCGTGGAGCTGAAATGGTAGTTCGATGCTTTATTGCGGCCTTGGCTAGCCTGGGCCTGTGGGCGGGTGCGGCCCATGCAGCGCATGGACAACATACCAACGCAGGTCTGGGCGCTTCGGCGGCATTCGACACTAAAGGAATACTTTGGGCCGCCTACCGCGACGAGAAACACGTGGTGGTGCGCCAGTCCTCTGATGCCGGGCAGACCTGGTCCGATCCCGTGAGGATAAATACCGTACCCGAAGCCATCGCGGCAGAGGGCGAAGCGCGTCCAAAGATCGCCACCGGGCCTGAGGGTGAAGTTTATGTAACCTGGACCAAGCCCCTCTCCAAACCCTACACCGGCGAAATTCGCTTCGCCCGCTCGACCGATGGTGGAGAAAACTTCTCCGAACCTGTCACCGTACACGCCGACCGCCAGGAGATCACTCATCGCTTCGACGCATTGGCCGTGGGAGACCAGGGCCGGATTTACGTGGCATGGATCGATAAGCGTGACTTGGAGGCTGCCAAAGCACTTGGACAATCCTACGCCGGTGCGGCTGTTTATGTGGCAATGTCCGACGATCGCGGCGCCACATTTCGCGGCGACTACAAGTTGGCGGACAACAGTTGCGAATGTTGTCGCATCGCACTGGTGCCGAGGAAAGACGGCGGATTGCTGGCCTTCTGGCGCCATGTGTTCGAGCCAGGCATTCGCGACCATGCGCTTGCTGGAATGGATGGTTCCGGGAGAACCACGTCTTTTCGCCGAGCCACGTTCGATAATTGGGAAATCGAAGGCTGCCCGCATCATGGGCCTTCGCTGGCGGCGGGACGCGACGGCGTGCTTCACGCCGTATGGTTTACGCAGGCGCCCGGCAAGGAAGGTGTGCACTACGGGCGACTTGTGGAATCCGGGGTGCAGGCGCAGCGCAGTGTGGGTGGCGAAGCGGCGGCCCATGCCGATATCGCCGTGAACAGCAGCCACGTCGTTATCACCTGGAAGGAATATGACGGAATCCGCACCCATCTGCGGGCACTTGTTTCCGCGGATAACGGCAGGCGCTGGGAACAACATGACCTCGCAACAGCCGAATACGCTTCCGACCAACCACGGCTTCTTCAGACCGGCGGGCGATTCTACGTATTCTGGAACCGCAGCGACATGCCCTTGTCCGTGACACCCGTACCATGATCGGTATCGCAATTCGCCGTGGCGTCGTCCTGCTTCTGCTGGTGATGCCCTTTGGCGCACTGGCCCAGAATAGTCTCCAGGAATTCGATGCGACCAGTCTGGCGAAGATCAAGAACGCCCTGATTGGGCGACCATTTGTTCTGGCGTTATGGTCGGTGCACTGTGCCCCCTGCCGCGAAGACCTGCCCCGATGGAGTGAACTGCGGCGCAAATACCCCGATACCGCCATTCTCCTAGTGGCAGCCGACACGCCGGAGGAGCGAGCGACGATCTCCTCAATTCTGTCCCGCTACGAAATGGGCGGCGTCGAACTCTATGCTTTCGCGGATACGTTTACCGAGCGAATCCGCTATGCCGTTGACCGGAAATGGCAAGGTGAACTGCCAAGAACCTACTTGTACGACGCCAACCATCTTGCGCAAGCGCATAGCGGGACAATAAAGCAGGAAAAACTGGAGGCGTGGATCAAACGGCAAGGCAGATAGGCGACAATAATCTTTGCGGTAAAAACTCTTCGGCATTGAGCCCGAGAATTGGAAAGCGAAGCAATTGCTGGCTCAGATTTTCTCGCCTTCCGCGATGGCAGCGAAGACTTCATCTAGACTTCCCCTTACGCCCTCCACCTCATCGATTATTTCCTGTGGCGCGTATTGGCTGGCAAGGTTATGTACAATCAGAAGGGCCTCCTTCATGAGTTTCAAATTCCTCACGCATTCCCAGCTCATCGCCTCGTCAATATGAAATAGCAGCTTGTCCGAGTTCGGAAAGCCGAATTTTCCGACGACCGTTTCTCTCAACAGACCCCAAGCACCTTGAAGGTCGGAAAGCGCCGTTTTGTAATAGGCGTCAGGCTCTTTGCGAAAACCCATGATCGAATCAACTCCCATGCACTTTCGACTTTGTTCTTGGCCAACATCGTCAGTAGTTCTGGCGGTGGAGCCTCCTCGGCAGCCAGATCCATTCCGCAGGGTAGTAACGCAGTCAGGACTCGCATGAGCACGAGTCATGAAGATTCAATTCTGAACGAGTCAATCCATACGCGGGAGTTGCCTACAAAGACAAGCATCTTTCGTAGGGTGGGTTAGCGAAGCGTAACCCGCCGACATAAATCTTCGTTCTGCGCTGCCCGGTCTATCTTTTACTGCAACAGGAAATCAACCGCCAGGGCGGCAAGCGAGCGGGCCCCTTGCAGCAAGCCCGATTCATCCACGAAAAAACGCGGCGAGTGATTCGGCGCCGCCTTACTCATGTCTTGATCCATGGGAGTGACGCCGACAAAATAAAACAAGCCGGGAATTTTCTCCTGGAAGTAGGAGAAGTCCTCGGCCACCATCACGCGTTGTTGCGGCCTGGATCCCCCTGCGCCACCGATACGCTTCAAGGTCGGCAGCATTTTCTCCGTCAAGGCCGGATCGTTAACCGTAACCGGAACGGCCTTATCCACCTTCACTTCGGCAACAGCATGATTAGCCCCGGCAATCGATTCGGAGATATGTTTGATGCGGGCATGAACGTCCTGCCTCATGTCTTCATCGAAAGTGCGGATGGTTCCCGACATTTCGACCTGATCCGGAATAATGTTCTTGCGCGTGCCGCCGTGAACCGTGGCAACAGTCACCACCGCTGGCTCCTTGGACACATCGATCTGCCGCGCCACGATGTTTTGCAGCCCGGTGATGATCTGGGCGGAAGTTACCACCGGATCGATCCCCGACCAGGGAAACGCACCGTGGGTCTGCCTTCCCTTGACAGTGATGTAAAGCCAGTCGGCACTGGCCATCAACGGACCCGGGCGATAGGTAATCATGCCAGCCGGCACCCCCGCGATGACGTGCAATCCAAAGATGGCGGCCGGCCTGGGATTGTCCAGCACGCCTTCGGCGACCATCAACGGCGCACCGCCGGTTTCTCCCGGTGGCGGACCCTCCTCGGCCGGCTGGAAAATGAATTTGACCGTCCCGGGAATTCGTTCGCGCACGCTCGCCAACGCCGAGGCGACCCCCAGCAGAATAGCCACATGGGCATCGTGTCCGCAGGCGTGCATGACGCCGACCTGCTGACCAAGATATTCGGCTTTCACCGTGGATTTGAAGGGAAGATCCGACTCTTCAACCACCGGCAGCGCATCCATGTCGGCCCGCAAGGCCACCACCGCTCCTGGTTTACCGCCCTTGAGCAGGCCCACCACTCCTGTCCGCGCCACTCCTGTTTGCACTTCCAAGCCAAGCCTGCGCAGCTCATCGGCCACCAGCTTCGCGGTTCGCACTTCGCGATTGGACAGTTCCGGGTTCTGGTGAATGTCACGCCGCCAGGAAATGATCTTCGATTCCAGCGCACGAACCTTCTGATCGACCGTGGCGGCCAGATCCTGGGCCAGCGCCGGACCATTGACAATCAGGAAGAACGAAATGAGCGAAATCAGACAACGCATAGAACCTCCCTACCGGCAACCACTCACGATTCCGCCCCGTTCAACCCTAATCCGGTCTGCGTTATCCTCACTTCATATCGAACCAGAGGACGCTTCAAACCGAACCTCTTCGAGGGTTCGCAGGTCACCTATAAAGTATAGGCCTGACCCCGTGTTTCTCCGTCGTTCCGTCGCCCGTCACTCGTAACCCGTGACCTCCTCAAACAGCGGCCTCATCCGTCTCTCCGGTCCGGATTCGGATCACTTGCTCGACCGAAGTAACAAAAATCTTGCCGTCGCCAATCTTGCCGGTGCGCGCGGCCTTGACGATGGCATCAATCGCCTGATCGACCAGTTTGTCGGACACTACCAGTTCGACTTTGACCTTGGGCAGGAAATCGACCACATATTCCGCCCCCCGATAGAGTTCGGTATGGCCCTTCTGGCGGCCGAAGCCCTTGACTTCGGTAACGGTCAGGCCGGTGACCCCGATTTCCGAGAGTGCCTCGCGTACTTCGTCCAGCTTGAACGGCTTGACCACCGCCTCGATTTTTTTCATTTCTCAACCCTCCTGTGTTCGATTTCTGCCGTGGGCACCCGCCCGCCATATAACAAGTATAGACGGCGCGGCGGGCATTCGGAAAGCAGGACCGATTGTCGGCCCCTGTGAACTCCGTGGCAAAATGGTTTTCCTCTTTCCCGCCCAGCACTGGCGGACTCCGGCTACCACCGCGACCACCACGAAACTGGCAGCCACACCCACTTGATTTCGGCTGGCAGCACGGCCTACAGACCGCCGCGATAGCGATTGGTGATCGGAAAACGCCAGTCCTTGCCGAAACCGCGCGGGGTGATTCGGATGCCGATGGGCGCCTGGCGGCGTGTGTATTCGCTCAGATGAATGAGCTTGACCACCCGCTCGACGTCCGCACGCTGGTAGCCGGCCGCGATGATCTCGGCCACGCCCTGGTCCTGCTCGACGTAGCGTTCAACGATCGAGTCCAGCGCGTCGTAAGGCGGCAGGCTGTCCTGATCTTTCTGGTCGGGGCGCAACTCGGCGCTGGGCGCCCGTTCGATTACTCGCTCGGGAATGACGGCGGAAATCGTATTGCGGTAGCGCGACAGGCGGTAGACGTAGTGCTTGGTGATGTCCTTGAGCACGGCAAAGCCACCCGCCATATCGCCGTACAGCGTAGCATAGCCGGTGCTCATTTCGCTCTTGTTGCCAGTGGTCAGCACGATGGAGCCAAACTTGTTGGAAAGCGCCATCAATAAGTTGCCGCGAATGCGGGATTGCAGATTTTCCTCCGTGGTATCGAAGGGCCGGCCTTTCAACTCCGGCCCTAGCGCCGCCATATGCGCATCGAATATCGGCTTGATGGCGATTTCGCTGTAATGCACCCCGAGGCGCTTGACCATTTCGCGCGAATCCTCGACGCTCATGTCGGCGGTGAATTGCGAAGGCATCATCACCGCATGCACTTTGTCCGTGCCGAGCGCGTCGGCGGCTACACATAGGGTCAAGGCCGAATCGATGCCGCCCGACAAACCCAGCAGCGCGCCGGGAAAGCGGTTTTTTCCAAGATAATCGCGCACCCCGGTGCACAATGCCCGATAGATACTTTCGTCTATCAAGCCTTCCGGCACCATTTCCCCGGGTACCGGCCGGCCCTCGGCAATATCCACATAGGCCAGCGCTTCGCTGAACGAGGACAGTTGATGCGTCAATCGGCCCTCGCCATCCATGACAAACGAGGCGCCATCGAAAATGAGCTCATCCTGCCCGCCCACCAGATTGCAGAACACGATGGGCACGCCGGTCTCGGCGGTACGCTCCCGCACCACTTCATGCCGGGTTTTCTGTTTGCCAAGGTGAAACGGAGAGGCATTGAGCACCAGCAGGATTTGAGCACCGGCGGCAACGGCCATCCTGGGCGCCCTTGGCTGTGTGCTTTCCGCGCTGGCGTCGGCACCCGCCCCACCTTTGCCCCAGACATCCTCGCAGATATTGAGCCCCAGGCGCAGGCCCTTGACCTCGACCACACAAGCTCCAGCGCCCGGTTCAAAATAACGCTCTTCATCGAACACGGTGTAATTGGGCAGATCGTGCTTGTGGTAGGTTGCGGCGATTTTTCCGTCGAGCAGCACCGAGGCGGCATTAAAGCGCCGCCCTGCCACCACATGCGGATGACCGACCACCAAGGCGATTCCGCGCGCGGACTCTGCCAGGTCATGCAGCGCCTGGTCGCACGCCACGTAAAAATCGTCCCGCAATAAAAGATCTTCCGGCGGATACCCGCAAAGCGACAATTCCGGCGTGAGCAGCAAGTCCGCGCCCGCCGCCTTGGCACGCAAGGCATAGTCGAGGATTTTTGCGGCGTTGCCGGCCATGTCGCCGACGGTGCAATTTAACTGGCCAATCGCAATTCGCATGGCTGTTACTATAACATCCGCCCTTTCAGAAAATGACACAGCGCTCCGGCATTCACATTCTCGACTCGCTTGGCTCGATTGCGCCGGCGCAGTGGGACGCACTGGCAGGAGATCACCCCTTCGTGTCCCATGCCTTCCTTCACACTTTGCAGGAGACCGGCTGTACGGGCAAAGACACGGGATGGCAACCCTGCCATCTCACCCTATGGAAAAACGGCGCCCTGGCCGCGGCGATGCCGCTCTACGAAAAGACGCATTCCTATGGCGAGTATGTCTTCGACTGGGCCTGGGCGGACGCCTATCACCGGCATGGGTTGAACTATTACCCCAAGCTGGTTTGCGCCTCGCCTTTCACCCCGGTGTGTGGGCCTCGCGTGCTGGCGGGCAGCCTGGCGGATCGCCGCCTCCTCATCGATACCGCGCTGGCCTGCGCCCGCGACAGCGGCGCCTCGTCCCTGCATTGTCTTTTCCCGGACCAAGAGAGTGCGCAGGCTCTCCACTCCGCGGGAATGATGATGCGCTCGAGCGTTCAGTTCCACTGGCAAAACGAAGGATTCCCCCATTTCGAAGCGTTTCTGGCACGCATGAACCATGACAAGCGCAAAAAAGTCCGTCAGGAGCGACGCAAGGTCGAAAGCGCGGGAATTGTTTACCGTTGGGCAAGCGGCACCGAAGCGAGCCCCGCAGACTGGCGGTTCTTCATCGAATGTTACAACCGCACTTACCGCGAGCATCATTCCTCGCCGTATTTGAACCTCGACTTCTTTCTGCGGCTGACCGTGGCCATGCCGGAAAACTTGTTACTCATCATTGGCGAGCGGGATGGCACACCCGTTGCCTGCGCGCTGAATGTGCTGGGCAACAATACCCTGTATGGACGGTACTGGGGCAGCCGCGAATTCATCTCCGGACTGCATTTCGAAACCTGCTATTACCAGGCCATCGAATTCTGCATCGCGCGGGGCATTGCCCGCTTCGAAGGCGGCGCCCAAGGGGAACACAAGTTGGCGCGCGGCTTGCTACCGGTGGCAACCGTATCCGGACATTGGCTCGCCCACCCCGAATTCGCCACCGCCGTGTCCCGCTTCCTGGAGCGCGAAACCCGCGGCATAGGTCAATACGTGAGCGAGCTCGAAGATCACAGTCCGTTCAAGGCTAGCGGGGAGCGGATTGGCTAAACTGGCGCACGTTACACCTTGCTGAGCGCATAAAAAGGCATGAAACAAAGCGCTCTCACCGCGGAGGACGCAGAGGACGCAGAGGAAAACGAAATACAAGGATATTGAGTGGGCAAGGCATACCAGGGATAGATTCACATCTTGAGACTGATAATTTAACTTCCCGACCCGATTTTGATTTTCCTCCGCGTCCACTGCGTCCTCCGCGGTGAGAGATTTTCTTCGCAGTCGTTGGCCGCTGAGCAGAACCCAAAAACAGGAGCATTAGCATGATTGGAGACCCGGTAACCCTGACCATCCGCCGCAACATCGAGCGGCCGTCGAAAGCCCTGCTCAAGGCATTTGTCAAAGTACCCACTGGATTTGTCACGGATGCCTACAACGGCAAGGGATGCCTGGACTACGCGATCAAGCCCCTGCTTCCGGATATGACGTTCAGCGGCAGTGCCGTGACGGCGTATTGCGGCCCGATGGACAATCTGGCCGCCATGGCAATTCTGGATTTCGCCAAAAAGGGCGATGTAATCGTGATTGCCACCACCGGCGACGACACAGCGGGAACGATTGGCGACCTGTGGGCCTACTGGGCCAAAGAAATCGGCGTAGTGGGTATTGTCTGCGACGGCCTGGTGCGCGACGTCAACGGCCTGCTCAAGGTTGGCCTGCCGGTGTTTACCCGTGGCTGCAAACCCAATTCGGCATTCAAGCATGGGCCAGGTGAAGTCAATCTTGGCGTAACCTGCGGGGGCGTCGCAATTGGCCCGGGAGACATCATTGTCGGCGACCGCGATGGCGTGGTAGCGGTACCGCTTGCGCAGGCCGAACAGGTAGCCGCGCAGCTCGAAGTGGTCAAGAAAAAAGAAGCCGATGCCGAGGCCAAGGTCAAGAAAGGCGTCAAACTCAAGTTCTGGGATTCCGCCGCCCTAGGTGACCAGGTCCGTTACCTCGATTGACTACGCCCGCCATGCCAGCCAGAGCCATCGAGACAATACCGGAGCCGGGCGAGGCAACTTTTCTGCGGGTTAGAACTCTCTACGAACAAGGCCGTTTCGTCCAGGCCTATCGTGCCGCCGAGCCCTTGGGCAAAATCTCCCAATGGCCAGGTATTGAAGCCCGCCTCCTGGGGGGGCGTCTTGCTTCGCAATTGGGGGCGGATCGCTTTGGTGATGCGCTGATCCTGCGCACGTTTCGAACACATCCGGAACATCCGCACGCCGTCCTCTACGGCACCATGGCGCTCAATTCGAGCCGCGGCGCAGTGCTGGCCATCGATGCACTCGAACAGAACGAACAGACCCTTAAACAAGATTCCGACGTCTATGCCGACGCGATAGCCTTCAAAGCCTGGCTCTACGCGGTGCTGCGCGACTTCGCGATCGCCGAACAACTCATCGAGCAAGCTCTTGCGCTTCAGCAAGACGCCTGGATGCTGGCGCAACGGGCGGCGATTTTCGAGCTCGAGGATCGTTACGAAGAAGCTCTCGCGGTGTCGCGCAAAGCATTGGCTTTGAATCCGGATTCGCGCTCCGCCATCCAGTATTGCGCGCGTTTTCTATCGCTGTTCGAGCGTGATGACGAGGCCATCGCCTTGTTGCGCGATGGCCTTGGCCGTGTCGAGAGCGCGCGGCTGGCTGCGCAATTGCAGGATCTGGAAATGGAAACCGGCCAGGTGGCCGAGGCACTGACGACGCTGGATCGTTATGACGCGCTTTCGCCCATCAAGTCGAATACGGTTCGTAAATGGCTGGCGGCCAGGCGCTGCGATGCCTACTGCCGGCTGGGCGAGTGGGAACGTGCGCTGGAGCAGGCGCGTCTCGCGGACCGGCCTTTCTATCGTGAGCTGACCAAGCGCCTGGAAGCGTCGGAAATATTGGCGCCCCGTGTCGTCCTGCCCGTGGGCTTCGTGCGCCAGCATCACATGACTTGTGCGCCGGCCACACTTTCGGCCTTGAGTCGTTTCTGGTCGCTGCCATTCGATCATCTCGAGGTTGCAGAAGCGATTTGTTACGACGGCACGCCCAATCACAGCGAGCGCCAATGGGCTTCCGATCACGGCTGGTGGGTACGCGAATTCACCGCCACCTGGGATACCACAAGAGCGCTGATCGATGCCGGAATTCCGTTTACATTGTCGACGGTTCAACCGGGTGGCGCACACCTTCAGGCGGTCATCGGCTACGACGCGGGACGCGGAACCCTGCTGATTCGCGACCCCTACGAACGCAGTTATGGCGAATTCGCGGAAGCGCCATTTTTTGAATCCTATGCCTCCACCGGCCCGCGTGGCATGGCCATGGTTCCTCTCGCGCAGCGAGCACGGCTGGATGCCATTGCACTACCCGAAGCCGAATTGCACGACCTGAATCATGAAATTCAGGACGCGCTGCTCGCCCACGATCGAGATCGTGCATTGACGGCTTGCCAACTTTTGCAGGAACGAGCGGCCAATCATCGTCTTGCCATCGTCGGTCAACGTTCGCTGGCGATGTACGACGGGGACGAAGCAGCCATCCTGCGCACCACGGAGGCATTGCTGGCAGTCTATCCGGACGACATCAATTTCAAACTGTCGAAAGCCGCCTCGTTGCGGGTGCTGGCCCCCCGCAGCGAGTCCATCGCCTACTTTGCCAACACGGCGGGGGATCATCCTCTCCTGCGCCTGCGTTATGCCCAGGCACTGCTGGAAGACGGGCGCGAGCGCGAGCACGCGACGCAGTTGCTCAAGCGTCTGCTGGCTCACTCGCTGCGCAACGCGCAAGTCCTCAGCGCATTGGCGGATGCGCATTGGTACCAGGCCGAGTATGCCCGCGCCACGCGCTTGTATCGTTTTGCTTCCGCCATGGAAAACACCGACGAAGACCGGGCACGTTCTTACTTTGATGCCTCGCGCGCGGTGCATGAAGAACAACAGGCCATCGAGTTTCTGTGCGAACGGGTGCGCAAACTCGGCGCCCTGTCGGCTGGCCCTGGCATGAGCTTGTTCGACTGCCTGAGTCAGCTCGAGCGCACACCCGAAGCGCTGCGCGTGCTCGATGACGCGCTGAGCGCACATCCCGAGGATGCCAACCTGCAGTTGATTGCCGCGCAGTCGCTGGCCGCGCTGAAAGAGCCGGCCCGCGCCCGCGCCCTGCTGACACGCGCCGAAGGACGCAGCCGCCCGGCGGTCTGGTTGCGCACCGCCGCGCAAATCGCCGAAGGCGAAGCCGATCAAGCAGGCGCCCTGGAACTGTGGGAGCGCGCCGCACAGGCCGACCCGCTGCACTTGTCCACCCGGCGCGCGGTGGCCCGGCTGCAAAATCTGACCGCAGGCCGCGCTGCGACGATTGCCAGCTTGCGCGAGGCGGTCACGCGCTTCCCGCACCATCAGGGCTTGAATCAGCTTCTGGTGGAGTGGATGGACGAAGAAGAACCATCGGCACGCGAAGCCGCCCTGGATGCTCTGCTTGCCATCAGCCCGGCCAATGCCTGGGCACGCCGGGAATTGGCCCTGGTGCTCGCACAATTGCGAAGGTATTCCGATGCCCATGCACAATTGGCCGAGGCCCATCGATTGTCCGGCCCGAGCGTGGCGAATTGGCAGGTCAGCGGTCAGGTTCGAATGATGGAGGGCGCACGCGCCGATTTTCGCCGTGCACTGGAAATTTCCGTGGACGCCGATTTCGCCATGTATCGCCTGATGGGCGCCTGTACCGATCTGGCGGAGCGCAAAGCGGAACTGGACTTTATAGCCGGGCAAATAAAGCAACAGGTGGTCTATGGCGATGCGCTGCTTGAATTCCAGAGACATGCCGGCGAAACCCTGGAACCGGAAGCCGCATTGGCCTTGCTGGAGGAGGCACTCGCCGTGCGCCCCGATCTTTGGCAAGCATGGATCGCGGTCTTCCAGCAGACACTCTCCATGCAACGCGAAGAGCGGGCGCAACAATTGATCGATCAGGCCCGTCAGCGTTTTCCGTTATTGCCCAGAGTGCATCTCGAATATGCGGCGTTGCTGCAAGGCAAGGGGGAACACGTCGCGGCACGCCACTCGCTAACCGAGGCGCTAAGGCTGAACCCGGGCTGGAGCCTGGCGGCACGCCGGCTCTCAGATTCGCTGGAGCGCGAGCGCGATTTTGCCGCCTCGCGCAAAGTGCTGGAGAGCGCGTTACGACACTCCCCTCAAGACGCGCTCATGCACGGCTACCTTTCCTACGCACTCTGGCAACTCGACGAACCCGAGGCGGCAATCGCCCGGATCGAACGCGCGGTCGAGCTGGATACCGGCTACGAATGGGGCTGGAATCAACTGAAATTCTACGCGGCCGAAACCGCCCGACCGCAACTGGCTGTCGATCGCGCGCTTATGCTGACACGCCAACGCCCGGCCGAAGCCTTGTCCTGGCTGGCGCTGGCCCGGGTGTCGGGGGACCCTTCGGTACAACTGGAAGCGCTGAAGCGCGCCATTGCCATTTCCCCGCTTTCGATCAATGCACACACGCTCAAGCTCGACTTGCTGATTGCGCAGGAGCGCTACGACGCTGCCATTGCCGCACTCGCTGCTACCGCCTGGGGCGACAATCTGCCGGCAATAGTGCGCGCTCGATATGCCAAAGCTCTCGCGGCACGCGGCGATACGACGTCGGCAATCGAAGAAATGAAACGCGTGCTCGCCGACGATCCGAATTACTACGCCGGCTGGGAGCAACTGGCCGACTGGCACAATGCCCGCGACGAACTGGAACCCTGCCTTGCCGCCGCCCGAGAGATGGTACGCATCGCACCGTACGACGCCCTTGCCATCGGCTACCACGCGCATGCCTTGTCGCGCGTCGAGCCGAAAAGCGATATCCGGCCACTGCTGCACCGCGCTTTGGAACTCAAACCCGATTATCTATTCCCCGCCCTGCGCCTGGTCGACATGGAACTGGCGGACAACAGGCTCGATGCGGCGCAGGCCGTGCTGGAAGCCATTGCGAAGCACGACAATTCCGCCAGCATGGTATCCAGACAAACGATTCTCGCCGCCATGCAGGGCCGGGACGGCGACTGGCAAGCCACGTATCGTGAATTGCTGTTCCATCCCGAATACGACGCCGACGCATGCAACGAAGCGACCGAGCATTTGAGAAAACACAAACACCTTCCCTTCGCCCTGCGCATACTGGATGCCGTGGTTCTGGACGAAAAAGCCAACCCCGATATTGGACGACTGTGGATTGAGGTGCGCGCACAACGAATTCCAGCCTATTTTCCGCATCTGGCCCGTGTGTTGCACAATGGTGCCTTGGGACGCCAGGCCGCACATGCCTATATCGACCATCTACAGAAAGGAAAAAGCTCCCTTTGGCTCGAGTGGTTCAAGTGGCGCCATCGCGCCTGGATCGAAGCCGATATCGACACACTGAGTCAGGTCGCCCGCGCCGAACTCAACCTGGACAATCCGCGCGGAGTATTGCGCCGTTTCCCAGACTGGCGCAAGCGCACGGATTTTCCGCCCTGCAGTCTGCTCAATCTGGTGGCGGCGTTGCGCGATCTGGGCCGGGACGCGGAAGCCGCGGAGGCCGGACGTCATGCGCTCAGCCTACCCGCGGATCACGCCAGCCCCGTTCACCGCATCTGGTTGGCCCTCGATGCCGCGCGGGCCGACCAGACAGAGGACGCTATCGCTTTCCTGACTACCGTGGACGAAACATCTCTCGAAAATTATTACCAGGCGGTCGCTTGCCTTACGCGGGCATTTCTCGCCGGCTCGGAATCCGAACCCGCCCGGGCTTTCGACGAAGCGCACAAGCAATTGGCACGCGCGCGCGCCTTGGTACCCTCCTATCGCGCGCAACCCGCATTGACGCGTTTCATGCGTCAGGCCGTATGGCATGCTGCGCACAAGCGCGGCGGTAATATGATTGGCGCGTTTTGGTGGTGGCTGCGAAACTGACCAACATGGTTTTCGATTATTACAAGCGCCTGTCAGCGAAAAAACAAAGCATCTACCGGCGAAGCGATGCCATCATTGGCATTGAGTTGCCTGATCCCCAGCCATTGCAGCTACCGGCCCGGGCGTTGGCCGGGGCCCTGCAAGCCGAAGATAAGGCGCTGGTGCAGACGTTATCGCAACAGATTACCGACGGGATTGTCGTGCAGATGAAAGTGCCCGAACTTCGCATTCAGGTACTGGCGGTACGGCCAAGCGACGACTGGGGAGAATTGCACGGACTCTATCTCCCGGAGGAAGACGGCAAGCCGGCAAAAATCCAGTTGTGGATGCGCACCGCCAAACACAAGCGCATCGTCGCGTACAAGAGCTACCTGCGCACCCTGCTGCACGAGATCTGCCATCATCTGGATTACGAGTTCTACAAATTTCCGGAGACCTTTCACACTGAAGGCTTCTACCAGCGCGAGGCGAGCCTTTTTCACCAACTCGTGCAGACGGAATCGGCGGGCCTGCCGAGTCAGGAATAGACGATGAACTTTCTCGGAATCCTATTTGGCGTGATGGTGCTGATAGTTGTGTTTGTAGTCTGGCTCAAGTACTACAAACAAATCAAAGGAGATGCGGGAGAAATGGCCTTTGGATCGCCCATCAAAATGCGCAAGGGCGATCCTGCGTCACTGGAAGAATTTGTCGCGGCTTATCGTCGCGGAGAAGTCCCCGCTTCAACGCGCACAACGCCAACTTCCGCAACGGCAAACATTCCGGCGGCCCCCGCGCACGCTTCGGTGCCCTATGCGCCTCCGCAGGTCCGCAATCCCTTCCTCTCGGCGGAAGTCAAACTGGCCTACTTGCTGTGTCGAACCGGACTTAGAGACCATCATGTATTCCCCAATCTTCCCCTCTCCGCGCTGTGCACCCATGGCAATGTGGAAGTCTCGCTTTCCCGCGCAGCCATCGACCTTCTGATCTGCAATCCACAGATGACACCGGTCGCCGCGATCGACATTGTCGGAGCGCAACCGCTCTTACCCGAAACGGCCAAAGTCGAATTTCTGAAGTCCCTTGGGGTGCGTTACCTACGACTGTCGGCCAAATCGCTTCCCAAGGCCGATGCATTGCACGGCCTGCTCTATAAGATGTAGAAAGTTGAGGAGTTATCGGTGAACGGTAAACGGTGATCGGTGATCGGTGATCGGTGAAAAGCAAGAGGCGCGAGGAGGTGCTCTCTGTGGCTGAATTGCGGTTTTTAGGCTCACACGAGGGCAGAATCAACCAATAAACCTAAAAACCGCAATTCAGCCACAGAGGTCACAGAGAACACAGAGAGATTCAAGGACTTGAGTCAGCATGCCGCACTCACCAAATGGGTGAGCATAAAGAACAACATACATTCTTGATTTTCCTCTGTGAACTCTGAGTCCTCTGTGGCAAATAGTTTTTTTGTGTCACCCGTTTCTCGCCGGTCAGCTTTTGGCCGCTTCGGCTGCCGGCCCAGCGGGAGTATCCAGATCCACCTTGGGGCAAAAATGGTCCATCGCCCCGTTATGACACCAGTGCGCGCCGAAACCGTCACCGCGTTTCAGGCAGTCGTAAATGAACTGCCCCACTTCCGGCGTCCATTGACAAGTGCCGCGCCGAAGATGAAATCGCTCGAGCTTGTTGGTGCCCTCGGCCCAAACCTCGCCGATGCCCGCAAAACTACCGAGCAGCATTCCGATCCACAGATAAATCAATTTGCGTTTCATGGTGATTCCTTCCATCAAAGCCAGCACGTAGGGGAATACGCGCCATGCACTAGCCAATTCTAGGCGAAAACCCGGCATCAAGATATAGTCACCAATACTGACGGGCCCACTCGCTCGCGCGAAACGGCAGACTTCATCCGCCCATTATCGCATCGTTCCTTCCCACTTTCGGCCCGGCGCCCGTCCCTATTACCCTCCAAATTTGAATTCGAGCATCAGGTAGCGCCGACCCACCAGATCTTTGGTCACCGATTGTTTTTCACCGTTGTATTCGATGTCGAACGTATAGCGGCCGCTGGCGGGCGGATTGATGAAGAAGTGCGGCCCTTCGGACTGCGCTTCGAGGAGCGCATTTCCGCTGACATCGCGCATGGTCACCTTGACGCTGCTCATGTCGGCCTCAGACGTTGCCGAATGAAAAACCAGTTGAATGGGATACCTGGGGGCTACCTTTCCCATGGCCTTGCGTTGCTCTTCCTGCACACCGCCGCTCATGTAGGTACTGCCCCCTTGTTTGTGAACTTTGGGCAGCAAACTATCGTCGGACAAGACCGGACCCATCCACAGAGAAAACAATACGCCGGCAATTGCCGTCAAAAACAGCTTGATCCTTTTCATGTTTAACCTTTTCTGATTGCATATTTAGCGAGGGTATCACGGCTCCTGGCGCCATCCGGGCAAGGTGTTTTCACTCCGCGTCCGGCTGATTCTGCGGCATAGCCTTGCGAAACGCTTCGAGTTCCAGGCACGCGTCGTTGATTCTGCGAATCGTCGGGTAGGCCGATATATCAACCTTGAAGCGAACGGCATTGGCAACCTGAGGCACCAGCACGATATCCGCTAGTCCGGGAGTATTTCCATGGCAATAGCGTCCGGTCTGGTTTTCGGTTGACAGGCGCCTTTCCAAGGCGACAAATCCGACATTCACCCAGTGATGGTACCAGGCGGTTTTTTGCTCGTCGGTTACCTTGAGCGTACTGGTGAGGTAGTTCAGCACCCGGGTATTGTTGAGCGGATGGATTTCGCAGGCGCTGATCAGCGTCAGGGAGCGCACCCGCTGGCGACCGACTTCATCTTCCGGAAAAAAAGGCGGCTCGGGATATTTCTCATCCAGGTATTCGATGATCGCGGGCGACTGATATAACAAGTGTCCGTCGTGGTCGAGAACCGGCACCATATTCTGCGGACTGAGTTCCGAGAATTCCGCTTCGTACTGCTTTCCCTTGGCCAGATGCACGCTGACCTGCTCGTATTCCAAGCCCTTCAGGTTCAATGCAATGCGCACGCGGTAGGACGCGGAACTTCTGAAATAGCCGTATAGCTTCATTTTCTTTCTCCAGCATTCACGAGGAATACTCAAGACCTAAACTCATCAACACGAAGGATCACGAATACCCTCGCGATAGCGTGGAGTACCCGTTTAGGAAGTACAAAAGGCACACGAAGGAAAGCCAATACAAGAACAGGATCTTGCGGGGCACGAAGTCCCGTCCCGCGGTGTATTGACTGGATTTGGGTTTTCCTTCACGGCCCTTCGTTTTTCCTTCGTGATCCTTCGTGTTAAAAGCTCTTGCACTCCTTGAAAGTCCATTATCCCGCGTTTAATGCACGGTATCGCATCAATATACCGGCGGCGACGCACATTTCTTCCGAATCCCGAAACATTGGCACACCAGCCTGCTCCATTTTTGCAAACCACTCCTTGCGATGATCGAGCGTGCCCATCATCGAATGCAGAATCGGCAGCTTCGCAACCGAGCACTCCCGTGCGAGCAAGTCCACCACCGGGGCGGCATCGACCATGAAGGGCACGATGTGCATCATCAGCAGGGCATCAAAGTAGCCGGGTGCGGATTGCAGGGCGGCGGTCAGGGCCAGTGCAAAGCGATCTTCGCGGGCATCGGCCAGAAGATCCATGGGATTGGCGATCGACGCCTCCGGCGGTAATCCTGCCAGGAGAGTCTGCGCCATCGTGGGCGGCAGGTCGGGCAGGAGCAAACCTTCTTCGATCGCCTGATCGGCGGCCAATACGCCCGGCCCGCCGGAATTGGATAACAAAAGAACACGTCTGCCGATTCCCTGCGGAAATGCACCGAAGGCCTTTCCCGCCAACATCAGCCTTCTCAGGCTTTTGACTCGGACGATGCCTGCCTGTCGGCAAAATGCTTCGATGGAGGCGTCGTCCGCCGGTCGGGATCCGGTGTGGCGAAAGGCTGCCTCGCGCCCCGCTGCCGTTCGCCCGCCGATCAAGGCCACCACAGGTTTGCGGCGGGTGACTTCGCGCGCAATTTTTCCGAAACGCGCGGCATCCCCCAGCGACTCCAAATACAACAATATCGCCTTGCAGTGGGCATCCTGACCGAGATATTCCAGGTATTCGATGGCCCCGAGATGGAGGCTGTTACCCACTGATACCACGGCGCCGAGCGGAATATCGTCCGCGTGGCTCGCATCGATGGCCTCTTCAATCAGAGCGCCCGACTGGGAAATCATCGCCACACCGCCGCCGCGCGGCATGGCGCGAAAAAAGGTTGCCGCAAAGGGTCGGTCGGGATCGAGCAGATTGATGGTTCCAGCGCAGTTTGGCCCGCCTATGGTCAGCCCATGTTCGGCGGCAAATTGTTGAAGCCGCGCATTGCGCTCGCCTCCCGCCACACCGGCCTCGGCAAATCCTCCGGGCAGAATCAGGAAATTCCGATGACCGCATTGTGCTGCCTCCTTGATGACGTCCTCAATGGCTTCCGGCCTGACCAGAATCGTCACCAGATCCACGGGTGTCTCGATGAATTTGCAGGAGGTGGCAACTTTCATCCCGAAAATTTCCCCGCCCTTGGGATTGACCGGCACGATACGGCCCTTGAAGCCCGAGGCACGCAGGTTACGCAGCACCGCGCCACCGGAACTGGTCGGACGTTCCCCGGCACCGACCACCGCGACGCTGCGCGGATGCAGAAAATTTTCGATCGGCGCCATGACCGCCGTCACGGTAAATTTACCCACAATTCTTGTGTACTCAATTGCGCGCGACGCAATTCTCGCGCAATGTCGCGCAAGGCCGTTTTACCGCCGAACCCTCCCGCCTTGGTCACCAGCCAGATCGGCGTGCCATCCACCAGAATGCGCGCATAGGGAATGCCCGGCATCAGATCGCCGTGGACGCGCACGGCCGGATTGCCGGATGCGGACAGTAGGGCCATCGCGGTATCCCCTCCCGTGGCGACCACCGCCTTGACACCCATCGCGCGTACGGCGGACAACGCGTGGCGGGCAAGATGGGCGGCGACTTCTTCGGCGGATGCTGGAACTGTGGCCGCGGTTGCCTGCAAAACCAGATTGGCCGATTCCGAAAATGCCAGGTTCTCACCCATTCCATTCGGCAACGACAACACCGAGGTGCCCGCCTCCAGCCGGAGCGCCTCCACCTGCTGCGCGCTTGCCATGGCGCGAGTACCCACGACAAAGAGAATCGTCCCCTCGACGCCAGGCCGCACTCCAGTTACCGGCGCACCAGCGAACATTTGTGCAGCCAGCGCATGCGTCAATCCCGCGGACCCAACGAGCAGGACATTGCCGGGTTCCATCGCCGAAATTTTCGCGATACAGGCAAGATCATCGTTATCCACCGCGTCCACGACCCGAATCACGCGTTCGCCCGTGGTGCAGTCACGCGCTTTGACGGAGCGCACATCGTAGCCGGGTGCGGCCGAGGCAAACACTTGATGAAGAGGCGCAAGAGGAGGCGGCGACAAGGCGTCCCGGGCAAAATCGGTCCGAGCTAATTCCACGCCATTGACTTTGACGATGCCTTCCACCACGGTACGCCCTTGCGCGGGAAACGCCGGCGCAATCCAGGCGGCCTGGCGCCCTGATTCGCGCAGCATGGCAAGCGTTTCCGCCACCACATTGCCGCGCAATGTGGAATCGATTTTTTTGAACAACACTTCTCGCGTGTCCGCCAGCCTGTGCACCGCTTCGGCCACGCGTTCGGCAGCGACCGGCCCCGACAAATGGCGGCTGTCGGTGTTGACCGATACCACGTGGGCAGATTTCAGGGACGACGGATCACAGGCCGCGGGATCGGCGACCACCCAGGTTTCCACACCGCGCCCGGCAAAAGGACCGGCGCTGTCCATGGCGCCGGTCAAGTCGTCCGCGATTATGAGTATCCGGCCTTTCCCGGTCATGGCCGCAGCATCAAGCGGCGATTTTGTCGGCCATCATGCGTGCGTAGGCAATAGCGGCCTTCATATTGATGTTGGCCGCCATTCCGGTCCAGGCAATGTCATGGGCCGTGCCGTGGTCCACCGAAGTACGGCGAATGGGCAGGCCGAGACTGACATTGACGGTTTCGTCGAAGGCAATGAGCTTGGTTGGGATGTGGCCCTGATCGTGATACTGGGCCACCACCAGGTCAAATTCACCCTTGAGCGCGCGGTAAAACACCGTGTCGCCGGAAATCGGGCCTCGGACATCCATACCCAACTTCTTCGCCTGGGCGATCGCCGGCTCAATGCGCTCGGCTTCCTCGTTACCGAAAATGCCGCCCTCTCCGCAATGCGGATTCAATCCGGATACGGCGATGCGCGGACTGGCAATTCCGAGTGCGCGGAAATGTTCGTAGCCGGCGCGAATGGTCGCCAGCACGCGCTCGATGGAGGGCCGCTGGGCGGCATCCTTGAGCGACATATGGGTGGTGACGTGGATGGTGTTTAGCTTGCCGCCCGTCAGCAGCATGAAGGAGGACTTGGCGCCGGTCAGGTCCGCGAGCAATTCGGTGTGGCCGTCGTAATGGTGTCCCGCTTCATGCATGGCCGCCTTGTTCAGCGGCGCGGTGACAATGACGGAGATTTTTTTACCCAGGGCGAGTTTCACCGCCGCTTCGACATAGCGGTAGGCGGCCTCGCCCCCCGCCGCGGAAATTTTGCCGTCGGCGATTTTGTCCTGATCGCGCGTTACCACATTGGCAACGGGCACTTCGCCAGTCTTTGCGTCCAGCCCGTCAATGAAAGTCAGGCCGGTGCCCAGCAGCTTGTCGGCGCGCCTGAGTTTGTCGAGGTTGCCGATCACGGCAGATAGCGCACGGGTGGCCGGCGCCATTTCCGCCAGGGTCTTGACGATGATCTCGGGCCCGATGCCCGACGGATCGCCCATGGTGATGCCAATTCTTGCTGTCATGGTTTCCTTGAAAGTTTGACCCTTCAGATTATTCTGTGGGTCACGGTACTGTTCATTCCAAAAGGCAATTATCTCTCACCGCGGTGAGAGCTTTCAGAATTTTCCTCGATGACTACCCGTTCACTGTACGTGATCTTCAGGCGACAGAGCCATGCGCACTTCGGCAGCAGTAGCCAACTCGCCCCCGATGGTGGAAATGGTCTTCGCCGCTTTTTCCACCAATTGCAGATTGGACTCCTCGCATCCCCACAACGCGTCTTCGAGTCCAACGCGGATGTGGCCCCCTTCGGCCACCGCGCGCGGAATCAGCGGAAGAATGTTGACCTGTAAACCCGCGATCATCCAGCGGGCGCCGGGCGCGACCTGATCGAGCAAATTGAGGTAAGCGGTCACGCCGTAGTCTTCCGGCGGGAAACTGAAGGTGAATCCGCTGGAAAACATGAAGCGGTAAACCGGGGCCGGGCAGCTTTCCCGCCAGTGCAGTGAGGCACCCAGGCGTGCGAAGCCAGGTTCGTAGATCGCAAAACTCGGATGGATTCCGTATTGCCGTGCCAGACGTAATCCGCCACGCACAAGCGCTTCCCGATTCAGGTAAACGAAGCCGGGCTTGTCGTCGCGCACATCGTCGTAGAGAGAAATGTTCACCGACCCCGGATCGATCGCCGCCCATTCGAGCAAGCCCAGTTTGGCCAGTGCCTCGACATGGGCAAACCGCGCTTCGATGTCATCGGCCCCGGAGCGGCCTTCCATGCCGCCCGTAGGAATGGTCGGGTAAACGATCGCATCCACCTTGGTGCGGATGCCTTCGATGATGCGCGCGTAAATTTCCGGACTCTCGGTCTGCTGGCCGGTGGCCTCGTCGTAAGCATGCACATGCACGATCGAGGCGCCGGCTTTCACGCACTGGATGCCTTCTTCGATGATTTCTTTTACGGCAATCGGAATGCATGGCTGGCGGCTGCGCGTCCAGGGACCGTTCAACGCCACTTCTAGCCAGGTTTTCTGTTCGAAGTTGCTCATCCTGGGCTCCTCCTTGCGGCGATCATCCGTCAGACCACCGTCACGTTGAGTTCGCCCAGACCTTCGACAAACCCGCTCATGCGATCGCCGCGTTTGACCGCGCCAACCCCCGCCGGGGTGCCAGTGAAAATCAGATCGCCCGGCTTGAGCAGGTAGTATTCGGAAAGATAGGCAATCGTCTCCGGCACGCTCCAAATCAATTCATTCAAATCGGCGTCCTGGCGGGTCTCGCCGTTGACCTTGAGCCAGATTTTTCCGGTCGAGTGATGTCCATGACTGGCCACCGGATAGATCGGCGTGATCGGCGCCGATTCGTCGAAGGCCTTGCCGAAATCCCAGGGGCGGCCCATGTCGCGGGCCTTGAATTGCAGATCGCGACGCGTCATATCCAGCCCGACCGCGTAGCCATAGATGTAATCCACGGCCTTGGCCGCCGGAATATTGCGGCCCTCGCGATGAATCGCCACCACCATTTCGATTTCATGATGCAGGTTCTCCGTGCCTGGCGGGTAATGCATGGCGCCGCCTCCCGGCAACACGGCATCGGCCGGCTTCAGAAAAAAGAAGGGCGGCTCTTTATCCGGATCCTTGCCCATTTCGCGTGCGTGAGCCGCGTAGTTACGACCAACGCAATAAATCCGGTGGACGGGAAATTTCTCCTTGCGACCGACGACGGGAATAGCCGGCAGTGGGCCGGGATCAAACAAATGTTCGACTTCGTTCATGTAAATTGCTCTGGGTTTGGGTGAGTTGAAGAAAGGGTTAGACAACTGTCGATTCGCGAAACAAGCCAAATGCCTTTTGCACCGGCCGGTCGGAAAAACTGAACAATACCGTGTCACTTCGTGCGGTAAACGAGTACGGGTTCCACGACGGCACAACAAAAGTATCGCGCGCGGCGAACGCCAGCACCTTCCCGGCGACCGTCACCGTGCCCTCCCCTTCGATGACGGAATATACCGTTCCATCGGTGCTGCGCGCAGGCTTTCCGGAAAATCCCCGTGGCAACCACTGCACATAGGCGCCCATGGTCGGCATGGCCGGACCGCCGTTGGCCGGATTGATGAATTCCGTCTTGTGCCCATGGGCCGGATGCGGCGAATCGACACGGGCCATATGTTCCAGACTCTGGCGGGTGCGCGCGTACGGATAGGCGAACACCGGCGAATTGCCGTCGCGCGGCGTAAACGCGATTGGACGCAGATTGTTGCCATAACGCAACCAGGCATCCCCCTCTGGACGCAGTACTTCCTGCTCGTCTCGCACGTCGTCCTCGGCGAAGCCGGCATCGAAGAATCGGACCATGGGTATATCCAGCCCGTCGAGCCAGACCACCGGTTCCCCAGCCGGGTTTCCGTGGTCATGCCATGTCCAGGACGGCGTGATGATGAAATCGCCCGGGTGCATGGTCACACGCTCGCCTTCCACTGCCGTATAGGCGCCGGAACCTTCGACAATCAGACGCAGCGCAGTTTGCGTATGGCGATGGCTGGGCGCCACTTCGCCGGGAAGAATCAACTGCCATCCTGCATAGAGAGAATTCGTAATCGCGGATTGTCCCGGAATGCCGGGATTTTCCAGAATCAGCACTCTTCGAACCGCTTCCGTCGCCGTGATTAGACGGCCGGATTCCATCAACCAGGGCCGCGCCTCTGCATACTTCCATAAGGCAGGAACACAGGGCGAGGCCGGCTGTTTGGGCACCAGCGCACTCATGGCTTCCCACAGCGGTGTCATATGCGCCCGCCCGATGCGACGGTAAAACTCCTCCCGCTGCATCCTGGAATCTTCCTGCGCCATATTCTTCATTCTCTTTCAGGCCCTTGACGCAAAGGCGCAAAGACGCAAAGGAAATTCAGAGAACGATTCGTTGAGCAAGATACGAATTGCATGCTCAGAGTCCTATTAAGTCTATCGAAAATTGGCAGAAAAACGTTCATTCAGCATTTGATTCCTGAATCGAAGTTGATTTTCCTTCGCGTCTTTGCGGCTTTGCGTCGAACGGTTTTCATATTTTCGGCAATGACAATCCAAGATTCTTTTCCACCAGATCACTCACCCGGTCGAGGAAATCTTCCCGCATCTGATCATTGGTGCGGCTCTTCAGGCCCCAGCGAATGTACATTTCGTTGTTTTTCGACTGGCTGGCGCCGAAAAATCCCGGCGTGATCGGAAAATAACGATTGATGGCATCCTGCACTTCGGCACGGCCCGTCGGGGTCTGAATCAGTTCCATGCAGAAATCCTTGCCGAATTTGGCATGGAATTTTTCCTCCGGCATGGTAATGCGCGCCAGATTGCGCAGCGGGTGGAAACTGCAATGCAAAAGATCCTCGACTTGCAGGATCTCGGCATAGTCCGCTACTGCCTTGATGACGCAGAACTCGACCCAGGTCTTCAACTGGAATTCGAAAATCGTCAGGGGCTTCTTGACCTTCGGGTCCATCATCTGCGCCGGCACGCCGATTTCTTCCGCCAGTCCACGAAAGCGCACATGATGATGGTACTCCTCCATCGCCACCCGGCAGGTCAGCCATTTGGCGTAAGGTGTGGGCGCCAGCGCGATGGCCGGTTCGTCGAATACTTGAGCGCCATATAGCTCATTGACCGCATGGCTGATGACGATTTTCTTGACCGCGGTCTGGTATTCCTCGGGCTGTTGCGCCAGCTCGGCGGCGGTTTTGACTTCAAGTTTTGCGGAGGCAGTCATGGTATGGCCTTCAAACGAGGGGTTCGCTGCTGAAATGTTCCAGATCAGTGGCAAGACTGGTCAGCTTGGCAGCCGCTTCGCCGCCCAAAAATTCTGACAGTCCCGCGAAGTCTCGATCTGGACCTGCTTTCATCAAGGATCGGGCAACTGGTCTGGGCTGGGAAAACACGAACAACTCCCGACCGCGCACTCCGAACAACTGTCCCGTCATTTCATGCAAGCCGGAGCACAAAAACGCCGTCAGATTGGCGACGTATTGCGCCGGTACCGTCAGCGCACGGCGCTTGTAGTCAGCCTGTGTATCGTTTGCGGGGCGGATGGAATCGGTGACTCGTGTGGCAGCAAAGGGCGCAATGGCATTACAGGCCACCTGGGAGCGGGCCATGTCCATCGCCACCACTCGCGTCAATCCGAACAATCCGGCCTTCGCCGAAGCATAGGCGGACTGGCCGAAGTTCCCGAACAATCCCGCACTGGAAACCATATTGACGATGCGGCCGGGCGCCCGGCCGTTTTTCTGTTGCTCGCGCATTCGCGGCGTGGCCGCGGCCAGTAGCGAAAAGGGAACCGACAGATTGTTCGCGATTACCCGTTCCCAGTCCACCTGCTCGGCCTTGAATATCAGGGCGTCGCGCAAGATGGCAGCGTTGTTGACAACAATGTCGATGGCGCCGCAGGATTCCACGGCAAAATCGACCAGTCTGCCGGGCGAACCGGCCGCACAAAGATCCTCTCCGAATGCACGAGCACGTGCACCAAGCCGCACGGCCACACCTTGTGCAACCGACGGCTCGGGATTCTCGCCGCCAATCGATACGCCACTGTCGGCCACCACGACCGTGGCCCCCAGTTCGTGCAAAGCCTCGGTAATGGCCAGGCCGATACCGCGCGCGCCCCCGGTCACGATCGCCACCCGACCGGCAAGCAGGGCATCTTGGTTCATCCCGCCGCCTGAGCAAGCCGGGGCGCCGGATAAAACCCATCGGCGTGAATATCGCGCCCGGGCACGCCCCGGTTGCGCGAGAGTTCGGTCGCCGCATCGACCATCGGCGGTGGACCGGCGAAATACATCTTGAACCCGGCCAGACTTGGAAAATCCTCGGCTACGACGTCAGTCACCCACCCCAGCCTTCTGGGCAACAAGGTTTCTGTCGCGCGCGTTTGTCCCGGGTCGGACAACACGACTTGCGCCTTGAAATTCCCATGGCGGCGCTGCAATTCCGCCAGTTCTGCCTCGAAATAGACATCGCGCTCCCCGCGTACCCCGAAATAAACGTAAATCGGATGAGCGTACCCGGCAGCCAGAGCGGTCTCGAGGATCGACTTGATCGGCGCCATGCCGCTTCCGCCGGCAATACACAACATCGGACCGGCATGATCGGAGCGCAGATAGGAAGTACCCAGCGGACCCGACACCTTCACCCGGTCCCCCGTCTTCAACCCGCCCGCAATGCGCTGGCTGACCGAACCGCCGGACATCACACGGATGTGAAATTCGAGCTCCGGCTGATCGGGCCGGTTCGCCATCGAAAAATCCCGAACCGAGCCGGGCGCAAGCGAAAACTCCACCTGGCCATACTGTCCGGCCGAAAACGTGAAGGGTCCGCCAGTCTCGATATCCAGACGCAGGCCCAAAATGTCATGAGTCAGCCGGTCCATCGCGGCGACCCGGCAGCGCATGACCCGGGATGGATGCACCACAAACTCTTCCGCATCCAGCCTGCGCACCACCACATCCCCCCAAACTTGCGCGCGACAAGCCAGCACGATGCCGCGTCCGCGCTCGCCCTCGTTGAGCGCGTGTTCGGAAAATTCCAGTTCGGTAATATCCCCGGAAACCAGCTCGCATCGGCAGGTACCGCAGTTGCCGGCCTGACAACTGTAGGAAAAGCCGATGCCGTGCGCGAGCAAGGCATCGAGTACGGTTTGTCCGGCCTCGGCCGGCGCTGCGCGTCCGAGGTCGGCAATGGTCACGGTAAAACTCATGTCTCTGGCGGGAGCGCTCGCGATGCACTAAGATGATTTTTCAAGTATGGGAACCAGACCGTTGGAAGTCAAACAATCGAGCGCCGGGGCCGGACAACGCGCGCAGGCGGCGCCTCGTGTGCCGGGCAGGGGAATTCTTCCTTCCCTGATTGGCTACCAGTTACGCCTCGCGCAAAAGGCGATATTCGAAGATTTTGCCGATTGCGTGAACGGCACTGGCATCTCGCCGGGGCTGTTCGGCGTTATGGTGATCATCGAGGCCAATCCCGGCCTGACGCAACAGGCGCTTGCCGATGCCATGCACCTGGACCGCTCCACCATGGTCAATACGCTCGACAAACTCGGCGACCGCGACCTGGTGGAACGACGCGCTGCGGACAAGCGCAGCAACGGGTTGTACCTGACCGCAACCGGAATCCGCACGCTGCATAACCTGAAGCGCCGGGTTGCCCGCCACGAGCAGCGCGTGGTCGAGAATCTGACGGTGCCGGAGAGGGCGAAGCTGATTGCGCTTTTGCAGCGTATTCTTCCCGAACGTCGTTAACGGAGCCCACAACCTTTGGCGAAAAAGAAATTTCAGCGCGCGCGGGTCAAGAAACCGGGATTGCCGCCGGGTACGCTGGTCTACACTGGCGAAAGTACTGCCCTGGCCCCGCGGGTGACGATGTTCGATTACGACGAACAGAATCTGGTCGAAAGGGAACTGGCCCAAGTGGATGAATGTATCCCCTACAAGGACGCCCAGACGGTTACCTGGATCAACGTCGACAACATCACCGAACCCGGCATTCTGGAAAATTTTGGCCGGGTCATGGGGTTCCACGCCCTGATGCTGGAAGACATCCTGCACACCGGACAGCGGCCGAAATTCGAAGACTATGGCGACTATCTTTACATCGTGGTCAAGATGCTGGAGCTGGATGCGGCAAAGACGGACATCGTCACGGAACAATTGTCGCTGATCGTCGGGCCCAACTACGTCATTTCCTTCCAGGAACAGCCTGGCGATTTCTTCGACCCGCTTCGTGAGCGCATCCGCAAGGGCGTGGGGAAGGTGCGCAAGCTAGGCACCGACTATCTCGCCTATGCCATTCTGGATGTCATAGTGGACAACTACTTCTTGGTGCTGGAAGCGCTTGGCGAAAAGATCGAACACCTGGAAGATATTGTCATCAGCAACCCGAAGCCGAATACGGCGGCCGCCATTCATGCGCTCAAGCGGGAAATGATCTTCGTGCGCAAGGCGGCGTGGCCCCTGCGCGAGGCCGTGACGAATTTGCAGCGCTCGGAATCTTCACTGATCACCGATAAGAGCGCCGCCTACTTCCGCGACCTTCACGACCACATCATGCAGGTGACCGACAGCGTCGACACCTTCCGCGATCTGCTTGGCGGCATGCTGGATTCCTACTATTCGACGCTGACGACACGTACCAACAGCGTGATGAAGGTGTTGGCGCTGTTTACCAGCATCTTCATGCCGCTGACGTTCATTTCCGGCATTTTCGGCATGAACTTCAAACACTTTCCGGAGCTGGAGTGGCGTTATGGCTTCGAAGGTTCGTTGATTCTAATGGCCGTGGTAAGCGGCGTCATGGTGGGGATATTCAAGTGGAAGAAGTGGCTTTGACAGGATTGGGGATTGAGGATCGGGGAGCGAGGTATTCACGCCTCGCGCCTCACCCTTCACGCCTTCACCCATTCACTCCTTCACTCATTCACCTGTTCACTCCTCCCCCGCAACACCCTTGCGCTGAACCTTGAGCGCGGAGCGTGCGCGCTTGCCCTCGATGCGCCGACGTCGCGCACCGGCAGTGGGCCGGGTCGCCACCCTGGCTTTTGGCGCCACCATGGCTTGCCCAATGAGGGCCTCCAGTCGACCCAGGGCGTCCTTGCGATTGGCCTCCTGCGTTCGGAAGCGCTGCGCGTCGATCATCAGCACCCCTTCACCACTGACGCGGCGGCCACCCAGTTTTCGAAGACGAGCCTTGGCGGCCTCGCTCAGACTCCCGCACGCCTCGATATCGAAGGACAGTTGGGCCGCCGTGGATACCTTGTTGACGTTCTGTCCGCCCGGACCGGATGCCCGCACAAATCGGATCTCGGCCTCGTCGCGGATCTGTTTAAGAATTGTTTCCGTAGTCGCCAGCATCGACTGCATTCTGCATCATGAAATTTGGAAAGCCCAATTGCGGCAGTGCAGCAGTCGCATTTTAGCGCCTAGTGTCGCCTCATCCATGGCAAAAGACCAGGCGTCCTCTTGCAATTGAAAAACAGGAGGAATACATTTGCCATCGGATGTCCCGACACTCGCAGCTTGGGTATGGATAAGAAAATTCAGGTGTCGAACAAGGGGCAATCTAATTTTCACAAGATGTACCCAATCCTAAGTATTTAAACCACGGGAGAGAGTTATGAAACGATTGACTTATTCGGGGGTCGCCAAGGCATTGTCCGCGGTGGCATTCGTCGGTATTGCTTCCCAAGCCATGTCGGCAGACGTGACTTGGGATCGGCTGCTGAATGCCGACAAGGACGCAAACAACTGGCTGATGTATCACCAGTCGTTCAAGGGCTGGCACTACAGTGGCCTGGATCAAATCAATGCCGGCAACGTCAAGAACATGAAGGTAGCCTGGCAGCACATTCCCGCCGCCTCCAAACGCGGCATTCAGTCATTCCCTCTGGCAGTGGACGGCATCCTGTACTACACCAGCTCCTCGGGCCAGGTGTGGGCACTTGATGGCGCCACCGGTGCAGTGATCTGGCGCTATCAGGCCAAGATCGACACCGAGCGCGCAGAAGGCACCTTCTACAACCCGTACAACCGCGGTTTGGCCATCGGCTACGGCAAAGTTTACATCGGCACAGTGGACGGTCGCCTGATCGCGTTGAACCAGAAGACTGGCAAGGTCGAGTGGGACAACATGATCATGACGGTGGAAAAGGGCAACAAGGGCTTTACCGGTGCACCGATGATCGTTAAGGACAAAGTCATCATCGGTTCGAACGGCGGCGAATTGTCCGGCTGCTGCGGCCCGATCTTCGCGGTCAATGCAAACACCGGCGAAACCGCATGGCAGTTCGACACCATCGGCGGCGACGATCGCTCCCGTGCTTCCTGGGGTAATGATTCCTGGAAGGTCGGCGGCGGCGGCGGCTGGATGACTGGCCAGTACGATCCGAAGACCAACTCGGTATGGTGGGGTACCGCCAATCCGGCGCCCGACTACGACTGGGCTGGCGATGACTGGAAAACTTCGGGTCCCCGTCCTGGCGACAACCTGTACAGTTCCTCGGTTGTGGTTCTGGACGCCGACTCCGGCGAGTTGAAATCCTACTTCCAGGAAATGCCGCACGATGCCTGGGACTTTGACAGCGCCGTGGGCGAATTCATGCAGCTTGAAAAGGGCGGCACACGCTACATGGTGCACCCGAACAAGGGCGGCATCATCTTCGTTTACAACGCCGACAAACTCGGCGGCGGCAACGAGCTGAAAGTCGAAAATGCCTACATGATCGGCGAGACCTTCAACTACATCAAGGGCGTTTCCCGCGATGGTCGTCTGATTGGTCGTCGTGAACTGCCGGAAGGCAAGCATTCCGATGTCTGCCCGGCGATCGACGGCGCCATCAGCTGGAACACCGGTACCTTCAATCCGGGAACCGGCCTGCTGTACAAGGTCACGCAGGAGTTCTGCTTTGACATCGAAGTGGTCAAGTCCGACCGCCCGTCCGATTTCTCCGGTCAGGCTTACTTCGGCGCAAGCTGGGCTTCCAAGCCGCCCAAGCAAAAAGCCGACGGCACCGCGGTAAGTGGCGCCTACGGTACCGTGCAGGCACGTGATCCGGTCTCCGGCAAGATGAAGTGGCGCGTTGAATTCAAGTACCCGCCGCTCGCCTCGCTGCTTTCCACCAAGGGCAATCTGGTGATCGTTCCGGGCGCTGACGGCAACGTCCACGCTCTGGATGCGCGCACCGGCAAGGAACTCTGGTCGCACAACAACGGCATCGGCCACCATGGCGGTGTAATCTCCTACATGGCCGGCGGCAAGCAGTACATTGCCGTTGCGTCCGGTTGGGGCAGCCACGTTTCCGGCAACTTCCCGGGACTGTTCGGCCATCCGTTCACCGAAATGCCGACGGACGCGGGTCAGCTGGTCGTATTCGGCCTGTAAACCCGTTTCAGTCGTCTGACGTTATGGCGGGCGAAGGAGAAATCCTTCGCCCGTTTTTTTGATCTCGATGGAGAACTCGATGCAGAGTGGAGAGAGCCTCGCGATTGCGAGCAAGGCGCTGTGTGGCCGATGGATGAGGCTGGCCTTGATTAGCCTGTTGATAGGATCCGGCGCCCTTCACGCCGAGGAAGATGCGACCAACGTGGCCGCTGCGGCAGTCAAGGAAAAGTACCAGATCGACGTAAAGAAATTGTTCGCCACGCAGTGTAGCTGGTGTCATCCGGCCTACGGCATGAAAGGCGCGGACGGTCCAAAATTGGCCGGCACCTCGAAGACGCGCGAACAAGTCATTCAACAAATCTCGACA
Source organism: Bordetella parapertussis (assembly GCA_945900965.1). Taxonomy (GTDB): domain Bacteria; phylum Pseudomonadota; class Gammaproteobacteria; order Burkholderiales; family JACQAP01; genus JACQAP01. The sequence continues at coordinate 97,402 of CAMDKM010000002.1, read as the reverse complement.
GGCAAGTCACCGATGCCGGGATACAGGAAAATGCTCAAGGAAGAACAGATTCAGGCGCTCGCGGACTACATCAAAGCGCTGCCCGCCAACTGATTCCGCGGTATGTGTCATTCCCGCGAAGGCGGGAATCCGGATTTTGAATTCTGATGGTAATTTCGTATTCACTGGATTCCCGCTTTCGCGGGAATGACAGTGGGTTGAATTACTCAAGTCGTCGAAATTCCACCCGAGCTCCGAAGCCGCCATATTTTCCGTTGCCGGTTAACTTCCTGCCGTCATTGCTGAGCAGTGCCTTGAGTTTGAACTCGGTACCGTTTTCGCCCGCCGCGCTGAATCGAAGCGTTTTGCCCTCGGTCTCGACTCGGCTAATACTCACCGGTGCGTTCCCAAAGCCCTCCAGTTGCGTCATGGCAATCGTCCCCTGCCCGTCCGGCCCCAGTTCCAGCAAGGCCTTGCCGCTGCTCATGCCGATGTACCACGGCCCCTGCCACCTGCCTTGGAACGACGCTGTGCCTTCACCCGCAGCCACGCCTGCATTCAGGACCAGTGCCGCCACCATTGCCGCTATCCGAGTCGATATCAAGATTCGCTCCCTTGTCGTTGGCAACCGCCATCCACGGCGCGCCGGGCGCGCGACTGAATGGCCATTCTCACGGGCACTGTATCAAACCGGGCGCGAACTCGCCCTTATAATAAGCGGCCCACACAGCCCAATTCAGCGATCATGAATTTTTGCAGCCAGTGTGGCGCGCCAGTTCAACTGCGCGTGCCGCCCGGCGACACCCTGCCGCGCCATGTTTGCCAAAGCTGTGGCAATATTCATTACGAAAACCCCAGGATGATTGTCGGCTGCATTCCCGAATGGGAGGGCCGCATTCTGCTATGCAAGCGGGCAATCGAGCCGCGCATCGGCCTGTGGACTGTGCCCGCCGGCTTCATGGAAAACGCCGAAACCACGGCGCAGGGTGCGCAACGAGAAACGCTGGAAGAAGCCAACGCGCGGGTTGAAATTCTCGACTTGTATGCGCTATTCAACATTCCACATATCAATCAGGTTTACATGCTTTTTCGCGCCCGGCTCCTCGATCTGGATTTCTACCCGGGAAGTGAATCGCTTGAAGTCCGGCTCTTCGACGAGCCGGACATTCCCTGGAATCAGATTGCGTTTGCCACCGTGCGACGCACTTTGGCCCGTTATTACAGCGACCGGCGGGCCGGCGGATTTCATTTCCATATTGGCACCATCGAACCCATGCCGGCTCCGGAGAATCGATAGGACGAAACCCGCTTTCGCCCTTTAGACAACTCGTCGCCGGATTTAGATCACCAACTGACTTCCTTCTCGCTGGTAGCGGAAATCTTGTGGATGCTCAAATCGGCGCCGATGAATTCATCTTCCGGATCCAGCCGCAAACCGATCGTCGCCTTGAGGCTGCCGTAGACGATCAGCCCGCCCGCGACGGCAACTCCGATACCCATCAAGGTTCCGAGCAGTTGCGACATGAAGCTTACCCCGCCCATCCCGCCCAAGGCTTGTGCGCCGAATATGCCCGCTGCGATGCCGCCCCACGCCCCGCACAGCCCATGCAGGGGCCAAACGCCCAGCACGTCATCGATTTTCCAGCGATTCTGGGTCACGGTGAACATGTAAACGAACAACCCTCCGGCGACGGCTCCCGTCACAAAACCGCCCAAGGGGTGCATGATGTCCGATCCGGCACATACGGCCACCAGCCCCGCAAGCGGGCCATTGTGGACAAAGCCCGGATCGTTGCGCCCGGCAAATAACGCGCCCAAGGTACCGCCCGCCATGGCCATCAGCGAGTTCACCGCAACCAAGCCGCTGATTTTGTCGATGGTTTGCGCCGACATCACGTTGAAACCAAACCAACCCACGGTCAGAATCCACGCGCCCAAGGCAAGGAAAGGGATGCTTGAAGGCGGGTGTGCCGAGACGCCTCCTTCCTTGTTATAACGCCCCCGTCGTGCGCCGAGCAGCAGTACTGCCGTGAGACCAATCCAGCCGCCGACCGCGTGCACTACGATGGAACCGGCGAAATCCCGGAATGGCGCCCCGTAACTTGCCTCCAGCCACTTTTGAATGCCGAAATTCCCGTTCCAGGCGATGCCTTCGAAAAACGGATAGATGAACCCGACCAGCAAGAAGGAAGCGGCAAGCTGGGAATTGAATCTCGCGCGCTCGGCAATGCCGCCCGAAACGATGGCGGGAATGGCGGCCGCGAAAGTCAGCAGGAAAAAAAACTTGACCAGTGCGTAGCCGTTGTCGGCGGCGAGCACCGTTGCTCCCGAGAAGAAATTCGTGCCGTAGGCCAGCGTGTATCCGATGAAAAAATACGCCACCGTCGAGACCGAAAAATCCGCGAGAATCTTGACCAGCGCGTTGACCTGATTTTTCTTGCGTACCGTGCCCAGCTCCAGAAACGCAAAGCCCCCGTGCATGGCCAGCACCATGATGGCACCCAGCAGGATGAACAGCGCATCGCTGCCAATTTTCAAATTTTCCATTTCTACCCTCCCTATTTTTCTGTCAAAACTTGAAAAGCGATCATGCCGCTATTGATTGAATATTACAACTCGTTGTTTATTTGGATATGTGACTGTGCCGATTTACGCACCTGCGGGTGACGAAATTCGGCGGTAGAAGCGGCCTGGATCTGGTGCCAAAATGGGTAAGTCAACTCCGGTGCCCCACGAGCCCAAGTGAAAGCCAAAATTCAATCTCTGAAGAACGACGCTGCACCGGGCGGCAGACGCCTGTCTCTCGATCAACTGCTCGCCGATTTGGTCCACGACAAATTCGTCTCGAAAGATACCGCAGACAAGTTGCTGGCGTTGCGGCGCAATCTGCCTGCGAGCGATGTCCATCCCTTGATTATTCTCGCGGATCAAAAATGGCCGGATCGGCGTAATGCGAAAAAATTCCTGGCGCTTGATACGCTGGCCGAATGGCTGGCCACTAGAGTCGGATTGCCTTATATGCACATCGACCCGTTCAAGATCGATTTCGCGGCGGTAACCAAGGTCATGTCCAATGCCTATGCCACACGCTTCCGGATTCTGCCCGTGCGCGTGAGCGCCACCGAGGCGGTCATCGCCACGTGCGAGCCGCATATTCGCGATTGGGAAGTGGAGCTAGGACGAATTCTGCGACTCGAAATCAAGAGGGTGATCGCCAACCCGGTGGATATCGCCACCTACCAGGTCGAGTTCTACAACCTTGCAAAGTCCGTCAAGGGGGCGACTCAGCAGCACGGCGCATCCATCTCGGACATCGCGAATTTCGAACAACTCGTTCAACTAGGCAGCAGCGGCAAACTCGACGCCAACGACCAGCACATCGTGCAGCTGGTGGATTGGCTGCTCCAATACGCTTTCGAGCAACGGGCAAGCGACATCCATGTCGAGCCGCGCCGCGATGTGGCCAATGTGCGCTTCCGAATTGATGGCGTGTTGCATCAGGTCTACCAGATTCCGACTCCGGTCGTGGCGGCGATGACCAGCCGTATCAAAATCCTCGGTCGCATGGACGTGGTGGAAAAACGTCGGCCCCAGGATGGACGGATCAAGACCCGCTCGACGGACGGCGATGAAGTGGAATTGAGACTCTCCACAATGCCAACCGCCTTCGGCGAAAAACTGGTCATGCGGGTTTTTAATCCCGAAGTACTGGTAAAAAGTTTCAAGGATCTCGGGTTCAGCGACGAGGACCGCGATCGCTGGCAAAAACTTGTCGCCAATCCGCACGGGATCGTTCTGGTCACCGGGCCAACCGGATCGGGCAAGACCACCACACTGTATTCAACCCTCAAGATGCTGGCGAGCGCGGACGTCAACGTTTGCTCGATCGAAGATCCGATCGAAATGGTCGAACCGGCCTTCAATCAGATGCAGGTTCAGCCGGCGATTGGCCTGGATTTCGCCTCCGGAATACGAACCCTGATGCGCCAGGATCCTGACATCATCATGGTGGGTGAAATTCGGGACATCGAAACAGCGGATATGGCCATTCAGTCGGCCTTGACCGGACACCTGGTGCTCTCCACTCTGCACACCAATGATGCGCCGTCCGCAGTGACCCGCTTGCTCGATTTGGGAGTTCCGCCCTACCTGATTCAGTCCACGATTTTGGGCGTGATGGCCCAGCGCCTGGTGCGTACGCTGTGTCCGCATTGTCGCGAACCTGGCCCCATCGCCGAGGAAACCTGGGCCGCGCTCATTGCCCCATGGCAATCGGAGAGGCCGGCGCAGGTCTATTACGCCAAGGGTTGCCTGGAGTGCCGCAATACCGGCTACTCGGGGCGCATCGGTATCTACGAAATTCTGACGACCACAGCAGGCCAGCGACCGCTGATGGTCGCCGATACCGACGCCAAGTTGATCCGCGATCAAGCCTACCGCGACGGGATGAAACCTTTGCGAATCTCCGGCGCGCAGAAGGTTGCCGCTGGCATTACCACTGTGGATGAAGTGCTCAAAACCTCGCCCCCGATGTCAGGCGATTTCCGCAAGACCAAATCGGCCACATGAAAAGTACGTTACAGCCCGGCCTCACGCACACCTTTCGATTCCGCGTGCCGGAGTCCAAAACCGTGCCGCATCTGTATCCGGAGGCGGCGATGTTCCAGGAAATGCCTGCCGTGCTCGCCACCGGATTCATGGTGGGCTTGCTGGAATGGGCTTGTATTGAGGCGATTCGTCCACACCTGGACTGGCCATCGGAACAAACGCTCGGCACCCATGTCAATTTTTCGCACGAGGCCGCCACGCCGCCCGGCCTCACGGTCACCGTCAACGTGGAACTGACTCACGTGGACGGTCGCAAACTGAAATTTCGCGTCGAGGCCACTGACGGCATCGACAAGATTTCCGAAGGCACTCATGAGCGTTACATCATCGACGCCCAGCGCTTTCGCTCCAAAGTTGCACAGAAGGCAGCACGCGTATCCTGAGCGTGGTCGCGGCTAACGCGTCAACCTGCGCATGGCGCGATCCAGACCATCGAGGGTAAGCGGAAACATGCGATCTTCCATCAAGTTGCGCACCATGCCGATCGACTCGTAGTAACCCCAGCGTTCCTCGGGCGTCGGGTTGATCCATACCGAGTGGGGATAGACGTCGAGCATGCGTTTTAACCAGACCGCCCCGGCTTCCTCGTTGTGGTGTTCGACGCTTCCACCCGGATAGGCAATCTCGTAGGGACTCATGGTGGCATCGCCGACAAATACCAGTTTGTAATCGTGCGGGTATTTGTGAAGAATATCGAAGGTGGGGAAATGCTCTGAATTGCGCCGGTGATTGTTGCGCCAGACCGATTCGTAAAGAAAATTATGAAAATAAAAATGTTCGAGCCGCTTGAACTCGGCGCGTGCCGCCGAGAATAATTCCTCGCATACCTTGACGTGATCGTCCATGCTGCCGCCGATATCCAGAAACAGCAGCACTTTCACCGCGTTGTGCCGCTCGGGAACCATCTTGATGTCAAGGTAGCCCGCGTTTTTTGCCGTCGAGCGTACGGTATCGTCAAGGTCCAGTTCATCCGCCGCGCCTTCTCGCGCGAATTTTCGCAGCCGACGTAACGCCATCTTGATGTTGCGGGTCCCCAGCTCGATCGCGTCGTCCAGATTGCGGTATTCCCGCCGATCCCAAACCTTGACCGCGCGGCGATTGCGCGAACCCTCCTGACCGATGCGCACGCCTTCCGGGTTATACCCGTAAGCGCCAAAGGGCGAAGTTCCTCCGGTGCCTATCCACTTGGATCCCCCCTGGTGCCGTCCCTTCTGCTCTTCCAGCCGCTTCTTGAGTGTTTCCATGAGCTTTTCCCAACCGCCGAGCGACTGAATGCGTAGCTTTTCTTCCTCCGACAGTAACAATTCCGCCTGGCGCCGCAGCCACTCCTCGGGAATTTGTGCCGTGAGGTCGCCGGAACCGGGGGCGATACCCTTGAAGTACTCGCCGAACACCCGATCGAATTTGTCGTAGTTCGTCTCGTCCTTCACCAGGCAAGTACGGGCCAGATAATAAAATTCGTCCAGGCTGCCGGCGCTGACGTGTTTCTGCAAAGCCTCCAGCAAGGTCAGATATTCCGTGACCGAAGCCGGCACGCCGCCCTCTCTGACCTTAAGGAAAAAATCCGTCAACATCGTTAAACGCTTTCAACACGAAGGATCACGAAAGGCACGAAGGAATTCAAATTCAAGGCAAATTGGGAGCGAAAGGCGTGTCAAAGAACGGATTTGCCATGCAAGGTTCAGACGACGCTTCCGAATTCATAATAATTCCTGGTTTCCTTCGTGTTCCTTCGTGAATACCTTCGTGCCCTTCGTGTTATACGCGTTAAGCATTTACTATTCACGAGCGCGCGCGCCGAGACATGAACACCAGACGCTCGAACAGATGCACATCCTGTTCGTTCTTGAGCAGCGCCCCGGCAAGCGGCGGGATGATCTTGTTCTGATCCTGGCCGTGCAGGGCTTCGGGAGAAATATCCTCGGCCATCAGCAGCTTCAGCCAGTCCAGCAGTTCGGAAGTTGATGGCTTCTTCTTCAAGCCCGGCACTTCGCGAATCTCGAAAAACACCTCCAGAGCCTCGCGCAGCAGGGATTTCTTCAAGTTCGGAAAATGCACATCGACGATGCGCGCCATCGTGCCCTTGTCGGGAAACTTGATGTAGTGAAAAAAACAGCGCCGCAAAAACGCATCGGGCAGTTCCTTTTCGTTATTGCTGGTGATGATGATGGCGGGCCGATGTTTGGCCTTGACGAGCTGCTGGGTCTCGTAGACATAAAATTCCATCCGATCCAGTTCGCGCAACAAGTCGTTGGGAAATTCGATGTCCGCCTTGTCCACCTCGTCGATCAACAATACCGACGGCCGATCCGACTCGAAGGCCTGCCATAATGGACCCTTGACAATGTAATTGCCGATCTCGTGAACCCGGCCGTCGCCCAACTGGGAGTCCCGCAGCCGGGACACGGCATCGTATTCGTAGAGCCCCTGCTGCGCCTTGGAAGTCGATTTGACGTGCCATTGGTGCAGCGGCCGCTCCAGCGCCTGCGCCACCTCCAGAGCCAGCATGGTCTTGCCTGTACCGGGCTCGCCCTTGATCAACAATGGCCTTTCCAGCGTGACTGCCGCATTCACGGCCATCATCAAGTCCTCGGTGGCGACGTAGCTCTCGGTGCCTTTGAATTTCATCCTGTTTGCTCGTTTCTGTGTGGATCAGTTTCGATTATAACGAGCCAACCGGGTATCCGGTGCCACCCGGCTATAATTGCGCCTGATCGTCACTGCTTTGATCCTGCTTCCCGGAACCACGATGCCCAAGCTCAACGCCAATCTTTCGATGATGTTTAACGAAGCTGGATTTATCGATCGCTTCGGAGCCGCTGCCCGTGCCGGCTTTCGAGGTGTCGAGTTCCTGTTTCCTTACGACTATCCGGCCGCCCAGATTCGCGAGCAGCTCGATCGGCACAAGCTGGAAATGGTGTTGTTCAACATGCCTCCGGGAAATTTCGCCGCTGGCGACAGGGGGCTCGCTTGCGATCCGGCGAAAGTCGGAGAATTTCAGGCAGGCGTAGGCAAGGCCCTGGAATATGCCGCCGCCCTGGGTTGCAAGCAGTTGCACGTTATGGCGGGATTAAAACCGCGCGGCGTAAACGAGCAGACCATGGGCGAAACATACATCGCCAATCTGCAATTTGCCGGCAGGGAGCTGTCCAAACACGGGATCCGCATGCTGATCGAGGCCATCAACACCCGCGATATCCCGGGCTTCTACCTGAATTATTCTCGCCAGGCGTTCGACATCATGCATTACGCCAATGTGCCGAATCTGTTTTTTCAATACGATATCTACCATATGCAGATCATGGAAGGCGATCTGGCGCCCACCATTGAGAAAAATCTGTCCAGAATCGGCCATATGCAGTTGGCGGACACGCCCGGACGCCACGAGCCTGGCAGCGGCGAAATCAACTATCCCTTCCTGTTTCATCACATCGACAAAATCGGCTACCAGGGCTGGATCGGCTGCGAATACCGCCCGGCAGGCAAAACCGAGGACGGCCTGGGCTGGGCCAAACCTTATCTATAACTACGACTGCACCACAGAGACACAGATACCCTCGCATAGCGTGGAGTACCCATTTAGGCACCGAGACAAGTTCTGTCCGCTCTGAAGATACGGAATATTTCCCGGTTGGTCGGGCCTCTCTCCTGCTGATGTGAACATAATTGACGATTTTGTCTGTGCCTCTGTGCCTCTGTGGTGAAAAACATTCGTGAATAACGGGAGAACAACATGAATATCGGCTTCATCGGTCTAGGCATCATGGGCAAACCCATGGTCGTCAATCTCATCAAGGGCGGTCACACGCTTTATCTGCACAGCCGCAGCGGCGTGCCTCAGGAACTGACCGCCGCGGGCGGCAAATCGTGTGCATCATCGAAAGAAATCGCGCAAAAATCCGACATCGTTATTACCATGGTGCCGGACACCCCGGATGTCGAACGCGTTTTATTTGGCAAGGACGGCGCCGCCGAGGGACTTTCCGGCGGAAAGATCCTCGTGGACATGAGTTCCATTTCGCCGATCGCCACCAAGGAATTCGCCGAGCGCATCCGCAAGCTGGGTGCCGATTACGTAGATGCCCCGGTATCGGGCGGCGAGGTCGGCGCCAAAAATGCTGCGCTCACCATCATGGTCGGGGCCTCGGAAGCCAGCTTCGCCAAGGTGAAGCCGTTATTTGAACTGATGGGCAAGAACATCACGCTGGTGGGTGAAGTGGGTGCCGGCCAGATCTGCAAGGTCTGCAATCAGATCATCGTGGCCCTGAACATCGAGGCAGTCGGTGAAGCTCTGCTGCTGGCATCCAAAGCGGGTGTGGATCCGGGCAAGGTTCGCCAGGCACTGATGGGCGGATTTGCCGCATCGCGGGTGCTGGAAGTCCATGGCGAGCGCATGATCAAGCGCACCTTCGATCCCGGATTCCGAATTGAGTTACACCAGAAAGACCTGAACCTGGCCCTGTCCTCGGCGCGCGCGCTCAAGATGAGCCTGCCCAACACCGCCACCGCCCAGGAATTGTTCAGCGCCTGCCAGGCCCAGGGCGGCGCCAAGTGGGACCATTCGGCCATGGTCAAGGCGCTGGAAACGCTCGCCAACCACCCTGTGGCGAAATAATCTAGACTCAGAACTACGGAAAATCTTCAACACGAAGGGCACGAATACCCTCGCGATAGCGTGGAGTACCCTTTTAGGTAACACGAAGGATCACGAAGGAATTCCAATTCAAAATACGCCAATAAAAATCCCTTACGCACGCCTGAGGATGGTACGGCCGTATTTTGACTACCGAATTGATTATCCGAATTCTCCTGCCCTTGATTTCCTTCGTGTCCTTCGTGTTACCTTCCTGATCCTTCGTGTTAAGAGAGTTTCCTGAATCGCAATGACAACCGACCCGAAATCCCTTCTGCGGGCCATGTTCGACGCTGCGATTGCCGCGGCGCTGCCGGACACGTCGCTGCCCCCATTTCTGCCCAAACCGCCCAAGGGCCGCACACTGGTCATCGGCTGCGGTAAGGCCGCCGCCAGCATGGCAAAAGCGGTCGAGGATCACTGGTCGGGAGAGCTCTCGGGTATGGTGGTCACGCGCTACGGCCATAGCGTCGCCACTCAGCGTATCGAGGTCGTCGAGGCTGCTCATCCTGTGCCCGATCAGGCGGGGCAAACCGCTGCCGAACGCATGCTGAAACTCGTGCAGGGACTTTCCGAAAATGATCTGGTGCTTTTCCTTGCTTCGGGTGGCGGCTCCGCATTACTTCCGCTGCCTGCGCCGGGATTGACGCTCGCCGACAAACAAGCCATCAACACCGCCTTGCTGAAAAGTGGCGCCAACATTACCGAAATGAACTGCGTGCGCAAGCATCTCTCCACGGTGAAAGGCGGAAGGCTGGCTGCGGCCTGTGCGCCCGCACGCATCGTCACACTGGCGATCTCCGACATTCCTGGAGACGACCCGGCAGTCATCGCCTCCGGTCCAACCGTGGCAGATGCGACGACCTTCGCCGATGCGCTCGCCGTGCTGGAAAAATACCGCATTCGCGAACCGCTGGCGGTGTTGAATCATGTGCGTGCCGCCCGCGACGAGACACCAAAGCCCGGCGATCCCCGGCTCGCCAACTCGGAATTACACCTCATCGCAACACCGCAGATGTCGCTCGAGGCAGCGGCAAGCGTGGCGCGTCGTGCGGGTGTTACGCCGGTCATCCTCGGTGATGCCATCGAAGGAGAGTCGCGTGAAGTGGCGCAGGTCCACGCTGGCATCACACGCCAGGTCAGGCGCCACAGCCAGCCGGCCGCGGCCCCCTGTGTTCTGTTATCGGGAGGTGAAACCACCGTCACCGTGCGGGGAAAGGGGCGGGGCGGGCGCAATGTCGAATTTCTCCTGGCGCTGGCGGTCGCATTGCAGGGCACAAGCGGAATTTACGCGCTCGCGGGCGATACCGACGGCGTGGATGGCAGCGAGGACAACGCCGGGGCCATAGCGATTCCGGATTCGCTGGCCCGCGCGGACGCGCAGAATCTGGACGCCAGAAAGATGCTCGCCGATAATGACGCTTATGGTTTCTTCGCGGAACTGGGGGATCTGGTGGTCACCGGCCCCACGCTGACTAATGTCAACGATTTCCGCGCCATCCTGATCACCTGACGGATATTTCCATGGGCGTGCCCGCGCTGCTGTCCTCCGAACTACTGCAATCCCCGGTTTCCAAGGCGGAACTCGTTCGCCGCCTTGCCGCCGAATTGCCGGCCGGCGCCCTGCTTCACGAGCGCGAAGACCTCAAGCCCTTCGAGTGCGACGGCATGACTGCCTATCAGCGCCTGCCGATGCTGGTCGCCTTGCCGGATGACGAAAATCAGGTGCGCGCGGTACTGAAAATTTGCCACGAAGCGCGTGTGCCTGTGGTGTTTCGCGGCGCCGGCACGGGATTATCCGGCGGGGCCCTGCCCTACGAATTCGGGCTGCTGCTGGTCATGGCGAAGATGAAGCGTATTCTGGAGATCGATCCGCTCGCGCGTATGGCAAGGGTGCAACCCGGCGTGCGCAACGCAGCGATTTCCGAAGCCACCGCGCCCTTGGGACTGTATTACGCCCCCGACCCCTCCAGCCAGATTGCCTGCTCGATCGGGGGAAACGTCGCGGAAAATTCCGGCGGCGTACATTGCCTGAAATACGGCCTCACCGTTCATAATATTCTCAGGCTGCGCTTCATCACGATTGAGGGCGAGTTGCTGGAGATCGGCGGCGACGGGCTGGACAGCGCCGGTTATGACCTGCTGGCTCTCGTCACCGGATCGGAAGGCATGCTCGGCGTCATCACCGAAATTACCGTGAAGCTGCTGCCCAAACCCGAAAGGGCGCAAGTGGTGCTGGCGGCATTCGACGATCTGACCAAGGCAGGCCAGGCCGTGGCCGACGTGATCGGCGCCGGAATCGTTCCGGCCGGATTGGAAATGATGGACAAAAAAGCCACGGCAGCGGTCGAGCAATTTGTCCATGCCGGCTATCCGCTCGACGCCGCCGCGATCCTGCTCTGCGAATCGGACGGCAGCGAAGAAGAGGTAAGCGCAGAAGTGGCCCGTATGGCCGAGGTCATGAAAAAAGCCGGGGCGACGGAAATCCGCACTTCGAAAAACGAAGCCGAACGCCTGAAATTCTGGGCCGGTCGCAAGGCGGCCTTTCCCGCCGTGGGGCGCATCATGCCGGACTACTACTGCATGGACGGCACCATCCCAAAAAAACAATTGCCGTATGTGCTTAAGCGCATCGATGAGCTGTCGTCCAAATTCGGCCTGCAATGTGCCAATGTGTTTCATGCGGGCGACGGCAATCTCCACCCGCTCATCATGTTCGACGCCGCGGATGAAGGGCAAAATGAAAGAGCCGAAGCCTATGGCGCGGCCATCCTTGAGCTGTGCGTCGAAGTCGGTGGCACCATCACTGGCGAGCATGGGGTCGGGATAGAAAAGATCAACCAGATGTGCGTTCAATTTAAATCCCGGGAGCTGGAAATGTTTCACGCCGTCAAGAAAGCCTTCGACGAACACGGGCTGCTCAACCCCGGTAAAGCGGTTCCCACGCTGCAACGCTGCGCCGAGCACGGTGCCATGCGGGTTCATGCTGGAAAGGAAAAATTTCCCGAGCTGCCAAGATTTTGAACATCAAAAGAAAAACTCGACGCAAAGTACGCAAAGAAATTCTCTAAAGGAAAGAAAATCCTGAAGAGACTCGATGTTGTCCCCTGTGAATCTGCGGTGACTGCAATGACATAATATGAGCAAGACCTGATTGCCAATGGCGAAAACCTTTCATTCCGTTTGTTTTTAACTTTGCGTTCCTTTGCGCCCTTTGCGCCTTTGCGTCGAGATTTTCAGTTGCCTTTCCGAAGCACACTTTTGGTGTCTGCACAAACGACGGCGATGAATTCCCGATGATGATTACTGACCACCCTTCTTCCCGTTTCATTCTAACTTTTCGCTCTTTGCGTTGAGAATTTCCTTGCAACAAGCCATCGAAACTTTTTCCAACACCATCCGCAGCGCCGCTGCCAGGCGCACGCCATTGCGTATCCGCGGCAGCGGCAGTAAGGACTTCTATGGCGTGACCTTGAAGGGCGAGGTGCTCGACACGCGCGCATGGTCCGGCATCGTCGATTACGAGCCTACGGAACTGGTATTGACAGCCCGCGCAGGCACTCCGCTCAAGGAAATCGAGGCAACGCTCGCCAGCAGGGGCCAGATGCTGGCCTTCGAGCCGGCACATTTTGGTCCCGGTGCCACGCTCGGCGGATGTGTCGCCAGCGGATTTTCTGGCCCACGTCGCGCCGCTTCGGGTTCGGTGCGCGATTTTGTGCTCGGCGTGCGAATGCTCGATGGCCAAGGCGAAGAACTACGCTTCGGCGGGCAGGTAATGAAAAATGTAGCCGGCTACGACTTGTCCCGACTGGTCACGGCTTCTTTCGGCACCCTTGGCCTGATCACCGAAGTATCGCTAAAGGTGCTGCCCGTCCCGGAAGAAGAACGCACGCTCGGCTTCGAAATGGATGACTCCACGGCGATCGACAACATGAACCGCTGGGCGGGCCGTCCGCTGCCGATCTCGGCAACTTGTCATGCAGGCAACCTGCTACGGGTTCGCCTGTCGGGCGCAGCACCGGCCGTCGCCGCTGCGGCGAAGAAACTGGGAGGTGAAATATTGGCGGATGGCAACTCGTTCTGGACCTCCGTGCGCGAGCAGACTCACCCGTTCTTCTCCGGTGCCGGGACCTTGTGGCGGATGTCCGTCAAATCAACTACCGACCCTCTGATTCTGGGCCCGCAGTTGATCGAATGGAATGGCAGCCTGCGCTGGATTTTCGCCGACCATGCCACGACCCGTATGCACGACGCCGCAGCCGCCGCAGGCGGCCATGCCACGCTGTTTCGCGGCCAAGGCAAAATTGGCGGCATACAACGCCTGACTCCTTCCAATTTGGCCCTGCACCGCAAGCTGAAACACGCCATGGACCCGGCTGGCATTTTCGGCCCGGGCCGTATTTACACAGACTTCTAAATCAAATGAAAAACTCGACGCAAAGGCGCAAAGGGCGCAAAGAAAAGCAAGAAAGGAAAGCAAGATCAGGAATTCCATATTCCAGCATTCTCTCGTCCGATAACGATAATGGATCCCCAGATCCTCTATTGGACTACGAATTCTTTATCAGAGCCTCTCCGGGATTCCTCTTATGATTTCCTTTGCGTTCTTTGCGCCCTTTGCGTCTTTGCGTTGAGAATTTCCTTTCGTGAAAACCAACCTCGCCGAATTCATCAAGAACACGCCTGAAGGCAAAGAGGCCGACGGTATTCTGCGCACCTGCGTGCATTGCGGCTTCTGCACTGCCACGTGCCCGACTTATCAATTACTGGGCGATGAGCTCGACAGTCCGCGCGGACGCATTTACCTCATTAAAGAGGTGCTGGAAGGCAATGCCGTAACGGCCAAGACACAATTGCACCTGGATCGCTGCCTCACCTGTCGTGCCTGCGAAACCACCTGCCCCTCTGGAGTTCAATATGGCCGCCTGGTGGATATCGGTCGCAACATTGTCGAAAAACATGTGCCGCGCACACTCGCGGACTCGATCCGGCGCGCGCTGCTGCGGCTTGTCATACCCACACCCTGGCTATTTAACCCATTGCTCAAGGTCGGCCAGGAGTTGCAGGCGTTGCTACCTCTGGCGCTCCGGCGCAAAGTGCCCGCCCCCGACACGGGGAACCGCCAATGGCCGCAAGCGCGCCACGCCCGAAAAATGCTCGTGCTCGACGGCTGCGTACAACCTGCCCTCGCTCCAAGCATCAACGCAGCCGCGGCCCGGGTTCTCGACCGGGTTGGAATTTCCCTGATCAAAGCACGTGAAGCCACCTGTTGTGGCGCCGTCACCTTCCACCTCAACAAACAGGAGCAAGCCCTCCAATTCATGCGCCGGAATATTGATGCCTGGTGGCCGCATATCGAGGCCGGCGCCGAGGCTATCGTCATCACCGCCAGCGGCTGTGGCACTCTGGTGAGGGAGTACGGCCATCATTTGGCCCACGACCCGATGTACGCCAAAAAAGCGCACCGAGTGTCCACCCTGACCCGCGACCTCAGCGAAGTCGTATTCGACGAGAAGCAACGATTGGAAACCGCATTCGCCTTCCCCCTCACCCCTCGCCCCTCACCCCTCTCCCCTGCGAGCGGGTCGAAGACCCGCGTAGCCTTCCATTCTCCCTGCTCCCTGCAACACGGTCAGCAGATTCGCGGCAAAATCGAAGCGCTACTCGGTGCCGTCGGCTTCGAGTTGACCTTCGTGCCGGATTCGCACCTGTGTTGCGGATCGGCGGGAACTTACTCCATCCTGCAGCCGGAACTGTCGCAGCGTCTGCTCAATAATAAGGTCGAAGCACTGGCATCCGGAACCCCGTCGGCTATCGCCACTGCGAACATCGGTTGCTTGACGCATATCCAGGGGGGAACTGAAATACCGGTTCGCCATTGGATCGAATGGCTGGATGAAAGAATGTAGGGCCCGATAGCGCAGTCCATCACCTCTTGTAACGACTGGAGAACAATTCATGCACGCCCTCAAACATTCTGTTTTCGCATTTCTGATTATCAGCGCCTGTGCCGCCTCGGCGGTGGATCTGAAAACACTCACCGACCTCAAAGCGATGGCCGACAAGCCCTTGCTGGAAAACGTCAACAAGTCGCTGGCCGAGCAACAAGTCAAGGATGGTCAGTTCGAATTCAAGACAGGCAAGGCGGAATTTGCGCCGGGCAACGACAAAAGAGTCAAAGGTCTGCTGAAAATTCTGACGGAAAATTCCAAACCGCTGACCCAGACCTTCCCCAATCTGACCGTGGTGGCCGAAGGCCACACAGATGCCGATGGCAAACCGGAGGCCAATGAGAAATTATCACTGGCTCGCGCAAACAAAGTCTGTGCCGCACTCAAGAAGCAGGGCATGAAACTGCCCTGCAAAGCCACCGGTGTAGGCTCCGCCAAACCACTGGTCTCGCCGGAAAAGACACCTGCCGACAAACAGCGCAATCGGCGGGTTCTGGTGCAGGTCGCGCAGTAATTCTATGCCGACGCAACTATTGATTTTTTCCTAATTTACGAAAAATTACTCCATACCTATTTCCCTCGAACCACGATACCCCTCGCCCCGAATGCGGGGACAAGGGCACACTTGCAGCGAAGCAGAGGGGCATCGCTGACTCGACGTTGGCGGAGCCATCCGGGGCGGGAAGCGATGCTTGGGCACGCTACCCTCAGTTGGGCGATTTCATCGCTAACGTGTCCGCGTGCCGGGGTGAGGGGAAGAAAGTGAAATCATGCCTTTTTTCCCACCCTCACCCTACCCTCTCCCGCCCTGCGGGAGAGGGGCTGTATTTGCGCTGTCGAAATGGAGGTAGACTCATCCCATATTTTCCATTAGACCCCCGCTATCCAATCACAATCCGGGTTCATATGAAACGCAAAACTCTTCAACACGAAGAGCACGAGGGTAAACACGAAGGGGCACGAAGGAACTGCATTCCGACAAGGCCAAGGCAACCTTCATTTGCACTTGCCTTCCTTCGAGTCCTTCGTGTATTCCTTCGTGTGCCTTCGTGTTTACGCGTTTTTCTAGTTTCTAATCAAATATCTGCGCTCATCTGAATCTTACCGATACCAGGAGGAATAGTGACAACCCAGAAAACCGCACTGATCACCGGCGCAACATCCGGCTTCGGCGCCGCAGCCGCCCGCAAATTCGCCAAAGCCGGCTGGCAGGTTGTCGCCACGGGCCGGCGCGCGGATCGCCTCAAGGACCTGACTGACGAACTCGGCGCCGCGAACGTTTATGGCTGCGCGTTCGACATGCGCTCGCCCGCCGACATTCAGGCCGCGATTTCCGGATTGCCTGCAGCGTTTCGCGACATCGATTTACTCATCAACAATGCCGGCCTGGCGCTGGGCACTGCCCCCGCCCAGAAATCCGACTTGCAACAATGGCAGCAGATGATTGAAACCAACGTGACGGGACTGGTTACGCTCACCCATCAACTATTACCGGGGCTGATCACGCGCAAAGGCGCCATCATCAACATCAGTTCCGTTGCCGCGCTCTATCCCTATACCGGCGGAAACGTATACGGCGGCAGCAAGGCCTTTGTCTCGCAATTCAGCCTGGGACTACGCTCGGATTTGCATGGCACGGGAGTACGAGTGACTTGCATCGAGCCCGGTATGACGGAAACCGAATTCACCTTGGTGCGCACCGGCGGCAACCAGGCCGCCTCCGACACCGTCTACAAGGGCGCCAATCCGATGACGTCGAAGGATATCGCCGAGACCTTGTTCTGGGTGGCTACTTTGCCGCCACACATGAACATCAACCGCATGGAACTGATGCCGGTGAACCAGTCTTTTGCCGGGTTTCAGGTTTTCAGGGAAGGCTGACCGGCACGCCACACATCAAGCGGACGGTGAGGTCAGGTCTTTCGGGAACCGGATTTTAAATCACGCGGCGGCGCGCGCCGCAACAAGGACAGCTTCCCGTTTCGGGCCACTTTGGCCGCAAACTGGATGTTGCGCTGAATGATTTCCAAATAGAGATTACGTCCCTTGAAGTGCGTCGCGGCAAAGCGGTAAACACTGCCAAGATGCCTGTTCAAACGCTCCATTGCGGAAACAAAAAATCCAGGCGTCTTGGCCACCAGGTCTGCGGCCGATCTGTAACGCAGATTGCGGCGCTTGTCATCCTTGTCGCGCGCGGCAAGTCCGCCCTCGACAAATTCCTGGTACAGACCATCCCTGCATTTCTCGAGATAACACCGGTCGGACATCTGGGCAATGATGTCGGCCGTACCGAGCAGGCTGCCGAGCATGCGTAATCTGGCATCGGCGAGCCGAATGGAATCAACCGGCCGTTCATAGCCGGTGAAATGCATGATGCGCGCCGCGGCGGAGGCAAGCTCGGCAAGACCCAGTTTGCCCATATACGTCTTCAGGAAACGGGTGCCACGCGTGACATGAACCCGCGTGTAGGCGGCACCACTCTTGTGGCGCATGTCCTTCGATCGGCGCAAATAGCCGATGTCGTGAAACAGCGCGGTAAGAATACCAAGAATGAATAACTTCGCCCCCAGCGCCTCTGCGCCATCCGGCGATCGCTCGTGCCCATCCATCAGCCTGGCCATGGCCAGCGTGACATCCAGCGTGTGCTGAAGATTGTGGTAACCGACGTCGCAAGCCTGGTAACCCGGATACATGCCATGATGCAGACGAGCGAGGTCCTTGAATGCACGGTCGAGCGTGCGGGTGGAGGCTGTTGGATATAGCCGCGTGAATATCCGATCCACTTCGCGATTTACCGCGACCGGATCGGTGATTTTGATCCGATTGGTTACGTCGTAGTTATTGCGGCGCTCAGTCATATTCGATTTATTCTTGCGTTCCTGGTTGCCCATTGCGTTCAGCGTTGCAAATCGACTTCCGTATTCGCAGCATGCGTCTGGCGATGTTTCTCGATTTCCTCGCGGATTTGCCGCGTGCTGCGTTTTTCAAACAAGCCACCGCGCGTCATGAGTTTGAAGAACATCGGAATGAAGAATATCGCCAGGAAAGTAGCAGACAACATGCCACCCATGACGCCGGTGCCCACCGACCGCCTCGCCCCGGCGCCGGCGCCGGAGGACAGCGCAAGCGGTAGCACGCCAAGAATAAAGGCCAGGGATGTCATCAGGATCGGTCTGAAACGCAGCCGCGCAGCCTCCAGTGCAGCGCCCGCCGCCGACAGGCCTTCCTGATATTTCAGCAGCGCGTACTCCACAATCAGAATGGCATTTTTTGCCGCCAGGCCGAGCAAGGTCACCAGTCCGATCTGGAAATAGACATCGTTGGTCAGGTGAGTCAATCGCACCGCCGCCAGCGCTCCGAAAGTACCGAAGGGCAGCGCCAGCAACACCGACAGCGGCAGGGACCAGCGCTCATACTGCGCGGCCAGAATCAGGAACACCATGACAACCGCCATGCCCAGCGCCAGAGAGGACGTCCCGCTCGACTTTTTCTCCTGATAGGACGAACCACCCCAGTCGTAACTGAAATCCGGTGGCAATACTTCGTCGGCGATCTGCTCGACCATCGCGATCGATTGACCGGAACTGATGCCCGGGGCACCCTGACCGAAAATCTTCACCGCAGGCAGATTGTTAAAACGGTCCAGAGAATCCGGTCCTGAGGTGTAGCGCACCGTGGCAAGCGAATTCATCGGCACCATTTCGCCACGCTCGGAGCGCACGTAGACATCGCCGATGGAGTCCGGCTGCCGGCGGTATTCGGGCTCGGCGGACATCAGCACCTGCCAGGTGCGGCCGAAGCGGTTGAAGTCGTTGACATAGAACGTTCCAAGCGTGGCGGCCAGCGAGTTGTAGAGCGAGCCAATCGGCACTCCCAGCGATTTGGCTTTTTCGCGATCGACTTCGACGCTCAGTTGTGGCGCGTTCGCCCGCCACAGCGTCTGCACATAAAGAAAGCGCGGGTCCTTCGAAGTCCGTTCGATGAACTGTCCCAGCACTTCGGCCAGCCGCTGCGACCCGCCTTCGCCGCGGTTCTGGATGTAGAACTCGAATCCCCCGGCGTTGCCCAGGCCGAGAATCGGCGGCGGCGGAAAGGCCAGCACCAGCGCTTCCTTGATACCACCGGTCTTCATGAAAAATTCACCGACGAGCTGCTGCGTATAAACGCCCGGCCTGTCGTCCCAGTGGGTCTGCGAGGCAAATATTGTCGCCGCGCTGTTGCGAAAGCCCCCGCCCAGAAAATCCAATCCGGTGAAAGCCACCGAAAACTGGTTGGCCGGATTGGACAACATCGCCTCTGACACTTTCTGCACCACTGCATCGGTACGTTGCAACGTGGCACCGTCGGGCAGGAATACCGCGCCGATGTAATAACCGGTGTCCTCGTCCGGTACCAGGCTGGTGGGCGTGGTCTTCCATAGCCAGACTGCAGCCGCCACCATGACGGCAAACAACAGCATGCCGATGACACCGTGGCGCAGGATCAGGCCCACGCCGTTGGTGTAATAGTGAGTGACAAAGGTGAAGCTGCGGTTGAACCAGCGAAAAAAGCCGCGCGGCTCATGATGTTCGCTTCCCTTGAGCAGCACCACGCACAAGGCAGGGGTAAGCGTCAGCGCGGTGAAACCCGAGATCACCACGGCAATCGCGATGGTCACCGCGAACTGGCGGTAGAGTTCGCCGGTCAGGCCGCCGAGGAAAGCGATCGGCACAAATACCGCGCACAACACCAGCACGATCGCGATCACCGGACCGGTCACCTCGCTCATGGCCTTGAAGGCGGCCTCGCGGGCGGCGAGTTTTTCCTCGCGCATGATGCGCTCGACGTTTTCCAGCACCACGATAGCATCGTCCACCACGATGCCGATGGACAACACCATGCCGAACAGCGTCAGGGTGTTGATTGAATAACCGAGCAGGAACAGGCCGGCAAAGGTACCGGTGAGCGACACCGGCACGGCCGCGAAGGGAATCAGGGTGGCGCGCAGCTTGCCGAGAAATATGTACACCACCAGGAAAACCAGGATCATGGCCTCCACCAGTGTGATCACCACTTCGCGAATCGATACCTTCACAAAGCGGGTGGTGTCGTAAACATTGGCGTATGTCAGTCCGGCGGGAAAGCGGGCCGCAAGTTTTTCCATTACCTCGTTGCACTGCGCCGCAACGTCCAGGGCATTGGCTCCGGGTTGCAGGAAGATACCCGCCAGCGTCGCTGGCTTGCCGTTGACCCGGCCGATAAATTCGTAATCCTTCGATCCCAGTTCCACCCGCGCCACGTCACGCAAGCGCACCGTGGCCCCACCCGGCGCGGCGCGCACGATGACGTTCTCGAATTCCTTCACGTCCGCCAGCCGCCCCTTGGTAGTGACGGTGTAAACCATCTGCTGGGCATTGTGATTGGGCGATTGCCCCACCTTGCCAGCGGCGAACTGGGCGTTCTGTTCGGCAATGGCGCGCCCGACATCTTCCGGAGTGAGTTTGAGCTGGGTCAGGCGATCCGGCTTGAGCCAGATGCGCATGGCGTAATCCTTGGCGCCGAAAATCTGCACGTTGGTGGTGCCGGGCACGCGCTTGAGGTTGTCCAGCACGTTCAGCGTCACGTAATTGCTGGTGAACAAATCGTCGAAGCGCCCATCAGGCGAGAAAAATCCGTACACGATCAGGAAGGAGGACGATCCCTTCTCCACCGTCACGCCCTGGCGGCGCACTTCCTCGGGCAACCGCGACTCGGCCTGCTTGACACGGTTGTTGACGTTCAGCGCGGCCTGATCCGCATCGGCGCCGATTTCGAAAGTCACCTGAATTTCCAGCAGTCCATTGGAACCCGAGTTGGAGGACATGAAGATCATGTCCTCCACGCCGGTTAACTGGTTCTCCAGCGGAGCGGCGACTGTCTGTTCCAGCGTCTGCGCCGATGCGCCCGGATACATCGCACGTACCGTCACCACCGGTGGCGCAATTTCCGGATATTGCGCAATGGGCAAGGTACGCATTGCGGCCAGGCCCGCGAGCACCAAAAAGGCGGCGAGCACCGCCGCGAAGATCGGCCGGTCGATAAAAAAGCGCGAGAACATGATGGGCCCGCTATTTTTTTGTTGGTTGGGAAGAATCCGCGGGCGCAGCTTGCTTTTCCGGCGGCGCCTTGTCCTGTGCCGCTGAGCCCTTGCCCTCTGCCGGCGCTGGCGCACTGACATGTGGACTCACCTTGACCGGTGAACCGGGACGCGCCTTGACCACGCCATCAATAATGACCTGGTCGCCCGCCTGCAATCCACCGAGAATGATCCAATCCTCGCCGCTCCAATCGCCAACCTGAATCGGGCGCGGCTCGACGATGCCTTTATCGTTGACCGTGAGTACGATTTTTGACCCCGGCCCTTCGAGAACCGCCCGCTGCGGAATCGCGATGGCTCCCGGCCTGATGCCTCCCGACAAGCGCACGCGCACAAACTGCCCCGGCCTCAACAGGTGTTGCGGATTGGGCATCAACCCACGGGCTTCTATGGTTCCCGTGGCAGGATCCACGCGTACGTCGGTGAAATTTACCTTACCCGAGTTGGGATAATCGGCGCCGTCGGCCAGCTTGACGGTCACGTCAAAGCGGCCATCCTTGGGCAACCTGAGCGAACCATCGCCCACGGCGCGGGTGAACTTCAGATGCTCGGCCTCGGAGAAATTGAAAATCACGTGTACGGTGTCGATCTGCGAAATGGTTGTGAGCAGCGTTTGCTGGGCTTCGACCAGACTGCCTTCGGACTTCATCGCCCGGCTGGAAATCCCCGAGATCGGCGCCTCGACTCGCGTATAAGCCAGATTCAAGCGGGCCTCGGTGACCGAAGCACGGGCTGCTTTTTCGGTGGCGACCGCCACCAACACAGTGGATCCGGCGTCATCGAATTCCCTCTGGGTAACCACTTTAGCCTCCCACAGCGGCTTCAAACGTTCGTAATTGCGATTGGCCTGATCCAGACGCGCCACGGCATTGGCGAGATCGGCTTCGGCTCGCGCCAGCGCGGCGGTGAAGGGCGCCGGATCGATCAAAAACAGGCTCTGCCCGGCGCTCACCCGTGAGCCTTCGGTGAAATTCCATTTTTCCAGAATACCCGAGACCCGCGCCCGGACTTCGACCTCGCGCACGCCTGCCACCTGACCGGGATATTCGTAACTGACTGGCACATCGCGGGGCTGAACGGTCATCGCCGTCACTTCCGGCGGCGGCATCGCGCCGGGCGGCGGCCCGCCCGACGGAGACTTGCCGCAGGCGGCGATCAAAAGCATGGAAATAGCAGCGCAAATGCCGCGCAGGGTGTTGTATCGATTCACAATAGACTCCGATTGTTTTGCTTGGAGTGCAGGTCGCGCTCAGACCCTGAGACCCAAGACAAGGCTTTTTGTTAGCGGCAACGTGCTCGTCTTAAAGGAGAAGGATTCCGTCCGGCAGCAAGGGGGGAAGGATGCCATGCCCCCGCAGGAATTGCCATGGCGCCGGATCTACCGGCCAACACGCCTCAGTTCAGAGTCGCGGCAAGCTTCCTGCGATATTCCGAGACCAGTTCCGGCTGTTTTTCCACGAGATTGAAAATGGCCAGGATCTGCTTGCGAGCCTCCCCATCTTTCCACTTTTTGTCCCGACGCACGCTTTCCAGTAACTCCTCCAATGCCTCCCGATAATGACCGGCGCCCGCATGACGGCTCGCGAGGACAAAACGCGCCTCGTGGTCACCAGGGTTCACCGTCAATTTCGCCTTGAGTTCCTGCTCGCCGCCCCCCGCGGCAGCCGCGCGGGAAAAGGCAATGGCTGCGCGCAGCGTGGCAATGCGAGCATCCCAGTCGAGGTTCGGGCGCACGGTGGCAATCAGTGCATCCGCCTCGTCCGCCCGCTTCAATTCAACAAAAATCCCCGCCAGATCGAGGCGGGCGGCATCGTTTGTCGCATTGAGTTCCAGTGCCCTTTGCAGCGCCTGCACGGCGGCCGCAAGATCGCCGGCCTCCCGCAGCTCTTGCGCGCGAAACTGCTCGACTTCCGAGGCGCTGGGAATGAGCCTGTCGAGAAAGGCACGTACCTGAGATTCCGGAATCGCACCCATGAAGCGGTCAGCCACTGTGCCGTCCTTGAAGGCCATGACGTCCGGGATCGACCGTACGCCGTAGGCCGCGGCAATTTCCTGGTTTTCGTCAGAGTTCAATTTCGCCAGTTTGAATTTGCCCCCGTACTCACCGGCCAGTTTCTCCAGAATCGGCTTCAATACCCGGCAAGGCCCGCACCAGGGCGCCCAGAAATCCACCACCACGGGTACTGTCTTCGATGCTTCTATGACTTCGGCGTCGAAAGTGGCGGTGGTGACGTCAATCGTGTGCTGGGCCATGCAGAATTCCCTCCAAAACGATCAGTTTAGGCCATTCTTCTTTCTTAATGCGGATTGAAATATCCCTGTCATATCAGTGTGATCTCATAGCAGCATCATGCAACTGAGTCTATTGTCCTGAATCTGAGCGAAGTACCCGACGCAGCCGTCCAGCGTTACCGCTCCATTTTCATTTCAGACGTGCACCTGGGAACACCGGGATGCCAGGCTGAATTTCTGGTCGACTTTCTGCGTCATACCGAATCCGACAAACTTTATCTGGTCGGCGACATCATTGATGGCTGGCAGCTCAAACGCGGCTGGTACTGGACCCAGGCCCACAACGACGTGGTGCAAAAAGTCCTGCGCAAGGCCCGTAAGGGAACCCAAGTCATCTACGTTGCCGGCAATCACGACGAAGTCATGCGCCAGTTTCTCGGCCTGGCCTTTGGCGGCATCGAAATTTGCGACGAGGCGGTTCACACGATGGCCGATGGACGCCGATTCCTGGTCATCCATGGCGATTTGTACGACGCGGTGGTTCAGTATGCCAAATGGCTGGCCCTGCTCGGCGACCAGCTCTATACGCTTATTCTGAAACTCAACCAGTGGTTCAACCATATTCGGGCAAAACTCGGCTTGCCCTACTGGTCGCTGTCCCAGTATTTGAAGCACAAGACCAAAAAAGCCGTCAATTTCATGACCTCCTTTGAGGACGCTGTCGCCCGCGAGGCGAGGCAACGCGGCTTCCAGGGAGTGATCTGCGGCCACATACACAAACCACAAATCCGAACCATCGACGGAGTGGTGTATTGCAACGATGGCGACTGGGTAGAAAGTCTCTCCGCCCTGGTGGAAACCCACGAGGGCGAACTCAAGATCATCGAATGGCGGCGCGCCCCGCTGCCGGTTTCCGCGAACGACCTCGTCGACAGGGAAGACGAAGTCCACGCATAAAGATCTCGACCGCCGCCGATTCGTCCGTGTTGTAACTCAGGCCCTGCGACCGACGATTATCACGTCGCGTTCGATCCCATCCAATCGGGTCACCCCCGGCAACTCGCCCCACACCGCAAAGCCGGCTTTTTCGAACAGCCGCAGGCTCGAAGTGTTGTGCCGATAAATAAAGCCCATCAGGCGGTCGACACCCAACTTTGACGCGCGTGCAATCGCCTGCTGCAGTAGATACGAACCCAGTCCGCGCCGCCGATACGGGTCGCCCACGTAAATGCTTAACTCGGCGGTCTTGTGGTACGCCGGACGGCCATAAAATTCCGAAAAACTCAGCCATGCGGCGACGCGCGATTCCTGCTCGACGACCCAGAGCGGTCGAAATTCAGGCCGGTGCGCCTCGAACCAGGGAACCCTGCTTTCCACGGACACCGGCTCGGTGTCGGCCGTCACCATGCGTGAAGGAATGGTGGCGTTGTAAATCTCGACGATGTAAGGCAGATCGTCGCGAGTGGCCAGCCGATGTGCGACAGCTTCCTTCACAATGGCACGCCTGCCCCAATACTGTTCACTTTGTCTCCGTTCGCGCTGAGCTTGTCGAAGCGTCACACTTTGAGAAAGGGCTTCGACGAGCTCTGCCCGAACGGACTTCTTGGACTAGGTAAACAGTATTGACGCCTGCCCCCTTACCCTCCGAGCGTCCCGCTAGCGACCGGAAGTCTCCTCGATCGGCCGCACGATATAGCCGCCGGATTTTTCGTCGTGTTCGAGCTTGAGCATGCCGCGGATGGCGGCCTCTTCGAGCAGACTGTTGAAACTCTTGAACCCGAGATACGACTCGTTGAATCCCGGATTCCTGCGCTTCATCGCCTGTTTGATCATCGAGCCCCAGATTTTTTCTTCCCCGCCGCGCTCCCCAACCAGAGCATCGAGCGTGAGCACCACCAGGTCCAGCCCTCTTTGGGTCTTGTCGTCGCCGTTGTCCGGTTCCGCCGCTTCCGGCCCATCCGCCGCCGCGCCGCGCGCCTCCGAGGCGGGTTCCGGCGTTGCACCACGCGCTTCCGACGCGGGCTTGACCGCTTTCTTGCGTCCGCGGCGCGCGGGCTGTTTTTCGACCTTGCGCACCAGATCGTCGTAATAGATAAATTCATCGCAATTGCCAATCAACAAGTCGGAGGAGGAATGCTTCACGCCCACCCCGATCACTTCCTTGTTGTTCTCACGCAGCTTGGACACCAGCGGCGAAAAATCCGAATCGCCGCTGATGATCACAAACGTATCCACGTGCGACTTGGTATAACAAAGATCCAGCGCATCTACCACCATGCGGATATCCGCCGAGTTTTTTCCCGATTGGCGAACATGGGGAATTTCGATCAGCTCGAAGGCCGCCTCGTGCATCGGCGCCTTGAATTCCTTGTAGCGATCCCAGTCGCAGTAGGCTTTTTTCACCACGATACTGCCTTTTACCAGCAGGCGTTCGAGCACTTTTTGCATATCGAACTTGTCGTATTTGGCCTCGCGCACGCCAATCGCGACATTCTCGAAATCGCAGAACACCGCCATGTTTCTTTCGTCGTTTTGTGAACTCATTGGGAAATTCGTGAAGAGTGAATGAGTGAATGGGTGAAGGGCGTGAAGGATTGGGGATTGGGGATTGGGGATTGAGGATCGAGGGACTTTACCCTTCACCCATTCACTCATTCACTCATTCACCCTTCACGCTTTTCCAAGAATTTACCCATCACTCATTCCCTCTTCACGCCTTGCCGATTTCGCTACGCTGCTTTGGCAAAATACTCCTTCACCGTGCCGACAAAGCGATCGATATCGGATCGGTCCACGTCGAGATGGGTGACCAGGCGAATGTCCCCCCGACCGCTGATCAGGATGCCGCGCTCCTTGAGGAATTCGCGCAAGGGAATGGAATCGCGCGGCCCGACACGCACGTACACCATGTTGGTCTGTGCGCCGCCATCGGCCAGTTTGACTTGCGGAATATTCGACAGTCCCTGTGCCAGCACACGTGCGTTTTCGTGATCCTCAAGCAGCCTATCCACGTTGGTACGCAGCGCATAAATACCGGCTGCCGCCAGCAGCCCGGCCTGCCGCATGCCACCGCCAACCATTTTTCTCCAGCGCCGTGCCCGGCCGATCAGGTCCCTGGTTCCGCACAACACCGATCCAACCGGCGCACCCAGTCCCTTGGAAAGGCATACCGATACCGAATCGAACTGATCGCCAATGGTCCTGACCGGCACCCCAAGATACACGGCTGCGTTGAAAATCCGCGCCCCGTCCAGATGCAGTCCAAGACCGCGCGCCAGGGTAAATTCATGCGCGCGCTTCAAGTAGTCCAGGGGAAGCACTTTCCCGCCCTGGGTATTTTCCAGACAAAGCAGGCGAGTCTTGGCAAAATGGGGATCATCCGGCTTGATGGCGGCTTCCACCCGTCCCAGATCAAGGGTACCGTCCGGCTCGTAATCCAGCGGCTGCGGTTGGATGCTGCCCAGGACCGCCGCCCCGCCGCCCTCGTATTTGTAGGTGTGCCCCTGCTGGCCCACGATATATTCGTCGCCGCGCTCGCAATGCGACAGCAGCGCCAGCAAGTTGCTCTGGGTGCCGCTCACCACAAACAGCGCGGCCTCTTTGCCGAGCAGCTCGGCGGCCAGCGACTCCAGCCGGTTGACGGTCGGATCCTCTCCGTACACATCGTCGCCCACTTCGGCCGCCACCATGGCAGCACGCATTTCGGCCGACGGCTTGGTAACAGTATCGCTGCGAAGATCTATGACTTTCATCGAATTCCCGGTTTGATCGCACGTCGCTCAGGCGAGCGGTTTGTGGGATGTTACACCACAGCGAGCACGGGTTTGCCCCGCGTGCCAAGGCCGGGGTATCATCCCTGCGCCATAATGCCGCATTGAACTAGCCGACCCTCCAACTTTCAAGACAGGAATTTCCATGCTCCAACGAATGCTCAACACGCTGGTACTCGCGCTGGCTGGCCTTGCCATGACTGCACCCGCAAGCGCGGAAGAAGGTGCCCTCGATCAGGGCGAACTGGTCTGGCGTGACCCGTCCTGCTACTTTTTCGTGCTCAAGGTCGCGCAGACTTATTCGTTGTTCGAATTCCTGGGCGGCCCCAGCCCGATGGTGGGACACATATTCGAAGGCAAGCTCAACGGCTTCGGTTCCCGCAAGATCGAAAACAAGACCGAAGGCAAGCCGACCATGGTCTACTCGGAAGTCTTTGAACTGAAAAAATCCCAGATGGACAAGAAAATTCCCAAGTTTTGCAAAAAGCGTAAGGAGTTCGAGGAACTCGCGGGATGAAACGCATACTGATACTCGCCGGGCTTGCCGTCAGCCTGTATTTCACGGCGAATGCCAATGCGAACCAAGGCATGGTGATTTGGCAGAACCGGGATTGCGGCCATTTCATCTTGCAATTGAAATCCGGTTACGGATTATTCGAATGGATCTCCGGCCCCCTGCCTAATGACGGCGACCTGATTGGAGGCAACCTGCAAGTTCCGGGAGAGCACCGTGTCCTGATTGGCACCAGCGAATTGCCGACGATGATATTGCTTAAGGAATTTTCCGCGGACCGCGCCGCCCTGAATGCGCAACTGCCGGAAAAATGCCTCGCGCGCAAGGAATAGCCGAACAGGCTCCTAGCGCTTCTCAACTCGTTCCTGCAACGCGCTCAAGGTAACCGCGCGCATGCTTAGCGGATAGATTTTAAGAAATTCTTCCACCAGCACGTGCGATTTTTTCAGATGCGTCGCGCGGTCAGCCGCCTTTCCCGTATCGAACGCCTGCATGTGGAGGATCGCCAGGATAAACAGCATTTCCTCGCGCGCCTTCGCATCCTCAAGCTGGTTGCGCCAGGTTGCCGCGAGCCGGATATGCTCGGCTAGCTGCGACGCATTGGGGTCCAGCGGCCGCAACGGATCGTCGTCGAAACTTTCGTAGAAATATCCCTTCACCAGGCGAAAACCTGCTTCGGCCGCAATCGGTCCGGCCGGTGCAGAGGTCAGGGCATCGCGGTACCACTGCAAATTGGGTGAATAGCGACGAGTCCGCGCCGAAAATGCCAGCGGCAAACCACGCGTGGTCAACTCGTTCATCAGGAAAGCGGAGGCCAGACCCTGAACCTTGCCATGCGCATCGATATCGAGGTTAAAGATCTCGCCAATGTCGTCGAGCATCCTGCCCAGGTCCAGGCTGGCTTGTGCCGCCACGGCACGCGCCGGTTTTGACGCCAGGGTTTTTTGCAGACTCTCGGCTCGACTCAGGTAGTCTTTGACCGTGTCGGCGGTAATCGAATCGTGCGCCCCGACCGCCGACACCCATAACAGGCAGACCATCGCGGCGATCCGGACCATCACCGCTTACTCAAGCTTTTCGCCGCGCAGGAACGCGAGGGCACCGTCGTGGGTCGGCACCGCATCGGCTTGAGGCGCCGGCCGATTCGGTACGGTCAGTCCCCACTGGCCACCTTGTTCGATCAGCACCTGCACCACCAAAAAAGCGTGCTGCTTCGGCACTTCCGCGCGACACAGCAACTGATACTTGTCGTTTTCGACCAGTGCCCGCAGTTCGGCCGGCACATAGTCCGCGAAGTCGCCCCGCCTCTGCGCAAGAGCCAGCGCCGAATCGCGTGCCAGCAAGGCAAAATCCGCCTGATCGGTGGTAATCAAACTGGCGATGCGCTGCACATCGGGCGCCCTGGCCGCCTCTGCACGGCTGGTCGGCAAATGTTCCAGCAATAGCCTGGCCAATTCCTCGCACAGATCATAAGCAGCGGGATCGGTGCGGGCGGCAAAAATCAGCAAATGCCGCTGCCGATAAACCTTCCACTGCCGATACGGCGTATGGGCGAACGCAAGGGACGCGCATAACAACACGGGCAGTGAATATAAGAATCTTCTACGCGACATTTCGGCAATCCGGCACAGTGGGAAAACAAACGCCGGCCAGGGGCCGGCGTTTCGCTTCAAGCGGAAAATCCCCTCCGCGCGATAATTACTTGCGGAAAATCTCCAGCGGACAAATCGTGGACACCGCGTAGTTCGGCACATCGACTACGTTGCCGATGCGCAGATCGCATGCCACGCTGGTAATCACATAGGCCTGATCCGCCGTGTAACCTTTGGTCTTGACCAGCCAATCGATCATTTCGGTCAGGGACGAGCGTGCCGCCAAGGTCAGATCTTCGTTCAGATTGACCAGCGGCCCGATTTTCTTGCTGTCCAGATAAGCGTGCTGGGGCGGAACTTCGCCAGCCTTCTTGATGGGATAACCCACCGTGGCATAAAAACGATCCGGCTCCAGCTTCTTGATCTGGGAACCGCCTTCAAAGTGCGGGCCCTTGACCAGCGAGCCCATGCCCTTGCGGATTTCGGTGCGCACCGTGACCTTGCCGCCCATTTCGATGGCGGTGCCAGCCACTTCGCCGTCGCCTTGTGCGTAGTGCACATCGCCGACGAACAGGCCGCAGCCATCTATGTAACAGGGCAACAGCAGGGTGGTACCAACAACCATCTGCTTGATATCCATGTTGCCGCCATTTTCACGTGGTGGGATGGAACGCAGGCAACGATCCTTGTGGCTGCCGTTGGGGCCGCAGACTTCGGCCGGGCGTGCGCCGGTGGGTTGCGGCGGCAGTGCAACACCGCCGGCTTCGCCCAACGCCTTTTCACGGTCAAACCATGCGTCCACTTCCGGGAAGCCGGGCAACACACCTACCGTGCCCATGAAGCCGTTCATCGGAATGACGACGCCGGGAACCTGATCGGAAACCGCTTCCATCCGATTCAGCTTCCAGTTGGCAACAAAGGGCTTGGTGAACTTGTCGCGCAGGAAACCAAAGCCCGGCACGATGGTGGTGTAACCGTACTCATCCGGCTCCACATCCACCAGGGTAATCGCCAGCACGTCACCGCGCTTGGCACCTTCAATATAGACGGGCCCTGTGATCGGATGCACCAGATTCAGGTCAACAGCCGCCAGATCCTTGGGCTCGGAATTCACGTTCAGTTCCGAATCCAGCGCATCGCGCGTTTCGAACTGAATCAACTGGCCGGGTTTGGCCCGCGCCACCTGCTTGATCGCCGGATGATAACGGTTCATGCAATTCGGGTCATCCACGCAGTGGGCGCCCAATTTTTTGACATAAACCCAGGATTGGGTTTTGACATCGGTCGTGTCGGCAAATGCCGCCAGACCCCATGTCGCGGCCAGCGCCGCGGACAATCCAAGCAGGACTTTCTTCATTTTCTCCCCCTTATTGTTTGAAATAGCGAACACGTTCACAACGATCCCCAGACCCTTACATTTCGCCTACTATCGGGGCATCCGGACCGGCTGTCAACGACTAGTCTGGCGGCGATCACTGCCGGACCCGCCCCAGTCTGTCCTTCGCTTCCCTCCGCCCTGCGTAGTTTCTGGAAGGAGCGCATTCCGGGAAAACAAACCTGGCCCGGGCATCATTCCCGGAATCCGCTGCTCTCCTTCCGGAAACTACATTGTTTCCGGCGTGCGTTAACGGGTAATGCCGAGCACGCCCAGAATAAAGGCGTAGGTGAAGGCAATTTCCTTCAGGTATTCATAGCGCCCGGAAGCGCCGCCGTGGCCGGCGTCCATGTTGGTACGTAACAACAGCGGATTGGCATCGGTTTTGTGCGCGCGCAGCTTGGCCACATATTTCGCCGGCTCCCAGTACATGACCTGACTGTCGTTCAGCGATGTCTCCACCAGCATGGCCGGATAATTTTTTGCCGCGAGATTGTCGTAGGGCGAATAGGCCTTCATGGCGTCGTAGAAGTTCTTTTCCTTTGGATTTCCCCATTCCTCGTACTCGCCGGTGGTCAGCGGCAGAGTCTCATCGAGCATGGTATTGACCACATCGACAAAAGGCACCTCGGCCACGACGGCGCGAAACAGATCCGGACGCAGATTGGTGACCGCGCCCATCAGCAGCCCGCCGGCGCTGCCGCCCTGAATGACGAGTTTCGAGGGGTCGGTGAAACGCCGGCCGATCAGGTGCTCCGCGCAGGCGATAAAGTCCGAAAAACTATGCGACTTGTTCAGCATGCGGCCTTCGTCATGCCAGCGTTTGCCCATCTCTCCGCCGCCGCGCACATGGGCGCAGGCATAAATCACCCCGCGGTCGAGCAGCGACAGGCGTGCCGAGCTGAATTCCACATCCAGCGCATAACCGTAAGCCCCGTACCCGTATAACAGCAGAGGCTGGGGACCATTAACCCTTTGATCTATCCGGTAGACCAGCGAAATAGGCACCTGGACTCCATCACCAGTCGTGGCGTAGAGAATCTCGCAGCGATATTTCGTGGCATCGTAGCCACGGACTTCGCGGCTCTTGAGCAGCGTGCGCTCGCGGGTATCAACGCGATAATCGAAGGTGGCATCGGGCGTAACGTAAGAGTCGTAGTGGAAGCGATAGACATCGGCATCGAACTCCATGTTGGCCCCGCCCGATACCGAACAGGCCGGCTCGGGCATGCTCACTTCGTGACTCTCGCCATCCGCCAGCCGCAGCACCCGCAGGCGCGGAAATCCCCCGGCCCGCTCATGCACGATCACATGCCGGGCAAAAACATCCACGCCTTCGAGCATGACCCCATCGCGATGGGCGATGAGTTCCTTCCAGTGATCCTCCCCGGGTTTGTTTTCCGGCGCGCTGACCAGCCGGAAATTGCGCCCGCGGTCATTGGTGGCAATGTAGAAAAGCCCGTTGCCATGGTCCACGTAGTACTCGTGATCGGCCCGCCGTTCGGATACCAGGGACGGCAACGCCCAAGGATCCTCGGCGTACA
This sequence comes from Bordetella parapertussis, assembly GCA_945900965.1. Classification (GTDB taxonomy): domain Bacteria; phylum Pseudomonadota; class Gammaproteobacteria; order Burkholderiales; family JACQAP01; genus JACQAP01. The sequence goes on along the minus strand of CAMDKM010000002.1, from coordinate 65,089 downwards.
GAGTCCGCACTTCGGATGTGGTGGCGCTGTGCGAGGTGATGAAGAGATAGCGCCGGCTGCGCGAATCCGCCACCGACACCGAAAACCGCGCGTCGGTTTCCTCGTAAACCAGTTGATCGTCCTGACTCCCCAGCAGATGTCGATACACCCGGGAGGCGCGCTTGGCCTCGTCTTCCTTGACGTAGAACAGGGTACGGCTATCGGCGGCCCATGCCACGCTGCGGACCTTTTCGATGCGTTCCGCAAGCTGCGCGCCACTGCGCAAGTCTTTAATCTGAAGCGTGTACTCGCGAAAACCACTGGTATCGGAGGAATACGCCAGCAGATTTTCGTCCGGGCTGATCTCGAAGGCGCCGAGAGAATAATAAGCGTGGCCCTTGGCCTGGGCGTTGACGTCGAAAATCACCGCCTCGGTCGAGTTAAGACTGCCTTTCTTGCGGCAGTAAATCCGATACTGCCGGCCCTTCACGGTCCGAGAATAGTAAAAATGACCGCCATCTCGATAGGGCACCTCGGTGTCGGTCTCCTTGATGCGCCCGACCATTTCCCGGTAAAGCTGGCGCTGAAACGGTTCGGAGGGTTTCATCATCGCCGCGGTGTAGGCATTTTCTGACTCAAGGTACGCTCGAACCTCGGGGTTGTCCTTGTTGCGCAACCAGTGGTAGTCGTCAACCCGGCGTTCGCCGTGCACAACGCCAACATGCGGTATGCGGCGCGCCACTGGCGGCAGGGACACGGGGATTTGTTTTCTCAATTCAAGGCGCTCCGTTCAGAAGCCGTTACACTATCAGGCAGATTATGAGGCGGCGGATAAGTTCGCAACCCGGGAATCAGGATTATTAACCAGGTCATCCCCATGACAACAAAGAATTACGAATCCGAGACCACCAAGTTCCTTCGTGAGTTCCTCGAAAACCATCCCGAAGTCGTGGAAAAACAAAAGAAACATCGAGCCACCTGGTGGGATCGCCCCCAGGATTTGCGCACCACCGAAGCACTGGAGAGTGCCAAGGTACCCAAGAAACCCTACGAGTACTACGGTTGAATCCGGGCATTCCCGGCGGCGGTCAGGATTTAACTTAGCCATTTGGAACCGGGTCGTCGAAATATTCTGGCCCTGGCATCCTGCCAGGCGCTGTTGGTGATGAACAACGCCATGATGGTGTCGATTGGCACCCTGGCGGCCGATTCCCTGGCGACCAACAAACTGCTGGTGACCTTGCCGGCCACGGCCTATATCGTCGGCGGCGGGCTGGCGGCCATGCCCATGTCCATGTTGATGAAACGCCGCGGCCGACGCGCTGGCTTCACGATTGGCTGCGTAGCGGGCATGTTCGGCGGGGCTTTGGCCACCGCGGCCATGGCGGCCCATCAATTCTGGCTGCTCTGTGTTGCCGCCCTGATATCGGGAATTTATACCGGCTCGGGCGGGTTCTACCGCTTCGCGGCAGCCGAAAACGCCCCCACGTCCCTGCGCAGCCGGGCCATCTCGCTGGTGCTGGCGGGCGGCATCGTTGGTGGGATACTCGGCCCCGAGAGCAGCAAATTTACCCGCGAGCTGCTCGACACCGTTTTTGTTGGCTCCTTCCTTTCGCTGATCTTTCTGGCTTTCATCGCACTGGCCATACTGCGCCACCTGCACCTGCCCATGCCGTCCGAAGAGGAACGCAGCGGCGCCACACGGCCACTGTTTTCGATCATGCGCCAGCCGGTTTTCGTCGTAGCCGTGCTCGGCGCGATCACCGCCTATGGCGTGATGAACCTGTTGATGGCCGCCACGCCTCTGGCAATGAAAATGTGTTCGCACCCCTACGGCGCCGCCATGCTGGTGATTGAGTGGCACATCATCGCCATGTTCGCGCCCGCCTTCGGCACCGGCTGGCTGATTGTCCGAACTGGTGTATTGCCCGTGATGTTTGCCGGCGTGGCAATGATGGCCGCGGCCATCGCCATCGCCACACACAGCATCGCCATCAGCGCGTTCTGGTGGTCCATGGTGTTGATCGGCGTGGGCTGGTGCTTCCTGTTTGTCGGCGGCACCACCCTGCTCACCGAGGCCTGCACGCCCGCGGAAAAGGCCAAAACCCAGGGCATGAACGACTTGCTGATTTATTCCACCATGGGCATGACCTCACTAAGCTCTGGCGCCATCCTGTACCAGTATGGCTGGAACACGCTCAACATGAGCGCGTTACCCCTGCTGCTCCTCACCGGCTTGGCGATCATCTGGCTGGCCGCCCGACGCCATGCCACTCGCGTGCCCGGTAGCGCCTGACGCTTATGAAGGCAGGACCCGTCAACGAGCGGCTGCTGGTATTCATTCTCGCCGGGGTACAGTTCACCCATATTCTGGACTTCATGGTCCTCATGCCACTGGGGCCACAGTTGATCCGCGTCATGCATATCGACGCCCGGCAATTCGGCCTGCTGGTGGCGGCCTATGTGTTTGTTGCGGCGCTGGCGAGTTTTCTGGTCGCGCTGCACCTGGACCGCTTCGACAGAAAACAGGCGCTGACCTTCGTCTTCTGCGGCTTTCTCGTCTCGACGCTGCTGTGCGGCTTCGCCAACAGTTTCGAAACTTTGCTGGCGGCGCGCGCCCTGGCCGGCGCCTTCGGCGGCGTGGCGGGCTCGATCGTGCACTCGATCATCGGCGATGCCTTTCCGGATCACCGCCGGGGTGCCGCCACCGGTGCAGTGATGTCCGCATTCTCTTTCTCGGCCGTGCTCGGCGTGCCGATCGGATTGTTCTTTGCCAATCATTTCGACTGGCGCGCGCCGTTTTTCTTTGTTGCCGCGATCGCGGTGCTCATTCTGCTGGGCATCCGCAGAGTGGTGCCATCCATGAGGGGCCACATCGGTGCGGCGAAAAATAAACCGGATGCCTTGCGGCAACTGCGCGCGGTTTTTGCGGACCCCAATCACCGCCGCGCGTTCGTGCTGATGGCAACCCTGATTTTCGGTGGCTTCTCGGTCATTCCGTTTATCAGCCCCTATATGGTCGCAAATGTCGGCCTTAAGGAAACCGACCTGCCTTATCTGTATTTTTTTGGCGGGTTGGCAACCGCGTTTACCTCGCGCCTAATCGGGCGTTTATCCGACAAACACGGCAAGCGCGAAATCTTCACCGTCGTGGCTGCCGTTTCCATTCTGCCGCTATTGGTGACCACCAATATGCCCCCGGTGCCGGTCTGGCTGGCGGTATGCGGCTCCGTGCTGTTTTTTATCTTCGTATCCGGGCGCTTTGTGCCGGCCATGGCGCTGATCAATTCCGCGGCACAGCCCGGCTTGCGCGGAAGTTTTCTCAGCTTCGCGTCGTCGATCCAGCAGGTTGCCTCGGGCTGCGCCTCGCTGCTCTCCGGCTTCCTGATCGGCCACGCCGCCGATGGCGCCCTGACACGCTACTGGCTGGTAGGATTGATCGCGGTAGGATGCACGCTCGCTGCCATCGCTCTCGCCTGGCGGGTGAAGCCGATTTCATGAATCTAAACCAAATCTCTCACCGCGGAGGACGCGGAGGACGCAGAGGAAAACCAAGGCAATAGATTAGAAGAAAGCTCCACATTTCTCGATGCCGCTCCCAAGCATGCGGAACAAATTTCCGTATTTTTTTGCTTTCCTCCGCGTCCTCGGCGTCCTCCGCGGTGAGGGATTCTTTTCCCCGCAAAAAACCATGACCACCAGGACCCTCAACGAACGCTACTTGATCTTCACGCTGGCCGCCGTGCAGTTCACCTACATGATGGACTTCGTGGTGATGATGCCGCTCGGGCCGCAACTGATGCGGGGACTCTCCATCGGCGCGGGCGAATTCAGCCTGCTGGTGTCGATCTATACACTGGCGGCCGGCCTGGCTTCCCTGCTCGCCGGGTTTTATATCGATCGCTTCGACCGCAGAACAACGTTGCTGTGCCTGTACGCCGGATTCCTGACCGCCACCCTGCTCTGCGGACTGGCGCCCAATTACGAGGCGCTGCTGGTGGCGCGCGCCTGTGCCGGCGCCATTGGCGGAGTGATGGGCTCCACTATTCATTCCATTCTCGGCGATGCAATTCCGGACAACCGGCGCGGCGCAGCCACAGGAATTGTCATGTCGGCCTTTTCGGTGGCGGCAATTACCGGGGTGCCGGCGGGACTATGGCTCGCGAGCGCGTTTGACTGGCATGCGCCCTTCATCATGCTGACGGCACTCTCGCTCGTCATCCTCGGCGGTGTATGGCGTGTGGTCCCCGCCCTTCGCGGACATCTGCAACCCGGCGCACAAAAAATCCACCCGCTGCGCCAGGCCCAGGCTGTATTCTCGGACGCCAATCACCGAAGCGCCCTGACTCTGGCCGCGGCCATGGATTTTGGCGGTTTTTTAGTCGTCCCCTTCATCGGCGCCTACATGATCGGCAATGTGGGACTCGAGGAATATGAACTGCCCTTTCTATATTTGTTCGGCGGGCTCACCACGGTCTTCACCTCGCGCTGGATCGGGCGCCTGGCCGACCGATATGGCAAAAAACAGGTCTTCACGATCACCGTTTGTATTGCCCTGATCCCGCTTTTGACACTCACCCATTTGCCACCGGCGCCACTCTGGGTGGCCGTATGCACCATGGTCGCCTTCATGGTGTTTTTCTCGGGGCGATTTGTGTCGGCCATGGCGCTGATCAACTCCAGCGCGCAGCCCTCTCTGCGCGGCAGCTTCTTGAGTTTCAACGCCGCGATTCAGCAATTCTCGCTCAGCGTCGCAGCATTGGCCGGCGGTTACATCATCGGAACAACCGAATCCGGCGCATTGGCGAATTTCGGCGCGGCGGGAATTCTGTCGGCGGCAATCGCGATCCTGTCGATTGCCCTGGCGTGGCGCGTCAAGCCGGTAGGATGAAGGGCGGGATTGGGGATTGGGGATTGGGGATTGGGGATTGGGGATCGAGGGGTGAGGCAAAGCATTTCACTCATTCACTCATTCAAGCCTTCACTCATTCACGCCTTCAACGATTTTCACACCCTTCACGATTCCTGCACTCTCCTGGTTTTTCGGCGTTCATGCATGGCGAAGAATATGAATAATCCGAGAATCGCGCACACAGCCATGATTATCGCCATCGGGCGCGGCGTACCATCGTGCAGCCAGTTCAAGACCAGCCCCACCAGGTAACCGGCTCCAAACTGCATGCAACCATGCAGCGCGGACGCGGCGCCGGTGCGCTGCGGGTGATTCGACAGGGCGCCCGCGACAACATTGGCAGCCACCATCCCGCGCATCGACATGAAGCAAAACAGCAACACGACAATCGCCCCCAACCCTGCAACCCCGTCCAGGGACACCAGGGCCAACAGCACGGAAAATAACGCGCATCCGGTAAAGCCGATACGCAACATGGTGTCAAAGCCCTTGCTGGTCACGATCCGTGAGTTGACCAGGGTCATCGCCGTCATGCCCGCGATATTCAGACCAAACAACAGCCCGAATACATGCGACGACAGACCGAAATATTCGATGTGAACAAAGGCCGTACCCGTGATATAGGCGAACGACGCCCCCGATACCGCCGCGCCGGACAGGGCATACGCCAGGAATCGGGGATCGCGCAGCAAAATGGCGTAGCTGTGGGCGAGATTACCCCAGCCAATGACGTTTCGGCGCGCTGGCGGCAGGCTCTCCGGCATCCGGATGGCCCCAGCCATTGCAACGACACCGAATGCCCCGAGCACCCAGAAAATGTCCCGCCAACCTGCAAAGCGCAGCACCTGCGCACCGAACAATGGCGCCAGCGCCGGCGCGAGCGCCATGATCAGCAGCATGATCGACAGCGCCCGCGCACTGCCCTCTCGGCCATAGATATCGCGGGCCATCGCCTGCGCGATCACCGGCATGGCGCAACCGCCGAACGCCTGCAAGAAGCGCCACAGGTTCAGATGAGCGATATCCGCCGCCAACGCACTGCCTACGCTCCCGGCAATGTATAGGGCGATGCCCGCCATCATCGGCCGGCGGCGGCCAAAGCGATCGCTCAGAGAACCCCACAGTAATTGCCCGACCGCGAAACCCAGAAAAAAATACGACAGCGTGAGCTGCGTTTCTCCTTGCGTAACACCCAGATCCCGGCTCACCTGCACCAGCGCCGGCAGATACATATCGGTGGATGCCGGCGCGGTCATCATGAAAAATCCGAGAACCGACAGCAGTTTTGCTTCGTTACTAATTCGCAAGTGGAATCACGCTTTGATGAACTTTCAAGTGTATTGCCAATCTCGATGATCCCGTTTGCCTGTCAGCGTGCCGAGCGACGTCCGCCCAGAAGATTACGCGCCACCACCATGCGGTGCACTTCCGAGGGGCCTTCGCCAATGCGTTTGATGCGCAATTCGCGGTACCAGCGCTCAAGCGGCAATTCCTTGGAGACACCCATGCCACCGAAGATCTGGATACAGCGGTCCACCACGCGCCCGGCGGTTTCTGTACCGTAGACCTTTGCAACGGACGCGGCGAGTTTGCTATCCTGCCCGCGATCCGCCTGCCACGCCGCCTCATAGACCAGTAGCCGCGCCGCGCGCAGTTCGATTTCGGAATCCGCCAGCATCCACTGTATGGCTTGCCGGTCGGAAAGCAATCCGCCGAAAGTCTCGCGTTGAAGCGCCCACTCGACAGCCATGTCGAGAGCGGCCTGGCCGAGCCCGATAGTCGCCGCCGCATAAGGAGCGCGTTCATGCACCAGCCATTCTTCGGCGAAGGAAAATCCCTTGCCTTCTTCACCCAGCATGTTCTCGGCCGGCACTTCGTAGTCCTCGAAGCTCAGCTCGTAGGGAGAGTAGGACCGGATCACCGGGAAGGGCGACCAGCGCAGCCCGGGTTGGTCGCGCTCCACGATAAAGGCGCTCACTCCGCTGCGCCCCGGCCCGCCGGTGCGCGCGAACACCACGCCCCACTTCGACTGGCCTACGCCTGTGATGAAGATCTTGGTGCCGTTGATGATGTAGCGATCGCCTTTGCGCTGCGCGCGCGTGCGAATGGCACGCCCCGGGTCGGAACCGCCGCTCGGCTCAGTAATGGCGACGAAGGTCTTGTCGCCATTTCGAATGGCGGGAATGGCGTATTTCTCGATCTGGTCCTTACGACCCTTGAAGATGATGTTGGGAGGATCGAAGCCGAAGGCACCGCACGCCGGGATGTAAGCGCCCATCTTGCACTTGGACGATTCCTCGGCGACGACACATTGGCCCAGCAGATTGAGCCCGGCGCCACCGTATTCGGCAGGCGTCTGCACGCACCACAGGCCCAGGGTCTTGGCCTTTTCCTGGAGCGGCCGCAGCTTCTCCTCGGGGAGATCATAGGCATCATGCGGCTCGCTGGCTTCGGCGGGCTTGACTTCATTGTCCATGAAACGGCGCGTGGTCTCACGCAGCATGCGCAGTTCCTCGGGCAATTCCCAACTGCCAAGAGGATTCGGAGTGCTCATCGTGCCAGCGCCCTCAAGGCGCTTTTACGCTGAAGCGGATCATCGCGGCCGGCAAGCGCAGCGCAGTACTCCATGCCAGTGACTCCAACCATGCGTTCTCCGAAAGTATTTTGGAAACACTGAATAAGTCCCAAATTGTCATTCCCGTGAAAACGGGAATCCAGGTTTTTCAAAGACATCTGGTTCCCCGCCTTCGCGGGGAAGACACTTATTCAGTGTTTCCTTTTTTGTTGTTTCCGACTCGGTAACCGACACACACTGTGCCAGCCGACCGGATGAAGGTGGCGGGACTATCGACCACCTAAATAATTTCGTCAAGTCAAGGGTCTGAGCATCGACCGAAGGCGCCGTACCTCCTTGATTTTCACCTTGCCTGATACGCGGGAATGCTATTCCTCAACCGAACGGGCAAAATAGGCGCCAACATGAAGATTCCGACCTCGCCCCTCGCCCCTCGCTCCTCGCCCCTGTCGAGGGCGGTACGCATTCTGTCCCTTAGCCTCCTGGCGGTAAGTGCAGCCCAAGCCCTCGCCCAATTCCCCGAGCCCGAGGCCGTACCGGGCGGCATCGCGATCATTTCTGTCGGCAGCGTCGCGGAAGCGGTGCCGCGCGTAGAATTTCAGGGCAATCGGGTAATGGTCGTGCGGGAATTCGATACTTGGCAGGCCATCGTTGGCCTCCCCCTCTCTCTCTCACCGGGCTCCTACACCCTGAGCGTTAAAACGGTGGACGGCACGGAAAACATCCCGAGCTTTGAGGTCGGCGACAAGGAATACGAAGTTCAACGCCTCACCATCGCCAACAAACGCCAGGTCGATCCGGAACCCGAGGACTTGAAGCGTATCGAACGCGAATCGCAGATACAGAAACGCGCTTTCACGGTCTGGAGCGAAGATGCACCAGACAGGCTGATTTTCGATATGCCTGCGAAGGGCCCCTTCTCCAGTGCTTTCGGACTGCGGCGATTTTTCAACGATCAGCCACGTCAACCGCACGCCGGGCTCGACATTGCGGCGGCCGAGGGTACTCCCATTACCGCGCCGGCAGCCGGCACCGTACTCGAAACCGGCAATTATTTTTTCAATGGCAACACCGTTCTGCTCGACCACGGCCAAGGCATGGTAAGCATGTTCAACCACCTGAGTCGGATTGAGGTATCGAAAGGAATGAAGCTTGCCCGCGGACAACAAATTGGTCTGGTCGGAAAAACCGGACGGGTGACCGGTGCGCATCTGCATTGGACCGTGAGTCTGAATAACGCCCGGGTCAATCCCGCGCTGTTTCTGCCACCGGAAATCCGGACGCAGCTAAAATGACAGCTTGAAATCGTGGAAGCCGTTGTCCCGCCGTTCACGCCTTCCCCCTTCACTCATTCACACCAAAATGAAACTCTACGCCTCCCCCGCCAGTTCGTTTGCCCGCAAGATCCGCGTGATGCTGATCGAGAAAAATGTTCCCCATGAAGTCGAGATGATGAATGTCTGGGAACCTAACGACTACCAGACCATCAACCCGGTGGGCAAGGTGCCATCGCTGAAGCTCGACGACGGACGGGTGATTATCAACTCCCCACTGATCGCGGACTATGTGGACGGCAAGTATCCCAACCCGCGATTTATTCCCGCGGACGCGGACGTCCGCCTGGACGTCCGGCGCCTGGAAGCCGTGGCCGACGGCACGATGGACGCCGTGGCGTCAAGCCTTTACGAGAACCGTTTCCACGATGAAGCCTTGCGCAGCCAAGCTTACCTGACCCGTCTGCGCGGCAAAATCGACGCCGGCCTCGCCGCACTCGATACTCACCTGGGCAGCCGCCCATGGCTGGTCGGCAATTCGATGACACTGGCCGATCTCGCGATCTGCTGTCACCTTGGTTTTCTTGCCGTGCGCATGCCGCAGTTTTTTCCTCAGGACAAATACACCAACCTCGCGCGCCTGTGGAAGACCATGGAAGCTCGTGAGGCGATGAAAAAGACTGTGCCGCCTCCGGCTTGAATTTCCGAAAGATCTTAAAGCAACTCTCTCACCGCGGAGGACGCTGAGGGCGCGGAGGAAAGACATACGAATGATGCTTAGGCTGCAATGGACCCCATTGTAAAAATTGGCGAGACTTGAGCAGAGCCTCCCCTCCTCAAAATAGGCGGGCTGTGCTGAACAATCACTTACACTTACATTTCCCGATTGTTTCGATTTTCCTCCGCGTCCTTGGCGTCCTCCGCGGTGAGCGCTTTTTTTGAAGAATGAGGCTGACCGACTCACCCTTTGCGCTTTTTCCCCCTGGTGCCTCGCGCCTCGTGCCTCGCGCCTGCTGCCGCAGGCAGCGGCAACGCCGTCTGATACTTCACCTGTTTGAGCGCGAAGCTCGAGCGGATATTGCCCACGCCTGGCACCTTGGTCAGGAAGTTCAGAATAAACTCCTCCAACATCTGAATATCCGGCACCACCACGCGCAGCAGGTAATCGGCGTCGCCAGTCATGAGGTAACACTCCATGACTTCCGGCCGCTCACGGATGGCTTTTTCGAAGGTGCCCAGGGCCGATTCGATCTGGCGTTCCAGCGTGACCTGAATGAACACGCTGACTTTTAATCCCAGCCTCAGCGCATCGAGCAGGGTCACGTAGCGACTGATGTAACCGGCCTCCTCCAGTACCCGCACGCGATTCAGGCACGGCGAGGGAGAGAGCCCCACCGCCCTGGCCAGATCGACGTTGGACAAACGGGCATCGCCCTGCATCAGACCGAGAATCTTCCAGTCTGTCGAATCCAATACCAATTCCGGCATTTTGTGCTGTGCCATTCAATATCTCCGCTATTTTGTTGCGTATTTTACGTTTTTCCAGGGGCCAAACGAAACCCCATGCTTCGCAAAGCACGCTAGCATGCTGCCCCAGAAAATCACCCACCCAGCGCCTGCTTACCGAAGGGCGCCCAACAAGCGGAGACCAGTATTCATGAGCGACATTTCGGACATCAGCGTTTCCGGCCTCTGGCGCGTATTGAGCCAGGATCTCGACCCCGTCGAGACCAGGGAGTGGCTGGATGCCTTCGACGCCATCGTCCAAAACGAAGGGCAGGAGCGGGCTACGTTCCTTCTGCGCAAACTGCTGGATCACGCCCGCATGAAGCGGGTGCCGATGCCGCCGGTGCTGAACACACCCTATGCCAACACGGTGCCGCTTGCAGAACAGCCGCAGTTCCCCGGCAATCCGGAGATCGAGGCCCGCATTTCGGCATTGGTACGCTGGAACGCGCTGGCGATGGTGGTGCGCGCCAACCGCGCCAATTCGGAACTGGGCGGCCATGTCGCCACCTACGCCTCCTCCGCCGATTTATTCGAAGTGGCCTACAACCATTTTTTCCGCGCCGGCCAGACTGGCGACGCGATTTATTTTCAGCCGCATTCCGCGCCGGGCGTTTATGCCCGCGCCTTTCTGGAAGGCCGCTTAACCGAGGAACAGCTGGACCACTATCGCCGGGAAACCGGTGGCAAAGGGCTGTCCTCCTACTGTCACCCCTGGCTGATGCCCGAGTTCTGGCAATTTCCCACCGGCTCGATGGGGCTGGGTGCGATCAACGCCATTTATCAGGCGCATTTCATGCGCTATATCGAGGACCGCGGAATTCTCGAAACCAAAAACCGCAAAGTCTGGTGCTTCGTCGGCGATGGCGAAATGGACGAACCGGAATCCATCGCCGGCCTGTCAATGGCGGCCCGCGAAGGACTGGACAACCTGATTTTCGTGGTGAACTGCAACTTGCAGCGGCTCGACGGTCCGGTTCGCGGCAACGGTTCCATCGTGCAGGAGCTCGAAGGCCTGTATGCCGGCGCCGGCTGGAACGTCATCAAGGTGATGTGGGGCTCCGATTGGGACCCCTTGTTCGCCCGTGACCGGGACAACATCATCCTCAAGCGCCTGCACGAAACTGTGGACGGCGAATTCCAGAAATACGCCGCCACCGATGGGCGCTTCAACCGCGAGCACTTCTTCAACAAGTATCCCGAACTTCAGCAACTGGTCTCGCACATGTCCGACGAGGACATCGACCGCTTGAAGCGCGGCGGCCATGATCCGATCAAGATTTATGCCGCCTACCACGCAGCAATGGCCCACAAGGGCCGCCCCACGGTGATCCTCGCGCAGACCAAGAAGGGCTACGGCATGGGCACCGCTGCACAAGGCAAGATGACGGCACACCAGGCGAAGAAACTCGAAGACGATGTATTGCTCGCCTTCCGCGACCGCTTCGCCCTGCCCTTGTCCAACAAGGACGTGGAGGAACTGCGTTTCTTCAGGCCCGATTCCGATTCGCCGGAAATGAAATACCTGCATTCCTGTCGTCAGGCCCTGGGTGGTTACGTTCCTTCCCGGATTCCCAAGTCCGTCACGCTGCCGGTGCCCGCGCTGGACACTTTCGCGCGGATGCTGGAAGGCAGCGGCGATCGCGAACAATCCACCACCATGGTGTTCGTGAACATGCTTTCGCAATTGCTGCGCGACAAGGACCTCGGCAAACACATCGTTCCGATCGTAGCCGACGAGGCACGCACTTTCGGCATGCAATCCTTATTCCGCCAGGTGGCCATCTATTCCCCGCATGGCCAGCTCTACGAACCGGAGGACAAGGACGAACTGCTGTATTACAAGGAAGCCAAAAACGGCCAGATCCTCGAAGAGGGCATTACCGAAGCCGGCGCAATTTCGTCCTGGCTCGCGGCTGCGACTTCCTATTCGGCGCACGGCGTGCCGATGCTGCCGTTCTATATTTTTTATTCCTGCTTCGGCTTTCAACGCATCGGCGATCTGATCTGGGCCGCGGCGGATTCCCGCTCGCGCGGCTTCCTGCTCGGCGCCACGGCCGGCCGCACCACGCTTTCCGGTGAAGGACTGCAACACGAAGATGGTTCCAGTCATCTGCTTTTTTCGACGGTGCCGAATTGTGTGGCCTACGATCCAGCCTACGGTTACGAACTGACCGTCATCATCCGTGACGGCATGCAGCGCATGCTGAAAAAGCAGGAAGACGTTTTTTATTACGTCACGGTGATGAATGAGAATTACCCTCTCCCGGCCCTGCCCAAAGGCGCCGAGGAAGGCATTCTCAAAGGCATGTACCGGATTCGCGAAGGCAAGGCGAAGAAGGGTTCCCAAACCGTGCAACTGCTCGGCGCGGGAACCATCCTCCGCGAAGTGCTGGCCGCTGCCGAGTTGCTGGAAAAAGACTGGGCCATCGCCGCCGATGCCTGGAGCGTGACCAGTTTCACCGAACTGCGCCGCGATGGCATGGGCGCGGAGCGCTGGAACCGCCTGCACCCGGACGCAAGCGCCAAACAGAGCTGGGTCGAGCGTTGCCTCGCAGGCACCCAAGGCCCGGTCATCGCCGCCACGGATTACATGCGCACCGTGCCGGATCTGATCCGTACCTGGGTGCCGCGCAAATACGTGACCCTGGGCACCGATGGCTTCGGGCGTAGCGACTCACGCGCCGCGCTGCGCGACTTCTTCGAAGTCGATCGTCATCACGTCACTGTTGCGGCACTTAAGGCCCTGGCGGATGAGGGCAAGCTCGACAAAAAAGTCGTGGCCCGCGCCATCGAGAAATACGGCATTGCGGTGGAAAGACCGAACCCCTGGGACGTGTAGTCGGTGTCTTACGGTCGCTGCTCCGCGTTAACGACACAGTACGGGCGGAACAACGTCAGCCCTTTTCCGGCCCCATCGACGCGACAGCACCCGCTCCCAACGCGCGCCCACCGTCGACGACAAATTGCCCGCCAGTCGTGTTGGATGACATATCCGAGCACAAGAAGACCACCATATTGGCGATTTCCTCTGGCGTCGAATATCGACCGGACGGGATCGATGCCCGATAGCGCTCACCGACCAATGTCGGATCACCCGGATTGACCTGGGATTCGAGCGAATGGATCATCCGCGTGTCCACAGGACCTGGACATATTGCGTTGACACGGACACCCCTGGACGACACTTCCGCGGCGACCGTCTTGGTCAGACCAATGACCGCGTGCTTGGAGGCAACATAGGCCGACATGCCCGGCGATGCAATAAGACCCGCGACCGAGGACGTGTTGACGATGGCGCCGCCACCCTGCTTCAACATCACCGGCAGAACGTAACGCATGCCGAGGAAAACGCCTTTTACGTTGACGCTGATGACCTGATCGAACACTGCCTCGTCATAGTTCTCGACAGGCGCGACTTTCCCCTCGATTCCGGCATTGTTGAAGAAGCAGTCGATGCGTCCGTACTTGCCCAGCGTTGCCCGGACATAGGCCTGCACCTCGGCTGACTTGGTCACATCGGCTGTCACAGCGAGTGCATCGCCGCCCTGCTGCTTGATAAGGCCAGCAGTCCCCTCGCCTGCCTTCGCATCAAGATCAACAACAACAACTTGGGCGCCAAGCTGCGCGAACGCCAATGCGACTGCGCGTCCAATGCCATTGCCACCACCGGTGACAAGAGCCACCTTGCCTTTGAAGTCCATGAGTATTCCTCGCATAGAAAAACATTTTGGGGGCTAGGGGCCAGGGGCTAGACAATTCCCCCTCACGCCGTTCACCCGTCACCTGTCACCCGCCCCTCGTCACCGCATTTCCCTCACTTCCCCAGCACTTTCCCAAACCTCACCCATTCCTTGCCATCGAAGCGCTGAAGCTGTGCCGACTCGATAAGGAAAAAATCGCTGGCGCTGGTGTTCCACTTGATGCCCGGGAGCATCATCGGCACCTGGAAATCTCTGATGCTCATCATCTGCTTCATGACGTTCTCACGGCTCAGATCGTCGCCACAGGCTTTGAGCACATGCACCACCCCCTGGGCAATCAGATATCCGGGAACATTGTTGCTGTCCCGAATATCGCCTTCCGGATAATACTTCTTCATCCACGCCGCGTACGCCTTGAATTCCGGCTCGTTCTGCCACTGGGGGTCGACCGGATCCTTGAAGTAATTGGCAGTGATCAGGCCCACTGACTTTTCCTGTCCGGCGGGCGTCAGTACTGCGCCAACCGACGACGATACCTGATTCAGTATATGGAGCGGCTTCCAGCCCATGTCGTAAACCTTGCGTATCGCTTGGGCCGCGAATTTGGGTGTGGTTACGTTAAAAAACGTATCGGCGCCGGAGGCCTTGAGCGTGACGATCTGGGAATCGATGGTGGGATCAGTCACTTCATAACTGACCTCCGCGATGACCATTTTGGCAGCCTTGTCGCCGAGGCCATCCTTCAGGCCCTTCACGTAGTCCTTGCCGTAATCGTCATTCTGAAAAAGTATGGCGATTTTTGCGTCGGGTTTGGTTTCAAGAAGGTAGTTGGCGTAAATCTTCCCCTCGGCCTGGTAGTTGAGGTTAAAACCCATGGTCCAGGGAAAATTCTTCGGGTCGCCCCATTTGGTGGCGCCAGTGTTGACGAAGATGTGCGGCACGCCTTTGGCGTTGACGTATTTGTGAATTGCCGAATTGGGCGGTGTGCCCAGCGTGCCGGCGAGCAGCAGCACCTGATCCTGCTCCACGAGTTTTCGCACCTGCTCCACTGTGCGCGGGGGGCTGTAGCCGTCATCCAAACTGATGAAGTTGATCTTGCGACCGTTGACGCCGCCTTGATCGTTGATCATCTTGAAGTATGCGGCCTCCGCCCGGCCGATGGTGCCGTAGGCGGAAGCTGGGCCGCTGTAAGGCATGGTGTTGCCGATCTTGATTTCGGTGTCGGTAGCTCCAGGGCCGTACTTCTTTTCCGCCAGCGCAGGTGCGACAGCCATCCACAATGCAAGCCACGTTGTAAGCAGCATTTTGTTTTTCATATCCATTCTCCTCTCGCGTCTTGCGTTGCTAGCATTTCTCAATTCACCCAGTCTTCCAGTCGTAAGCCTTTTACCCTTGCGAACTCGCTGGTATTGTGTGTCACTAGAGTTGCCGCCAGTGAAAGCGCGTGACCAGCGATCATCATATCCATGGGGCCGATCGGTTGACCCCGCTTTTCCAGATCGGCACGCAATTCGCCGTAACGATCGGCCGCACTCGCTCCATAGTCAATAACATCGAAGTCCAGCAAAAACTGTTGCAACAAGGCCTGATTTGCCTTGCGCCAACGACTTTTCCTGACACCATATTCCAGTTCGGACAGCATTACCGTGGATATCAGAGGACGCTCGTTACGCGGCAGAGTATCCAGCCGGGAAAGCACGTTTTTCTGAAAAACAGGCTGCTTGCCCGTGAGCAAGTAGATGCAGGTATCGGTGTCGAGCAGCCAAGCCATTGCTACCAAGCCCGCTTGTCTGGCCGCGGCGTTTGATTGCGCTCAAACTCTCCCTTGAACTTTCCCAGGCATGCGCGGACGTGACGCCAGCGGGTGGACAATTTCGGCAATAACACAATCGCATCGCCTTCGCGACGAATTTCCACTTCGCCTTCGACCAGACGAAATTCCTTGGGCAACCGCACCGCCTGACTATTGCCTTGTTTGAAGACTTTCGCTGTTTTCATACAGGCTCCACGAAAAATGTATCTACGGACAAGTGTATACGTTGCGCTAGAGGTCAGCAACGACCAGTGGCCAAATCATGTCATCCCCAATCGGAAAATTGCCTCCCCTGGCTGTGGTCCATACAGCCCGCCCGGCAAACCGGCAGCCGGTAGGCGGCTTCACAAAGCGGTCGCTCTACATTACAGAATAAATCAGGCGAGGGATTTGTCGCGGCCTCCTGCGACAAGCTACTTGCCAAGCACCTCCCCGAACAACACCCACCTGGTGCCGTCAAATCGTGCAAGCTGGACCTGCTCGATCGGGTAAAAGTCAGTCGGGCTCGTGTTGATCCTCATGCCCGGCAACAACAACCGGATTTCGATATTTTTCAGGTTCGCGGCCTGGCGCATCACGTTTTCGCGAGTCAGGTCATCGCCGCATTGCCTCAGGACCTGCACCAGCGTCTGTGCCGCCGCGTGGCCGTAGACGTTGAACAGCTCTTTGAGATCGCCGTCCGGATAATATTTCTTCATCCAGACAAACCACTCCTTCATCGCCGCATCGCTCTCCCATTGAGGATCCGTGGGATCCTTGAGATAAAGCGCCGTGATCAGCCCGACCGATTTATCCAATCCTGCAGGTTGCAGGACAGCAGCCACCGAAGCCGAAACATTGTTGATGAAGATCATCGGTTTCCAACCCATGTCGTAAGTCTTGCGGATCGCCTGGGCCGCGAATTTCGGTATGGCAAAAATGAGGAGGACATCCGCGCCCGACGCCTTCAGCGACACGATTTGCGAATCCACCGTCGGATCGGTCACTTCGTAGCTGATCTCCTGAACGATAAATCGGCCGGACTGACTGCCCAGGCCATCGTGCAATCCCTTTACATAGTCCTTACCGTAGTCGTCGTTCTGGTACAAGACGGCGATCCTGGCATCAGGCTTGTGCCGTTGCAGATACTGCGCATACAGTTGGCCTTCGGTCTGATAGTTCGGCTGCCAACCCATGGTCCAGGGGAAGGTCTTCGGATCGCCCCATTTTGTCGCGCCGGTGGCGATAAATAGCTGCGGCACCTTTTTGGCATTCATGTACTTCTGGGTCGCGGTATTGGTCGGCGTACCGAGGCTCTGAAAAGTAAACAGCACTTCGTCCTGCTCCACCAGACGCCGGGTCTGCTCCACGGTCTTGGGCGGACTGTAAGCATCGTCAACGCTGATCAAGTTGATCTTGCGCCCATTGATACCGCCCTGGTCGTTGATCATCTTGAAATAAGCGAGCTGCGATCGCCCGATGGTGCCGTAGGACGAAGCCGGCCCGCTGTAGGGCATCGTCTGGCCAATCTTGATTTCAGTGTCGGTGACACCGGGACCGTACTTCTTGTCCGCAAGCGCCGAGGTCGCCGCCAAAACAAGTGCCGTAAGAACCAGAATCTGGAAATGACTTATGATTTTCATTTTCGCACCCCCTTCAGTCTTAACGAGTAAAAATGACTTCCCTTTGAACCTGTCCGCACCCTGAATTTCCTCATTACGGCATTGCGCACTTCACTCAAGGCTTCTCAAGCGTTAGGTCTCCGGAACACACTTCGAACCTTCCCCAAGGCCAGACGTACAAACCCCGCCACCCCGGTGGGCATCAGATAAACGAATGCCAGCAAAAACACGCCGTAAATCGCCCAAGGCGCGGCCTTGGAAATCTGGTCGGCGAAATTGGGCACGAACTGGATGAACATCGCCCCGTAGATCGCGCCCGATATCGAGCCAATGCCGCCGATGACAATGCCGACCAGGAAATTGATCGACAGCCCGGCGGCAAAACTGTCCGGTGCGACGAACTGGATCACAATGGCTCCCAGGGCTCCTGCAATGCCGGTGAACAGCGCGCTCACACCGAAGGTCAGCGATTTGTACAACGCGATATTGATGCCCATGGCCTCGGCGGCGATCGGGTGGTCGCGGATCGCCACCAGCGCGCGCCCGACTCGGCCGCGTAGTAGATTCCAGCCAACCACGAATACCAAAATCAATACCGCCAACGTGAAGAGGTAAAGCCATTGATCCGCGGAAATCTTCAAACCAAAGGGCGGATCGGGCTTGATGATGACAATGCCCTGCACGCCTCCAGTCCAATGTTCGAAGTGTTTGTATTTGAGAATCTGGGGTGTGGCGACTGCGAGTGCAAAGGTCGCCAGCGCAAGATAGTGCCCATGCAACCGCAAGGCCGGCAGGCCGAACAAGAAACCAAAAACAAAACACGCGATTCCTGCCACAGGGAGTGTCGCCCAGTACGGCCAGCCCGCTTGGTCCATGAGAATAGCGGCAACATAGGCGCCGATGGCGTAGAACGCCCCATGCCCCAGAGATATTTGACCGTTGTAGCCGGTGAGCATGTTCAGCGCCAGCAGCACGATGGCATACACCAGCACCATGTTGAACTGGAACACCCGGTAGCTGCTGATCAGGAACGGCAGCACCACCGCAGCACACAACAAGGCAGCCAGGCCTATCGACTTCCAAGTAGGAAGTGATAGCCCTGCGTAGCCAGGAGGCGAAGCCGATACGGTCGTCGTCGTGTTATCCATAATCTGCATCGTTCACATTCGTTTGTGACAAGGTGTGAAGTCTGAGGTCTGAGGTACGAGGTGTGAGAGGTGTGAGGTACGAGAAAATTCAGAAAGAACTCCCCTCATCCCCAGCCCTTCCCCCGGAGGGGGAAGGGAGCTTCCCTTCCTTCACCCTTCACCCTTCACCCTTCACCCTTCACCCTTCACCCTTCACCCATAATTCCTTCGCACCTCGCACCTCGCACCTCCCACCTCACACCTCGCACCTCGCACCACACACCTCACACCTCACACCCTGGTCACAAACACCTTCCCAAAAAACCCCGTCGGTTTAAACAGCAACACACCAATGATCAGCACCAGCGCCACGGTCAGCTTCAGTTCGGTGCCGATCACATAGGCGCCGAGCAGATTTTCCAGCACGCCGACCAGAAAACCGCCGAACACCGCGCCGAAGGGATTGTCTATACCGCCCACGAGGGCGGCGGCGAAGGCATAGAGCAATATGCCGGACATCATGTTCGGTTCCAGATAAACAATCGGGGCGACCAACATGCCGGCGACAGCGCCCACCGCTGCTGCCAACCCCCAGCCCAGTGCCAGCATCCAGCTCACGCGCACCCCTACCAGGCGACTGGACACCGAATTCTGCGCCGCGGCGCGCATCGCCAAGCCGAGCGGCGTGAAACGAAAAAACGCAAACAGCGTCACCAGCACCACCAGGGTGATGCCGATGGCGCCCAACTCGTGCGAGGAGATAAAACGATTGCCGAACAACGGCTGCTCGGGAAACGGACTGGGAAAGGTCTTGATGGTGTAGGTGTAAATCCAGCCGGCAACGCTGTTGAAGATCACCAGCAGCGCGACAAACACGGTGATGATCGACAACACCGGCGCGTGTTCCACCGGGCGGATAATCACCCGCTCGATCACCACCCCGGCCGCAAACGAAATGGCGATGGTCAGCAGAAAGGCCCACCAATACGGCACGCCTACATTCATCATGTGCCAGGCCAGGTAGGTCGAGAACATGGCCATTTCGCCCTGCGCAAAATTGATGTGGCTGGTCGACTGATAAATCATCACCAGCGCCAGGGCCAGGCTCGCATACACCCCGCCCGCCGCCAAGCCTGAAAACACCTGATGCAGAAAGGCTTCCACTACGAGCACCTCCTGAAGATTAAAGCTCTCACCGCGGAGGACGCGGAGGACGCAGAGGAAAAGCAGGAGTAACGGTACCGAGTTAAAGGCACGAAATCTTGTCCTATCATTGCGTGTGATACATTTATTGCTCGCTTTGTCATTTAATTTCCTCCGCGTCCTCTGCGTCCTCCGCGGTGAGAGAGTTGTTTAAGCCGTTTGATAGCACAAGCCCACCGCTAATTTCTCACGAAACAATCCGAACTTCGCCATGCCTTCAGTACCCCAAATAAACCCGCCTCACGGTGTCGTCGGAACGGATTTTTTCGGCAGCGCCGGACATCACCACGGTGCCGGTTTCCAGAAGATAGGCGTGGTCAGCGAGATCCAGTGCCAGCGTTGCATTTTGTTCCACCAGCAACACGGCGACGTTGTCTTCTTTGTTGATGCTGCGCAGAATGCGGAAGATGTCCTGCACGACCAGCGGCGCAAGGCCGAAGGAAGGTTCGTCAAGTAACAGAAGTTTGGGCGCCAGCATCAGCGCGCGGCCGATGGCCAGCATCTGCTGTTCTCCGCCGGACAGGGTACCTGCCTGCTGATGACGGCGTTCCTTGAGTCGCGGAAAATAACCATAGACCCGCTCGAAATCGCGGGCCACGGCCTGCCGGTCCTTGCGGGTGTAGGCGCCGATGCGCAGATTTTCTTCCGCGGTAAATTCCAGAAACGTGCCGCGCCCGTCGGGCACATGCGCGATGCCCAGCCGCGCGAGATCTTCGGTCGCCAGAGTTTCCACCGATTGTCCGGAGAACTTGATCGACCCTCGACGCCGAATCAGGCCGCTGACTGCGCGCAGAAGCGTGGTCTTGCCTGCACCGTTGGCGCCCAGGATGGTGGTAATACCGCCTTCCTCGACCGCAAAGCCCACGCCACGCAACACATCGATTGCGTTATAGCCGGCATTCAGGTCGCTCACTTCGAGCAGCGCCATTACTTCTCTTTCCCGAGGTAGGCCTGGATCACGTTTTCGTCGCGCTGCACTTCGGCAGGCGTTCCATCGGCGATTTTGCGTCCGAAATTCAGCGCCACCACCTTATCCGACAAACGCATCACCAGACTCATGTGGTGCTCGACCAGTAAGATCGTCACCCCCAGCTCGTCGCGAATGCGGCGGATCAGGACGGCCAAGGCTTCGATTTCTTCATGGTTCAGACCGGCAGCCGGTTCGTCGAGCAACAATAGCCGGGGTTCGGCGGCGAGCGCGCGTCCGAGTTCGACCCGTTTCTGAGTGCCAAAGGGCAGATCCGCCACCCGCGTTTGCGCGTGCGACTGCAACTCAAGTAGTGCAATCAGCTCATGCGCCCGTGCCGCGACCCGGGTCTCTTCACCCGCGACGCCGGGCAGGCGTAGCGCATTGGCAAGGAACCCGCCCCGGCTGCGGCAATGGGCACCGACCATCACGTTGTGCAGCACGCTCATGGACCGGAATAGCGCGAGGTTCTGGAAGGTGCGGCCAATGCCGCTGGCGGCGATGCTGTGACGGGGAATTTCGATCAGCGATTTTCCATCGAAGAAAATGTTACCGGCCTGAAACGGATATAGGCGCGAAAGGCAGTTGAAGAGCGTGGTCTTCCCAGCCCCGTTGGGGCCGATGATCCCCGCGACTTGGCCAGACGATACCTCGAACGACACGTCTTCCAGCGCGATGATGCCGCCGAACCGGACACCGAGATTCTCCACTCGCAGCAACGCAGCCGCGGCGATGGTCGGCGCAACTTGTTCTTTTTTTATAGCGTCCGCCAACATGCCTCCCCCAAACTCGAAACCAAGTCGTCCTTCGGTGGCACTTGTTTTAGCACTTCAGCCCCTCTCTGCTTGCGGGACAAGGGCACACTTGAAGCGTAGCAGAGGGGTTGGGGAGAGGGGACGGCTCGGGTCCATGCGACCATTTCACCCTCTCTCCCACTCTGTCCCGTCAAGGGAGAGAGAGTATTGCGTAGGACCACGCACCGAATAGCGCCAACCGACTGAGACAATACGCCTAGGATAGTGGCACAAGCCCGGCAGTCGGTAAAGCAAGAGACGTTGACCGGGACCGAAGTGGCAGACTACATTTGCTTCCCGGCGGTGCCATTGTTTGTTTGCACTGCAACGAAAATGACGACTTCAGCCCAGACATACATGGAACCCAGGCATTACCAATTCTGGCCCGAGAACATTCCCCACGAGATCATTCTGCCACAGGCCAGCGTGTATCAAAACCTGGCGGACACCGCCGGACGCTTCCCGGACAAGACTGCGATCTGGTTCTATGACACGCCCATGACGTACCGGCAGCTGAAGCACGACGTCGATGCAATGGCGGGTTTTCTGCAGCAGCATGCCGGCGTAAAACGTGGTGATCGGGTGCTGCTGTTCATGCAAAACAGTCCGCAGTTCATCATCGCCTTTTATGCCATTCTGCGTGCCGACGCCATGGTAGTGCCCGTCAACACGATGAATCTGACCGAGGAACTGCGGCATTACCTGGCCGACAGCGATGCCACCGTTGCCATGGTCGGCCAGGAACTTTATCAGCAGGTTCAACCTCTGCTGGGCGAGGGCCTGCGAAGTCTGATCGTCGCGGCCTACTCCGATTCAGTTGCCGAACCCACCGACCTCAAGCTTCCCGAGTCAGTCGCCGCGCCGCGGCGTGACATACGCGAACCGGGGGTGACGACATGGCAAGACGCGCTCGGGCAGAACTTGTCGCCCGGCCCGCATCTCGCCGGGCCGGACGATTTATGTGTCATGCCCTATACCTCGGGAACCACCGGCAAGCCAAAGGGCTGCATCCACACCCACCGCACGGTCATGAGTACCACCATTGCCGGCGCCCTGTGGACCGATATGACGCCTTATTCGGTGATTCTCGGGACGCTGCCGTTGTTTCACGTCAGCGGCATGCAATGCAGCATGAACCAGCCGATTTATGCCGGCGGCACCCTCGTACTGACCACCCGATGGGACCGGGACATGGCCTGCCAACTCATCGAGCGCTTCCGCATCAACGGCTGGACCAATATTGCCACCATGGCGATCGACTTTCTGTCCAATTCCACTCTGGGTCGCTACGATCTATCGAGCCTGCAACACATCGGCGGGGGTGGCGCGGCCATGCCAGAAGCCGTGGCACAACATCTGTACGATCTGACCGGGCTGACTTACGTGGAAGGCTACGGACTGTCGGAGACCATCGCGCCCACTCACATCAATCCGCCAAAGCGCACAAAAAAACAATGCCTGGGCATCCCGATCTGCAACACTGATGCCCGGGTGGTCAATCCCGACACGCTGGCTGAACTCGGCCCCCGGGAGACCGGCGAAATCGTCTCTCACGGCCCGCAGATTTTTTTGGGCTACTGGAAAAACCCGGCCGCCACCGAAGCTGCCTTCATCGACATCGAGGGGCGGCGTTTTTTTCGCACCGGCGACCTGGGTTACTACGATGAGGACGGCTATTTCTTCATTGTCGACCGGCTCAAGCGCATGATCAATGCCGCGGGCTACAAAGTCTGGCCCGCCGAAGTAGAGTCCCTGTTCTACCGCCACCCGGACATACGCGAGGCCTGCATCATCGGCAGTCAGGACCCGCGTCGCGGCGAAAGTGTCAAGGCGGTGGTGGTATTGAAGGAGGGTCGTCAAGGCAAGGTCAGCGGCGATGAAATAATGACCTGGGCACGCGGCCAGATGGCCGCCTACAAGGTGCCACGGATGGTGGAATTCGTCGAAAGTCTTCCGAAATCCGCCACAGGCAAGATACAGTGGCGTCTGTTGCAGGAAGCGGAAAATAAGATCAATGCAAAATCTGGCGTAATGTGAGTCATGGCAATTGCGTAAAACCCAAAGGCTAAACGCTTTAATACGAAGGATCACGAAGGAAACACGAAGGAAGACGAGATCAAGTGAAACGAATATCCCGCACGGCACATTTTTTTCCCGGCTACATTTCCATTCGGTCATTTTTTCAGGATTTCCTTCGTGTACCTTCGTGTTAACGCTTTTGTCATTAAAGGCCTAACGATAAATGGAAGCCCGGCATCTGAAACACTGGCCCAAACACCTGCCACGGCACCTCACGGTGCCGGAAACCACGCTTTATACCAATCTTGAAGTTTCCGCCCTGCGTTATCCGGACAAGCCGGCGTTGATCTTTTTCGACAGCCGCACGTCTTACCAGGAGTTCAAGCAGCAAGTGGACGTGATGGCGGGCTTCCTGCAAAGCCGTTGCGGCGTGCGCAAGGGCGACCGGGTGCTGATGCAGATGCAGAACTCGCCGCAGTTTGCGATTGCCTATTACGCCATCCTGCGCGCCGATGCGGCGGTATTGCCGGTGAGTCCGATGCATGTCACCGATGAACTGCTGCACTACTTCGAGGACGGCGGCGTATCGACCTGTTTTGTGGCCCAGGACCTGTACCCGCAAATCAAGCCGCTGATGGGCAAACAGGCGCAACACGCCATTGTTGCGACCTATGCAGATTACCTGACCGAGTACACCACACTACTTCCCGTTCCGGAGTTTCTCAGGGAGCCGCGTCAGGCGATCAGCGACCCGAGTGTCATATCGTGGGCGGATGCGATGTCCACTCGGCACAATCTGCTGCCCGCCCGGACCAATGCGGATGACCTCGCCGCCGTGTTATACACCTCCGGCACAACCGGCAAATCCAAAGGCTGTACACACACTCATCGCACCATGATGAACACTTTGGTGGGCGCCGCCTTGTGGGAAGGTTTCAGCGCCGACTCGGTAGCCTTGTCCACCGCGCCGATGTTTCATGTGACTGGAATGCAGCACACCCTTAACGCCTCGGTCTATTCGGGGGCGACCATCGCCATCCTGCCACGCTGGAATCCGGACGCGGCGGGTTACATGATCGAGCATTACGGCTGCACCCACTGGGCCAACGTGCCGACCATGGTAGCGGACCTGCTCGCCCACCCCGCGACCGTCGGGCGCAACCTTTCATCATTGCAGAATATTTTCGGCGGCGGCGCCTCCATGCCCGAAGCGGTGGCGCAAAAACTTTTTGAATTGTGCGGCATTCGTTACATGGAAGCCTACGGGATGACCGAATCCATTTCGCAAACACACATCAACCCGCACGGCGATTTACGCAAACAGTGCCTCGGCATCCCGACCTTCGATACCGAAGCCATGGTCATCGATCCGGAAACACTCGCCCCGCTCGGGCCGAATGAACTCGGCGAGATCGTCATGCACGGACCGCAACTGATGAAAGGCTACTGGCAAAGACCGGAGGCCACTGCCGAGGTGTTTATCCAGATCGAAGGCAAGACCTTTCTGCGCTCGGGCGACCTCGGGCGTTACGACGAAGACGGTTTTTATTACATCGCGGATCGACTCAAACGCATGATCAATGCTTCGGGTTTCAAGGTCTGGCCGGCGGAAGTCGAGGCCACGCTCTACAAACACCCGGACATCAAGGAAGTGGCGGTCATCTCCTCGCCCGACACCCGCCGCGGCGAAACCGTCAAAGCGGTCGTGGTCCTCAGGGACGAGCGCAAAGGACAGGTCAGCGCCGACGACATCATGACCTGGTCGCGCTCGCATATGGCCGCCTACAAGGTCCCGCGACGGATTGACTTCAGCGATGCCCTGCCCCGCTCGGGTGCGGGCAAAATACAGTGGCGATTACTTCAGGAAAAAGAGTGGCAAGGTCATGACGAGGACAGTGGTCACGATTAGTAGGGCGCCACGTTAATTAACAAACAAGTTCAAACAAATCCTCTCCCTCCCATGCGCGCTCTTTGCGCGGGGCAAGAGAACAAATGAAGCGCGGCAGAGAACTGAGGAGAGGGAGAAATTCGCCACTTCTGGCCCCCATTCCAACCTTCGGGCGAGCGCGACAAGACAGCGATATTCACTACCGCCGGCGCGATCTTCTCCAGCATGGGCGCCAGAGTCGCCAAACCGTTTTCCGATAATGGCACAACACCGGCGGCGGCCTGGCCAAGCGCAAGACACCCCATCATTACAACCCATGCCAGATGAAACAATTTCGGCATCCAGAATTTCATGACCTTACCCAGGTAAAAGGCGTTGACCTGGTCAAGATAAGGGTGTCGGAGCCCCGAAGCAGGTCCGAAAATCGCGGGCTCTTCTGTTATCCTTTGGCATGACTTTCGCGAGGTAAATCGATATCTGATGATTGAAATCCCGACAGCCATGTCCCTTGATCCAACAATGCCTGACCCGCTCGCAACATTGAGCATGCATCGGACCGCGCGCCCCCTGCTCCCCGCGATCAGCCTCCTTGTCATGTTGTTCGGCTGTGCCAGCACGCCCGATGCCGCTTCGTCGCGCGCAAGCGATGCCACCGCGCGCAAAGCCGTCGCGCATGCCCAAGAATTGATCGGAACGCCGTATCGCTACGGCGGCGCCACGCCCGAAGGGTTCGACTGCAGCGGACTGGTTAACTATACCTACGCGCGCTCCGGCGTAACGCTGCCCAGATCCACCGAGCTGTTGCGCAAGTCAACAGCCCTCATATCGATGGACAATCTGCGCGAAGGCGATCTGTTGTTTTTTAATCAGGAAGACAAGAAGGCCTCGCATGTCGCCCTGTATTTGGGCAACGGGCGCTTTATTCACGCGCCCTCCACCGGCGGCAAGGTGCGTACCGATCTGCTCACGGCCGATTACTGGAAAAAACACTTCGCCGAAGCACGGCGGATCTGAGAAACTCCAAAATACATAAAGAAAAAGCGGCCATGAGCCGCTTCTTCCATTGCCGCAATCGAGCCCCCTTTGGCACTCGATATTGCGTCTCCTAACTTCCAGGGGCATCCACGTTGAGCGCCCCAAAGCGTTTCTCGTACTCCTTGACCACACCCTCAAGCAGGGTTGCCAAACGTTTCGCCGCGTAGGGGCTGATGATCACGCGATCGGTAAGTTGGATGGTGACTTCTTTCTGACCGCGGTTCCAAGCCTGGTTGATGCCAAACAGCATCACCACTTCTTCTCGTGTACTGGTTACATTGCACACGTTGGCGTAGGAACTCTTCATGTTCGAATCGTCCCACTTGATCTTGGTGCCTTCCGTGCTCTTGGCAGCCTTGGCCGCCTCTGTGCTTTTGGAAGCGCTGTTATCCGCAGCTTTACGCTCAGCCATATTTCTTGCCTCCTGAACGGGTTGTGAAATAGAACGCGCCGCAATTAAAGCACAGTCGGCATGGGTCTGCCAGCCAAGAATGCACCATCCTCGCCGGCAACGCTCAGGCGGAGCTGATCGCGGCGCTTCACCAGGTTTGCGTGCCAGGGCGTCGCCCCCACGTACATTGTCAGCCCGATCACCCTCGATTGTGACTATTACTTTGCAAATATCCGTCCGGCATTGCGCCAGGCGATGTTTTCGGCCAATTCCCGCGGCAATTGCGCCAGCCACCCCCTCGCATCCCGGGTCAAGGCTTCCACCTCTTCCCAACGCGGCGGAATCCAGGTGTCGGATCCATAGATAAATCGGTCCGGATATTTCAGAAACAACGCCTTCCAGGCCGGATCGAGGGCACCCCCATGCGCGACGTCCCGATAAGAAAGATCGGCCCACAAGGCGGGAAATCGTCCAAGCATCCGATCGACGGTTTCCGTAGGCTCGCTCATGCCTGCATGTGCCCAGACAATGTGGGCCTTCGGGTCGAGCGCAAACAGCTTCTCGATCGCCACTGCGTCCGAATGGGCATGCAGCCAGAGTTTATTCACCGCTGAAATTTCGACGATTCGTCGAATGACCGGCGAATCTGCCTCTTCGCCGTCGAGATGGAACTCGCCGATGCCCCGGTAGATGCCGCGCTTGAGTTCCTGCTCGATGAAGGTCACGGTCTCGGGATCGCGATACCAACTGCGGCGTTCGATCGACCAGGAAGCCAGATCGCGGGTCTTGCGATAAGGACGCAGCTCGGGAATAAAGCGCGACGGATAACGCTTGTAGAGCTCGATGGTTCCATCGTTCGGGGTGCTGGCCAGCAGGGCTTGCCGGATGCCGGCCCGATCGAGGATATCGATGATCTGCTCGGGAGAATATTTCTCGGTCGCGCCGATGCTGTAATGAATATGTCCATCGAACAGCGGCAACATCTCCTCCGCTTGCGCAGCCGCGCAAAATCCCAGCGCGGCCACTGTCGCGTGAAGAATCGCCAGGCGATTCAACATAGCGAACACCTTTCCCCCCATCGGGCAGAGCGCGTCATGGCTTCTTGAGGCTGTCGCGTATCTGGCGCAGCAGCAGGATGTCTTCCGGTGTGGCCGCAGGCATCGCGGGCGCGGGAGGCGCTTCTTTCTTCAAACGATTTACCTGCTTGATCATCATAAAAATGATGAATGCCAGAATGATAAAGCCCAGCAGGACGGTGATGAAATTTCCATAGGCAAACACCGCACCGGCTTTTTTTGCATCGGCGAGCGTCATGCCGGCCGCCTGCCCGTTCAGCCCGATGAAGTAATTGCTGAAATCGAGGCCCCCGGTCACCTTGCCAATGATGGGCATGATCAAGTCATTGACAATCGAATCTACAATCTTGCCAAAGGCTGCGCCGATGATGACCCCCACCGCAAGGTCCATCACGTTGCCCTTCACTGCAAATTCCTTGAACTCGCTGGCGATACTCATGTCTGCTCCTCCTAATTTCTCTGTTGTGATATCCGGTCGGCGCGGCGATTGCTCGAAGTCCGCATTCCGCGGACGCATCGTGTAGCACGCCGCAAAGCCTTGTCCGACTGACTAGTTTCCGGAAAAAGACCTATCCTATTCGACAGATGCCGGGGTGCATTGTCGCGGGCGCCGAATATCGCGTCAATCGCGTCCGGGAACTCTTTCTGTGCGATCGGGTCCGAGGTTGCGCAGACCCATCTGCCAGTCGCGGTCTTGTCGGCCCGACGGATCATCCTCAGGAGGAATCAATGGTTTCGAGCAGAATCACCAGGCAATTGATCATTGGCAGCGTCGTCACGGCACTGAGTGCCGGTTACTACTTTTTCGCCTCATCCGCTCACACCTCGGCCAATGCCGCAGCACAAGCGACCCCTTCGGTTCGTGCCGGGCAATTTCCGGACTTTACCCGCATCGTGGAACAAAACGGTCCGGCCGTTGTCAACGTTGCCGTCTCACGCAGCGCACAGGCCGGCGCAAATTCCGGGGCAGCTCCGCAGGACGACCCCTTTTCGGAATTTTTCCGGCGTTTCGCCCCTCCCAGTCCCAAAGGGGATCCCGACGCGAAAAGAGGCCAGGGGTCCGGATTCATCGTCAGCGCGGATGGCATCGTCCTCACCAACGCGCACGTGGTTGCCGATGCCGATCAGATCAGCGTCAAGCTTACTGACAAGCGCGAGTTTGAAGCCAAGGTGATCGGCATCGATCGACGCACTGACGTCGCGGTGCTTCGCATCGAAGCCGCCAATTTACCGGTGGTCAAAATAGGCGACCCGGCCTCGCTCAAAGTGGGCGAATGGGTCGCGGCCATCGGCTCGCCCTTTGGTTTCGAAAATACCATCACCTCGGGCATCGTCAGCGCCAAGGCACGCAGCCTGCCGGACGAAAATTATGTACCTTTCATTCAGACGGATGTCGCGGTGAATCCCGGCAATTCGGGCGGACCGCTGTTCAACATGGATGGCGAAGTGGTGGGAATCAACTCGCAGATCTTCAGCCGCACCGGCGGCTATATGGGTTTGTCGTTTGCCATCCCTATCGACGTCGCCATGCACATACGTGACGAGTTGATGGCACACGGCCAGGTCACCCGCGGACGTCTGGGCGTGCAGATCCAGGAAGTCAATCAGTCGCTGGCCCAGTCGTTTGGCATGCCTAAAGTACAGGGTGCGCTGATCAGCATGGTCGAAGCAGACAGCCCCGCCGCAAAAGCCGGACTGAAATCGGGCGACGTGGTGTTATCGGTCGATGGCAAGGAAATTTCCCGGCTATCCGAATTGCCCGCCGCCATTGCCGCCATCAAGCCAGGCACCCAGACTCATCTGGAGATTTGGCGCGACGGGTCGAAACAGGCGATGAGCGTGCGGATCGGTGAACTCACCGAGCAAGTCGCCGAATCGGGGGAGAGTCGTCCGGTGGATGACGCAAAACTCGGACTGGCGCTGCGAGAACTCAGCCCGGAAGAAAAATCTCGCCTCGACATCGATGTTGGCCTCATCGTCGAAAGTGCCTCCGGTCCCGCAGCCAAAGCCGGCATTCAGCGTGGCGACGTGATCCTGGCCTTGAACAGGGAACCGATCAAGTCGGTCGAGCAACTGAAATCCCTCGTCAAGAAGACCGACAGAACCATTGCCCTGTTGATCCAACGCAACGACATGCGCATGTACGTTCCGGTTTTGATCGGCTGACGAGGCGGTAATCGGTGAACAGTGATCGGTGAAGGGTGAATGAGTGAAGGGTGTAAACCTCTCAATCCCCGATCCTCAATCCTCAATCCCGATTTTAAATCCTCGATCCTCAATCCTAGCCCTTGCTTCTTTCATCATCAAAAAAACGGGGCGTCGAGTTCAATACTCGACGCCCCGTCGTTTATTCGCAATTCTTAAGATGACGGGACATCCAGTCGTCGCGAAATATTTCTTAAGATTTTGTCGCCGGTTATTGCACTAAAAAGGCGATTCCCCATTTCCCTACAGTCTTTCCCTACGTCGAGTTACGGGAGTGCCTGAAGAAGATTTCGCACCACGTTCTATCCAAAGACAATTCCAATTTTCATCTTGTAGGGCATCGCCCAAAGCCTTAACGGCAACGCTAACTGATTTTTAAAATAAAACAGTCCTCTCGCAAAAAACCTTCGCCTAAAGAGCCAAAACTGCCTTGTAGTCGCTTGCAGCTTGAGCGGAAACATGGCTGAATTGACATCACAATACCTACAACCGGTGCGGACATCATGTGCCGGAAAAAGCCCATCAGTTTTTCGCAGTTTCAGGGAGGCGTAGTGCCGCAAGAGAATTATTCCGGTGACTATTCGGACCTCAATCCGGATTTGCTCGATCTCGTTCGAGGTTTGCAGGCCAGCCTCAGCGAGAAGCAGATTCGCCAGCAGTTTCAGGTCCGTGACGCGGAACCTTCCAAACTGGAACTCGCACTTGCGCAGCGGCGTGCCAAGGCATCTGGCCGGGTCGATAGTTCCACTCACCCCCAATTACTGGCATCGGTGGTCGAAAGCGCCGATTCCGCGATCAGCAGCGAAACCTGGAACGGCGTCATCTTGAGTTGGAACCCTGCCGCGGAGCGCATTTTCGGATTTTCCACCGAGGAAATGGTGGGCAACACACGCGCCTGTTTGATTCCGGAATTCCTCAAAGATAACGAAGTCAATACGCTGCGACGCGTGATCAATGGCAAGATCACCGTGAATTACGAAACCACCTGGCAGCACAAAGACGGACGTTTCATCGACGTCGCCGTGAGCATTTCCCCCAGTGTGGAGCGGGACCAAGTGGTGCGTCTCTCGCTGGTGGTCAGCGACATCAGCGACAGAAAGCGCATGGAACGCGCGTTGATGGAAAGCGAGCGCAAGCAGCGCCAGCGCGCCGCGGAACTGAAGATGGTCCTCGACTCCGTGCCGGCGGCGGTGTGGATCGCGCATGATGCGGAATGCAAGTTGATCACCGGCAATCGTACCGCCTACGACATGTTGCGTCTGCCCCAGGGAAGCAATCTTTCTTCACACTTGCCGGAAGGTGCATTGCCTTTTGAATTTCGGATATTCCGCAATGGGCGCGCACTGGAGCGGCACGAGCAGCCGGTGGAAATGGCGGCCTTCCGAGGGATCGAAGTGCGCGACTTCGAAGAGGATATCGTCTTCAACGACGGCACCATCCGCCATCTGATCGGTAACGCGGCGCCGCTTCGCGATGTCAATGGCAAAGTCTACGGTGCCGTCGGGGCGTTCGTCGATATCACCACCCGCCGCGGCATGGAAGAGCAGATCCGTCGGATGGCGCATTTTGACGCGCTCACCAATTTGCCGAACCGTATTCTGCTGATGGATCGACTGGATCAGGCGCTGGCAATTTCACAGCGTAACCAGACCAAGACCGCGGTAATCTTCATGGATCTGGACAATTTCAAGGCCATCAATGACAGCCTCGGCCACCATGTGGGCGACATGCTGCTGCAACTGGTGGCAGAGCGCATCAAGGCAGCGCTGCGGGAAGTGGACACGGTATCCCGGCTGGGCGGCGACGAATTTGTCATGGTGCTCCCGGAACTGCGCCACACCGAAGATGCCGACCTCATTGCCCAAAAGCTGCTCCGAACGCTGGGCGAAGAATTCATCGTGTCGGGCGACAAGATCCGTTGCACACCCAGTATGGGTATCAGCGTTTATCCCGACCACGCAACAGAAGCGAGCACCCTTATCCGCATCGCCGACAAAGCCATGTATCACGCCAAACAAAATGGCCGCGATACCTATCTCTTCTACGATCGGGCAATGAAGGGTTGATTCCACTCATGAATGCGTGAATGAGTGAAGGGTGTGTCCTCTGTGGCTAAATTGTTTTGTTCTAGAATTCAAACGCCTTTGAGGAAATCGAAATCGCACCCGCCATCGGCTTGCAGGATGTGCTGGTTATAAAGCCGCTGATAGCCGCGTGCGGGCAGCGGTGGCGTCTGAAAGCCAACTCGTCGCTTCGCAAGCTCGGCCTCCGACACCAGCAGATCGAGACGGCGTTCCTTGACCGACAATCGAATGCGGTCGCCGTTTTGCACCAGCGCCAGCGCCCCGCCCGAGGCGGCATCGGGCGTGACATGCAATACCACAGTGCCGAAGGCCGTGCCGCTCATGCGGGCATCGGAGATTCGCACCATGTCCTTGACCCCGCGCTGTGCGAGTTTTTTCGGGATCGGCAGGTAACCCGCTTCGGGCATGCCCGAGGGACTGCGCGGGCCGGCATTCTTAAGCACCAGAAAATCGTCCTTTGTCACATCGAGCTCCGGTGTATCTATCCTCGCCGACAAATCGTCGAGCGATTCGAACACCACTGCCCGCCCTTCTTTTTCGAATAATCCGGAATCGGCCGCCGCGCGCTTGAGAATGGCGCCCTTGGGCGCAAGGCTGCCAAACAAGGCTACCAGGCCGCCTACCGGGCTGATTGGATCGTTTCCGGGTCGAATGACGGAGCGATCGACAAATGGCGCCGGCCGCGCCAGGCGCTCGCCCAGCGTTTCGCCCGCCACGGTCAGGCAATCCAGGTGCAGTTGGTCCTTGATCTCAGTCAGCAACGCACTCATGCCACCGGCTGCGTAAAAATCCTGCATGTAGTGACTGCCTGTCGGTTTGAGGTCGATCAGGACCGGCGTTTCGTCGGAGAGCCTATTCAGCCGCTCCAGCGACACATCGATTCCACGACGACCTGCCACCGCAGTCAGGTGAATGATGGCGTTGGTCGAGCCGCTGATTGCCAACAATACGCGCAGCGCATTTTCGACCGATTTTTCGGTAATCACTTGCGAGGGAAGCGGTCCGCCCGTTACAGCCATCTGCATTGCACGCACGCCGGTCGCTTCCGCCGCACGCAACCTGTCGGCATGAACGGCAGGGATCGCCGCGGTATCAGGCAGGCTCATGCCCAGCGCCTCGGACACGCAGGCCATCGTGCTGGCGGTTCCCATCACGGCGCAGGTACCGGCAGTGGTCGCCAGATTTCCTTCGATGGCATCAATGCCCGCTTCGCTGACTTCGCCTGCGCGATACTTCCCCCAGAACCGCCGGCAATCGGTACATGCACCAAGACGCTCGCCCTGAAAGGGCATTGCCAGCATCGGCCCCGTCACCAGTTGAATCGCCGGCAGGTCGGCCGATGCCGCCCCCATCAGTTGGGCGGGGACAGTCTTGTCGCAGCCACCCACCAGCACCACGGCATCCATCGGCTGCGCCCGCACCATCTCCTCGATATCCATGGCCATCAGATTGCGGAACATCAGGCTGGTGGGGCTCAGAAATACTTCGCCCAGGGAAATGGTCGGAAAATCGATCGGCAGCCCGCCGGACTTCAACACGCCGCGTTTTACCGCCTCCACCAGTTCCGGAATATTGCGGTGGCAATTGTTAAAGCCGCTGGCCGACTGCGCGATGCCCACGACCGGGCGCTCGAGCATGTCTTTCGAGTAGCCCATCGATCGTGCGAAAGAGCGGCGCAGATAGGAAGCAAACTCCGGGTCGCCGTAGTTGGTGAGATTGCGGCGCATGCCGCGTTTGGGTTTGTCGGCCATGGTCGTCCTGTTATTTTGATGCCTTCATAGACTGGCAAAGAAATGTAACACGCCGCTTAGCGCCGCCAGTGGATTTCGGCGGCCGTCTTGTCCCCGATCAGCGCCAACTCCAAATTGCGCGGCGTATCGGACTCACGCTCCGAAAGCGGAATTCGCCCACCCATGATTTCCGCGAAGTCCTGCGGATGCAATGGCGAACGCGCCGGATCGGCATACCCCTCCGGAAACAAGGGCTGCGCCGTTGACGGATCGTACTTGTCCGTGGCGCCAAAGGTGTGAAGCATTTCGTGAGTGACAATGACGTTGTTTTCCTCCGTCATGTGTTCCGCCGCAAACACATTGGCAATGCCGATATGTCCTTCCTGCAATCCGACAGAATGCGGCACCCGGGGAGTGACGCCGGGGTCGAAGAACACCGCGAATATCCGCGCATCGGGGCTGGGGCCAGCGTAATCGTCATTGCGCCAAGCCCAGAATCGCAATTGCAAACTCCACCGAATAATTTCCAAAGTCTGCCCGCCGACCGGCGCCCCCGGCGGGAGACTCTGCACTCGCGGACCCAGTTTGACGCTCACCGGTCTGGCCAGTGCCAAACCATGACGCTGGGCTTCGCGACTCATGAACTCTCCGATCGACGAAAAGGAATCTCCCGATAGCGTGGCAATGTAAGCCGCAGTCGTCGCGCGAGCGTCGCCATTGACGGGATACACCACCACATCGAGCGTGCGCTTCCAGGACCGAATGACCGATCGTTTCTGCCATGCGCCCACTGCCACTGTCGCCAGAATAAACAGCAAAATCCCTACACGAATCGTTTTGGCCATGTTGATCGCGTCGCGGGAAATGCCTCAGATGCGCTCGATGACGGTGGCAGTCGCCTGCCCGTGTCCAATGCACATGACTTGCAAGCCCAGTGTGCCGCCGGTGGCTTCCATGCCAGCCAGCATCTTGGCCATGAGCCCGGCGCCCGTGGCTCCAAGCGGATGACCATGTGCAATGGCGCCGCCCCAGGGATTGACCTTGCCCATATCGGGGTCAAGTTCCTGCGCCCAGGACAACACCACGGTTGCAAACGCCTCGTTGATTTCTATCCAATCGAGATCCTTGATCGTGATGCCGGCTTTCTTCAGCGCAAGCTGAGTTGCAGGAATAACGCCCGTGAGTTGCAACGTCGGATCGGAGCCGATCGCAACACGCGCACGAAAGCGTGCCCTGGGCCGCAGACCATCCGCCCGCGCGGCCTCGGCATTGGCCACCAGTACCGCCGCGGCGCCGTCCGAAATTTGGCTCGAGTTGGCCGCCGTCACCACCCCCTGGCCTTCGGGCCGGAAGGCCGGCTTGAGCGAAGCCATCTTGGCTTCATCGAGTTGTGCTCGCACACCTTCGTCGCGGGACAAGACCATGGTTCCGCCTTCGGGAGTGACACCGTCTAGAGCGACGATCTCCTTGTTCAATCCTGCCTGCTGGGCCCGCGCCGCTTTGCGGTGGCTGTCCTTGGCGAAGTCATCGACCTGTGCCCGCGTGATGCCCCATTGATCGGCAATCCGCTCGGCGCTCTCGCCTTGATGAATCAGATCGTGGCGTCGAAACAATTCGGGATTCAGCGTCTCGAAACCGCTGACCGGTTTGCCCAACCCGATATCCAGGAACATCGGCGCACGTGTCATGCTCTCGACACCGCAGCCGATAACATAATTCATGTCTCCGGCTGCCACCACCTGCGCGGCAAAATGGGTCGCCTGTTGGCTGGAGCCGCACATGCGATTGAGCGATACCCCCGGCACCTTCACCGGCAGCTTCGACAGCAATACCGCCAGGCGCGCGGGATTGGCCCCCTGCTCGCCGGCCAGGGTCACCGTGCCGTCGATCACGTCTTCTATTTTTGCCGGATCGATACCCGCCCGATCCAGCAATGCGTTCAACACGCCGGCAAGCAGACTATCCGGCCGTTGCTCGCGCAGCGCCCCGCCGCGCCGTCCAAACGGCGTGCGCACTGCCTCGATGATCACTGCTTCATTCATGGCGCCCCCTCCAGAACAAGAAAATCTTCAACACGAAGGATCACGAATACCCTCGCGATAGCGTGAAGTACCCTTTCAGGTAACACGAAGGGCACGAAGGAAATCAAGATCAAACAGAACAAGATTAGGGAAACACAGGATGCCCTCCCAAATGTCATTCCCGTGAAAACGGGAATCCAGGCCTTTGAAAAGGAGACTGGTTCCCCGCCGGAGCCTGCCCTCGAATGCTTTAGTCGGGGGCGGGGAAGACACTTATTGAGCTTTCCCTAATTGCCAAATTTTTAACATTCCCGCCGATTCGAGCACTTTTTGTTTGTCTTCCTTCGTGCCCTTCGTGTTCCTTCGTGTGAACGCGTTTGCCTTTGTTCTTAACGAACTTCAGGTCGTCAACACCACTTTCCCCGCCACCCGCTTGTTGAGGACCTCGTTGAGCGCTTCTGCCGCGCGTTCCAGCGGGTAGGTGGCGTGAATATGGGGTTTGATTTTCCCCGCCGCATACATTGCCATGAGTTCGCGATTGTTCTCATGGTTGCGCGCCGGTTCGTTGCGGGTGAACGAGCCCCAGAATACGCCCACGATCGAGCAACCTTTCAGCAACGCCAGATTCAAGGGCACTTTGGGAATTTCTCCCGCCGCAAAACCCACCACCAGAAAGCGGCCGTTCCAGGCCATGTCGCGCAGTGCGGGTTCGGAATACGGGCCGCCAACCGGATCGTAAACGACGTCGATCCCCTTGCCGGCGGTAAGGGCCTTGATTCGCGTGCGCAAATCTTCGCTTCCGTAGTTGATCGTTTCATCCGCGCCGTTTTCCCTGCACACCTGAAGTTTGGCATCGCTGGAAGCTGCGGCAATAACCCGCGCACCCATGGCCTTGCCGATCTGGATGGCCGCCAATCCCACACCCCCGGCCGCGCCCAGCACCAGCATCGTTTCACCACGCTTGAGCGCTGCGCGGTCTTTGAGTGCATGGTAGGAAGTACCATAGGTCAGCACCAAGGCCGCCGCCGGAACGTAGTCCATGTCCTTCGGCATCGGAACAGTACGGTCGGCCTCCACCACCATTTCTTCGGCGAACCCTCCCCAGGTATTGAAGGCAATCACCCGGTCGCCCGGTTTGAGGTTGACAACCCCTTCGCCGATTTCCTTCACCACCCCGGCCACCTCTCCCCCGGGAGAAAAAGGCAGTTCAGGTTTGAATTGATACTTGCCCTGAATAATGAGCGTATCGGGAAAATTCACCCCGCAGGCTTTCACGTTAACCACCACCTGCCCCTTTGCCGCGCGCAGCGACGGCACCTGCTCGACCTTGAGCTTTTCCGGCAGACCCAGTTCTTTGCATAACACGGCTTTCATTCTTTCAACCAACCTCTCTCAACACGAAGGATCACGAAGGTAACACGAAGGATAATTTATAGAACAATTCTCTTAATGCCTTGGCGCATGTGCAGTACGTTGAAGTTCAGCAGATATCCCAATGAGTATTTCCCGAGTCTGAGGTAGGTCAGAACTTGTGCCAAATGTATGGGCAGAAGTTTCTCCACCGCCTTAACTTCGACCACCACTCGTCCATCGACCAGCATGTCCAAACGATACCCGGCATCAATGCCTTGCTCCCTGTACACCAATGGAAGAGTAACCTGTCTTTGCCCTTCCAACCCATGCTGAGCTATTTCGCTCGCCAGGCATATTTCATAGGCGCCCTCAAGCAGTCCAGGCCCCAACGCTGTATGCACACGCATTGCCGCAGCCAGCACCTGTCGCCCAATTTTCTCCTCTTCCCGAGTCTTGTTGAGCGTCATGCTTCAAGGATTCCTTCGTGTTACCTTCGTGAGCCTTCGTGTTGGCGTTTTTCAGCCCTTCAGAATTTTTTCGACCTGGCGCCAGCCGGCTTCGGCCATCGGTCGGGCGCGCTTGCCTTGTTCGACGGCCTGGGCGCTGGCCGCGGTGCCGTCCTGCGCGCGTTTGGCGATGCCCTGGATGATGCCCGCCAGGCGAAACATGTTGTAGGCAAGATAAAAATCCCAGTTCGGGATGTGAGTGCGGCCGGTACGGCGGCAGTAGGCGGCCACGTATTCTTCTTCAGTCGGAATGCCAAGTGCCTTGAAATCGACGCCTCCAATGCCACGGAATTCTTCGGGGGTGAGCCGCCAGTACATACAGTGATAGGCGAAATCCGCCAGCGGATGGCCCAGCGTGGAGAGTTCCCAATCCAGCACCGCGAGAATGCGCGGCTCGGTGGGATGGAAGATCGTGTTATCCAGACGGAAATCGCCGTGAACGATGGTGGTTTCGTCGCCGGGCGGCAGGTTTTTCGGCAACCAATCAATCAGATTTTCCATGGCCTGGATGTGTTCGGTCTCCGAGGCGCGGTATTGCTTGATCCAGCGATTGATCTGGCGTTCGACGTAACTGCCCGGCTTGCCGAAATCGGCCAAGCCGACTTTTTGGTAATCCACCCTGTGCAGGGCGGCGATCACACGATTCTGCTCATCGAATATCGCCGCTCGCTGCGCTGGTGTCATGCCGGGAAGTTTCTGGTCCCAAAGCACCCGGCCCTCGACACAATCCATCACGTAAAAAGCGGTGCCGATGACCGACTCGTCCAGACACAGGCAGTAAGTTTTTGCTACCGGCACTTCGCTGCCAAACAGAGCGGTAATCACCCGATATTCGCGGTCCACCGCATGCGCGGAGGGCAATAATTTTCCCGGCGGCTTGCGGCGCAATACGTAATTGCGACCACCGGCCTTGAGTTTGAAGGTGGGATTGGACTGCCCGCCCTTGAACTGCTCGACTTCCAGGTTGCCCGCGTAAGCCTCGACATGCTCGCGCAGATACCGCTCAAGACTGGCAATGTCGAAGCGATGTCGCTCCTGGACCGGCATCGTACCGACGAACTCTTCGTGCATCGTGCAAGACTCCTGCGCTGGGGAGGGCGGAGGATACCATCGGCCGCAAACGCGTGGCAACGCACGGCGGATGTCGCAACGCCAATGCTAGAATCCGTGCCACTTCCACTCTACGGTTCATGCACGTGAAAACATTCGCACACCGCGTTGCCGTTGTTACCGGCGGCGCCAGCGGCCTGGGCAAGGCCATGGCGCAGCGCTTCGCGCGTGAGGACATGAAAATCGTGTTGGCTGATATCGAACAATCTGCCCTGGACAAAACCGCCGCCGAATTCCGGCAGGCCGGCACGCCGGTTTTGACGGTGCGAACCGACGTGTCCAAGGCTTCGGACGTCGAAACCCTGGCGGAACAGGCCTTCAAGACATTTGGCGGGGTTCATATCCTCTGCAACAACGCCGGGGTTGCACCCGGCGGGGTGATCTGGGAAGTCAGCGAAAAAGACTGGCAATGGACGTTAGGGGTCAACGTCTGGGGCGTCATCCACGGCATCCGGGCTTTCGTGCCGCGCATGATCGCCCAGGACGCGGAAGGCCATGTGGTCAATACCGCATCCGTGGCTGGCCTGCTTTCGCTGCCAGGCATGGGCATGTACTGCGTGTCGAAACACTCGGTCGTGACCATGACCGAGTGCCTGCACCATGATCTGGCTCAGGCCGGCGCCAGGATAAGAACCTCGGTGTTATGCCCCGCCTACGTGCCGACCTCGATCCATGATTCAGAGCGTAACCGCCCTGCGAACCTACGCGACAATCGGGAAAAATCGGCCACCGAACTGCAACACGAAGAACGCATGCGCCATGCGGTTCAGTCCGGACGCATTTCGGCGGAACAGGTCGCCGACCTGGTGTTTGCCGCGATCCGCGACGAGAAGTTTTACGTCCTGCCTCACCAGAAAATTAAACCGGCGATTGAAACTCGGATGCAGGACATTCTGCTCGAAAGATCGCCGACCAATACGCTCGATCGACCCACCTCACCCCGGCCCCTGAGACGTGAATGACTGAACGGTGACGGGGGACGGGGGACGGGTAAAAGAATAAACGCTCAGCCTTGCGGAGCTCCACCCCTCGCCCCTCGCCCCTGCCCTGTTATCAGACCAGGCGTTCCTTGTTGAAAAACGCCTTGCGCCAGCGCGTCACCGTCACCTTCGAAAACAACCCGGCCTTGGTGAACGGATCGTCGCTGATGAATTTCTCCGCGACCTTGCGATCATCGGTATCGACAATCAGGATGCCACCGCTGCCTCCGGTGCCATCATCGTCGATCAGCGCCCCTGCCGCGAGCAATAGGTGTTTGTTCTTCGTCAGATACTCCAGATGCGCCGCGCGCGTGTCCGTGCGCAGTTGCGCACTTCCGGGTTTGTCCGTTGTCTGAATTGCGTAGGGCATGAAAATCTCCTGAATCATTTTGCCACAGACGTCACAGAGTACTCAGAGAAAAGCTCAAGGCCCTCGAAACTGTGACATGTTTTTTTATCCAGTTCAGCAATGCCGCACAAGAAAATACCGAATTTCTCTCCTAATGTAATTCACCTAGAGACAGCAATACACCGACTATTTTTTCTTATTGCCATCTATTCTCTGTGCCCTCTGTGTCCTCTGTGGCTAGGCTGTTTGTTTCACCTTGGTATTCTTGCGAATGAAATCCGCCATCCGCGCCACGCCCTTTTCTATCGCCTCGTTGGATGCCGCGTAACTGAAGCGGATATGCTGGCCCTCGTTTGGAACACGGGGACCGAAGTGAATATCCGCCAGCACCGCCACACCGGCTTTATTCAACAAGCGTTTGCGGAATTCCTCGGAATCCCGGGCGCCGATCATGGCGCAGGCTTCGGTGACGTTCGGCCAGGCATAAAAAGCCCCGCCCGGACTCTTGCAGCTCACGCCCGGCACTTTATTCAGCAGGCCCACGATCAGATCGCGGCGCGCCAGAAAGCTGTCGCGCATTTGTTTCGCGTCCTGCTGCGGGCCGTTGAGCGCTTCGACTGCTGCCCATTGCGTGATCTGCGAGGCGCAGGAATCGGTATTGGTCACCCAGCGCGTAAACACTGGCGCCAGGGTTTTGTTTGCGGTGAAACCCAGACGCCAGCCAGTCATCGCCCAGGTTTTGGAGGCGCCATCGGAAATGATGGTGCGCTCCATCATCCCTGGGAATTGCGCCAGGGACACAAACTCGCCCTCGTAACAGAGCTGCGAATAAATTTCGTCGGCAAACACCCAGACCTGTGGATGCCGGCGCAGGATCGCGGCAATGGCCTCCATGTCTTTTTTCGGGATGATGCCACCGGTGGGGTTCTGCGGCGA
Organism: Bordetella parapertussis; assembly: GCA_945900965.1. Classification (GTDB taxonomy): domain Bacteria; phylum Pseudomonadota; class Gammaproteobacteria; order Burkholderiales; family JACQAP01; genus JACQAP01. The sequence continues at coordinate 23,951 of CAMDKM010000002.1, read as the reverse complement.
ATTCAGGATCAGCAGCTTTGTTTTCGGCGTGATTTTCGCTTCCAGCTCGGCCGGATCGAAACTGAAATTGCGTGATTCGCGCAGATAGATGGGCACCGGCACAACACCGTGGGCACGAATCTGCGACTCGTAAATCGGAAACCCCGGATTCGGAAATATCACCTCGTCGCCGCTGCCGTAATCCGTGGTGGAAAGGATTGCATAGGCAATGAACGGTTTGGCCCCCGCGCCCACCACGATGTCGTCCGCGGCAACTTTGATCCCTCGGGTGCGGTTCAAATATTGTGCCGCCGCGTCGCGCAATTCCACGATGCCAGCGGAAGGCGTGTACCCGTGTTTGCCCTCATTGATCGCCTTGATTCCCGCATCGCGAATATTTTTGGGTGTCGGGAAATCCGGCTGACCAATACAAAACGAAATGATGTCCTTGCCCTGCCGCTGCAAAGCGCTGACTTCGGCAAGCACGACAAAAGCGTTTTCGGTGCCGAGGTCATTGGCCCGGCGGGATACGGACAGCATAAAATTAACTCCTCCAGAATCAAAAGGCGGGTCGGCCCGTTGGCGCGCCCGCCTGCAAGTGCTTCATTGTGAAGTCTATATATCACGGCGAACGAACCTCGGTCAACGCGGTGTCGGCTATGCGTGGCGGACTTCGGGACAAACTCCTATATGGAAGGGCGCTCAAACATCACTGTCGCCGCATGCCGGAATCTCTATCTTCACCCGCGAATTATCTATCGGCCGTTCGCAAGTTTCGTAGATCCTCTAAAGTAAACAGCAATCGGTCCCAAAAGTCATACCCGTGGAAACGGGAGTCCAGATATTTCAAAGAAAACTGGTCATGAACACCCTCTTTAACATGCTTCTACACCTGTAATCGGGTAGCCTAAGTGTTGGCACTGGATAGCGGACTTCGCTATTGGAACTCGCCATGGCGCAACATCAAGAGTCGGCGACGAACAGGATGAATGATCAAATTTCAGTGGCCGTGATCGGCGCCGGCCCGGCGGGGCTGATGGCCGCCGAAGTCCTGGCCGAATCCGGTTTGAGGGTGGCTGTGTACGATTCCATGCCCTCGGCGGGACGCAAATTCCTGATGGCGGGTAAGGGTGGCCTTAATCTCACACACTCGGAACCGCTGCCAAATTTCCTCGCCCGCTACGGTGCGGGGCGCGCGCAGATCGAGCCCCTATTGCGAGCGTTCAGCCCGGACGAGCTGCGGAAATGGGCACTCGGGCTCGGCGTTGATACTTTCATCGGCACTTCCGGGCGGGTATTCCCAATGGAAATGAAAGCAGCACCGCTATTGCGGGCCTGGTTGCACCGACTGCGGGCGGCGGGCGTGAAATTTCATATGCGCCATCGCTGGCTTGGCTGGAACAAGGATGGCGCGCCGCGTTTTGCCGTGTCGGACGGCGAATCCGTCATTCGCGCTGACGCCACCGTCCTGGCGCTGGGTGGCGCAAGCTGGCCACGGCTAGGCTCGGATGCCGCCTGGGTACCCATTCTCGAAGGACGCAGTGTGCCCATTGCCCCCCTCAAGCCGGCCAATTGTGGCTTTGATACGGGCTGGAGCAAGCACTTGAGTTCCCGCTTTGCCGGGCAGCCCTTGAAATCCACCATGTTTTCGACAGCGGATTCGGCCGGTAAGGTACATCGACGGCAAGGGGAATGTGTGATTACCGAAACCGGCATTGAGGGCGGGGCGGCCTACAGCCTGTCGGCTTGGCTGCGGGATGCCATTGACACCGATGGCACCGCAACGCTGTATCTGGATTTGCTCCCGCAATTCGACTTGCCCCGGGTAAGCCGCGAGATTGCCCACCCGCGAGGGTCGAGATCCCTATCCAGTCATTTGCAAAGCCGGTTAGGGCTGAAGGGCATCAAAAGCGCCTTGCTGCGCGAATTGACTCCTGCGGAGGCCTTTGCCGACCCCGCCCGCCTGGCCGGGTACGTCAAAGCCTTGCCGCTGCGGCTTCGCACCACTCGCCCGATCGAGGAAGCCATCAGCACGGCGGGCGGCGTCGCCTTCTATGCCCTGAACAACCATCTGATGCTGCAAGCTTTGCCCGGTATTTTTTGCGCCGGAGAGATGCTCGATTGGGAGGCGCCGACCGGGGGTTATCTGCTGAGCGCCTGTTTTGCCAGCGGCCGGACGGCCGGGCTGGGCGCCCGGGATTGGCTCTTGCATCGCAACACGGCCGAAAAATGATCTTCGCGACAGAAACTTATTTCGAGGTTGATGCCTGCGCGTTGCCGCGCCTATACTGGCGTCGGCACGGTTGATATTGAAGCGACCGTGGCAACCTAAAAATTCGCGAACAACAAGGAGATCCGGGTCATGAAAAAACTTGTCATGTGGGGGTTGGTAGCGTTGAGCTTGGCGAGCGGCCAGGCGCTGGCGCAGAGATTGAATTCGCATCAAACATTGGACCTCAAGGCGCCAATTCAGGACGTGTGGGACGCGGTCAAGGATTTCGACGGATTGCACAAATGGCATCCGATGTTTTCGGACGCCCACATCAAATCCGGCGCCAATGACGACGTCGGCGCCATCCGAACCCTGACGGTTAAGGACGGCCCGAGTTTCGACGAAGAGTTGTTGTCCTTCAACGAAATCGACAGGAAATTCAGCTACGCGGTGATCGGCCCCACCCCGTTGCCGATTGCCGAATACGTTTCCGTGTTCGAGGTCATCGAAGGACGCCGTGGAATTACCACCATCGTTTGGCGCAGCAGCTTCGTCAATAGCTCCGACGGCAAGATGAAAGACGACGAAGTGATCGCCTTCATGAATGGCGCCTACCGCGCGGGGCTGGACAACCTTAAGACCATGCTCGAAAATAAATACTGATTGCAGGAATCCGCAGGTCACCAGCCCGCCGCGTCACACACGGCGGGCTTTTTTATCCCGCATATTCCATTTTCGCTCAATTTTCAATGGAAGATCCGAGTTCAAATGAAGCGCAGAACTCTTCAACACGAAGGTCCACGAAGGAAGTCTGTATCAGGAAAACGCGGGCAGGATTCACTTGTACTTGGTTTCCTTCATGTCCTTCGTGAAAACCTAAAAGGGTACTCCACGCTTACGCGAGGGTATTCGTGCGCCTTCGTGTTAAGCGCGTTTTTTCATTCCCTAATGGAAAATTCGGGTTTATGCCCGAATCGCCTCCAGGAAAGCTTTCGATGAAATTCACCGCCAGAAGAATGATCCAGTTTCACCATTGCGACCCGGCGGGAATCGTTTTTTACCCCCAGTTTTTTTACATTTTGAGCGAAGTGAAAGAAGAATTTCTGATCCACATTGGTCAACCGATGCATAAAATGATCAACGAGCAGCGCATTGGCTGGCCAATGGTCAAATTGGAGACCGAATTCAGGAAACCCAGCCGCTACGGCGACCAGGTTGAGATCGACATACAATTGTTCAGGCTCGGTGCCACCTCGATCGGATTGCAGTACACGCTGCGCGGCTCCGACGGCGAGCGGCTGGTGGCAAAAACCGTCATCGTGCTCACCCATCTTGATAGCGGCAAACCGGTGCCCATTAACGATGAGCTGAGGGCTGCGCTGGAGCCCTACTTGATTGCGCCATGAGCTTGCGCGAAGGCGGCAATATGTCGAACCCCCACCGCTTGTTAAGAATCTGGGCCTTGACTCTGGTTACGCTATTCGCGCCGCTTGCTCAGGCCGAATCCCCCCGTCAAATCACGTGGAAGGATCTGGTGCCGGAACTGCCGGCCGGCAGTCCGTTTGGCAAGCTCTCCAAAGAACAACTTCTCGTGCTCAGCGATATCGCATCGGTAAGGGATCGTCAGGCGCGCAACGAAAAGGTCTCGCCGATTGACATCGAAGACGAGAAGGCTGGAACTCGAAAACTCGAACAGGCCGGCGTGGACGTGAGCGCCTTGCTCGCCAGGCGCAAGGAAATCATGGAACAAAAGCGCCTGCGCGCCCAGTCGGCGAACGCTTCCCTCGACGGGCAGTGGGTGCGCATCCCCGGTTACCTGCTGCCGCTGGAATATTCGGGCAAGGAGGTCAGTGAATTCTTGCTGGTTCCATGGGTGGGCGCCTGTATCCACACCCCGCCGCCGCCGCCCAATCAAATCGTACACGTGAAGGCAGAAAAACCTTTCCTGAGCACAGGCGCGTATGCGCCGGTATGGGTCACCGGGCGCCTGTCCGTGGCGGGAAGCAGGAAGTCGCTCTACCTGGTGGATGGCAAGTCCGATATCGACATCGGTTACACGCTTGGCGCAGGCGTAGTGGAACCTTACAAAGAGTAGCTTGCCGCCCCGATGGCGCAAGCGCCAGCCAGCTTGCGCAGCTCATGGCAAATCTCCTCCGAGAGCTCCTCCGAGAGCTTGCTTGACAAGGTCCTTCCGTCTAGCGTATCAATGGCAGCGGAATCGTCACAAGACGAACTCCGCCATAACCAACAACGAGGAGACAATCATGAAACGCAGCGTGTTATGCGCGATCCTGGCGTTTGCCCCGATCGTACTGAGCGGTAATGTGTTGGCGGGGAATAACCCTATCGATGAAAACTGGTGGCCCAGCGATTTAGGCGCCGACGACGAAATGGGTGGGGCGAAGTACATCACCCCGGAGAAGCGCATCGCCGCAGCCAAGCTGGTCAAGCGCGGAAAGATGGCGTTACTCGGTCATCCCTACAGCAACCACATGCCCTTGGTACCGGGCCGGACCTTCGCCTTGAGCATTCCTGGCGCGCCGACTCACGGGCCCTTGAGCTGGCCGGGGGACAATTTCAGCATGACCTTCATGGACGAACTGGTCACCGCCGAAATCGGACAGGTCGGGACGCAATGGGACGGCCTCGCTCACCCCATGATTCGGGTGGAGGGCGTGCCTGGCTGGAAAGATGGGGATTATTTCTACAACAAACACCGACTGCAGGACGTGGAAACCGCGCGCGGCATGAAAAAAGTGGGCACCGAGAAAGCGGGAGGCTTCTTCACCCGCGGCATCCTGATCGACATCGCTGCCCTCAAGGGAACCGAGCGCCTAGCCAAAGGTTATGCCATCACCATGGCCGATTATCGCGCTGCGCTGCAAAAACAAGGCATCGGAGATGCCACCCAGGGCGACGTGGTGCTCTTCCGCACCGGCTGGAACAGCTTGTGGAAAACCAATCACCTGGGCCGGCCGGCCGGCGAGAAAGTAAAGACCGACGAACAGCTGGCAAAGGACAATGCCGAGTTCGGTTCCGGCGAACCAGGCGTGTCTGCGGAAGTCTGCGACTACCTCGCCTCCAAAAAAATCGCCATGATCGGGTCGGATACCTGGGGACTTGAGCCCTACGATTTCGCCCAGGGCGTGCCGGATGCGTTTGCCCACTGCCACATGAACCTGGTGGCGCGCCGCGGCATCAGCAACTTCGAAAATCTGTATCTGGACGATTTGTCCGCGGATAAAGCCTACGAATTCAATTTCGCCTGGGCGCCACTGAAATTGGTGGGCGCAACCGGCTCGCCCGGCAATCCTGTCGCGACGTACTAAGGGAGCACTGAATAAGTCCCATATGTCATTCCCGTGAAGCTTGTCCTCGAATGTCTTTGTCGGGGAACGGGAATCCGGGTTTTTAGAAGGGAACTGGTGCCCCGCCTTCGCGGGGAAGACACTTATTCAGCGTTTCCCTAAGAAATTTCGCAAAGAAGTACTGCCATCTGCTGGCACTGCCCTGCCTCTCCCTGCTTTGCCGGAGAGGGGCAGGGCTGCGTTTCGGCCTTGAAACCTTAACGGTCCCCAATGGCGTCAGACAAGGACAAGATTCGCGGCGAACACACTTACGGGCATCCTTAAATATCCCCTCTCCCCCGGGAGAGGGCCAGGGTGAGGGAAGAATCTCGTCGATTGTCATTCCTTCATCCCAGCCTTCTCCCAGAGGGAGAAGGCGTATTGTGTTCAGAGTTTTCTGAATGATTGGAGTGCTTCTCCAATACCCGCTCGATAAACGCCTGCCAGATTTCGTTCGGGCTCCAAACTTCGCGAATCGGAAAAGTCGCCTGCCCCTCGGCCTCGCCAAGGACGATCCTGCGATACAAGTATATAAAGGCCGACACCCGCATATTCTTCGCGCAATGCACCCAGACCTTGCGATCCCTGAAGGTATTGAGCGTCCCGACAAACTGCGCGAATTGCTCCGGCATGGGGTTTTCCCACTCAACAGGAATCTGCACGTACGCCATACCTTGGCGGGTGACCAACTCCGCCTCTCCAGCCAAAGCATTTGAAGAAGTGGGTAAGGCAAGGTTGACGACCACTTCCACACCGAGGGATCGCAACGACAGAATGTCCTGCGCCGAGAGTTGCCCGGAGGACCACAGCCAATCGAAAACCTGGTGAGTATTTTCAGCGTCCATTTCGCCGCGAATATTGCTCCCAGCCTGCGAGTGCTGCAATATCGCGTGTGCGCAGAGAGTTTCCAGAAAAAGAACAGTCGGGGAGAACAATATGTCCGCTTATTTCATTGTACGGGCGCAGGTCGTGGAAGGGGCCGTGAAGAACGACTTTGACCGCTGGTATCGGGAAGAACACCTGTCGGAAGCCTTGAAGGCCTTCAAGGCAAAAAGCGCTTATCGCGGCTGGAGCCGGATAGATACATCCGTGCATTACGCCTTTTACGAATTTGCCGACATCGCCAGCGCTAGCGCGATTCTGGGCTCGGGTGAACTGAAGCGCCTGGCAGCGGATTTCACCCGACTATGGGGCGACAAAGTTCTTCGCACTCGCGACGTTGTCGAGGCCATCCAGTCGATCGGCCATTGACGAATAGCACTACAGCGCTGAAAAACGAAGGAGGCATTGGACCGGCCTTCAAATGTCATTCCCGTGGAAACGGGAAGGTAAATTCGCATTTGAAGTGCAACAAATTAGAACCTCGGCAGGGGTCTGGTAATCGAGACACTCGCACGTGCCGCGAGCACCATGTCACGCCTCACCCCTCCCCCTCACCCTTCACGCCTTTTTTCCGGCTCCAGATAACCCATCACTTCCAAATCGAACCCTGCCATGCTGGGCATTTTCCTCGGTGGTCCAAGTAATTTCATTCGGGTAACGCCCAGCTCGCGCAGAATCTGCGCGCCTATTCCATAGGTGCGCAGATCGACTTTCGGCGCTTCGCGATGAGGTCTTGGCGTCAGCCGTTCAAGCAACAGGTCGCCGGTCTCCGTTCTGTGCAGCAACACCACGACGCCGTGCCCCGCCTGGGCTACCGCCTTCAGTGCGTCGTTGACGTTCCAGGAATGGCTGCCACGGGCGGTATCCAGCAAGTCAACAATCGAAAAAGGCTCATGAACCCGCACCAGGGTTTCGCGTCCGGGCACCATGTCTCCGGCCACCAATGCAATATGCGTATCGTGAGAACTCTTGTCGCGGTAGATTACCAGCCGGAATCGTCCATGAACGGTCTCCAGATCGCGTTGCCCGACACGCTCGATCAACGACTCTGTCTCGCTACGATAATGAATCAGATCGGCGATGGTCCCAATTCGAAGCGCATGCCGGGAGGCAAACTCAATCAGGTCGGGGAGGCGCGCCATTTCTCCGTCATCCCGCAGGATTTCGCAGATCACGGAAGCCGGCGTCAGCCCCGCAAGTTGGGCCAGGTCGCACCCTGCCTCGGTATGCCCCGCCCGCACCAACACCCCTCCTGGTTTGGCCATGAGAGGAAAAATATGCCCGGGCTGTACGATGTCCTCGGGCTTCGCCTGTTTTTTGACGGCAGCTTGCACCGTCCGGGCCCGATCCGCCGCCGAGATACCGGTGCTGACGCCCTGTGCGGCTTCGATGGACATGGTGAAATTGGTGCCGAGCCGGGAGCGGTTGGCACCCACCATGGGCGGCAAGGCCAGTTGGCGGCAGCGCTCTTCGGTTAACGTCAGGCAGATAAGCCCGCGGCCATGTCTGGCCATGAAATTGATCGCATCGGCGCTCACGAATTCGGCCGCCATGACAAGATCGCCTTCGTTTTCGCGATCTTCCTCGTCGACCAGGATGACCATCTTACCGGCCTTCAAGTCCGCGATGATGTCCTGAATGCTGCTGATCGCGGTACTCATGGCGAGCCCCTGGTGTCCAGCATATTGGCGACATAACGCGCCACCAGATCTACTTCCAGATTCACCCGGTCGCCGGACTTCAAGTCGTGCAAATTGGTCACCGCGAGGGTATGGGGAATCAGGTTGACCGAAAATTCGTCCGCGCACACTGAGTTGAGCGTCAGGCTGACACCATTGACCGTGGCGGACCCTTTTTGCGCGAAGTAACGCGCGAGCGTTTTCGGGAAGCGGATTTTGAGTTCCCGGTTGGCATCCATGGGAACAAAAGACGTCACTTCGCCCACGCCATCGACATGGCCGCTCACTAAATGTCCGCCAAGGCGATCCGACAGGCGCAGGGCTTTTTCCAGATTGACGGCGGCGGATAACACAAACCCCGCCGTGACGTTCAAGGTTTCCTGAGAGACATCCACTAAAAACCCTCCCCTATCAAGCCGTTTTACCGTCAGGCACACACCATTGCAGGCAATGCTGTCGCCGACCCTCACGTCGGCAAGATCCAGGTCGCCGGCATCGATCGACATAGAAGCCGATTGTCCCGCCATGGTGATCTGCCTCACCCGACCGAGCGCTTGAATGATGCCAGTAAACATTAGCGATTCACGATTCTGGCCAGGATGCGCGTATCGGCGCCGACACGTCGGGTATCGCAAATTTCCAGATCCAAGCGCTGCGTCATGTCGGACAAAGTGCCGAGGTCGAGCATACCTCTGCTGCCATGACCGAGCACCAGCGGCGCGAAGTACATCAGCATCTCGTCCACCACACCGGCGTGCAGCAAAGCCGAATTCAGATTCACGCCCGACTCCACCAGTACTTCATTTATTCCCCGCCGACCCAGTTCCCTCATCATCGCCGACAAATCCACTTTGCCTTCGGCATTGGGCAAATACACCGTTTCTGCCCCTTTGGCGGCCAGCGCGGCGAGCTTGTCGGCGTCGTGCATCGCCGTGGCAACCAGCACTGGATTGCCATCCAGAATTTTTGCGTCCGGTGCGATACGCAGGCGACTGTCGACCACCACGCGCAGCGGTTGGCGGGCGGCCGGCACGTCGCGCACCGTCAGTTGCGGATCATCGTCGCGCAGGGTGCCGATACCCGTCAGTACCGCACAGGAACGCGCCCGCCACCGATGCCCATCGCGGCGCGCGTCGGGGCCGGTGATCCACTTGCTCATTTTGTTCGCCAGGGCAGTCTTGCCATCCAGGCTGGCTGCGATTTTCAGGCGCACCCAGGGCCGTCCGCGTGTCATGCGCGACACGTACCCCATGTTCAACTCGCGCGCCTGGGTTTCCAGCAATCCCGTTTCCACGGCAATTCCCGCTTGTCGCAATTGCTCGAAACCTTTTCCGGCGACCTGTGGATTGGGGTCTTGCATCGCGGCGACCACTCTTGTCAGCTTGGCAGCCAGGATTGCGTTGGTACACGGCGGCGTGCGCCCCTGATGTACACATGGCTCCAGCGATACATAAGCAGTGGCACCCGCCGCATGGACTCCGGCCGCTTTCAGCGCCATGACTTCGGCGTGAGCTTCCCCAGCGCGCTCATGCCACCCTTCGCCCACAATGGTCCCGCTTTTCACCAATACGCATCCGACCCGCGGATTGGGCGTGGTGGTCAGTAATCCACGTTCCGCCAGGCGCAGCGCGCGCGCCATGAAGCGAAAATCGTCCGCATCGAATGCCATGCGCTCAGCGGCTCTTGCGTCGCACGGCCGGCTTTTGCACTTCCCTCACCGCCTCGCGAAAATCCTCGACGTCCTGAAAATCCCGGTACACCGAAGCGAAGCGGATATAGGCCACCTTGTCGAGCTTGTACAGCTCGCGAATGACCATTTCGCCAATGCGCCGGGTTTCCACTTCCCGTTCGCCCAGCGACAGCAATTTATGCTTCACCCGCTCGATCGCCTCTTCGACCATTTCCGCCGACACCGGCCGCTTGTGCAGCGCGCGGGTAAATCCCACCCGCAGCTTGTCTTCCTCGAACTCCTCGCGAGACCCGTTCGACTTCACCACCTGCGGCATCCGCAGCTCGATGTTCTCGTAAGTCGTAAAACGCTTGTCGCAGGCCGGGCAGCGCCGGCGCCGGCGAATGCTGTCGGCCTCGTCGTTGGCACGCGAATCCACCACCTGGGTGTCGGCGTTTTTGCAGAAAGGACACTTCATGACAAGGCGTGACGAGTTACAAGTGACGAGTGACGCGCAACGTCACCCAAGACACCGATTTCGCTCCTGCTCTTTGTTTTGGTCACTTGTAACCCGTCACACGTCACTGCGGCGAATTCGCCGCGTACACCGGAAACTTCCGACACATTTCCGTCACCGCGTTTCGCACCTTGCCGATATTCGCCTCGTCGTTCGGCGCCTCCAGGGTGTCGGCGATCAAATGGGACAGTCGCTGGACTTCAGGCTCACCAAAGCCGCGCGTGGTCATGGCTGGCGAGCCCAGGCGCACGCCGCTGGTGACGAAAGGTTTTTCCGGATCGTTCGGGATGGCATTTTTGTTGACTGTGATGTGCGCCCGGCCCAGGGCGATTTCGGCATCCTTGCCGGTGATTTTTTTCGGGCGCAGATCGACCAGGAACATATGGCTGTCGGTGCCGCCGGAAACAATCCGCAACCCCCGCTCGATCAAGGTCGCCGCCATCGTCTTCGCATTGGCGAGCACCTGAACCTGGTACTGGCGGAACTCCGGTGTCATCGCTTCCTTGAGCGCCACCGCCTTGGCGGCGATCACGTGCATCAACGGTCCGCCCTGGATGCCTGGAAAAATCGCTGAATTGATGATTTTTTCGTGTTCGGCCTTTGCCAGAATGATGCCACCGCGCGGGCCGCGCAGTGTTTTATGGGTGGTGGTGGTTACAAAATCGGCAATGCCCACCGGACTCGGATACACGCCCGCCGCCACCAATCCGGCATAGTGGGCCATGTCGACGAACAACATGGCCCCCGCCGAATCGGCGATTTCGCGAAACTTCTGCCAGTCGAAAACCCGGGAATAGGCCGAGGCACCCGCCACGATCATCTTCGGTTTGTGCTCCCTGGCAAGATTCGCCACCTGCCCGTAATCCACAAGCTCCTGATCGTTTAATCCGTAGGAAACCACGTTGTAAAGTTTGCCGGAAAGATTAACCGGCGAACCATGGGTCAGGTGCCCCCCGTGCGCAAGCGACATACCGAGAATGGTATCGCCCGGCTTAAGCACTGCCGCATACACCGCCTGATTCGCCTGCGATCCGGAATGTGCTTGAACATTGGCAACCTCGGCCTTGAACAGCACCTTCGCCCGATCGATGGCGAGCTGTTCGGCCAAATCGACATATTCGCAGCCGCCGTAGTAGCGCTTGCCGGGGTAACCTTCGGCGTACTTGTTGGTCAGCACCGAGCCCTGGGCCTGCAACACGCGCGGGCTGGTGTAATTTTCCGAGGCGATCAGTTCGATGTGATCTTCCTGGCGCTGGCGTTCGGACTGAATCGCCTGCCATAGTTCGGGGTCGAAATCCTGGATGGTCTGGGTAGCGGGAAACATAGGGCTGAAATGGCTTCCTGAGAGGAAAAGTGCCTTGCGAAAAAGGCCGCGATTGTACCACTGCGGCCCCGCCGCCCCTTCCCAAAGCGCCCCATGTTCGACGCCGAAGTCTGCTGTTATCATTCCGCCGGCTATCCAGGCACCCGGGACGGGGCCATCAGAACAATATTCAGGGGGAAGTCATGCCTAAAACTTTCTTGGCCAAGATGCTGTGGCTGGGTATCGCGATTATCGGCGCATCTGCCATTGGCGGCATCGCCATCGGCCGCGGCGAAACCATCAACGCCATCTGGTTCGTGGTCGCCGCGATCTGCACTTATCTGGTAGCTTTCCGCTTCTACAGCGCATGGATCTGCGCCAAGGTACTGGTCCTCGATGAAACCCGGGCCACGCCGGCGGAACGATTTAACAACGGCCGCGACTTCGTCCCCACCAACAAATGGGTGGTGTTCGGCCATCACTTTGCGGCCATTGCCGGTCCCGGTCCGCTGATTGGGCCAACCCTGGCCATGCAGTTCGGCTATCTGCCCGGCACGATCTGGATTCTGGTCGGCGCGGTGCTGGGCGGCTGCGTGCAGGACATGATCATCATGTTCTGCTCCACGCGCCGTGACGGCCGCAGCCTGGGCCAGATGGCGCGCGATGAACTGGGCCCGATCGGCGGTTGGGCTGCCATGATCGGCACCATGCTCATCATCATTATCCTCATCGCGGTGCTCGGACTGGTGATCGTCAAGGCCATGCAGCATGATCCCTGGGCCACCGCCACGGTGGTAGGCACCATCCCGGTGGCGATGCTGATCGGCATTTACATGCGCGGCATCCGGCCCGGGCGGGTACTGGAAGGGACAATGATCGGCATCGCCTTGCTGATCGCCTGCGTGGTCGGCGGCTTCTGGGTGGATCAGAGCGAGGCGATGCGCAGCCTGTTCGACTGGGACGGCCGCACCTGCGCGTGGTTCGTGATGATCTACGGCTTCGCCGCCGCCACGCTTCCCGTGTGGCTGCTGCTCGCGCCGCGCGATTACCTCTCGACCTTTCTGAAGTTGGGCGTGGTATTCATGCTGGCAATTGCCATTGTGGTGCTCGCCCCCGAGGTAAAAATGCCGCCGCTCACCGAATTTGCCCGCACTGGCATGGGGCCGATATTCAAGGGCGACCTGTTCCCTTTCGTGTTCATCACCATCGCCTGCGGCGCGATTTCCGGCTTTCACTCTCTGGTGTCTTCCGGCACCACGCCCAAGCTGCTTGCCAACGAACGCGAGATTCGCATGATCGGTTACGGCTCGATGGCCCTGGAGTCTTTTGTCGCCATCATGGCCGTGGTGGCGGCCACGGTGCTGGATCCGGGCGTGTACTTCGCCATCAATATCGATCTGGGCAAGACTGGCGAAGAAACGGTGGCGGTGATTTCCTCCTGGGGCCCGCACTACGCGGTCACCATCGATCAGATGAAGGCACTCGCGGTCGAGATGGGTCTGCCTTCCCTGTTCGCACGCACCGGCGGTGCGCCGTCGTTAGCGGTAGGTATGGCCAGCATCTTCAGCGAAACTTTTGGCGGCGGATTGATGAAATTCTGGTACCACTTCGCCATCATGTTCGAGGTGTTGTTTATTCTCACCACCCTGGATGCGGGCACCCGAGTCGGCCGCTTCATGTTTCAGGATCTGGGCAAACATTTCTGGAAGCCGTTTGGAAATGTCTCCTCCTATCCCATGACAGTCATCGCCAGTTTAATCTTCGTCGCCGCCTGGGGTTATTTCTTATGGCAAGGCGTAACGGATCCCAAGGGCGGCATTCGTTTCCTGTGGCCACTGTTCGGCATATCCAATCAGTTGCTGGCCGGCATCGCACTCACGGTGGCAACCGGCATCCTCATCAAGATGGGCAAGCTGAAATTTGCCTGGGTCACGGGCTTGCCGCTGACCTGGCTTGCAGTAGTCTGCACGACGGCTGCCGTCACCAAGGTCTTCAGCCCAAATCCCGAGATCGGCTTCTGGTCGGGGGCCAATGCCCTGGCAGCCAAAATCAATGAGGGCGTCATTCCCGTCGAGAAGGCCGGGGAAGCCTGGTCGCAAGTGATCGCCTTTCGCATCGATGCCGCCCTGGCCTTGTTCTTCGCCATCGTGCTGTGGGTGGTGATCGCCGACATGTTGCGCATGTCGCTACGCATGCGCGCCGGCAGACCTGTGCTGCCGCTGTCCGAATCCCAGTACGTCAAGACACAACTGGCGCCCGGCATGGCCGGCGCGGGTTCACATAGTTGAGAGGTGCGGCCCATGATGATGACTGAACCCATCAAACAGGCTTGGCGCTATCTGCGCGAAGTCACGGGCGATGACGCCTACGAGCGCTACCTCGCCCACCAGCGTACGACTCATCCCGATGAGACGCCTCTGTCCCGGCGCGATTATTTCAAGTGCCGCCAGGATGAAAAGTGGAGCAAGGTATCGAGGTGTTGCTGAGTACGACGACCTAATACTTCAAGGCAGCCACAGAGGGCACAGCAGCTTCAACCGTAAGTTCTGCGCCCTAAAGCCATAGAGAAACCCCAATCGATCAAGGGCACACGCTATATGTAGCTGACCCAGGATAGATTTTGAACTTGATGTCGTTTTAGTTTTTCCTCTGTGCTCTCTGTGTCCTAAAAGGGTACTCCGACGTGCTGCGCACGTAGGGTATCTGTGGCAAAAGGTTTTCCCCGGGTTTAGGGCAGTTGCGCGAAGACATGCGGTCCCGGTCGTTTGATCGCGGCATCCACGTGCTTGTCGATGTCGTCCAGGTCGGGAGATTGCTGCATCAGCCAGGGCACCAGCGGCTCGATTTCCCGCAGGGCAACCCTCGGTTTCCACGCCAGCATAGTCGCGGCGGCGTGGCAGCCGCGATAACAACTTGAGCCTAAGGGTTCCCAGCGCCATCCGCCCGCGTAGACTGCGGCGTACAAGACCTTGGCCTGATTCTGCGAAACTCCTTCCGCGATAACCGCGTCGTAGAGCATGCGATGCACCGCTCGCCAGGGATCAGCCTTCAAGCGCGAGAAATAATCGTGAATCACCGAAGCCCTGCGAAACTCTGCAATGTAGGGCAGCCCGCCGATGGAAATCAATTCGCGGGGAATGGTTTCACCGTCCAGCACGCTGCCCTTTTTTGCCGGCCAGGCTCTGCCCAGGGAATCGGTGTAAGTAAAATTTCCCATCAACCGAAGTTTTTGCACGAATTCTATTTCGTCCATGACTTCGAGCACCACCCGTCCCGAAAATACGCCCGGCTCGACGGACCAAGCCGTGCCTGCCAGACACACTGCCCAAAACGCAATAAACGCATGCCTCACCCGATTCCCCACACCGCCTCCCGATCCCGTTTGTGCCGGCAACCTTGCCATTGTGCAATCGGCCTGACAAGACTTATTCCAACTTTTCCCGGTCGGCCACGACGATTTGCCTTGCGGGCCCCATCGAACCGCGCCATATTTGAGATTAAGCAAAAGGAGAATATTCATGAAATGGCTGTTTCCGGTTCTGCTGCTTCCGGCCTGCGCGCTGGCCCTGGACAATGACTACGTGAAAGTCAGCCGCGATGCCGCGCCCTGCGCAGCGATGGCACTGCCTTATTGCGGTAATCGGGTGATTGTTGCGCTGGATAACATTGAAATACGCGCTGGAGAAACGCGGCGAGCAATGCGGCGCGGCGACACGGCGATATTTCCCTCGGGTGAGCAGTACGAAGCCCCGGCAACCGGCGGCTATTTCGAAGTCAACATCAAGCCCGACCACCCCCCGGCGTTGGCGCCCGGCGAGATCATCGCGCCAGAGAAAAACTCCCTGCGCCACGATGGCAGCGACTTTATCGTATTCGAGGAAAAACTCGCTCCCGGCGACACTCGCGCACGCCACAGCCATAGTCAGCGCGTGGTGATTCAACTCAACAAGGTGCGCCTCAAACAATGGCCGGACGGCGAGCCGGAAAAAATCGTCGAGACTGTCCCGGACAAACCCCTGTTCAGCCCTCCGGTGGTACATATCGTGGAGAATATTGGCGAACTGCCCTTGTTTGGCGTCATCATCGAATTCAAGCCTGAAGCCCGCTGATCGACGTCAACCGCAGCATGAGCGCACTACGACATCGAAGCCGCGCCCGGCGCGCCGACTTGGGCTTGGACATCCGGGAATTTTCGCAGCTCAAGCGGCTGTCCACTCCGCAAGCCATCCAGGACTTTTTGGACGCCACCCCGGCCAATCACGAGATTGGCGGAGAGACAATTCTGTCGGTGCGCGAAGTCCTGGGGCAACGCCGCGCACACTGCATTGAAGGCGCGTTCTTGGCCGCATGTGCATTGTGGATCCATGGCGAGCCGCCGCTGATCATGCACCTGGATTGCGACCTGAGTGACTACCCTCACGTCATAACGCTATTCCGTCGCGGTGGCTGCTGGGGCGCACTGTCCAAAACCAACGGCGTTGGCCTGCGTTACCGGGACCCTATTTACCGCAGCCTGCGCGAGCTAGCCATTTCGTATTTCCACGAATACACCAACCGACGCGCTGTCAAAACTCTACGCAGTTATTCGGGATCGTTCGATATGCGACATATAGATCCCGCCGAATGGGTGACCCATGATAAAAACTGCTGGGCCGCCCACGACAAATTGGCGGCGCTACGCCATTACCCGTTGCTCAATACGCGACAACTGAAGCTCATCGTGCCGCAGGATGCTTTTGTGCACAAAGCCACCAAAGTCGTTCAATATCCCAAGCCAAAGCGGGAATAAAGATTCGCGCTCACCGCGGAGGACGCGGATACCCTCGCGCAGCGTGGAGTACCCTTTTAGGACGCGGAGGAAAATCGTGAAAATGAATTGATGGGAAAGGGCTACGAATAACATAGGCTAACTAAGTTTCGCGCTGGCTCGGCAGGCAAAATACTTGGCAAACCTTCTGACTGCTTTTCCTCCGCGTCCTTAAGGCGTAGCACTTACGGCTGAAGCTGCTGCGTCCTCCGCGGTGAGAGCTTCTTTAGAATTTCTGGTTTGGCGGCCATTTGCCCGCGACAGGAATTGCCTCCTCGGACCCCGGCCAGGGCGGCATCGTGACCCCTACTGCCGCCAGTGGTATCGACCCATGGGCACGAAGCTGGAAATGCGTGCCGACCGGAATCGACACGCAGACTTCAGCCTCCAGCGCGATAATTTCTTCCTGCGTTCCCTGCTTGCGCCATATTTCCCCGTGGCCGGAGAGGACATACCAGATTTCATCCACCGTGCGATGCACGATCGCGTCGGACACCCGTCCCGGCGCGAGTTCGAAGTGCGCCATACTGCCGCGCCCGGTCCGCAACAGCACGCGAACGTCCGACCCATCCGGAGCAACAACATCGGGCCGAAGCGGTAGACGCAGGGTTTCGAATCTGTTTGGCTCGCGCAATGGCTTTACCTTAAGAAAGCAGTTGAACCACAGATACCCTCGCGTAGCGTGGAGTACCCTTTTAGGCACCGAGAACACAGAGAAAAAACAAGTCGTTGCATCTATCCGCGCGCACGGCAGATAGGTGCGCACAACTGGCAGTACAACGAATTGAAGTTTTGTACTCCTCTGTGCCTCCGTGTCTCTGTGGTGAGTTTCTTGCGTTCATTCTGTGTGGGCTCGAAAAGATTAGCTCGGAAACAACAATCGCCAGCCCGCGTGCCCCAGCTTGCGAAGCGTGTCGATGTTGCGTTCGTAAATCGAATCCGCATCGGGAAACTGGGCCAGCGCTCGTTCGATACTCGCTTCGCGCAACAGATGCAACGTAGGGTAAGGCGAACGGTTGGAGAAATTGGTGATGTCGTCCGGTTCCGTTCCCTCGAATTGATAGCGCGGATGAAAACTGGCCACCTGCAACACCCCTTCCAATCCCAGGCCTTCGACGGTGGCATCCGCCAGTTCCAGGAAATCGTTGAAATCCAGAAAATCGCCTGATACACGCGGGTGGATCAGCAGAATCGTTTCGATTTCGTCCGGATTGGCCTCATTGAGTGCGGAGAGTTCCCGCGCCAGGTCTCCGACCAGCGCATCCTCGGTCGTGGCTTTGCTGACGCAGTAATGCACCCTCCCCGCTGCATGCACCGCCTTGGCAAAGGGGCACAGGTTCAGACCGATCACCGCACGCTCCAGCCAGGCCCGGGTGGCGGCGATGACGTCCTGCTCGGCAAATTCTTCGAAGCCGTTTCCCACAAATTCAACTCTTATTCCGTCTTGCCGTGAAGTTGCTGGAGCATGTCGTGGACTTCCGAAGACATCACGGCGAGAAATGCCGCGAGCACAAGGTAGTAGGCCGCGTATTCGATGCGCTTGCCTGGCTCCACCGTGTAATACGCCGCGTTTTCCGGTGCCTTGGGGTCGTACTTGAATGCCTTCCAGACCTGGGGTGCCGCGAGGATCATCATCAGGATCAGCAGCGGGCTGGGCCGCCATAAGAACAGAGCGCCCATGATCGGGACACCCAGCAGCCAGACACGCGGCGAAATGATTGCCGTAATTCGGCCACCGTCAAAGGGCGACACCGGAATGAGATTAAAGAGGTTCAGGAAAAATCCCGCGTAGGCCAGCGCCAGCCACAGCGGTTCATCGCTCGAACGGTAGAACACGTAGCAGGCCAGCGCGCCAACCGTTCCCAGCAGCGGGCCAGCCAAGCCTACCCAGGCTTCGGTCTCCACGCTGTGGGGCATTTCCTTCAACTGGATCCAGGCGCCCACAAAAGGAATAAAGGTCGGCAATCCCACGGGTAGCCCCCGCTGACGGGCGGCAAGGTAATGCCCAAGTTCATGGACAAAAATCAGTCCCACGAATCCCGCGGCGTAAGGCCATCCATAAATGAACGAATAGGCAAACACCGACAAAATCATGGTGCCGCCGGAAAACAGCACCTTGCCGAGTTTTCCCGCGGCCAGCAATCCAAGCAGTAGTTTGATCAAGAGCGACTCTCTTCCATCAATAAGCACATCAAGCACGGCATTGTAGTGCGATAGAAGACCGGGCAGCAGATGGCGAGGCGCTCCCCTGGTCGTCGGGTCACGCCAGGCACCTCTGCGGGCACCCGCCTCGGGTCAACCGGATGACTTTCAATTACGTTCTGTTCTGTGCTAGCGTTCGCGCCCTGACCGGTGGAAACCCGCTAGCGGTCAAGTGCAATCGTAGAAAAATCACTTCCAGGAGGAGAACATAATGAATTTGAGACAACTGCCCGTCGCGCTTGTGCTGGCGGGCTCGGCCCTTTTGTGTGGCGTGGCACTGGCCGCGGACAACGTCAAGATCGCGGTGATCGATCCCCTCTCGGGGCCCTTCGCTAATGTGGGCGAGGCGATGGTGCGATATACCACGCTGGCCGCCGAAGCGATCAACGCGCGGGGTGGTGTGCTGGGCGGTGCCAAGATTGAGATCATCGCGCTGGACAGCAAAAGCAGCCCCCAGGAAGCGCAACTGGCGCTGAAGTCCGCCATCGACCAGGGCGTGCGTTTCATCAACCAGAGCAACGGCTCCAATGTGGCCGGCGCGTTGGTGGACGCGGTAAACAAGCACAACGAGCGCAATCCGGAACAACTAGTGATTTACCTCAACACCGGCGCAGTCGATCCCGCGCTCACCAACGACCGTTGCAGCTTCTGGCATTTCCGTTTCGACGCCGACGCCGCGATGAAAATGGCCGCGCTCACCGACGCCATCGCGCAAAATCCGGCCAGCAAAAAGGTCTATCTGCTCAACCAGGATTATGCCTTCGGTCAGGCAGTCGCCAAATCGGCGAGAGAGATGTTGCCCAGGAAGCGGCCCGATATCGAAATTGTCGGGGACGAGTTGCACCCCCTGGGCAAGATCAAGGACTTCTCGCCCTACATCGCCAAGATCAAAGCCACCGGCGCCGACACCATCGTCACTGGTAACTGGGGCAACGACATGGCGCTGCTGGTAAAGGCCAGCCGCGAAGCCGGCTTCAAGCCCAATTTCTACACCTATTACGCAGGCGGTCTGGGTTCGCCCCCCGCGCTTGGCGATGCCGGTATCGGGCACCTGAAACAAGTCACGCAATGGCACGCCAACATCGGCAACGATAAGGCCACCCGCCACTATCAGGCTTATCGGGAGCGTTACAAGGACGTCAAGGACGACTATTACTGGACCACTCAATTCATTGCCCTGGAAATGCTGGCCAAGGCCATTGATCAGGTCAAATCCACCGATGCGGTAAAGGTCGCCAAGGCCCTGGAAGGCATGAAAATCGAAGGCGACAGCGGCGAAGTCGTGATGCGCGCCGACAACCATCAGTTGATCCAGCCACTGTATGTTTCCACCTACAACAAGGTGGACGGCAAGGATATCAAACTGGACGTCGAGCGTACCGGCAATGGCTTCAAGACCGACCGCCGGATCGAAGGCAAGGACACCGTGATGCCGACCACCTGCAAGATGGACCGGCCGTCCTGAGCAAACTCTGATACGCGAAGGGTCACCGGGGGAAGTTCGCAAAAAACTGAATAGGCAGCAACAAGACACCGCTCAGTGTTTTCTGCTTTAAGGTTTTCCTTCGTGATCCTTCGTGTTAAAAGCGCTTGCCCTTTTTATTGGGTAATTGTGTGCCGCAAAAATTCAAACGCGCTAACACGAAGGGTTCACGAAGGAACACGAATACCTCGCGATAGCGTGGAGTACCCTTTTAGGAAACCCAGGGAATATTTAATCCCGTGTACGGGGCCGTAACTCAGGTCCAACTTGAATTTCCAAGACTTTTATGTCGCCTTCCTTCGCGCCCTTCGTGTCAAAAGAGTTCGGCTCTTTTGTCCAATCTGGGCATTAACCCAATGCTGTTCGGTTAGCCATTCGGGCTGAGCTTGTCGAAGCCCATTCGTCCTTCGACAGGCTCAGGACGAACGGGATTAAGCATACAGTATTGGGGCTTACCCAGACTTTTGCGTTTCACGCCTGCTCTCGCGCAGCCAGACCCCGGCCAGCACTGACGCAAAAGTCCCGGCCAGTAGTGCGATTTCCACCCCGGGTTCATGGCCGCTGCCACCCATAAGAAGCCCCACCACGCAGACGATGGTGGCGAGTATGCCGCCCCATTTGAACGGCGCGGCGAATGCAAAACCGGCACACACATAGCCGCCCCACACAGAACACAGCAAGCCCGCCATCAGGGCCGTGATGCCCAGCGGAGAATCCAGCGGCATCTTGGCCAAGGCCTCGGCCATTTCCTCCGGGGACATGCCCTCGGACGCCATTTGCATGGAATAGACGACCGACACCAGGATGCCGGCAACCAGAGTGCCGCCAATATCGGCCGTCGCCCCCAGGATAAGCCCCAGGATCGGACGCGGAGCGCGCTCCGCTGTATCGGCCACCCGGCCGCGCGGCGGTTCGTAGGGTTGATTACTCTCACTCATGGCGGTCGAAAAAATATGAAATGGCGTTGGCGTAATACAGTAGCAGTTGACGATTTTCCGGGACTATCCGAAACAAACCGCTTTCCTCCCTGATGAAGTGCCGCAACACCGGCATCACCGACTTGTCCGCGCCACTATTTCCGCGCAAGCGCCTGCACGCACTCCTGCCGCTGCGCATCCGGCAATGCGCGCCAGTCCGTGCCCTGGGATTGCTCGCGCAGCGACAGTGGGGTGCCAAACTTTACGCAAGCATAAGCAAAGCGATCCCAGTTCGTTTAGCACGGCTTGCGCCCGCCATCGGACAACTTTTCGAAGCGTGGGAAGCAGCAAATGCTCCGGCGCCGCCCCGATTACCAGCATCGCGACCGGGAAAAATAGCCAGGCCGGCAACGTAATGTCTTCGTTCACGCGAGAAAACTCCTCTGCTGCATAGCGCCATACCGGCAATCACCCCACCACGAGGCGCGAAATTGATATGATTTCGCCGCTCCCTGCCATTTCAAGGCAGGTCGGGCAGGAACCGGAGCGCTTCCCGAATATCCGGTCATGCCCTTGCGGAGCCAAACCATCATGAGGAGGAAACCAATGAAAAGT
This sequence comes from Bordetella parapertussis, assembly GCA_945900965.1. Taxonomy (GTDB): domain Bacteria; phylum Pseudomonadota; class Gammaproteobacteria; order Burkholderiales; family JACQAP01; genus JACQAP01. Next base: position 2,339 of record CAMDKM010000002.1, on the reverse strand, counting down.
ATCGTCATTCTTGCCGGCTTGAGTTTGAGTATCGCATCGCTGGGCGCCATTGGCGCGGAAGTAGACACACGCGGGGGCACCTGCAACGATGCCAAGAGCCAATACGACTACTACTGCACCGGTAAAGGCGACCCTAACGACATCTTCACGCAAGCCAACATCGCCTGCAACAACGCCAAGCGCAACATGGCAGCGGCCTGTGAAGGCGTCGTCGCGCCAGACGCTCAATATCAGTTCAAGGAAGGAACACCCAAGCAATAGCGGCCAAGCGTAACTGTGCCAGTCACAGAGACAGAACTACAACCCGACAAAGGGGAGCGTCGCGCTCCCTTTTGTTTCTAAAAACCATAGGAACTACGAGGTGCCGGGTTAGATGCCGGCGATGCCTGACCAGAAACCTTTTGAAGGAGCAGGCGCCCACGACTGTCTGATTTCCAGTGCGATAAGCTTGCCGAAGGGTAGGTCAAATGTATGCCTGCGAAATAACTTGTAAGGCGCAATAAGCGCAGCGCATTGCGCCTCGCGCACAGCGGCTCCCATTCGGCGCAATAACGAACGATTGCGCCCTACGGCCCTGATGTTTTCGCCAAATCGCGCCGCCCGCCTTTTACCAAAGTTTGCGGCGCGACCGCACGGCACGAAAAATGCGCGAATGCGAGGACAACTCAGCGGCGCGAAGCCTGGCGAACTCTACCTCACCCGGTAAAGCAGTGTCAGGCAATACCCAGTACCGCGCCAAGCGGACTCTTGACCGCCAGACCGCCGCGATTCAGCACATGGGTGTAAATCTGTGTTGTGCGCACGTCGGAATGCCCCAGTTGCTCTTGCACGGTTCGTATGTCCGCGCCACGCTCCAGCAAATGCGTTGCGAAGGCATGTCGAAGCGTGTGGCAACTTGCCGGTTTGTGAATCCCGGAATGGCGCAATGCGGCACGCATCGCCTTCTGCATGCTGCTTTCATCAATGTGATGGCGGCGGCGCTCTCCCGAGCGGGGGTCGATGCTCAGGCTGTCAGCAGCGAACACATACTGCCAGGCCCATTCCAGCGGTGCGTTCGGATACTTGCGGGCCAGCGCGTGAGGCAAATACACCGAGCCCACTCCTTGTGCGCAGTCGCGCTCGAACGCGGTCCGGCGGTTGGCCAGGTGCCGTTTGAGCGGCACCACCAACTCGTCCGGGAGTGTTACCACCCGATCCTTGCCGCCTTTTCCGTCCCTGACCAGGAAAGCCCGGTGATCGAAGTCCAGATCCTTGACTCTCAGACGAACGCTTTCCAGGAGCCGCAATCCCGAGCCGTATTGCAGGCAGGCGATCAGCCAATGAACTCCTTTCAGTTCTCGCAGAATGACCGCCACTTCGGCTTGCGTGAGTACGACAGGAATCCGCTGCGGGCGCTTGGCCCGCACGATGCCCGCGCATTCGCCAAGCGGGCGCTCCAATACCTTGCGGTACAGGAAGACCAGGGCATTGAGCGCTTGATTCTGAGTGGACGAGGCGACTTCCCCTGCTACCGCCAAATGAGTCAGAAACGCGGCCACTTCGCGTTCGCCCATCTCCGCCGGGTGGCGCTTGGCATGGAACAAGATGAAGCGTCTGATCCAGTGCACGTAGGCCTCTTCCGTTCGGATGCTGAAATGCCGCACCCGGATAGCCTCTCGAACGCTTTGCAGGAATGGGGACGGGTCGGTTGGCGCAGGCACAATGGCCTCCTCATATAAACTGGTGTTATGTCCAGTATACACACCAACCCGTCCGGCGCAAGGCAAAGGCGGAACATGTCCGCCTATCATCGGCTTGTCCGCCCCGCCTCCATTCCAATGTCCATTCCAATGTCCTTGACAAGTCTTTGATTCAGTAGCAGCCTGTTCGCTCAAAGGGAGGGTTTCCGCGATGCAACACAACTCTGAAATTTGTGTGATAGGCGGAACATCGCCGTGTTATAACACGGACAAATTCCTTTGATTACATGTTGGGCGTCACACAGACAATTGTTTGCCTAAAGGGAGTCAACCATGAGTCGCATTGCTTCAAGAATAATAATCCTCGCAACGTTGGTGATGTCGGTCGGTTGCGCAACAACCAAGCAGTATGGCGCCACAGGTGGCAGCCGATCTGATGGCACGGTAAAGCTGTCATATCAATACGGACAGTTTGAAAAACCAGTAGTAGATCCTCAACAGGCAGTGGAGCTAGCGCGCTCCAAATGCAGCGCGTGGGGCTACGACAATGCAGAGGCTTTTGGCACGGAAATAAGCAACTGCACAGCCAGCAATCAATACGGCTGTGTTCAATGGCTCGTAACTGCTGAGTTTCAGTGTTTAGGTGGGCCAGGCGGGGCT
>CAMDKM010000001.1 GCA_945900965.1 Bordetella parapertussis | reverse complement strand
TCCCCGCGCGTGCGGGGAACACCGGAATCCACCCAGCGGCCATATGCAAAACTCCGGTTCATCCCCGCGCGTGCGGGGAACACATCCGCCGCGGCGCGTGTCGCTGCCACGATAGCGGTTCATCCCCGCGCGTGCGGGGAACACACTTCCTCCACTTCGTTGATTTACCGACGAAAATCAACGAGTGGTTTTTCTACCGAATTTATGCATACGCCGAAAAGCTTAATCGCAATGCAGAAATCCAGCAAATCCAGATTGTTAAAGATCATTGCCCGCAACCTCGGGCAGAAACGACACCAACTTTGCTCCGTCCAGTTCAACCGGAATCCGGCGATTGGACCCGAGAGTGACGAAATCAAAACCTGCTTCGTTATTCACCCGCCAAGCCATAACGGCATTGCCTTCCTCGATACCGGCCTCGACTTGCTTCCAGATGTATTCGCGCACCTTTGCGGAGTAGTTACCTACATAGACACCGGCCCGCACTTCCAGCAGCCAGATGGCGAGTCGTCCGCGCAGCCGGGGCGGCGCATTTTCAAGAACGATGACCAGCATCGCCAATGGACTCTGGGTTGGGGATCGCCGGGCCGACCGCGTCCTCGGGCGCCTCCGGCGGCGCTATTCCGCCCGCCGCCAACATCTCCTCGATTCCCGGGACAATCCGATCCAGAAGTTTAGTTTCGCGAAAAATGTCACGGCAGGCAAGGCGCACTTGTTGTTCTGGATTGCCTGGACTACGGGAAGCGATTCGGAACGCAACCGGAACAACCGTATCGAACTTGTAGACATCCGCCACGTCGTATACGAACGACAATGGTTTGCCCGTATGAATGAAGCCGACTGCCGGCGCATAACCCGCTGCGAGCACCGCGGCTTCCGAAACGCCATACAGACAAGACGTCGCCGCCGAGAGGCACCGGTTCGGTAGATCTCCCTTATCCCATTCCTGGGTGTCGTAATTGCGGGCCTTCCACTCCACGCCGTATTTGGCGGCAATTCGTTTATACATCTCCCGTACCCGCGCGCCTTCAATGCCACGAAGCTGTTCGACCGAACGTCGTTGAGGAGGCTCTTCGCCAAAGCGCATCGCGTACATGTTGCGTACGACTTTCAGACGTAAATCCGGGTCGAGAGCGAGCTTGGCCTGATAAAGCAGCCGGTCAGCGCGCGCGCCGCCGGGTTGCCCTGCCGAGTAGAGTCGTACCCCTGCTTCGCCGATCCAGACCAGCAGCGTCCCCACGCGCGCGGCGAGTGCACACGCGGCGTGCGAGACACGCGTGCCCGGTTCCAGCATCAGGCAGGCCACGCCGCCCACCGGAATGTGCGTGCGTACGCCGCTCTTGTCGACGACCACGAAAGCGCCGTCGAGCACATCGAGATGGCCCCTCTCGATGTAAAGAACCGAGAGGCGGTCCTTAATCGGGATGGGTTTGAGCGGTGGTAGCAGTTCAGCCAAGAAGATTCAGCTTAGCTGGCGCGACGGGCGCGGGCTGCTATCTGCAAGTCGCCCGTGATGCTCCCACAGGTGGCCCGCCCTACCTTGAATTAGCGAAACACGCGATTCCCCGGAGCTTATGTGTCGTATCGACAGGCCTGGCATATCAATCCCTAGCGGGCAATACGGGACTTCCAGTATCCGGGCTTGCGATGCTGGCTCTCAACGACCAGGATGTACACCAAGTCGTCACTTTCGATGTAGCGAAGGTTGTACGGGAAAGTGGCAAGCACCCATTTGCGAAAACCTTCCTCGTCGATCGCGCCGATCTTCGGATGCTTGAGCAGTTGCTCAATCCCGTCCCTGACTTCCGCTGCGAACCGCTCTCCCAAACCCGGCGCCTGGGACTCGTAATAGAGGATCGTTTCCATAAAATCCACCTCGGCTTCGGGATGGAACTCATATCTCATCGCGTCAGGAGCGCCCGGATATTTTCAAACACCTGCTCGCCGGGTACGCCCTTCACGCGCCCGTCGAGGAGTTCCTGGTGTCGCCGTTTCGCCTCCGCGATCCAAGCCTGCTCGACGCCGGGTTCGGGCGGTCCGTCCAGTTCGCCGATCAGAACGCGAATCAGGGCGGCCTTGTCGGTTTGACTGAGCGACCGGACTTTTTCTTCCAGCTCCGCTAGGGCAGTTGCCATGGGGAACCCTCCGTGGAAATCAGAACAGCTTTCAGTGTACCTCCCTCGCCGGAGCGACGGAAAGAGCTGTCGTCGCGGCCATGAGGCGTCTTTCCTCGCGAATCTCGGGAAGCGTCAGACACGGCGTACGAGGAGCAGGCCGCAGCCGAAAGCTTTGGCTGGGCCGATGCCGTTCTCCATGAGCGTTGCCAAAGAGCCGGGATCGCGCACGCGCAATACGCCCTCGAAGGTACAGGTCACGAGTTTCCCACCTCGATTGCCTTTTCTGAAATAAGTCGGCGGATGCGGGAGTACGTCGGTCGCTTCGATTTCCGCGCCCACGGAGAGCTTGCGTACCAGCCACGCGCGTTGCTCGTCTTCCTTAATGAGAGGCACGCGGCATTTCTCGGATTGTTTGCCTGACTTTGCTTCGCGCTGTGCGTCCGCAATGGTCTTGATCGGATTAGCCGTCAGGAGAAATGCCAGACGCTGACCGGTTACGGGCTTTGGGATAAATTCACGCGTCCTCACGAGCGCGATACCTCCCGTAACTTCCGGAGGCCGTCGCGATTGCACCAACAATCGGGTTGGCCGGCCGGTGGCACTATGCTCGATGCGAAACAGGAAACCTTGCCGATCAGCTTCGCCGGAATCACGCGACTCGCGTTCTTCGCCCGGGAACAGCCGCCATAGGTTCCTGTGTAGATCGTAGGGATTTCGCGCGGCCTCACAGGGCAATTCAACTCGGCTCAGGAACATTTTGGCCCCTTGTGCAGATGCACGATCCGCGTTGCAAACTGGCGCGTTTTTCCATAGATGGGCACATCGCGCAGTCGAATAGGCTGTTCCGATTCCTTTGTTTCGCTATAGATCAGCCCTCCTTGCGGATCGGTTTCCGCCAGCGCTTCCAACGCGCTGGTTGCTTCAACTTGCCCTTCTAAAATCGGCCGTGTCGGCGGACACGAACGCCGGCCCAGGGCAGGAGTAAAAAAAGGGCGTCGCAATGCGCTGGCGATCTGATCAAGACTGATAGTGGCATTACTTTGACTTCCTATTGCCACGGTAAATGCGGCGTCGAATAAGTACTCTCGTCGCGAAACCACGGGAAATTTGTTAACCGAGCCATCAACCTTGCGCGCGTCCATTACCGTATGAAAATCCGCCAGCTTGATTCCCGCTTTTTTGACGGAGTTCCCCCCGCCCGGGCGAGCAAGTTCACTGTCCACTCGCACGGTAAATTCAACGCTGGCAGCAAGATTTTCCAGTCCCGCCAAATCGCGGCGCTCCACGCCTAGACAGGCACCTAGCAATCCCAAGAGCCCGCTGCGCGTCGGATACAAATTGGAAGGTCGAAAATCCTCGAACGTATGTGTACCCCAGGCCTGCATGGGCCCGTCCAGTCGCAAGATGAGAAAGTTGGGCATGACGTTACTCTTTGCCGTCTTGCGCAATCCAGTTTTCGAGACCAGCCAGTGAATCAAAAGTCGGCATGTCGTCCAGTCTTATTTCGCTGTCCAGCGCAAATGCACGCGCCGTTTCGCTCAAACCGTAGCCTTTGTGCACGCGCAGCCAATAGTGGGTCAGTGAATTTACCGATGGCTTGAGGAAGCCGCCGCCGTGCTCGCGTGCGACTGGCTCCTCAAACGCATTGGCCAGCGAAATGGGCTGCTCAGCGAAGCTGACGATAGCGAAATCAGCCAGATTATGAGCAGCGAACGACTGCTGTTTGGCTGCGGGCACCACGGTTGCCAACATGTGCAATACATGCCGGGCGATTTCCAGCGCCGCATTGCGTGACTCTGGCGTTTCGGCACTTTTCATGTTCGGCAGTAGACCGAGATTAACTTGCAACTGCTTGAGATTTAGACTGGCGTAGCGGTAGAACACACCAGAGGAAAATTGCTGAGTATCCAGATGACCCGCGCCCGTCTCGCCAGCGTCTTGGGTAAGATCATCCACCGCAGTGAACCAGTCCACGTCCTGCGGCTCGACTGCGTGCGTGGTAATCGCGTGGGCGACAGCAAGGGCGCCATCGACTGGCAGGCTACTCATCAGCCCACTGGTAGCCATGCGGCCTGATAATGCAATGTCCTTTGCTTTGCTCATTGCTACACGGAATGGCCGGGCCTCTTTTTCGATCAGCTTTTCCAATTTTTTCTGATCTTGTCCTTCTTCGCCCAGTAGCGTGCACAGGTGCGCGATCTCATCTACTGCCCACGGCGCTACTGCGTCGCCCGTAATCCCTTCGGCTATACCTTCCTTGCCAGACATCCATTCGAGCGCGAGCGCAACTCGCTTGGCGTCGAAGCGATCTTTCAACAATTCGATAAATTGGGTCTTGAGGCGAGCCAGGTCACGGGTGCGTACAGAAGGTACACCAAGATTCGCAAGATGGTAATCACTGGTACGCATCGAGCGTTTCAACGACTGACTGGAAACACGCACGCGGTTTACGCCGCCAAATATCGCAGTCTTCTGCATATTCATGTCGTCGCGGTTGAGACACGACGGGCTGTGCGAAATCAGCACATGGTAGTTGACGAAATTCATTGCGGTCATCATTGGACTCCTTTGGCGGGGGTAAACAGGGCGAGGTAGAAATCTTCCACTAGCTGACGCTTGGATAGCTCATTCCAGTACCAGAGCGATTTTCCAAACACTTTCCAGTCCACGACAGGGTCAGCGTGGATCAGCAATCTCCTCAGCTGAATAAGGTCTAAAGGCGCGCGACTGCGTGCTATTTGTAGGACGCGAGCTTCTGACATCTTGGCTGCGGTCAGTTGCGCGCCCAATGCCTTGGCGTTCGCGCTGTGCCGAGCATGAGGCAACAGAAAGGCAATCCTTTGGTGGTGCTCGTCAGGCCGCTGACCTGGAAACAAACGATATAGCGCAGGTAAGAACGCAACACCGTCCAACTCCGCGACACGTCGCAGCTCCGCGCGCGCTCCGCTAGGGAAAGCCTCGCTATCGAAACGCGACTTCAACGCAACAAAGTCTGGTAATTCGCCGTTCATGCTCCCTCCACCAGTTTTTTCAAGTCGGTATTCAGGCCTCGACGCGCCCATGCAATTACCGGAATCAACTCCGGCTTGGCGACATAGGGATAGGTTAGTTCTTCGAAGATTAACCGGCAGTGTCCCGCAATGCGCTCGGCAAATCGAAGCCGTTCACTAGCCCATTCCTTCCAAGTCGATTCGTTGGAAAAAGTTTGATGAATCAGATTTTCAGTGCGCGCATAGAATAATTTTTCGGATGTCTCATGGATGGCCGCACCAATTCCTTTCATACCTTTGTCCTTGTTTCCCTGTGCAGCAAAATAGAGCTTGCCGCGCAGGGCTTTCTTAGCCTCCGCGCCAATGTTTACCAATGTGCGCAAGCGCTCCTTGTCGTCGCGCCAGCCAGTTGCGAGGCTCACCAGTTCGTGCCGGCGTTCCAGCACTGATGCCTGGTTGGTGCGGTAGCCGCCAATCAAAAGGCTAAGAGGATCAATCCCCAGTTCACCAGCCTGAGTCACAGCGCCGGCTGGAGTCGAACCTTCCTTGGCATTGTCATCATGCAGTCCATGTGGCACAACGAACTCCGCGAGATGTGTCCAAGCCGGAGCTGTAGTGGTAAAGCTTGCAAATCGCTGCTCAAGCACACCTTTTTTTTGACTCAGATTCAGAGCCCCGTGCGGGTGTGGCCATACGCCATCTATCGTGTAGCTGAATTTTTCTTTTAAGAACTTACTGTATCCGGGGACGGAATCTCCGCCCAAAATTCCACATGAAGCATCTTGTGGGGATTTAACCAACTCGACCCGTGCGGGCTGCCAGAAAAGTCCGCGCGCGAGGCTGATCTCGTTCCAGCGAATGGTCGCTTTTTCGGTGATGGGTCTAACCCATGTCGGCAAATCGGCCTTTAGTCCAGGCATTGCAATCTGACGAGTTGCTAAACTGGGATGTGTGAGGACGTTGCGCCAGATAGTTTCGCGCAAGGTATTGGCGAACACCAAGGTCGTGATCGGCGCCGCGCCGCGCAGGCTTCCCTTGAACCCCCCGCCAAAGCTTGGGCAATTGGATGCTTGGTTGAACAACGCAATTGCCGCCAACCCACCGCTTAAATGTCGGACTTCACCCGCTTCATTGAAAAATGCGTGATTGTTGCCCTCAGGCATGCCGATCAGTAGCTTTTGGATAGGCGTGCCTTCGGCGGCTTTTACGCCGCGCGATTGCATGAATGGCTGGGTCGAGTGGTCAAGATAGAACCAGTCCTTGCACGGGTGGACTCCAGCGGCAAATTCGTCCAGCGTAAGCGGTGTGCCCATCCTCTTTCGTAGCATCGGCATGCCCTCCGGCAAAAACATGACTTGGGTCATGCACACCAGCAGTTGCAGACAGGCGAGTTCCAAATCGTCACGCGGTAGGCTTACTTGCCAGTTCTCCTCCGATTCGCAAAGCAGTTGCCGATAGGTCAACAGGTGGAATTGGCCCGTGCCGCGTCGTTCGCGAACGGGAATCCACGGGTCTTCAAGTAGATTCATTGCGAGTTTTCTCCATGCCGAAGTCCTGAGAATAGTGGAATTGGCCGTCTGCCGCTAACCATCTTCCGGGCGTCCCTGGTTTCAGCGTCATTTGCCGATAGCCGGCCAGCGGTCCTTCCTTGTCGCACGGATAATTCTGTAGGCGAGCAGTCCAACTGGCAGGCACAGGGATCGCGTTGAGGTTAACCGCCTCCGCCTGTTCGCGCTCCGGCAAATCCATGAGTCTTTGTCCATCCAGTAGCTGACCATCTAGCAGCACCGGCAGCACGCTCAGGCTCATCTCGCCATCGCGAGTCAGCCCCGTAATTCGGTCATCCTCATCGCGAAAGCTGCTGACAGTCATGGTGGTCAGCCGCTGCGCATCCTTTTCACGGGAGATTTGTTCGGAACTAAAGCTATCAAATTCCACTGCAATTTTCACTGGCTCATCGTCCCAATCGTCACGCTGGTAAACCCGCTCGAGCCAATTTCGATAGGCATCGGGAAACACGATCTCTGATGAGCCGGACAAGAGTTGCTCGGTGCGCCACAATACTCGTGTATTGCCGTAAATAAGTTTGTGCAAGCCATAGTCGTCACCTGCCACTGAGAGCACGGTGCAGCGGGGTGATTCAAATCCGGCCGGTCTAGCGCGAGCGTGCCGATGCAATCGTCCCAGACGCTGAAACAGCAGGTCAACAGGGCTGATCTGCGTAAGCATCCAGTCAAAATCGAGGTCAAGGCTCTGTTCGACGACTTGCGTTGCCACCAGAATACGGCCCTTAGTACGAGGGGCCTTGCTCCCGAAATTATTGATGCAGGCGCGCTCTTTTTCCTGCCGGTCAACGAAGCGAAAGCGCGCATGGAAAACCTCGACTTCAACGTCAGCAGATGCGTGCAGCAGACGGGCCAGCCGTTGCGCGTCGTCAACCAAATTCATCACTACGGCAACCTGTGCACCCGCTTCCGCTGCCTTGACGATGCGGGCGATCAAATCCGAGTCCGGGAAAGCCTGATCAAGCTTGAGACATTCGACTTCAACTACGCGCCGAGCCGGAAGCTGGGCAGTGACAACGGTGCGCGGATTAACAGGGCCTCCCGACGTTTGCCAGATAACCGGGTAAGGCGCATCCGGTATTCCACTGCCACCCCAGGCTTGAAAGAGTTGATTGCGCTGTTTCGCAGGCAGGGTGGCCGATAACAAAATGGCGCTCCCGCCCGCGCCCTTCTGAGCACGAAGCACTTCGCCAAGCAAGCCATACATGTAGGCGTCGTAGGCGTGAACCTCGTCGACGATCAGCACAGATTTACCCAGCCCGAAACCCCGGACAAATTTGTGTCGCACCGGCAAAACCGAAAGCAAAACCTGATCGACCGTACATATGCCCACTTGCCCAAGAAACACCCGCTTGCGGCTACTGGCAAGCCAAGTTGCGCACTGCACGGATGCCTCAATTTTGCCTTGCGACGTTTCCCGCTTCCCATCTTCGGCCAGTTTGCGAAAGGCTTCATTGAATTGGCTTTTCCCATGCGCCAGCACAACGTTCGCGTCGCCGAATATGCGGGCGGCAAATGCTTGCGCTCGGGTTAGCATGGCGTTGGCCGTGGCTTGTGTAGGCAAGGCGAAGACTATGCTGTCTGCGACACCAGCATCAAGCAGGCGCCAGGCATAGGCCAGCGCGGCCTCGGTCTTTCCGCTGCCGGTGGGGGCCTCGATGAGAGTCAAGCCAGTGGTGGCAGGCAAGCTGTCGATTTCTGTTTGCACGCCACGGGGTTGTTCATTGCTGCCAAGTAGCGCACGCACTCCAGCGTAATCTTCAGAGGTGGCAAGCAAGCCGAAGCGCTTGAGTAGGTCTTCGGCTTGAATGTGCGCCAAACGGTCGCAGAAATAAGCCCTCGGCCCGGCTGTTAGCGCGTGGTACTTGAAAAATGCAGTGTTGGACCCGACCCAGTCACTTACCGCACAAAATCCTGCGAGGAAAGCCCGGGCGGGCTGCGAACATCCAGGCGGGACGCTTTTCAGACTTAACCCAGTGGGTGCGAGAAATAGAGTTTCCAGCAAGCGCACGAAATTTTGTCGTGCATTCCGGTCGTGATCGATGAGTTCTTGATCCGTGTCGAGCTCTAGCCCGGAAAAATTAGAATCCAAGTAATCGCCATGATGTCCAGTGACTGCGGACAACCAAGGCTGCCAGCCTGTCCAAATGATTTGCTCTTCATCCGATTGGCTTATCCAATCCTTGTATTCCCGTCTCGCCCAACCAATACCGCCATGGCCGTGGTCAAAATCTTGTACTTTTCTGGATGCGAGACCATGGTCGCTCTTCTCCATTTTTCGCCATGCGGCAGCGAGGGTATCTGGTGCTTTAAGCTGAAAACGGATGTCGAATTTGCCGAGATCGTGCAGCGCTACGAAGAACAGTACCCACGCGGCTAATTGCTCTTTGGCGGAGTTGTCTTGATCGAACGCCGCCAAGAATGTCCGGCTCATTGCCGGACTCTGATCCCACCATGTGCGCGCAACCGCCGCCACATCCAGACAGTGATAAACGAGCGGATGCCACTTGGGATCTCCCTCATATTTAGGGTCTGCCTTGCCCCAATAGCGGAACATTGCGGAAGTTCGGTTCATGTCGCTAGATTGTTGCATGTAACCAGTTTGCGCCCTCAGACTCTCAAATCATGAGAATCCAAGCGTCGCCGCAAAAATAGTTTCAGTCCCGGACTTCCTCCAGCCCCAGCACTGCCGGACCGTGGTCAAGAATATTGCGCTCGCCGATCTTGTAAAACGCGGCCAGCGCGTCGGCGTCGATGGTCACGCTCAGATCGTCATGTCGGGTTTCATAGTCGGTGAAGCGCTCGCCATTGCGGTCGTGATAAACGCGAAACATCAAGGTACCGTCAAGGCCGCGGATAAGGATGCCCTGCACTCCCGCCGCCGGGCTGACTTCGGCGGGTGCGTTGCCATACAAGTATCTGTCTTTCATGCTCATTTGGTATGGATTCGAGGTATTACCCTAAAAAAACCGTTGAATCACGGAGAACACGGAGATCACGGGGCAAAACAATGAGATGGTTATCTTTGTACGCTCACTTTCTGGGTGAGAGGCCGGGGCCGTATAAGTTCTTGGATTTCCTCCGGCACCGCCGACACGGCGTTGGCATAGCCATCCGGGGCGGGAGGCGGTGCTTCGGCGCACTATCCGCAATCGGCCGACTACGTCGGTAACGTGTCCGTGCGCCACACCGTGTCCTCCGTGATTCAATCGCCTTTTCCAGGATTACCGATTTGTGCTTTGCCGCCGTCAACGTCAGGAGCGTAGTGGGAGTCGGAAAGATGCGAAATTGATCGTTTCAGTAACTGGATTCCCGTTTGCACGGGAATGACAAACGTAGCCGGTAATCCCTTCCCCGATTTGCGCGGTCGAGGAAACCTTTAGACGGGTTTCCGGGCCTCTTGGGAGCAGTGGATTTGCCTTTCTGTGGCCCGATTGTTTACCACGCAAGCGGTGTGCTGGCCGGCGGTCAGCCTAGGTTCTTGGCGGTGTAGCGCACGCCTTCGATGCCTTGAAAATCGGCATCCTGGGTCCAGATGGTTGCGCCGTGAGCGCGGGCAATGGCAAGAATGACGGAATCTGCCAGCGGCAACTTGTGTGCCGCACCCAGTTTGGCGGCGAGCAGCGCGATTCCGGAATCAAGCGCTACAACTTGTCCCTGACGCATGTGCGCAACGACTCGCAATGCGTCATTCTCACCACGCTGTTGAAGGACGCGCTTGAATACTTCGAGCAGGCAGATGGTCGGCACCACGAGCTGCTCGGTATCGAGAATTGGTTTGGCGAAAACTTTTGCATTTGGGGCGTCGGCAAAATATTCGAGCCAACCGGAGGAGTCAACGACGTTCACACCCGATCCTTGTCGCGCGCGAATCCGGTGTCCATACCCCGCAAAAAGCCACGCATGGCTTTCATATCGCGCACCGGCACAAATTCGGCCCGGCCTTCATACACGATGACTTCGATTTTCTGGCCGGGGCGGATATCCAGGGCGTCACGCACGGCTTTGGGAATTACGACCTGATATTTCTCGGAAACAGTTACCGCACTCATACTGAACCCTTATCGATAGGTAATATGTAAAGCATAGAGTCATGACCACGGATCGTCAAGGCGCTTTGCTTGGGTTCGTCAGGCATCTTCCCTGAGCAAGCAGCATTTTTTGTATTTCTTGTCGCTTCCGCAAGGGCAAGGGTCGTTGCGTCCGACCTTTTCGGTCTCGCGCACGTAAGTATGAGGAATCGGGTCGAAATGGTCGTCGTCGAGATCGGTTTCGTCTTCCCCACCGTTAGCATCCTCGCGCCCCCAACGATCTTGCCGGGCCGCAATGACGCCGGGGGCGTAGAACTTCCAGGGTTCGCCCATACGTTCCCAGTCGCCCTGGTCGTGGCCTCGCGCGAAAGCAAGAGCGATCTCCTCATCGGAAAAGTCAAAAAAAGGAGTCGGCTCTGCGGCGCCAGGTTCAGCGTATAAGCCGCGGTGGCGCTCGCGCGGAAAGCCAAGCAACAAGTAGCCCGCCGCGATGCGTAAATCCCAGTCTTCGTTCTTATCGACGGCGCGTTGCGCCAGGGCGTCGAGTTCGCGATCCAGCGCGGCGGGATTTTCGCGCGAGGCCCAGGCAACAATGATTTCCGCCGCCGTGCAGCGAGTGAACCAATAAAGCTCCGCGTCTTCGTTCAGACGCCGCACGGCTTCGATTACGGATCGAGGCTTGTCGATGAAAACCAGGGCCAGGCGCCGGCGAGCCAGTCATGCAAGTCATCGTCGTCCGCTTCATCGATGCGCCGCAACAGCCGAACATGAAAGAGTCCGGCCGATTCCGACGCAATCAAGCCGGCAATCATGGCGGCGTGCAGCACTAGCCACGATGCGCCGAGCACCGTCTCGTCAAGCCAGGGATCCTCGTTTTCGATTTTTGCGTGCAGCAACGCAATCATTGCGTCACCCCGCGAAGCGCAATGATCGATGACATTGCGCGGCACGCGGTCTTCGTCGCGGATCAGCAGGTCAATGAGTGCCGCATGAGAAAGCGCCGCAAGTTCATCTTCGCCGTAGGCGGGTAGGGCGGGTGTGGTGAGAATGCTCACAGGCCAGGGTTGCCCAATTTTCGATCTCTCATCCCAGCCTTCTCCCAGAGGGAGAAGGGGGTTCCTTAGATGCTCTGCACTTTCTTGGTAAATTCTGTCATGGATCACGGTAGAGGGCGAGCGTTTTTTCCAATGCTTCGGAAACTTGGTGGCGCAAGGACTGCGGTTCCACTACTTCGACTTCCGGTCCGTGTTTGAGGATGTCCATGACCAGTTCGCGTTCATCGCGGTAGGGAATCTTGAGTTCGTAGCGGCCATCGATCTGAAACTGACCCTTCTGACGCGGATGCCAGCGCTCGTCCGCGACCCAGCGGGCGCGCTCGGCGGAAAATAGCAACACCGCTTCCTTGTTGGCCTTGCCGGAGAAGATGCCGTAGGCGCTGGCGAAATGTTCGTCGAGTTCCTTCTCGGCTATTGCGTCCGCCGCTTCGTCGAGCTCGTGCGCGTCTATGACGCGATCCACGGCGAAACTTCTCAGACCCCTGCGCAGATGGCACCAGCCGTCGAGGTACCAGTTATCGCGGTAATGGATGATCCGCTGCGGGGAGACGGTGCGTTCGGTTGCCTCATTGCGGCCGCGGCCGCGGTAGTTCAAGCGCAGCTTGCGCCTTTGCAACGTGGCGCCGGCCATGATCTGGAACCACTGTCCCACGGGCCGCGCCGCCATGCCGAGAATGCGAATGCGCTGCGCGGCCTCGCTTAAGCCCAAGCGTTTGTGAGAGAGCAGATCGCCTATACGTTTTTTCAGCGGCGCGAGATGTTCGCCGAGCAGACCCGGTTCCAGGTTTTCCAGCAGGTGGTCGAACACCATCAGGGCTTGCAGTTCTCGGGCGTTGAACCAGAGACCAGGCAGTTCGTAAGTGCCGCCTGCCGCGTCACGCCGATAGTAGTAGCCGCCCGAATCCTTATCCAGTTCGACAGGCGCGAACAATTGATCCTTGAGCAGACCCATCAGCCGGTAGAAGGTCGGCTCGGAACAATCCATGCGCGCCATGATGTCGGTGCGCGAAATAGGCGTGCGCCGATCACCCAGAATTTTGTGCAACTCGTAGATGCGGTCGAACTTGTCCACCCCTAAAATTCCTTGGCCTAATCCGACTGAACGCGGTTCCGGCGGGTTACGCTTCGCCAACCCGCCGCACGACGGCTAGGCGACGCGTCGCGCGTGGGTGATCTCCCGATGTGCAACAGGACGGATCTGAGTGGGTTCAAGTGTCACAAGTGCGGCCGTCTCGCCGTCCAACGCGATGAATTCGACCTCGAAAGCCGCGCCGGCACGATATATGTGCACGACCGTTCCGACGTCACCGTGCGCGAGCTTTTGATCCGGCAGATCGCTTGTCAGTAGAACGCGGTCGTGTTCTTTGATCGGGTTCATGGCTTCTCCTCACAAGGGGTGTGCAGTAATCAGGCGCGGTCCTCGGCTGTTAGGCTCGACGATCCAAACCGTACGCACCCTCGGCGTGCGTTCATTTGGAGTCTGAATATTGCCGTCCACAGTGTAGCGCATACCATATGGAGACTCCACGACGCTGGTTACCGGGTTGGAAATTCCAACTCTGCGCAAGGATTCGGCAAGCACCTGCCCCTCTTTAATGCGAAACCCCAACCGAAAGAAAAATTGCGGTTTGCTTCGGCTGTCCGGGTGCGTCAGCGAAAGCAGGTAATCCGTGATTTTGGATTGATCGACCTAAGCACGCTCGCCATAAGGAAGAGTGACCGGTGGGACCATGCTGGCTATCGCAAATTCTCTTCTGTGTAGAGCGACAATTCGATCAGGCGGTCGAGCAGCTCCCCGGAAGGCAGGCCGGGGAAATTTTTCTGCACCATTTCCTTTGCGTAAAGTCGCACCAGGTAGCGCAGCTTGAGCGCCTTGGCGCGTGCGGCGTAGATGTAGTCGCGGTGGCCGCTGTTGACGACGATGACGTTCTGCTCGGCGTCGAAACGCGAACGCCAGAGTTTGCCCGGGGCGTGTTCCAGGGTATAGCCGGGCAGTCCCTGCCGCTCGGCGGAGCGGGACTTTTCTTCGGGAAGGAATGAGTCGGTGACCGTGATCAGAGCCTCGGCCTCGCACAAGGTGTCGCCCTGGCGGGCGCTCACGCCGAGCCGCACGAGGCAAGGTTCGGCGGGGGCGGTGTAGGTAACGATTTCGCTCGTGGCATTTTCGATCTGCCCGGAGCCATCCAGGTTGCGCCAGGAAAATTCGACACCGGATTCGAGAGTGCGGCGGTTGGAGTCGCGTGCCAAAGCGTGCAGGGTGCGCGAGGTATTGACGGCGAGCGTACAAGTGGCCGGGACAATCCGCACGCTGTGCAGCGGGCCGGCGAATTCGAAGAATTGCTTCTGCCTCGGCGTGGCCTGCTCGTCGCTTTCAATGCCGACCGGGATGCCCTCGGTGGGTGCCTCACCCGTGCGTGCGGCGCCGTCCCCGGCGCCGCCGCGTTGACGCACGCTGACATCGAACCATTCGTATTCTTCGGAAGGCAGGGTCAGCAAGGCTTCACGAAAGGCGCGTTGGATCGAACGCAGTGTATCGCGGCTCATGCGCTCTTCTTCCGCGCGCCGATGTTCGGCGATAAGTTCGAGCAGACGCGCTTCCAGCGGCGAAAGCGCCGTGGCGAAAGTTTCCAGCGCGGCGTCGTGGATCACGCCGGTGCGAGTGGCCGGCGTCAGATTCAGATAGGGGACATCGACGATGCCCTGCAAATAACCGTCGGTCCAGGGGGCTTTGCGGAAGGTGTCGAGTTCGGCAAGCGAACGCAGAATGCGGGTGCCGGATCGGTAGAGGCCGACTTCGTTGGCCGCATCCGGCGGATTCAGATACAGCTCGGCATAGGCTTCGCCCTGTGGTGCGCTTACTGCCGGAAGTTGATGCAGCAGATCGCCGGTGAACTGGCGCGGCTCGACCTTGAATTCCTTGCGTGCGTGGCGGTCGATCACCTTGATGCTTACCCCTGCATGGCGGATGCGCTCGCGCAATTCGGAGGCCAAATACCACTGAATTTTTTCGCCGGAAATCTGCCGCACGCCGGGCAATAGGGGTCCGATTTTCAGGCGGGTGCCCGGTTCGGGCGCCAGCACAGGACGGCGCGTGACTTCATAGCCCGGGTCGCCCTTGCGCATGTGCATCTCGTGCACGGCGCCATCGTCGCCACCCGCGCTCATCGCCAGCGCTTCGCCCACGGTCCAGAACGACAACAGCCCGATGCCGAATTCGCCCTGGATGCCTTTGATGCCGCCGGACTTCAGTTGGCGCTTGATCGAATCGCAGATGTGGGTGGCGACATAGCGGAAATCCGGTGCTCCCTCGTCGTTTTTGCGCACCCCGGTGCCGTCGTCGGCCACGGTAAGGAAATGTTCGCCACGCTCTCTCGAGCGCGTGATGAGGACGTTTTTCGCCCCGGCGTCTATGCTGTTCTCGACGAATTCGGCAATGGCCTTGAGCGGATTGTCCTGCGAGAGCGCGATAATGGTGATGGCGTTCCAGTCATCGCCGATGCGCAGCTTGCCGCTGCCGGCGAGTTTTGGCCGGCCGGCGCCTGTTTTCTTCCCGCGAGTTGTGCCGGCCATTAGGGTTTGGCGGCCGGATCATTGTCCAGCGTCCGGGCGGTCGCCAGTTGTTCGTTCATCTCGGCCATTTCTTCCTGCGCCTGCAGGATTTCCTCGAGCGTCAGTTGCGCCCAGCGCCGCATTTGTTCGCGACGGCTGCCTTCCCAGGTGGTCAGGCTCCAGTCGAAGGAATCGAGCGGATCAGGTTTGCTCACGGTCTTGTAGTCTCATGCGTAAATACTCTATGTCGATCAGATCGTGTGGGCGGCCTGCGGCTTGTTTCATTTGGATC
This sequence comes from Bordetella parapertussis, assembly GCA_945900965.1. Lineage (GTDB taxonomy): Bacteria > Pseudomonadota > Gammaproteobacteria > Burkholderiales > JACQAP01 > JACQAP01. The sequence goes on along the minus strand of CAMDKM010000001.1, from coordinate 235,722 downwards.
AATGTTGGAATGGAAACGAAGCGCACTTCGGTATTCCCGTACAACGCCTTCTTGAGCGACTTACGATATTCGTCTTCAAAAACAAACGGCTCGGTTACGAAAACATCGACCGGCGTTTCGCGGTGCTGATCGCTCCAGAATTGAAGTACTTGCATTCCTTTGTCACGAATCCAGGTTGCGCGCAGCTGCGCATCGGCGAACTGGAGGGCGCTAATCGGTACCATCGGACGATACCCCAGAGATGCGAGCGCGCGAAAGGCAGCCTCGATGGACTCTGGCACCAAATCGACCACCAAGTCCACGTCCTTGGTGAAACGCAGGTACCCATGCGCATTGACCGCCAGGCCGCCAGTCACCAGATAGCGCACGCCTTCCTCTTCCAAGGCCCAGGTCAAGGCTGCGAAACTCGCCAGTTTCACGATTCAGATTTTCTTATTTTCCTTTCCACCGCGGCGACCGCTTCTGCATGAAGGCATCGATGCCTTCGCCCGCATCCTCGGCCATCATGTTGCAGGCCATAACTTCGGCGGCGTAGCCGTAGGCGGCCTCCACCCCCATTTCCATTTGTTTGTAGAACATCTTCTTGCCGGTGGCCACGGCGAGGGACGATTTCTTGATGATCGTATCGGCGAGTGCCCGGACTTCGGCATCGAGCTTGTCGGCTGGCACCACGCGATTGACGAGGCCACGCTCTTTGGCGGTGGCGGCGTCGATGAAATCTCCGGTGAGCAGCATTTCCATGGCTTGCTTGCGCGATACATTGCGACCGAGTGACACGCTGGGCGTGGAGCAGAACAGGCCGACGTTGATGCCGGACACCGCGAAGCGCGCTTGATCGGAGGCGACTGCGAGATCGCATTGCGCCACCAATTGGCAGCCTGCCGCAGTGGCGATGCCGTGCACCCGGGCAATCACCGGTTGGGGCAGGGAACTTATGGTCATCATCATCCGGCTGCACTGGGCAAACAACCGGTCGTAATAGGTTTTTTTTGGTGTGGCCCGCATCTGCTTCAAATCGTGGCCTGCGCAGAACGCGCTGCCCGCGCCGGCGATGACCACCGCTCGAACGGATGCGTCCGTGGCGATAGACTCAAGCGCGTGCTGAATTTCGCCCAGCAATTCTTCCGACAACGCGTTGTATTGCTTGGGACGATTCAAAGTCAGGGTGGCTACACCCGTGTCATCGTGGCGCAGCAACAGAGCTTCATCGAGGGCATGGACCGAAGTGGCAGTGGCGGGCATGGCAGTTCTCCGCTGGAAAAGGGATTCAGAGCGACAATTATAGGCGTGTGCTGGCCGGGTGCCCGCGCTGTTCAATGGACCGAAGCGGAGGGAACTTTACCCAGGTATTTTTCGAAATCGTTCATCCCCAGCGGCTCACTGAACAAAAACCCCTGGATTTCGTCGCAGCCATGGGCGCGCAGGAATTCGAGTTGGGCCACGGTTTCCACGCCTTCGGCCACCACTTCCAGTTTCATGTTGTGGGCCATGGCAATGATGCCACGGGTGATCGAGGCATCGTCGCGATCCTGGGGCAGATCGCGAATGAAAGAGCGGTCGATCTTGATGCAGTCGATCGGAAACCGCTTGAGGTAGGCCAGCGAAGAATATCCGGTGCCGAAGTCGTCGATCGCGATACGTACCCCGGTATCGCGCAGGGCCTGCAGCACCAGTATCGAGTTGGGCGCATCGCGCATGATCATGCTCTCGGTAATTTCCAGTTCCAGACAATTTGCCGGAAATCCGGTCTCCTGGAGCGTATCGGTTACCCGCTGCGCAAAGTCCTGGTCGAACAACTGGCGGGCGGAAAGATTGACCGATACCTTTAGAGGCAGATGTCCGGCATCGCGCAGGATCTGGCCTTGTACGCAGGCTTCGCGCAGCACCCAATCCCCGATCGGGCCGATCACTCCGATTTCCTCGGCGATGCCGATAAAGTCGCTGGGTTGCATCAAGCCTTTTTCCGGATTCTGCCAACGCACCAAGGCTTCCATTCCAGCCACCGTACTGGAGAAAACATTTACCTTGGGCTGGAAATGAATGGCGAATTCCTTGCGCTCCAGGGCCCCGCGCAGGGCAAACTCGGTGGTCAGCCGGTCGCGGGCCTCGGGATTCATGGAGGAAGAGAAGTACTGGAAACCGTTGCGCCCGGCGTCCTTCGCCCGGTACATGGCGATATCGCTGTTTCTGAGCAGGCTGCGAACATCGGTGCCTTCGTTCGGACTTCTGCTGATGCCGATACTGGCGGTGACCAGGAACTCGTGTTCGTCGATGATCAGCGGGCTCGATGTGGTCTGCAGAATCTTGCGTGCCACCGCACTGACGGCCTCCGGGGTCGCGGCATCGCGCATCAGGATCACGAATTCATCGCCGCCCAGGCGCGCCAGTATGTCGCCCTCGCGCAAGCAGGTATGCAGCCGGGCGGCCACCTGCTTTAGCAACTGGTCGCCCGCCTCGTGGCCGATCATTTCATTGACATGTTTGAAACGATCCAAGTCCACCAGCAGCAGGGCGCATTCATTACCCGGCCCGGCAGCGGCCAGAATTCTCTCCGCGGCGCGTTGAAAATGGGTGCGATTCGGTACCCCGGTCAACAAGTCGTGACCGGCAAGGTATTCGATTTGCTCTTCGGCGCGCCGTTGCTCGCTCAGATCGTGAACTATCCAGATCGTGCAGGAGGCGCCCGCGCGATCGCGATGCTCGCTGGCCGTTATTTCAACTGGTATCCAACTGCCGTCTTTATGTCGTAAGCGCAATTCGCCCTGGGCGCTACCGGCTCGCCCGCGCTCCTCAATCAGGGCGCGAAGTTGCGGCTTGGCTGATTCCGTCAGCCCCGCCAGACCCAGGGTGCTCATTTCGGCGTCGTCGCGGCCGAGCAATTCGCAGGCTTGTTCACTGGCGTAGACGATGGAATCGTCGCCCCGGGTAATCAGCACGCCATCGAATCCGTGCTTGAACAACGTTTGCAGGCGGGCTTCGGATTCGCGCAACGTAGCCTGCATGGCCCGCACTTCCGAGACTTCCTCGAAAACCGAAATATCACCAATGACTTTCTGCCCCGTGCCAAAGAGCGGCGTGCGGGTGCCCAGAAGGGTCTTGCGCTCGCCGCCCCCGGTTTCGAAATCGAACACTTGATGCCCACCAATGTCATCGCCATCGGTTAGCAGATCGGGCCTGGCGTCGGATTCGCCGCTTTTCAGGATCGAGGCGGTGCGTGGCTGATGGCCGATGATGGGCCAGGGACGGCCGGCTTCCGCGTTGCCCAATAAAGGAAGACCGTCCGCATCCGACATCTGCACGCCCACCGGCAATGCGGCAAGCACCTGTTGCAGGATTCGTCCGTCGACAACGCCGTCCCCCGACGCCTCGCTGCGGCGGAGCAGTTCGCGAGTCAACCACAAGGCAAGCGCGATAACGGCCAATGAGAAAGCCATCATCACCGTCAGGATCATTCTTTTGTCGCGTTGCCAGCCGGCAAGCGCCGACTCCTGGCCAAGCCCCACCTGAACGAACAGCGGCCAATTCGCAATCCGTCGCGCGGCACTCACGCGTGCCACACTGTCGATCGGACTGATGCCCAGGAAAATGCGATCGCCCGCTTGCGCATCGAGCGTCTCGCGGGTGAGACTATCGCTCGCCGGCAACCCAATCCATGTGGGCGTGGCAGGTACCCGGGCAATCAATTCTCCACTTTCGTGCAACACGATAGCGGCACCGGCTTCGCCCAGCTGCAAGGATTTTAAGAATTGCTCAAACGCGTCGAGATCAAGCAGCGCGGCAACCACGCCGCCGAAGTGGCCTTGGGCGTCGCTTAAACGCCGGCTGACGACCAGTGCGGTGCCACCTTGTTGCGGCAATGGTTTGCCAACCAGCAGTTGATTGGAAGGGGAGCGCTGATTCTCGAAAAAATCATGTCTGGCGAAATTTTGCAACGCCATGGGCAGCGACCCGGACTGCCAAGTCAGTGCGCCGTTGGCATCTGAGATCGCCAGGGTCGTTACCGCAGGGAGCCCGGCCGCCGATTCCGCGAGCAGTTGCAGCAGCGGTTTGCGACCGGTCTGTTGCTGCTCCGGTTCCCGCCAGGCATTTGCGATGGCCGACAAGCCGGCATCCACCCCTTGCAGCGATTTTGCCGTGCGTTCTTCCAGCGAGCGGGCCAGTAGATGGGCCGAGCGCCCGGTTTCCTGAAGCCTGGATTCGCGAGAACTGGCCAGGTTGGCAATTGCGAGGGAGAACAGGGTGATGACCAGCAGGGCGGCAAGCCCCGGGACAAGATACAGCGTGAAGCGTTCGCCTTTACGGCGGGAAAACTCGGCAGACTGTGACGCCACAAAAATTCCAAGCGTTGCGAATAAGCGTCAGTGTACCCCTCGGCGATGAAAATATGTCCTGGAAATTCGGCGCGCGGCCCGGTTTTGGTGCGGCGCAGAGCAAGATACCGAGTCGCGGCGGAGCACGGTAAACTCCCAGTTGGAATGAAAAAGCGGGTTCCGTGGCCGCCTGGGCATGCCAACGTGGACCGATATCGAGGGCAATTGGGTAGCATCAATGGAAAACGATCAGAGTAATTCCCGTTACCAGAGCGAACGCCAGCGCAGGCAAGCGCTTGTTACCGCGATCAAGCAGCGCGATTCAAAGGATGCGGCCAAGCTCTTGGCGGACGAATTGCCTATCGTCGGGGGCCAGGTTCTGCTTGAGCTCAATCCCGGACATGCAAGCGCCATACTCGACCAACTGGGGGAAAGTTTCGGTGCACGGGTGCTGGCCTCGGTGCCGGCCGAATATGCCCGCCAGTGGGCGCGCAATCGGGAATATCCCGAAGGTGCGGTTGGCAGAATGCTGGATCCTGTCATCGCTTCCTTTTTACCGCAAATCACTGTAGGCGAGGCGATCGAACGGCTGCGCGGCATGATCAAGACAACCTTTGTGACCTACGGCTATGTGACCGATGAGGGGGGGGAACTGCTGGGTATTATCACCATGCGCGATCTGCTCTTCAGCCCGCACGACAAGAGACTGACCGAGGTCATGGCGCCCGACCCGTTCCATCTCAGTGTTGAGACTTCGGTATCGGAGGCTACCAAGTTGGTGCTCAATCGACACTACCCGGTCTATCCAGTCTGCGATGCCCAGGGCAAACTGGTCGGAATGGTGCGGGGATCCATCATGTTCGAGGAGCAAAGTTTCGAAATCAGCGCCCAGCCCGCAACCATGATGGGCGTGGAAGAAGAGCGTCTTACCACGTCTTGGCCGCGTAGCCTTAAGTTTCGCCATCCCTGGTTGCAACTAAATTTATTGACCGCGTTTCTGGCGGCGGCAGTGGTCGGCGCGTTTCAGGGGACGCTTGATCAATTGGTGATTCTGGCGCTGTTTCTTCCCGTGCTGGCCGGGCAGTCCGGCAATACCGGTTGCCAGGCCCTGGCAGTCACGCTGCGCGGATTGACACTGGGCGAGTTGCGCGCCGGGGCCGAGCGCAAGCTGGTGGCCAAGGAGGCTTCCCTGGGGTTCATGAACGGAACGCTGGTCGGATTGGTGGCCGGCGGGGGCATGTATTTCGTGGCGCTTCAGCAGCACAACGCCGCCGCCGGTATGTTGGCGCTGGCAGTGCTGTTGGCGATGATCGTCAGTTGCGTGGTCAGCGGAATTTCCGGCGCTATGATTCCCCTGACCTTAAGAAGACTGGGCTTCGATCCCGCGACTGCATCGAGTATATTTCTGACCACGGCGACGGATATTGCGAGCATGGGCTGTTTTCTCGGCCTGGCAACGGTTCTAATTCTGTGAACGGTTGGAAAGCGGGGACCGGTGGAAAAATCAGTGAAGGCGTGAATGGGTGAATGAGTGAATGGGTGAATGGGTGAAGGGTGTGAAAATCAGTGAAGGCGTGACGGGTGAAGGCGTGAAGGGTGTAGACCCTCAATCCTCGATCCCGGATCCTCAATCCTGATCTTCGATCCTCGATCCTCAATCCTCAATCCTCAATCCTCAATCCTCAATCCTGATCTTCGCACCTCGCTCCTCGATTCTCACTCCCCAATCCCATGACTTCTCCCGAACCTTTCGCCTGTGGACACGCGGCTTCGCCGAACTGGCGGGATGCGGCCGCTCAATGTTTGCAGCAGGTGGCAAAACGGCCGGCGGAGGCCAATCTGGGATTTTTGTATGTCTCGGATTCGTTTGCCGGCGAGGTCGCGGACATCCTGGCATATTTCCGCGCCAATACCGGGATCCTGGACTGGACCGGGACGGTCGGCATGGGTGTGTTTGCAAACGAGCGCGAGTATTACGACGAGCCTGCGCTTGCGATCATGTTATGCGCTTTTGCCGAAGACAGTTTTCGGGTGTTTTCGGGGGTGCGTGCACCGCAGGATTTCGAGCGAGTGTCGATGCATTTCGGCGAGTTGCCGGCGAATTTTGCGATCGTTCATGGCGATCCTCGCAATGCCCAGTTGCCGCGCTTGGTGACCGATCTCGCGGGGCATATGGAAAGTGGCTTTGTCGCGGGAGGGCTGACCAGTTCCCGGCGCGAAATTATGCAGATCGCCAATGGGACGTCCAAAGGCGGTCTGTCGGGCGTGTTGTTTTCCGACGATGTGGTGGTTTCCACCCGAATCACCCAGGGTTGTTCGCCGATTGGACCACGGCACACGGTAACTGGCAGCCGGCAGAATATCCTGATATCTCTCGACGGCCGGGCTGCCCTGGATGTGTTCAAGGAAGATATCGGCGAACCTGCCTGGGACAATCTTGCGCAGGGCGGCGTCAACGTATTCGCCGGTTTGCAGGTGGCAGGAGCCGGACCGGACAACTATGTGGTGCGCAATCTGGTGGGTATCGATACGGCGCAGAAGCTGCTGGCCATCGGAGATGTGGCCCGCCCCGGCGCGCAGATCACGTTTTGCCGGCGTGACCAGCCTAGCGCCACGCAGGACATGGAACGCATGCTCGACAGCATTTCCAGCGGCCTGTTCGGGAGGCCGCGCGGCGGCATATATTTTTCATGCGTGGGCCGCGGGCCCAATTTGTTCAGTGGAGATTCCGTGGAGGCGGGCATGATCCGTCGTGCGCTGGGCGAGGTTCCGCTGGTGGGATTTTTCTGCAATGGCGAAATTTCGCACAATCGCCTGTATGGTTACACTGGCGTGTTGACATTGTTTTCCTGAGAACCCGTTCAATGAAAACGCCGTTTAGTCTGCTCGATCTGATCGCGGTTGCCTGGTTCTTTGGCATCTGGGTGGGATACCAATTTTTTGCCCAGTGGCGGGCCAGGCGCGGCCATCCAAGTCTGATGAGCGTGATGAGCGGTTATCGGGCCGAATGGTGGAAAATGGTGATCGAGCGCGAGCACCGCATCGTCGACGTGGCGATTCTGACCAATCTTTCCAACAGCGCCACGTTTTTTGCGTCCACCACGCTGCTGATACTCGGCGGACTGCTGGCGTTGCTCGGGACTTCGGAGCGCGTGATCGAGGTGGTGTCGGATCTGCCATTCAGCGCCCGCACGCAGGAAGCAGTCTGGGAGTACAAGATTTTGTTGTTGATCGCGATATTTGTATACGCGTTTTTCAAGTTCACCTGGTCTTTACGCCAACACAATTTCAGTTCCGTGCTGGTGGGGGCTGCGCCCCCGCATGATTCCGATATCCGCCCATTTGCCGATTACATCGACCGCGCAGCGCGCATTGCCAGCTTTGCGGCGGATAATTTCAATTACGGGCTGCGGGCGTATTATTTCGGCCTGGCCGCGCTGACCTGGTTCCTGAATTCCTGGGTATTTCTCATGACCACGACCTGGGTGCTCGCGATTTTGTACTGGCGCGAGTTTCATTCCACCGCGCTGCGCACGCTGGAGCGGCGCACTGCCCTGCGCCCGCCCGGGGGCAAGGTGCATGACTTGCATCCACCACGTCCCGATTCCCCGAAATAACCTGTCATCCGGTACTGTTCAATCATGACTTCACGACCCGTCAACGATCTTCTGCGCGCTATCGCGGCGTTTCGCCGTTATCCCTTTCCCGAACGCATCGGCGAGTGGGAGCCGAGGTTCGCGTTTGGCATTGCCGATATCGAGCAGGTGTACGAAGCCTCGGTGCAAGCCGAGCCCCTGTTGTCGGCACCGCGGCCGGTCCCCGAAACCAATGTTGGGGCCGCCGATCCTGCGCCGCTCACCACACCGCTGACCGACATTTACACCGCAAGCGCCGCGCAGATTGCCCATCATGTGAAATCCGGCGCGACGTCGGTGCTGGATATCGCCAAACAGTATCTGTCGCGCATCGAGGCGCACCGCCATCTCAATGCATTTATCACGGTCGATCCTGAACGTGTTCTGGGCGATGCGCGTGCGCTTGATCTTCAGTTGGCACGGGGCGGGACTTTGGGGACTTTGGCTGGCGTACCGGTGGGGGTCAAGGATCTGATGTCCGTGTGCGGCTATCCGCTCACCGGGGGCACTCGCGCCATCGAGCCGAAGGTTCAGACGGCCGACGCCCTGGCGGTTGCCAGACTGCGCGCCGCGGGCGCGTTGATCGTCGGCACCACTAATCTGCACGAGCTGGCCTACGGCATCGACAGCGCCAATCCGCATTTCGGCCACGTACAGAACCCGCGTTATCCAGGCTATATTCCGGGCGGCTCAAGCGGCGGATCGGCGGCCGCGGTGGCCGCCGGCTTGGCGACCATTGCCGTGGGGACCTGCACCGGTGGCTCCATTCGTCAGCCTGCCGCTTGCTGCGGGATTGTCGGATTCAAACCGACCTATGACGCGGTGCCTCGCGACGGCGTGCTGCCGCTTGCCTGGTCGCTCGATCATATCGGGCCGATTACACGCAGCGTCGCGGACGCCGCCCTGGCCTTCGAGGCCATGGCGGGACTGGCGCCGCACTCGATGCTTCAGGGTGTGGATATGCCGCCTCGCCTAATGTTGCCGAGGAAGTTTTTCTACGAAGCGCTCGAAGATCGGGTTGCCAGCGTTGTGGAGCACGCGCTTGGCCGACTGCGCAAAGCAGGCGCCCTGACAGGCGAAGTGGATGTTCCCGGCATCGACCTGGCGCCGGGAATCCAACTGATTACGCTCAACAGCGAAGCCGGCCAGGCCAACGCCGAATTGCTGCTCAAACAGGGGGACAAACTCGGCGCTGACGTCCGAGTGAGACTCGAAACCGGGCAATTCTATCTGGCCATGGATTACGTCAAGGCGCAGCGTTTGCGCAATCAGGTCAGGCAATCGATGATCGCCTCGTTTGGCAATGCGGATGTGATGGTGATCCCGGCCATGCCGGTGCTGCCGCCAAAGAGTGGCACTCGAACCATGACGCTTGGCGGTCAGACCGTGCATGTGGCGCCGACGTTGACGCGCTTTACTTCGCCCATCAATTTCTGCGGCTTTCCGGCGCTGTCGATGCCGGCCGGCAAGGCGGCGAACGGTTTGCCGGTGAATATCCAGATTGTCGGACGGCCGGGTGCCGATGCTACGGTGTTAAGGGTGGCGCGTTGGTGCGAAGCGGTTCTTGCCGGTTGAGCAGGCGGCAGCGATTCGAATGTATAGTTTCCATTGAAACCGAATTTCATGTGCAAAGAATATATCGTTAGAGGGTGTGTGGCCGGAGTCCTGGCGCTTGGCCTGACGAGTGTGTTCTCCCAGTCGCCAACTTCTACGCCGATGGAAGAATGTGCGCCTTCCACCGTGCCGATGGTCTGTCTGGATGCCAAACTCGCCGCGGCGAACAAGAGATTGAACGCCGCACTGAAGTCCGCACAGGCGCGCGTGGAAAAACTGCAAAACGAAAGACGCCGCCTGGTGCTGGGTGCGTTTATCGACAGCCAGAGAAAATTCAACGCCTATCGGGATGCACAATGCACCTGGCAATCCATCCGCGGTGCGCCGGGCAGCAGCGGAATCGAGTATGTGAAGGACTGTCAGATTCGGGAGACGATCGCACGCGAAAATGCCTTGTTGGCGTTTGCCAACAGCGGCGAAGAAGAAGTGGTGGCCGACACTACCCCAATGCCGGTCGAGCCGGTAAATGTCGAGTCCCCGTCCGCGGGTGAGGCAGCCGCCATGGTGAAAGATGCCGCCATTACGGCCGAAACGGGCATGGCCGAGTCGGCGGCGGCAGGCGCGGGTGCGGAAGCTACTGGCGCAGCGCGCTCCAACGAATGGCGTTTATTCGGCTGGGTGACGAACGGGGTCGAAAGAAGTTTGGTTCCGGGTACCCACGTTACCATCGCATTCGATCCGGCCGGAAAGGTCTCCGGAGTGGCGTCAGTGAACCGTTATGCCGGCCGCTTCCAATTTGAAAATGAAGAGCGCCTGCGATGGCTGCAGCCTGGAGTTGTGCTCACGCGCATGAAGGGCGAGCCGGAATTGATGGCACAGGAGAAAGCTTTTCTGGAGTCGTTACGGCGCACGGTGATCTATCGGGTCGAAGACAGGCAGTTGCATCTGGAAAGCAGCAATGGTTCAACCGTACTCACTTTCAAGCGATGAAGTAAGGGTCTTTTCCCGGAATTGACCGGAATCCAAGGAGGAAAAATATGGAGCACACGATGAAGTTCTCGGTCAGCCACGCCGAGACCAGCGAGTTCAAGGACGATGGCCTGCGACCTTTCTTCCAGTACCGCGATCTGGGCATTCGCGATGCGACGCAGGGAAAGGTCATCGCCCACGTCATTCGCGCCAAGGAGGGCACATCGGTCATCTCCGAGCGGCACCATCACGAAGTCGAATTCCAATTCGTATATGTGCTGAAGGGCTGGATCAAATTCCATTACGAAGGCGTGGGTGAAGTCACGTTGCGCCCAGGCACCTGTGTGCATCAGCCCCCAGGCATCCGGCATACCGAGTTGGCGCACTCTCCCGACCTTGAATTGATCGAGCTGGTGTTGCCGGCGGATTTCAAGACCGTGAATGACGGTGATCAGTGAACGGTTATCGGTGAACGGTAATCAGCGAACGGTGATCAGTAAAATCATTCGCGAGATACCAATCACCTCTTACTCCTCACCTCAAACTCCTCACCAATCACTGCTAACTGTTCGCCGATCTTCGCCGTTTACCGTTTACCGATCACTGTTCACCCCACAACAAGGAGACCCACATGACACGAGTGCCAATCAATCCAGGAGCCATCGACTGGTCGGGCGAGAATCCCGGCATGTATCTGAGGGACAAGGCAGATGGTCCGTTTGTTTCGCTCATCAGCTATTTTCGGGTGGTGCATTCACCGCATGGCAAAGGTCACGCCGCGTTCATGCTGCTCGATCCTTTCGGTGATGGACGCCAGGCTGCGCGTCCCAATCTCTGCCTGACCGACAACGAGCCCTTGGCCGATTATCTGAAAAAAGGCTTCGTGTCGTTTTTCGGTGCATTCAAGGGGGCCACCGGACTGGGTGGTTTGCAAGTCAAACCGGCCTGGGATTTCATGGCCGGTGGCGATGGCAGCAGTGTGCACACCGAGTGGTTTCGTTCCACCGCCGGTCAGGTGCAACTCTCGTGGAACCAGTTGGGCGCACCGTTTCTGGTTGAATTCGACCAGGCACGCTCGGCCACCGGCAAGCATGAAATGATTTCGCTGTTCGTCGATGCGCGCGCCTGTATGGCGACCATCAACGGTAACCCGGTTGCCGGTAAAGCCTTTCCCCGTGAGTTCGCGGGAAAGAAAGACAGCAGCACGGCATTTCTGGCGTTTTCCGAAACCTGGGTCAAGGCGTGATCCGATTCGCCTCTACAGCAAACGCGCTGACTGTAGCGCTCGTGGTCATGGGGCTCTCTGGTCCGGGTCAGAGTATTGCTCAGGAAATGCGCAAGTCCACGCTGACCACGGAACAAATAAAAACCCTCGAGCTGGATGGCATGTCGGGTTGGCTTCGAGCGAGATTTTCTCGCAGCGAACTCGACGCCCTGGCTCCCGGTGAGTTGGCGCTGGAGTCGCACTTCTGCGGCTGCGCCGATGTTCCCCTGAAGCACTATCCCTACGTTGTTTTCGTGCTGAGGAGTCCGAAAGGCGATCTGCTTGCAAGGCCGGAAGGTCACGAAGCAGTCGTCCACTTCGTCGCACTGGCGGTCAGGCAAGAATATCAGTATTGCGACCCGCAGATGGAGGCGAGTTGTTACGGCACGTTTATGCACCCCTGCGACTTCACCGATTTTCGCTACGGCCCCCAACTTGCCCAATTTTTTCCGACCTGCAAGGTGAAGTGATGGAGCGGTGACGAGGGACAGGTGACGAGTGACGGGTGTGAAAATCGGTGAAGGCGTGAAGCGTGTGAAAACTAGTGAAGGCGTGAAGGGTGAAGGCGTGAAGGGTGTAGACCCTCAATCCTCGATCCCCAATCCCCAATCCCGTCCCCACCCATGCCCGCTGACTGGCAATTGACCGGGCAGGACATCGCCACCTACCGCCGCGACGGGCTGGTACAGCCAGCGCTGCGGTTAAGCGAGGCGCAGCTTGGCCGCATGCGGGAATCCCTCGACAAGCTGCTGCGCGACAATTCCGACATCGCGCCCGAGACTTTGGTCTGCCCGCATATTCCCTATGGCAAATCGCATGACGAAAGTGCGGCGGCGGCATGGTTCGATTACGCCACAAACTCGGGCATTCTAGATCTGGTGTCGCAGTTGATCGGCCCCGACATCATTCTCTGGGGCAGCCAGGTGTTCTGCAAACCGCCTCTCACAGGCAAGGCCATTCCCTGGCATCAGGACGGACAGTATTGGCCGATCCGTCCGATTGCCACTTGTTCCGTGTGGATCGCATTGGACGACGCGACGCCCGAAAACGGCTGCATGCGCTACATCCCCGGAGCACAGGCTAATGGCAGTGTCTACCGACATCGCGTGAGCCAGCGCAAGGATGTCGTACTCAACCAGGAAGTGGAGCCCTCGCAATTCGACGAAGGGGCGGGGCGCGACGACGTGCTCCGGGCCGGCGAATTTTCCTTGCATGACGTTTTCCTGATTCACGGCTCGAATGCCAACCGGTCCAACCGGCGCCGCGCTGGATTCGTGATTCGATATATGCCGGCGACTTCGGTATTCGAGCGCAAGGCGGGCGATACTCACCGCCAATCAGGCGTCAGCTTCAATATGAGCCAGCGGCCCATTTGGCTGCTGCGCGGACGTGATGTCAGCAGCCGAAACGATTTTTCCGTTGGCCATGGCCAGAATTATTCCCTGGTGCCACGGGTGTCGGACGAAGAGGGAGCCGAACCGGAATGAGGGGGCAATCCAACTTACAGGTTACTATCTGGCGCCCCGGGCAATCATCAAATGTATACTTGGGCGAAGTCATAGCGCCAGACTCTGGAGATTGTTTCGGATTCTCCCTTGTCGTCTTGGAGACCACGAAATGATGCCGGTACCTCAAGTCGGGTTTGCCGTCCTGGCCTTCGTTGTTGGAATTTTCTCCGTGATTTCCGCGGATGCCTGTGCCGCAGAGGAATTTCCGAATAAGCCCATTCGAATCATAGTTCCATTTCCAGCAGGTTCATCGGCCGATACGCGTACCCGCCGACTAGTTCCATTTCTCACCCAACGACTGAAACAGCCAATCATTATTGACAATCGGCCAGGAGCTGCCGGGAGTATTGGAACTGGGTTGGCGGTAAAGTCCCCACCCGATGGCTACACAATTACGTATATCGTCACCACGACCGTCGCAGTGGGGCCTCATGTGTATAAAGAGGTGGGGATAGACTCGCGACGCGATTTAATTCCTTTAATTGTTGCGATGAAGACTGCGTCTCTTTTGACGGTAAAGGCAGATTCGCCGTTTCAAAGTGCCAGGGAACTGATAGCGTACGCAAGGGCGAATCCAGGGAAACTGACGTACGGAACTTCCGGGCCTGGCTCTCCACAACATTTGATGGGCGAGCGTCTGAAACAGTTGGCAGGAATTCAGATCGTGGCGATTCCATACAAAGGTGATGCGCCTACACTTGCAGACCTTATGGGCGGACAGATTGATATGACCTTTGGACCTCCACCTGCGACACTTCCCTTAATTGAATCCGGAAAACTGCGAGCGCTTGCGGTTACGTCGTATAAACGGCTCCCGATACTCTCCAATACACCTACCATAGCGGAGTCTGGTGTGCCTAATTATGATGAAGTAATGTGGTACGGGTATGCTGCCCCTGCGGGAACGCCAGGGACGGTCGTCAAAATTCTCCATGAGGCGCTTCGGGCGGCAATGCTCACGTTAGATTTTCGAAAGTTCGCCGAACTGAATGGTGGGGAACTAGTCGCCAGCACGCAAGAATATGCAACACACTTACTCAACGCCGACTACCAACGATACGGCAAGATCGTCAAGGATCTCGACATTACGGCCGAATAGGAAACCTGATTGTGACGCCCAATGTTTCCGACCAGCGGTTGGCAACTGTCGATGAAGTTGGATGTTGCCACATTGTGCAGCAATGTTGGGCGCCTGCGGAACTCGACGGCGGTTGAGGCATACGCGGGCTGACACAGTTCTCGCCGACTTCCCCTGTCGCTGCTGCGATACTCGGCAGTTCAGCAGGGGAGTCATTTACACGCGGCAGCCGTTGGAAGGAATGAGCCCGACACCATAACTATCGAGCGAAGCGTGACCAACCGACATCGCGCAGAATTTTCATTCCCGAGTCATCGGGAATCTAGGGCAAGTCATGAATCAGTGTTCTTCCCGAGAATCTTGCCCGCGAATTGTCCTGTCGGGAGGCCGGGAACACGTTTCCTTTAAAAACCTGGATTCCCGTTTCCACGGGAATGACAATTGACGACTTATTCGGTGTTGTCGTACCCCCTTGCAGTTACCGCGGAAACGTCCTCAACGGTGCGGTCGTGCCCTCGGGCAAAGGCGTCCGCGCGACATTCATCACCATGGCAAGCGTCGAGTAATAGCCGGTGATACCGATCATGTCGATGACGCCTTGCTCTCGGAATTGCGCTACTGCACGGGCGTAGGTCGCATCGCTCACGCCCTGAGTGCGAATCAGCTCATCGCAAAAGTCGTAAACGATCTCCTCATCCTGTGCCATGCCCGCAGGACGGCGACCGTCACCGATGGCATCCGCCACCTCCGTCCGCAGCCCAGCCTTGAGCGCCAGGGGATAGTGTGCGGACCACTCGAACTGCTGGGTCCAGCGTCGCGCCGTCATCAGGATTACCATTTCTCCGAGTCGTGGACCGAGCACATTGTTGAAGCGCAGATACTCGCCGGTCTTTTGCAGCCGCGACATGAATTCCGGGCTGCGCAGCAGCGGCACGAAGGGGCCGAATACGCTCCCCCGGGGGCCGGCTGAAATTTCGGCGGCGGCTTGTTTTTGCGCCTCCGTCAATTGATCGGGAAGCAGAGGCGGCATCCGGTCATGCAAGTTGGGTCGAGTATTCATATTACTGTCACCGAGAGATCAATTGTCGAATTATAGGGCGCGTTGCGCGAGTTGGCGGGAACCGGTGCGGGAAGTTCGGAAGGGTTGCAACTTGACATGAACTTATCCATGTATACACTTGTTGATACATAGGAGGTCAATCGTGGCAAAAACGGCGAAGCTCACCATTCAGCAATGGGGCAACAGCTTGGCGGTGCGCATTCCGTCGGTGGTTGCAAAGTCGGTTGGTTTCAAAGTAGGCCTGCCTGTCGAAATATCGGCTCAGGACTCGTCTGTGCTGGTAGTTGCGGCAGGCGAACCTAAGTTGACGCTCGCGCAGAAACTGGCTTTGTTCGACCCGAAATTGCACGGAGGAGAAGTTATGGCCACACGTCGAGTTGGGCGCGAAGTGCTCTGATGGCTTCTCGAAAGCCCTGGTCTCCCGACCGGCGCGATATGATTTGGATCAACTGCAATCCGCAAGCTGGGCGGGAAATGAAAGACATTCACCCTTTGGTGGTGTTGTCTCCCAAGGAATTCAACGACCGCACGGGTATAGTCATCGGCCTGCCTATGACCACAGCGGCGTATAACGACACTAACCCCTTTGCGGTGAAATTCAGCGGTCCTAGGGGCAAGGCGAGTTATATTCTGGCGCATCAACCCAAGTCGTTTGACTGGAGAGCTCGCGACGCTAAGCGGCACCCATGGAAGCAAGTGCCAGAAGACGTGTTTGCTCGTGCGTGTGAAACGCTGAATCAGATTATTACAATTGGCAATTGAGCAGTCATCGATTTCTGGTCGGGTTCCAGCGAGCACTATCCGTCACAAAGAAGCCAAGCCCCGAATGTGCGCGGCAGCGCTTCTCGCCAGGGCATCCAGGTTATAGCCACCTTCGAGCGTGGATACGATTCGCCCGTGCGCGTGCTTTCGTGCCACATCCATGATTTTCCCGGTGACCCAGGCGTAATCGCTTTCCACGAGCCCCAGCGAGGCCATGTCGTCGTCTCGATGGGCGTCGAATCCTGCCGAGATAAAAATCATCTGCGGCCGGAAGGATTCCAGGGCCGGCATCCATGCCTGCTCCACGGCCGATCGGAATCCCGGGCCGGCGCTGTAGGCTCGCAGTGGAATGTTGACCATGTGTTCGGAGCGACCATTGATACCGCTGTAGGGGTAGAACGGGTGCTGGAAAGTGGACACCATGAGCACGCGCTCGTCGTCCCGAAAAATATCCTCCGTTCCGTTGCCGTGGTGAACGTCGAAGTCCACGATGGCCACCCGCTCCAGTCCATGCACATCGAGCGCGTGGGCGGCGCCGACGGCGACATTGTTGAAAAAACAGAAACCCATCGCACGGCCGCGTTCCGCGTGGTGCCCCGGCGGACGCACGTTGCAGAATGCATTTTCCGCTTCACCCGTGGTTACCATGTCAGTTGCCTTCACCACCGCGCCCGCCGCGTGCAGCGCGGCACGGTACGAATGCGGCCCCATGACGGTGTCGGGATCGAGATGGATAATGCCCCGCGCGGGAACGCTGGCTTCGAGGGCGTCAAGATACTCCGCAAGATGCACGCGCTGAAGCTGCTCCCGTGTCGCTGGTGGCGCGTCCACGGTCATCAGGTGGTCGAGCAGTCCCGTCGCAAGCAAATGGTCTTGAATAGCAGTCAGCCGTGCCGGGCATTCCGGGTGATGACTCCCCATGTTGTGCCGGGCGCAGTCGGAATGGTGGAGGTAGGCGGTGGTCATATAGACGAATAACGCGAAGGAATCCGCGCAATGGCGGTATCCAGCGCATCATTAAGGAGTCATACGTTCCCAGATCTGCTCAAACTTCTGCACCACCCCGTGCCGCCCCCGCATTGGTGCTTCGAGCTTCACGCGCTTGCCGGTGAGCGTTACGATGCGCGGCAGGTCGGTGCCGACCCAGTTCTGGGACGAGGCGGCTTCCAGGTGATGAGTGAGCCGGTTCCCTTCGAGGGTGTAGCGGCCGGCATAGGCGACCATGGTGGAAAACGCACTGGCCTGCTCCTCAATTGGGGAATCCAGCCGGTCGCCGGAAAGGTTGGGGCGGCCTTCATGAGTGATGAGAAGACTCATGCGGCCCTCTGGGGCGTAGGTGAGGAATCCGGTTGGATGGTCGCCCATGGGCGAAACGAGAGATTTGCCGTCCGCGGAAGTTGCCGCGGTGCTGACAAGCTTCCAGGTTCCGACGAGCGGATTCGTGTCGCCTGCCCGGGCGTCAAAGGTTATGCTCAGGAACAACAAGGCAAGCAAAGATACTATTTTCATGACGTACTCCTGGCGGAAAAATTCTGAGGGATGCTCTTGCCTCATCATACCCATCGTATGCGCTTTACCTTCGATTGTTAAACGAGAAATCGAAATTCGGCTATATTAAATTACTGGGCTCCTGCCTGCGCGGGAACCACAAGGCAGATTTTTCGCCGACATTTTTAAGAGCGAAGTCGACGAGAGTTTTATCCATTAACCGTCACAGTCAAATTCAGCGCCGATGATCCTTTTCTTTGATACCGAAACAACCGGGATTCCCCGTAATTACAAGGCGCCGGTTTCTGACCTGAATAACTGGCCGAGGCTGGTTCAATTGGCGTGGCTGCTGGTGGATGACAAGGCGACCGAGATTGCCAGCGCCGAGTACATTGTCAAGCCCAATGGATTCACCATTCCACCCGATGCGGCCAGAATTCACGGCATCAGCACCGAAATGGCGCAACAGCAAGGCGTTGACTTGATATCGGTCCTCAAGGAAATCGGGCCGAACATCGAGCAGGCAAAGGTGCTGATCGCCCATAACATGCAGTTCGACGAAAAAATTCTGGGCGCCGAATTTCTACGAGCCAAGTTTCCGAATCTGGTCGAGTCGAAAAAGCGGCAGTGCACCATGCAGGCATCAACCGATTTTTGTCGGCTGCCCGGTCCGTATGGATTCAAGTGGCCCAAGCTCGATGAGCTGTACCTGAAGCTTTTCAATGAACCATTAAAAGGTGCTCATCGAGCACTTGTCGATGTGCGGGCCTGCGCAAGGTGCTACTTTGAGTTGCGGCGGTTGAAGGTGATGTGAAGCAGGGGCGAGGGGCGAGGGACGAGGATTGAGGATTGAGGATTGAGGATTGAGGATTGAGGATTGAGGATTGAGGATTGAGGATTGCGGTTAGACCCTTCACTCATTCACTCATTCACGCCTTCACTGATTTTCACACCCTTCACCCTTCACCCATTCACGCCTCCAGGCGATAGACCTTGCATGCCGTTCCGCTAAAGAGCCACTTCTTTTCGGTGGAACTGGCGGTAGCTGTGATGCGCTTGAAGGTATTCCACAGCACCGCGTAGCTGCAAGTGCCCTTGTCGACCGGGAAATTGCTCTCGAACATGCAGCGCTCGGCGCCGAAAGTTTTGATGCAGGTCTCGACATAGGGCCGCCAGGAGGGCGTGAGGTCTTCCGAGGAGGGCGGACGGGCGCGGCTGGCGAAATCGAAACCAAACAGGCGCATACCCAGACCGCCCACTTTGATATACACATTCGGACACCGGGCAAGCTCGCCCAGGCTCGCGCGCCATTCAGCGAATACGGCATCGCGTTTGCCGGCGTAGGGGCCGATGCCGAGGGCGCCGCCAACGTGATTGAGGACGATGATTGTGTCCGGGAAGGCGCGAGCCAACTCCGCGAGTTCCGGCAACTGGGTGTGATACATCCAGGCATCAAACGAGAGACTGAGCGGGGCGAGTTGGGCGAAACCTTCGCGGAAGGCCGCGTTACTTAACACGTGCGGCGGCGGATTGGCGAGCGAGGCTCGCGCGGCAGGATCGGGGTGCCAGGCGTTGATATATCGCACGCCGCGAAACCTTCCCCCGCCGGCGCGGATCAGCGCTTCGAGAACGGGCACGGCCTTTTTGCCGAGCAACAGATCTGCGTGACCGACGATGCCGGCGCACACCCGGCAGTCGCCGTATGCCCCACTCGCGCCCATGGCTGCCGCGCCATTGACGAATTCGGTTTCTCCGACCGGGCGCATTTCCGCGGGGCCATCGCACCGATACATCGCCCCGGCCTCAACGGCGACGGTGGCGCGAATGTTGTGGCCGGCGTCAATATCCCGCATCAAATCGAAAAAGAAGTACGGATTGCCTTTGCGGTCCCAAAGATGGTGATGCGGATCAACTATTGGCAGCGCCGGATCAAGGATGTCTTCGCGATGCAAAGCGAGCCAGTCTGGGCGAACGGTCAGGTGAGGGGATGGGGCGGCAGCGTCCATGGTCATATTATTCAGGTACGAGTTTAAGAAAAGGTGTTGTAGAAATGCCGTATCAGCCGTGTACGTCGCGGCTGTCCCGAGGCGCTTCCTCCCGCTCGTTCAAGCCGTAGTCGCGTATCACCGCGGCGACCCGCAGGCGGTAATCCGCGAACACGCCGGCGCGTCCCGTCTCCTGGGCCGCGCGATGCCTCTCCAGACTGCGCCAGGTGCGGATCGCTTCTTCGTCGCGCCAGAATGAGAGGGACAAGAATTTTCCGGGGGTGGTCAAGCTCTGGAAGCGCTCAATGGATACAAATCCGTCGATGCGCTCCAGGTCAGCCTTGAGTGCCGCAGCCAGATTGAAATATTCAGCTGACCGTCCCTCGGCAGGCCAGACTTCGAAGATCACTGCATGCATGCGGGTCTTTCACCAATTGAATGACACAGCATCGTAGCGGATTCCCGATTCTGTTTTTTTGTGGGGCGCCGCCCGCTCCATGACGCGTTGCATCAAGTAATTCGATTGCCCTTACGAGCGCACTGGCCTATTTTGGCGTTGCCCGTCTACAAAATCATAGGGAGGAACATCATGTCATTCGCCAAACGACTAGCCGTTGCATTTGTTCTTTCGTTCATCGCTATTTCGGTTCTTGCGGCGGAACTGCCGCGTGCAAAACCGGAGTCCGTCGGGTTGTCTTCGGAGCGTCTCGACAACATCCGCAAGGTGTTGGGGGCCAAGGTCGATGCCGGAGAGATTCCGGGTTACGTGGCACTGGTTGCCCGCCGCGGGAAAGTCGCCTACTTCGAGTCTTACGGAGTGCAGAACCCGAATACCAAGAAGCCGATGTCGCGCGATTCGATCTTCCGCATTTATTCGATGACCAAGCCGGTCACCAGCGTGGCTGCGATGATGCTGGTGGAGGAGGGCAAGATCCGGTTGTCCGACCCAATATCCATGTATCTGCCGGAGCTGGCTAATGTGCAAGTGGCAACCAATGCCGGGTCGGTGAAAGAGCCCTCCGAAGTGCAGACCCGGCCGGCGAAAAACCCGATTCGGGTGGTGGATCTTCTGCTGCATACCTCCGGCTTTACCTACAGCTTTTTCAAGCCGTTCCCGGGCGGCGGGCCGGTCGAGCAGATGTATCTTGATGGCGGAGAGAATGATCTGGACATCACCAATGCCGAACTGGTTACCCGCATCAGCAAGCTGCCGTTGAAATACGAACCCGGCACCACCTGGTGGTATAGCCGATCGACCGATGTGCTGGGTCGTTTGATCGAAGTGGTGTCCGGCATGACGCTGGGCGAGTTCTTCGACAAGCGCATTGCCAAGCCGCTGGGCATGGTGGATACCGCATTCCGTGTCGCCCCCAACAACGTTTCGCGCTTCGTCGAGCCCTTTGATGACGACAAGAAAGGACTCATCCTCCAGTACACCGATCCCACCAAGCCGGTTAAGTTCGAGGCAGGCGGCCAAGGATTGACCGCGACTGTGATGGACTACGCGCGCTTTGCGCAAATGCTGCTCAATCGCGGCTCGCTCGACGGTGCGCGTATCCTGGGCAAGAAGACCGTGGAATTGATGACCTCCAACCAGGTGGGACCGAACATCGACCTCGGCCCCTTCTATCTGCCCGGGCAGAGCCACGGCTACGGCCTGCTCGGCGCCGTGCGCACCGAAGGCCCGCGTGCGCCCGCGCCGCTGAACCCCATGGACGGCTCGGTCGGCGAGTTCTACTGGGCCGGGTATGCCGGGACCTACTTCTGGGTGGACCCGAAGGAAGAACTGGTGGGTGTGTACATGATGCAATCGGTGCGCCAGTTGCTGCCTTATGCTACGGCGTTCAAGACGTTGGTGGTGCAATCGATTGTGGAGTAACTAAAGCATCTCCAGCGCAACCGGCCCTTTTGGCGGCGGGAACAGCTTGTCGAGTTCCGCGAGTTGTTCCCGAGTCAATGTATGGTCAAGAGCGCCGGTATTTTCCTTTAAGTGCTGGCGCTGACTGGATTTTGGAATGGCGATCACGCCGTCCTTGGCCAGTAACCAAGCCAGCGCCGCCTGAGCGGGCGTCATGCCGTTGCGCCGCGCGAAATCGACCAGCTTCGAGTTGCGCAGCAGCCGTGCCTGCTCAACCGGCGAATACGCCATGACGGGAATTTTTCTCTCGCGCATCCATGGAGCCAAGTTCCACTCGATGCCGCGCCGTGTCAGGTTATAGAGCACTTGATTAGTGGCCACGGCCTCGCCGCCGGCGATCGCACACCATTCCCGCATGTCGTCGAGATCGAGATTGCTTACGCCAAAATGGCGAATCTTGCCTTTTTGTTGAAGTCCCAGAAAAGCTTCCAGCGTCTCAGCAAACGGCACGTTGCCGCGCCAGTGCAGTAAATACAGGTCGATGCGATCGGTACGCAGTCGCTTGAGGCTGCGCTCGCAGGCGGCGACCACGCCCTTGCGTGTGGCATTGTGCGGATAAACTTTACTGACCAGGAAAGCCTGATCGCGGCGGCCGGCAAGCGCTTCGCCGATCAGTTTTTCCGAATTGCCCTCGCCGTACATCTCGGCCGTATCGATCAACGTGAGACCGAGATCGAGGCCCAATTGCAGTGTGGTGATTTCTTCGCTGCGGGTTGTGCGCTGGTCGCCCATGTTCCAGGTGCCCTGACCAAGAGCGGGCACGCGTTCACCGGATGTGAGCGCGATGGTTTTCATGATCTCTCAGTTCTTTGCTATTTAGGGGGGGTGAAGGAGTCTCGTCCAGATACATTTGGAATTTCGACTGTAGTGTGACGGGAAAACCGGAAGATCCGGTTTCCCGTCTTTCATTTTGGAAAACACTGGATTCCCGTTTGCACGGGAATGACAGTCGAAGACTTGATCGGCGTCTTCCGGGAGCTACTTCATGAGGTGTTGCTTGAACCAGTTCAGCGCTGGCGTCGAGGCGCCCTGGAAGCCGGTCACGTAGGCGTCGAAGTGCCCGCCGGGAAGGATGACGAGTTGTTTGGGTTCTCGGGCGCGGCCGTACGCCTCAATGGCGAGGTCGGTGGGTGTGAGCACATCGTTCTCGGCAACAATCATCATGAAGGGTGTCGGCGAAATCAGGTGTACGCTGGCCGCGGGGTTGTACTCCAGTGCCAGTTCCAGCGAACGCACGGTCTGACGGTTCTCCCACTTGGGCGCGCGCGTCTGGCCGGTTTTGATGAACCAGTCGTACGAGTCCTGAGTCGGCAGGGCGGACGGCTTGCCTTGTTCGGCGACCACGGGCAGGTAGTTGATCTTGCCAGTGGTGTATTCCTCCGCGCGATCGGAGGCGAGCCAGCCCTGCAAGCCACCCCAATGATCGGCACGCACCAGACGGCGGAAATTATCCACCGCGTTGACCAATGGCACCTGCGCCACGACGCATTTCACACGGCGATCGAATGCCGCCAAGTGCATCACATGCGCGCCGCTGTATGAGGAACCCCAGACACCGATGCGGTTGGCATCGACCATCGGTTGCAGCGTAGCCCAGGTGATGGCGTTTTTGTAGTCTTCGTGCTGCATGCCCGGGTCGATATGTCCACGTGGCTCGCCTTCGCTGTCACCGAAATTGCGGTAGTCGAAGACCACGACCACGAAGCCACCGTTGGAGAACTTCGCGGCGAAATCGTCGAGATACATTTCCTTGACCGCACTCCAGCCGTGCGCCATCACGATGGTCGGACGCTTCTCGCCCGCCTTCATGCCTTTTGGCACATACAGCCAGCCGACCAGCTTCTTGCCCACGCTGGTAAACGTGACGTCCTGCCGGGTGAAATTATCAGCCGCCATTGCCGCCTGGGCGAACAGCATGGCCGAGGCCACGAATATCAATCCAAACCATTGTTTGATTGCACGCATTTTCTTCTCCCTATTTTGTATATGAAATATGCCTTGCGGCTTGTCCGATATAGACAAGGGGGCGGAGGATGTCAATTGCTTCTTGTGCCGCACTGCAACGGGACTCCGTGGCGACAATGAATGCGAGAAAGATGTGGGAGCGAATTCTGCGATTGGGAAGGAAATTGTCCGCAACATACTCCATCCCGACAGGCTGTGTGTAGAATGGACCGACGCTTTTTCGGAGTCTGTATATGCCTATGCTTCTGGACATTTCCACCTTGGTTGTTCTGGCCAAAATTATCGGGATCGGACTCGGTTTGATTTTGATCGTGTTTTCCGTCTTGCAGCCGGATGTCCGGGGCGTACGCCTTTGGGGCTTGTCCATGCTGGCCTCCGGTGTCGCTTACACGCTGCTCCAGCTTTATGTTTCAACCCAGTTCGATGCCTTGCTTTATGCGGGATGGATCGGACTTCTTGCGTCCGGGCTGATGATTTGCCGGGCCCTCAATCAGATTTACGGCGTCGACGTGCCACCGGTGGGTTTCAATGTTGCCGTTATCGCCGTGGCGATACTCAGTTGGGTGATTGTTCCCCCGCCCAACCTGCTTGGCGGCTCTGGCACAGTATCTATCCTGCTTGCAGTCATTGCGGCGAAAGCCGCCTGGGACGGCAGGGGTCAAGTCCAGCGCCAGCAATTCGTCGGGCCGATCCTCACCATGGTGGCATTTTTTGGCGCCATGGCTGCCACCTTAGTTCTCAATCTGTTGCGCGGAGGATCGGTCGAGGGAGATGAATTGACCTGGGTGTTCGGGCCGCCGGTGGCTATTGTGGGTTGGACATTGGGACTGGTGTTCTTGACGGTAGGCGTTTTGTGGCTGGAGTTTGCACGATTGCATGCGTCCCTGGAGGCCGCGGCAATGCTCGACGCCCTCACCGGCATCGGCAATCGGCGGGCAATCATTGCGGAAATTGAAAGCGAGCATTCGCGCAGCGCGCGTGCGAAGTCCGCGTTTGGCATTGCAATTTTCGATATCGACAATTTCAAATTGAGGAACGAAAAGATTCGCAAAGAGGTTGGCGACCAGATACTCAAGTGGGTCGCCGACGGTATTCGCAGGAGCATCCGGCCTTACGACAGGGTGGGCCGTTATGGCGGAGAGGCATTTTTGCTGATGATGCCGGGGGCGTCTGAAAAGGAGTCGCTTATTGTTACCGAGCGAGTACGGCAAACGATCCAGAAAGAGGCCATGATCGTCGGAGGTCAGGAAATCAAGGTAAGCGTCAGTATCGGAATTGCCGTTGGCGAATGTGGCGCCGATCTCGATTCGGTGCTGTTTGCGGCGGACGATGCAATCGGCCGCGCGATGGATCGTCGACCCAATAGCACAGTGGTTGCCCCGCTCCTCGGGGTGCGGCCGGGGCCTCAAGGCGCAGTCTGATTGACGAGCCATAGCGCATGCCTTCCAATTTCTCCGGCCTTGAAAGCGGTAACAGTATCGCCTGGCAACCCAGCCAACGCTACCCGGATCCTGCCGTGCAGGTGCTCGATCAGTCGTTTGCCAAGTACAAACTTAATCTCGCCACACTGGAGCGTATTGCGCACGGCTTTCGCTGGGCGGAAGGCCCGGTGTGGTTCGGGGACGGGCGCTATCTGTTGTGGAGCGACATCCCCAATAACCGCATTCTCAAATGGGAAGAAGAAACGGGGGCGGTGAGTATTTTTCGTAAACCCTCGAATTACGCCAATGGCAACACGCGAGACCGGCAGGGCCGCTTGGTCACCTGTGAACACGGCGGAAGAAGGGTGACTCGCACCGAGTACGACGGAAATCTCAGTGTGGTGGCGGATAACTTCGAAGGCAAACGGCTCAGTTCCCCGAATGACGTGGTGGTGAAGTCCGACGGTTCAACGTGGTTCACCGATCCGCCCTTCGGCCTGCTGGGCAATTATGAAGGCAAGGTGGCGCAACCCGAGGTAGGGCAAAACGTTTATCGCGTGGACGGGACAAGCGGTGCAATTTCCATAGTGGAAGCCGATGTTCTCGGGCCAAACGGATTGTGTTTTTCGCCGGACGAATCGATTCTCTATCTGGTCGAATCTCGTACCAGCCCGCGACGCATCTGGGTTTACGATCTCGCCGACGGCGGCAAACGCCTCACCCGCAAACGCTTGTTTCTTGATGCCGGGCCGGGTACTCCAGATGGTATGCGCTGCGACGTGGACGGAAACATCTGGTTCGGGTGGGGCATGGGCAGCGCGGAACTGGATGGGGTAGTGATCTACAACCCGGATGCCCGTCTGATTGGCCGGATCGCCCTGCCAGAGCGCTGCGCCAATCTGTGTTTCGGCGGGCTGCACCGCAACCGATTATTCATGGCTGCGAGCAAGAGCGTGTATGCGCTTTATGTGAATACTCAGGGGGCGGCAGGCGGTTGATCCGCTGAAAGCGGTGACGAGAAACGGGTGACGCGTGACAAGTCAAGAGCGCAAAAGCGGACGCGAGCATCCAGACCCGAAAGGGATACGATCAGGCTGGCAGCTCATTCAACCCAAATGTTTGCGGAAAAACTCCAATGTGCGTTGACGCGCCAGCTTCGCGCTCGCTTCGTCGTAGGAGCCACGCTGGTCGCAATTGAAGCCGTGGTCGGCGGGATAGATGAAGATTTGTTGCGTGGGATGTTGCGTGACCAACTTGTTCACGCCGGCAACAGGAATCATGGAATCGCGCTCGCCGAAGTGGCCCATGACCGGGCACTTGGGCGAGATATTCGCATTGTCCAGAATGCCTCCGCCGTAATACGGCGCTGCACAGGCAAGGCCCGCGATTTTGGCCGACGCCATCCACGAAATAAATCCGCCCCAGCAATAGCCGACAATGCCGACCTTGCCGGCTGAGGCGACAGACCTGGACGCCGCCTCGATATCACGCATCGCTCCATCAACCGAGCATTTTTCCTTCAGCGCGATGCCTGCTGCGATGTCGTCTGCCGTATAACCCAACTCGACATTGCGTTTGACACGATCGAACAGGGCCGGCGCAATGGCTATGAATCCATCCGCCGCATAAGCATCCGCCACCGATTTGATGTGGCTGTTAACACCGAAAATTTCCTGAACCACCACCACCGCGCCGCGTGGCCTCTTCTGGGGTGCGACGCGGTAAGCAGACAATTTGTGGCCGTCGCTGGCCGTTAATTCGATCATCGTCCCCATGGTATGGCTCCTCCTCGAAGTGCCTTGCAGAAATTTGTTTTGAGACGCTTGAGGTCTTTTCCAGCCACTAGTCCCCAGCCCCAAGCCCCTAAAAAATATACCTCATCCCCAGCTCGACGTTCCACTCGTATACCTGGGGCAATTCGTTCCGGTTTATGACGCCGACGCCGGGGCGAGCCCAGGCCGCGATATTCTTCGAGAGGATTTTTCCGACCTCCAGTTCGACCGTCATCCCGACCTTTTCGTTGTGTTCCCAGTCGATCGTGAATTGCGGCTCGAGAAAGGTATACACCTTGTTGGGCCAGCGGGTGAGCAGGTTGGGTTTGACCGTCGTGAAATTGACGTCACTGCGCAGGCTGCTGCCGCCCACCGAGAAATAATGCTGGATGTTGGGGAAAAAAACCGAGTCATACTTGGTGATATCGATGGCGGCGAATATGTGCGGGGCCAAAACGGTCTTGCCGTAACCCAGACGATCGTCGTCGGCGGTATCGAAAATCACGTCGGTTGCAACAAATAGCGCAAAACCCTCTTCCTGGATCGCGCGCAACACGGCCCGCGCGAGCAGATCGCCTTGTCCGCTGATCTGTCTTGCGCCGCCACCCGGATCGTAGGTCACATAAGGCATCTCGAGCCGCAGCGCGAGGCTGGATTTGACTGCGTAATCCAGCCGGGGCTGGAGAATATTCCGGTGTGCGTCCCCCTGGAGATTCTGATACTCGTTGCGGACTTCGATCCGCGAGCGGAAATCGGTGGGTCTCTTCAGAGCGGCTTCGGTAGCCGATTGTGCGGCTGGCTGAGTCTGCGCGGCGAGCGGCAGCGATGTACAAAGCGGCAATAGAAAAATAATCGTTAGTGCAAAAATATGTTCGGCCGAACTGTTTTTGGAGTTATTCATAAAGAGTCGTGGCGGCCCGCAAGCCAATCACGGGAAGAGGTTGAAATTATTGTGTTGAAGACGACTGTCGGATCAAGAAAGCGCGCAATGATAAACCATTCGGGTAGGGGCGAGGGGCGAGGCGTGAGGCGGGAGGCGTGAGGCGGGAGGCGGGAGGCGGGAGGCGGGAAGCGGAAGGGGTGAGGAGTGAAGGGTGATGATTTCCTCGATCCCCGATCCCCGATCCCCGATCCTCAATCCCCAATTCCCAATCCCGTCCCTGTCACTTGTCACCGAGTCACGCTGCCAAGAATCCCCCATCAACCACCAACTCCGTGCCGGTGATATAAGAGGCCTCGTCTGAGGCGAGGAATAACACCGGGTAGGCGACTTCGTCGGGACGTCCGGCGCGTTGCATCGGCACCGTGGACAGGACTTTTTCCCTCAATTCGGGGTCAGCGGCGGTTACCGAGGTGCGCATCGGCGGCATCATGCCGGGGTGTACGGAATTGATGCGGATGCCGTCTTTGGCGAATTGCACGGCGGCGGACTTGGTCATCACGCGGATCGCGGCCTTGGCGGCGTTGTAGCCCATGTGGACAAATTCCTGGCCGATGAAGCCGGAAATGGACGACACATTGACGATGGCGCCACCGCCGACCTTGCGCATTTCCGGAATCACCGTCTTCATGCCGAGAAAGGTTCCCCGGGTGTTGACAGCCATGAGTTTGTCGAAGTACTCGGTGCTCATGCGGTTTGGTACCGCACCGCTGATGCCGGCGTTGTTGACCAGCACGTCGATTTTCCCGTAGTGAGTCGAGCACGCCTGCACAAGATCGACCCACTGAGCCTCAATGGAGACATCGACATCAAGAAACTGCGCTTCGCCACTGGCGGCACGTATGGTTTCGGCCACTGCGGCGCCTTCGTCCTCCAATATGTCGGCAATGAACACCGATGCACCTTCCCGGGCAAACAGCCGGGCAATGCTTTCGCCCATGCCGTGCGCGCCGCCGGTGACAATGGCGACTTTATCCTTGAGTCTCATGCGTTGGCTCCTTGATGGCGGGCTTTTACGATCCTGCCGAAATTATCCCGAAATTTCCAAATAAAAAACTAAAAACGCGCTTAACACGAAGGCGCACGAAGGTTTTCACGAAGGACACTAAGGAAACTAAATACAAGTGAATCCCGCGCCCGCTTTCCTGCTAGTGTAGTGCTTCGTGCTTGATTGCTCTTATAGTTGAATGCTGCCACGGCTGGTTGCGCAACAAAAGCGGCGAAATTGGTGCCAGACAAGGCGTAAACCGCAGCCAGGTTGAACACCTGGCGAGGACTTGTAACGCCGTATGGCGCCGATTCTCGCCGTCTTTTGTGCCGCCAAGTACGAAGCACTGCACTAGAGACTTCCTTCGTGAAGCCTTCGTGTTTACCTTCGTGCCCTTCGTGCCCTTCGTGTTGAAGAGTTTTGCGTTTCATTTGCACCCGGATCTTCTATTGAAATTTGAGCGCACATGGAATAGTCGAGATTATTTGGCGACTAGCGAAAACAACAACGAAGCGCGAAGCTGGTTGTTTTCCACGCTTAATTCCGTAAGCGAAAATTTCTCGACGCTGACTTCCCATGAAGAGCGACGGGTCGAGAACATTTTCTGAACACCTTCGCGCAGGTCAATCTCCACAGTGCGCGGAATGGCGCTTTGCAGAAATTGCGAGAGCAGAATTCGGTATAACTCGTTGGACACCTCGTCGATCCGGAGATCCGAGAGCACCAGCTTGACGCCGGCAAGCACTGGCTGAGCCGAGACTGCAATCTGAACCACATCCGCGGTTCCAACACATTTACCCTCGACCTGTGTGGCGAGCTGACCGCTTAATCGAACCTTGATCCGTACCCGGCCCTGCGAGATCGTCACGACGGGCGAATCCAGGAATGCGTACTGGCACACCGTTTCCGGCAGCAGCGGGTACCGACCCTTGTCAATGAAGAGTTCCTCCATCAACATTTTCTGTATCGCGGTATTGCGGATCGTCAATTCGCTAGCTGTCTCCGCCGCCCCAGCCGCAGCCATGACGAGCAGCGTGAATACGAAGCCAACCGATCGAAAAATTGCGTGATGTATTTTCATGGCACCGCCCTTCTCCTCACTCCCAATCCGGACAAGCCGGAACTCATGAATGCGCGAAGGGTAAAAGAGCAAACGTGCGGCGTAGCGGCGTTCCACCCCTCGTCCCTCTCCCCTCGCCCCTCACAAACTCTCACTACCTGTCCCCCGTCCCCGCTTTATCAGGCAACGCAAACACCTGCAAGGTGTCTCCCTGCTTGAATCCGAAAACCGCGTTGCCGCCGGCGGCAACCGCGACGTATTGTCTACCCTCCACCTGGTAGGTAATTGGCGGCGCATTCACGCCGGCGCCGCAGGTGTATTGCCACAGCAATTCGCCCGTGGCGGAGTCGAACGCGTTGAAATTACCGTTGCCCTCGCCCATGAAGAGCAATTCGCCCGCGGTGGCGAGCACGCCGCCGACCAGGGGGTCGGGTGTTTTCACTTGCCACTTGATGCTGCCGCC
This sequence comes from Bordetella parapertussis, assembly GCA_945900965.1. GTDB lineage: Bacteria > Pseudomonadota > Gammaproteobacteria > Burkholderiales > JACQAP01 > JACQAP01. Next base: position 205,582 of record CAMDKM010000001.1, on the reverse strand, counting down.
GCCTTGAGTGTCGATGGCGCTGAGTACGCCCCACTTCGGTCCCTGCGCGGGTTCCAGCGTGGTGTAGTGGACGGCCGGTTTCCCCTCTGCCGCCGGAATTTCCTTCACGGTGTAACGCATCGGCAGGTGCATGGCGGCGACGTAGGCCAGGCCGGTGCGTGAATCGAACGACACCGGAGACCAGTTGGCACCGCCCCCGCCGCCCGGGGCGACCACAATGCCATCTGCCGTGGGGCGCTTGAACAGATTCTGCTGCGGCACAAACGCGTCCGATTTGTAGAGCAGTTTTCCGTCGCGACGATCGAGTACGTAGAACCAGCCGGTCTTGCCGGCCTGGCCGATGACGGGAATCTGGTCATATCCTTTGGGCAGGTCGAATAGCACGGGCGGGCTGGCCACGTCGTAGCCCCACATGTCGTGCGGCACCTGCTGGTAATACCATTTGAGTACCCCGGTGTTGGCGTCCAGCGCCACCAGCGACACGGTGTAGAGGTTGTCCCCCGGCCGGGTGCGATCGTCCATCTGCGGCGAAGGATTGCCGACCCCGAGGTAGAGCAGGTCGCGTTTTGTATCGGCGGCAGGAGTCGTCCAGGCCGAACCGCCGCCGCGTTTCCATGCGTCGTGATGAGCTTCGAAGTTGTCTTTTTCATTGGCGATGTTGCGCTCCAGCGGCGCGCCATCGGGAGTTGCTTCCCGGAACGCGCCCTCCCAGCCGCTTGCCGGCGTGGAATCGAATTGCCAGATCTTCTTGCCATTGGTCGCGTCGAAGGCTGCATAGAAACCGGCGCGCTGGCTCTGACCTGCAATGCCGATGACCGCTCCAACTGGCGCGCCGGGCCGCTCCGAATCCAGGTGGAGGCCGTATCCCACCCCGGTGATGCCGACGATCACTTTTCCCTTGTACACCAGCGGTGCCATGCTGGCCCCAACGCCGGTGGAGCCGCTGACGCGCAAATTGCGGTTGGCATCATCGGTGGCCAGTTGTTCGCTGCGCTCCGTCTCGCCGGATATTTCGTCGACCAGCGGCATATCCCAGACTGGTTTGCCGGATTGCTGATCGAGCGCGATCAGACGCGCGTCTACGGTGGCGACAAACACTTTCCCATAGGCAACCGCAACGCCGCGATTGGCCGGACCGCAACACATTTTTTCCGTGCGGCGCTTGTGCTCGTAGCGCCAGAGTTGTTTGCCGTTGCGCGCGTCGAGCGCGATTACGTGATTGAAGGGCAGCGAGACGTACATGGTACCGTCCACCACTATTGGCGTGGCCTGGAAGGTCGAATTGACACCGCTCTTGTAGTTCCAGGCGGGGGCCAGTTGCTTCACGGTGCCCTTGTTTATCTGCGCCAACGGCGAAAAGCGTTGATTGGCGTAGTCGCGCCCGTGTGTGAGCCAGTTATTGGGGTCATCACCTGCTGCCTGCAGGCGCCCATCGTCGATGGTTCCTGGCGCTGCCACCGCGCACACCGAGGCGGCAAGCAGCAAGGCCAGCAGAATATTTTTCACGATGCACATGAGTTAATCCTTGTTTTCGGGTGAAGGAGAATTCAAAGCGATTCGAGGAATTTGAGCAACGCTTCACGCTCACGCTTGTTCATGGCCAGAAAGCGGTCCCGGGACGACTGGGCTTCGCCGCCGTGCCAGACAATGGCTTCAACCAGATTGCGGGCGCGGCCGTCATGCAGAAAATCCGTGTGGGCGTTGACGGTTTTTTGCAATCCCAATCCCCAGAGCGGTGCTGTACGCCATTGGCTCCCGTTGGCGAGAAAGTCCGGGCGGCCATCGGCCAAGCCATCGCCCATATCGTGCAATAACAGATCCGTGTAGGGACGAATGCTCAGACTGGCCGCGGCGGGAATCGCCGTCACTGTGCCGGTTTTTAGTTCGGGCAGATGGCAGCCAGCGCATTGGGCATCGGCGAATAATTTTTCGCCCTGGCGTACGGTCGGATCGTTGGCCTCGCGCTGTGCGGGCACGGCAAGGGCCTGGAGATACAAAGTGACATTGCGCAGCCGGCTGGGCAGCACTTCCCAGAAGATTTCGCCGTCGCATTTGCCGCGGCCGCCCGAGCAACCGGTCGCGCTGGGACCTTTCAGGCACTCGGTCTGGATATCCGGGCAATTTTCTGCCGGATAAAGGGAGGAGGTGGCACCGATATCGGCATGAAACGCAGCCGCTATCTGTTGACGCAGACTGGGCTGATTGGCTTTCCAGCCGAAACGACCGAGCACCAATTGCTTCGCTTCGACATCCCAAACGTAGTTGGGTTTACCGTTCAAGCCCTGCGCGGGCTGCTGTTTGGCGATCTGGAGCAATGTCTCCTCGGGAATGGCCTCCAGCAGACCCAGGCCTGCGAGCGAAGGGGCAACGCGCGCGGACACCATCGTGTCTTTTGCCAAAGGGCCAAAAGCCAGTTCCGTGAATTCCACGATCGGCTTGCGCAGGGATATCCGTTCGCCGTCGGCGAACTTTACGTCCAGCGATTCATACCGCACCAGCGCTTTGCCTTCGGCCGGCACCTGCCCCTTCACGCCCCGGTTCTGAAACTGGTCTCCGTAATGCGGGTGGGGTTGAGGCGCACCGTCGTTTGCCGGGACGCTCAGACGCAGAATCAGGCCTGCAGCGATTTCTCCTCTCGAGCCGGGTGCCCGGGCCCGACCATTGTTTTCGTGACAGGCGGGGCAACTGTTTTCATTGAAGGTGGGCCCTATTCCCCAGACCCCGGTGTATTGGGTGGGCAGCACCCAAGGTTCCTGGAACATGCGCCGTCCCGAAGAAATTGACTGACGCAGGTGTTCCGGGATGGCCGCGACGGTGACGGAATAGGCCTGCGTTCCGGTTTCTCGAGTTGTGAAGGATTCGCTGTCCGCAATCGGATCCCCGGCCACGGCAATACCGGAAACGACCAGTGCCAAGGCGATGGCTACCCGTCGAGGACGATCCGATAAACGGCGGAAGAGGCGAGCGATCTTCATGATGATTGCCGGCAAAGTTACCGGAGATCGCGTTCCCTCGCCAGTTTCTTTCAATAGGCGCAGAATCAGCTCTCGAAGATCCGTCAGCGGGATTTCGCGTCCGTCACAAGAACAACAGGAGGATAGTCATGTTGCATCGCATGCATACAATCGCATTGATCTTGTGTTCGCTATGTGTCCTGCCTGCCAGCGCGGCGGATACCCTGAAGATCGGCGCCATCATGCAACTTTCCGGCGCCTTTGCCCTGCAAGGGGAAGAATCCGCAAAACAGTTCCGGGGGATGGCGGACCTTGTCAACGCGAGTGGCGGCTTGTATGACGGCCGCAAGATCGAAATAGTCGGGTTGGACGGGAAGGGCACGCCCCAGGACAGCCTGGTCGCGCTGAACCAGGCAATTGACAGGGATATCCGTTTCGTCATTTCCCAGCAGTCCAATGTTGTGCATGCGCTCAACGATGCCGTCTCGAAGCACAATGCGCGCAATCCCGAGCGGCGCCTATTGATGATGACGAGCGACGCGCGTGATCCGGCCATTACCGAAGAAAAATGCAGTTTCTGGAATTTCCGGGTCCACTACCACGCGGACACGGAACTGAATTTTCTGACCGATTACCTCGCCAGGCAGCCGTCGGTTCGCAAGGTCTACCTGATGAATCAGGACTACGCTTTCGGGCACGTTGTGAGCAAGACCAGCAGGTTGCTCCTCGCTCGAAAGCGCGACGATATCCAGATCGTCGGCGACGACCTCGTGCCTCTGGGAAAGGTCAAGGACTTTGCGCCTTACGCGGCAAAGATCAAGGCTTCCGGGGCGGACACCGTCATTACCGGCAATTGGGGCAACGATCTGTATTTGCTGGTGAAGGCGGGGCGTGATTTTGGGCTCGACGTTCGTTACTACATCTTCGTCGGCAATCTTGCCGGCGCCGTGCCGGCCCTGAGCGTGGCGGGCGATGATCGCGTGTTCAGCACCCTGCCCTGGCATATCAATGCAGAAACCAATCCCCACGAAAAGTTTAACCGCGAATTCCGGGACAAATACCGCAGCGGACTGAACTTCGACTACATCATGGCGCACCGCGCAGTATACGTGCTGGCGCAAGCGATCGACAAGGCGCGCAGCGACAATCCGCTGCAGGTGGCGTACGCCCTGGAAGGCCATACATTCGAAGGCCCGGAAGGGAAAATGTGGCTCCGCCCCGAGGACCACCAGATCGTCGCGCCCGTTTACCTGGCGAAACTGAGCAAGATTGGCACCGCCGGGGTGAAATACGACGTCGAGAATACCGGCATGGGCTGGAAGACTGTTGCCAAAGTTGACAGCAGCGGCGCGGTGCCTGAGATGAAGTGCAAGATGGAGCGGCCGCCGAAGTAGATTGAGCGTAAGACACGAGCGAAAGGAGGAAACATGAACACGAATCCGATCCGACTTTTGTTTGCAGGTGCTCTTTGTCTGCACTTTGTCGTGGCTTGGCCCGCCGATCGCGTAAAGATTGCCGTGGTGGTGGGGCTCAGCGGGTCGAATGCCATTTATGGCGAAGGTCAAATCAACGCCTTCAATGCCGCGGCCGAAATCGTCAATTCGCGGGGAGGCGTGTTGGGAGGACGAAAAATCGAGATTGTCCCGATGGACCACAAGAACACGCCGCAGGAAGCGTTGATCCAATTGAAAAGGGCGCTAGACGACGATATTGGCTTTGTTGCCTCCACCGTTTCCAGCGTGGTTCATGCGCTTAACGACGCCGTGTCGAAGCACAATTCGCGTAATCCGGACAAGCCGGTTCTATTACTCAATTTCAATTCCCTCGATCCGGCGCTCACCGAATCGAAGTGCAGCTTCTGGCATTTCCGTTTCGAACCGCACACCGACATGCAACTCACGGCTTTGACGAAATTCATGGCTGCACAGAAGAGCGTTCAGAAGGTCTATCTGCTGAATCAGGACTACGCCTATGGGCAAGGCGTAAGCAAGGGCTCCAGGGAGCAGCTCAATGCCCGGCGGCCGGATATTGCGATCGTCGGGGACGAACTGATTCCCCTTGCCAAGGTCAAGGACTTCGCACCCTACATTGCCAAAATACGGGCGACCGGGGCCGATAGCGTCTTGACGGGTAACTGGGGGACCGACCTTTCGCTGCTGCTCAAGGCAAGCAACGAAATGGGTTTCAAGGCGCATTTCTATGCGTTGCTGGCGGCAGGATTCGGAACACCGTCCGCCATCGGTGCGGCAGGTTCGGATCGAATAAAGACGATCTATTCCTGGCACCTGAATGCGACTGATCCGAAATGGGAGCGAACGATTCTCGAATACCAAAAAAAGTATAACACCCAGGCGGATCTCGCATACCTTCCGGCATTCCGAACTGTGGAGACGGTGGCAAGCGCCATTAATAAAGCGGGGACCACGGATCCGGTCAAGGTTGCACACGCATTGGAAGGTTTGCACTTTGATGGGCCGACAGGCGACTCGTGGATGCGGGCCGAAGACCATCAGATCATTGCACCCCTTTACGTGATGAGTTTCGTCAAGGCGGGACAACCAGGGGCGACGCATGGCATCGAAGGCACGGGATATGGATGGAAGACCGAGGCCATCATTGCCCCAGCGGAGAATGTGCCGGCGATCAAATGCCAGATGGAGCGGCCGCCGAAATAGTCTTACGGCTCAGCATGTGTGCAGTCGTCCGCGGTGCGGGTCACTTCTCTGCGATTGTTTCAGTGCCGCGAGTCGATATCGCGGAAATAATGAGTAATCGCCGGAAATTGAAGAAGGGGTCAGGTCTTTCATTACCACATTTACTGCATTGAGGCAGAGATACCTTGATGCCATTCACTCAGCCATTGTGGATTCCCGGTACTTTGCCACCGCGAGTCGATGCCGCAGAAAAATAAGTGATCAACGCGGATAGCGCGGCACAGGCAGCCAGGAAGTACACGCCCATCTCGAAGCTGTTCGTGCTTTGTTTTATCCAGCCGACGATGAACGGTCCGACATAACCGCCGAGATTGCCGATGGAGTTAATGAGTGCGATGCCGCTGGCGGCGGCCGCGCCGGTCAGGAACAACGAGGGCATCGGCCAGAAGCTGGGGCGCGAGCCGTAGATGCCGATGGTGGCGAGGCACATCGTGGCCAGCGCCCAGGCGGAGCCGGTGAAAAAAGCCGTGCCGGCGAGGCCCAGGGCGGCGAGCGAGGAGGCGGCGATTAAATGCCAGTGCCGCTCTTTGCGCCGGTCCGAGGAGTGTCCCCAGAGAATCAGGCCGACGACACCGATCACGTAGGGAATCGCGGTGAGCAAGCCGGTGACGAAATTCGAATGCCCCAGGCCCTTGACGATTTGCGGCAGGAAGAAGGTGATGCCGTAGCTTGCAATCACGCTGGTGAAATAAATCAGCGACAGCATCAGCACCCGCGGATCGGTGAGCGATTGCATCAGCGTCAGACGGCCGGAGGTTTCGATGTGAGCGCGTTCGGCTTTGAGTTCCTGTTCGAGCCAGTTCTTTTCGTCGGCATCTAGCCACTTTGCGAGCGCAGGGCGCTCGGTCATGAACACGAGCACGACAAAGGCAAGCAGCACCGCGGGCAGGGCTTCGATGATGAACAGCCACTGCCAGCCGCGCAAACCCCAGACGCCGTCCATTCCCAGAATGGCACCGGAGACCACGGAGGCCAGCGCGTTGCCCACCGGTACGGCAATGAACAGCGTGGAGATGACGCGCCCGCGATAGCGCGCCGGAAACCAGTAGGTGAAATACAAAATCATGCCGGGAAAGAACCCGGCTTCGGCAACGCCGAGCAGGAAGCGCAGAATGAGAAAACTCACCGGCCCGGTGGCAACGGCCATCAGGCCGGAGATAATGCCCCAGGTGATCATGATGCGGGCGATCCACAGCCTCGCCCCGACTTTTTCCAGCACGATGTTGCTTGGCACTTCGAACAGCGCATAACCGAGAAAGAAGATTCCTGCCCCGATGCCGTACATGTAGGCGCTGATGCCCAGATCCTGGTTCATGGTCAGCGCGGCGAATGCGACGTTGGTGCGGTCGATGTAGGCGATCAGGTAAGCCACCACGACCAGCGGCAGCAGGCGCCACGAGATTTTCAGAATCGTACGGCGCTGGAATTCGGGGGTCATGGAGCGGTGACGGGTGACGAGGGAAGGGTGACGGGCCGGCCGAGAAAGGCGAAGGGTAAATGAAACAAGCTGTGCCCGCAGGGTACCGGTTTTCGACCGTCAAGATTGAACGGCAAAAGGCTTGGATCGTGGACCTGGATGGACGCTGCCCACGCAAACCGTTTTGCTTCACTTTGCAGTGACTGGGAACTTTTTCCGGTAAACGCCTCTCCGTAGCTGGGGCTGACCGTTGTCTGCAAACCGCAGCCGATCGGATTATGCTATCCACTTCGAATTTGTGGCCGTCATGAACCGTCAGAAAATTGCAATAAACCTAAGGAGAAACCCCCATGATTAGCTTGAATGTGAACGGAAAAAGGTCGCTCGTGGATGTCGAGGACGACATGCCACTGCTGTGGGTGTTGCGTGATGAACTTGGGCTGACAGGCACCAAATACGGCTGCGGGGTAGCGTTGTGCGGTGCCTGCACCGTCCACGTGGACGGGCAGCCGATGCGCTCCTGCGTGGTGCCAGCCTCGGCCTTGAAGGACAAGAAAATCACCACCATCGAAGCGCTGTCCAAGGACGGCAGTCACCCGGTGCAGAAAGCCTGGGTCAAGCTTCAGGTGCCGCAATGCGGTTACTGCCAGAGCGGCATGATCATGGCCGCCGCCGCGCTGCTGAAGGAAACGAAAAACCCCACGGACAAGCAGATCGACGAGGCGATGACCAACATCTGCCGCTGCGGAACTTACGTGCGGGTGCGCGAAGCTATCCATCTTGCCGCAAAGACGGTCTGAGGAGACAAACATGAAAACATTTTCTTTCAAAGAATCGCGCCGCGAATTTCTGGTTAAATCCGCCGCCGCCACCGGCGGCCTGATGATCGGCTTTCATCTTCCCAACCTCGCCCAAGCTGCGCCGAATTCCCTGGCGCGCGAACTCACGCACTGGATCGTGATCCAGCCCGACGAAACCGTGGCGATCCGCATCGCCCGATCCGAACTGGGGCAGGGTACTTTCACCGGCCTGGCGCAACTGATCGCCGAGGAACTGGAGTGCGACTGGACCAAAGTGGTGCCCGAGTACGCGGATGTGAATGAACACATCCGCCGCAACCGCATCTTCGGTTCGATGTCCACCGGTGGCAGTCGAGGCATCCGGGATTCGCAGGAGGTCATGCGCAAGGCCGGTGCCGCCGCACGTGAAATGCTGGTGAGCGCGGCGGCCGGGCAATGGGGCGTGCCCGCCGAGGAATGCAAGGTCTCGAAGGGCGTCATCACTCATCCCTCCGGCAAACGTACCACTTTCGGTGCCATGACTGATGCGGCCGCGAAATTACCGATCCCGAAAGAACCCAGGCTCAAGGACCCGAAGGACTGGAAAGTGATCGGCACCTCGCCGGCACGCTTCGATATTCCCGACAAGACCACCGGCCGGCAAACTTATGCGGCGGACGTGCAGTTGCCCGGTTTGCTGCATGCCTCGATCGTGCAATGCCCGGTATTCGGCGGCAAGCTGAAATCCCACGACGAATCGAAGGTCAAGGCAATGCCAGGGGTCAAGCGCGTGGTGACGGGTGCTGACTGGGTGGCAGTGGTGGCCGATAACTGGTGGCGCGCCAATCAGGCGTTAAAGGCGCTGCCGGTGGAATGGGACGTTGGCGAGAACGGCAATGTATCCAGCGCGTCAATCATGGATTTCCTGCGCACAGGTATTGATGCGAAGGAAGTTCCCGTTGCGCGCAAGGACGGCGATGCCGACGCGGCACTCGGTGCAGCGACGAAAGTACTCGAAGCCGAGTATCACGCGCCGTATCTGAACCACGCGACCATGGAACCACAGACCGCCACGGCGCTGGTCACGGAAGACAAGGTGGAAGTGTGGGTCGGCACCCAGAATGGCGAAATCACCATTGCCGCGGCGTCGGAAACCGCAGGGGTTCCGCTGGAAAAGGTCATCGTTCACAAGATGCATGCCGGTGGTGGATTTGGCCGGCGCGGTCCGCACCAGGAATATACCAAGCAGGCGGTGGCCATTGCACAGACCCTGCCGGGCACGCCGGTGCGACTGCAATGGTCGCGCGAGGAAGACATGAAGCAGGGCCGCTACCGGCCGGTGGCGCTGGTGAAATTGCGCGCCGGGCTCGATGCGGGCGGCAACTGGACCGGCTGGCAGGTCCGCCAGGCCGATCAGTCGATATTCATCACCGTGCGTCCGGGCGACATCAAGAACGGCATCGATCCGGTCAACGTGCGCTGCTTCCAGGACAACCCATACCAGGTAGCGAATTTCACCGACGAATACGCCATGCGTAATCCGCATGTGCCGCCAGGGTTCTGGCGCGCAGTGGCACACACCCACAACCCTTTTTTCCGCGAGTGTTTCATCGACGAACTTGCCCATGCAGCGGGCAAGGATCCATATCACTTCCGCCGTCCGTTCCTGCAAGGAAAGAAGGATCTCGGCGTCCTGGATGCCGTGGCCAAGGCCGCGACCTGGGATAAGCCGCTGCCAAAAGGCATTCACCACGGCATCGCCGTGGTGGATTCCTATGGCAGCTTCACCGCCGCGGTGGTCGAGATTGCGGTCAAAGGCAGCGAGATTGAAGTCAAGCGGGTGGTGGTCGCCATCGACTCGGGTTACGTGGTGCACCCGGACGCGGTGATTGCGCAGATACAAAGCGGGGTGATCTGGGGATTGAGTTCTGCGATGATGGAAGAAATCACGATCGAGAGCGGCCGGGTGGTGCAAGGCAATTTCAACGACTACCCGGTGCTGAGGCTGGCGCAAACGCCGAAAATCGAAGCTGTTCTGGCACCCACTGGCGGATTCTGGGGCGGTGTCGGTGAACCGCCGATCGGTGGCGTGATTCCGGCGCTGGGCAACGCGATCTTCGCTGCCACGGGCAAGCGCCTGCGTTCGCTGCCGTTGATGAAGCATGGATTCTCGTATGCATGAAAAAATCAGTGACGGGTAACGAGTGACAGGTGACGAGAAGCCCTTCTCCCCCTGGGAGAAGGGTCGGGATGAGGGCATACATAGTGTGGCTATTGCTCGATCTTTAACCTTGAATCGCTCGCGCCGGCGGGTGTTGAAACTGCTCGCCGCCGGCGCGGCGCTGGTGGTGGTGCGACCGGCGCGGGCGACGCCGGAGGAATTGGCAGCGGCGCTGAAGGAAAGTTTTGGCGATCGACTGATCAAGAGCGGCCGCGTCACTCTGGAAATGCCGAGGCTGGCGGAAAATGGTGCCGTGGTGCCGGTAATTGTTACGGTCGAAAGTCCGATGACCAAAGCCGATTACGTGAAGAGCATTCATCTCTTCGCCGAGCACAATCCGTTGCCGCGCATGCTCGACGTGTATCTCGGGCCATGGAATGGCCGGGCCACAGTGACCTCGCGAATCCGGCTGGCCACCACGCAACAAGTGCTGGCGGTCGCCGTCATGAGCGATGACAGCCTGTGGTCCGCCGCCTATGAAGTGGAAGTTACCGCCTCGGGGTGTGGCCTGTGAGCCGGATGGGCGCCGCCCGCGTGAAGATGCCGGAAACCGCGCGCCGTGGCGACATCATTGAAATTCGCACCATGGTTCAACACCCCATGGAATCGGGCTTCCGCCTCGACAACACCGGCAAGCCCATCGCCCGCCATATCGTCGAAACGTTTACCTGTACCTACAACGGCCGGGAAATTTTCCGCGCCCGCATTCATCCATCTGTATCGACGAATCCTTTTGTGACCTTTTTTGCGCGCGGCACAGAAAGCGGGGACTTTGTATTTACGTGGAAAGATGATCAGGGAGGGGTGGCGACGTATACGGCGAAAATGCAAGTGACGGAAGACGGGTGACGAGTGACAGGTGACGGGTAATCGGTGAACGGTAAACAGTAAACGGTGAATGAGTGAATGAGTGAATGAGTGAATGAGTGAAGGGTCTAACCCTCGACCCTCGACCCTCGACCCTCGACCCTCAGCGCGGTACATCTCCCGCCAGCGTAATCCTGTGCATCACCCGTCGATATCCGTGATAGTCGTTCACCGGATTGTGTTGGGTGCAGCGGTTATCCCATAGCGCTATCGACCCCGGTCGCCAGGCAAAACGGCAAGTGAATTCGAGGCGCACCTGGTGCTGGAACAGGTAGTCGAGTAGCGGCTTGCTTTCTTCTTCGGTCATGCCGCAGAAGCGTAGCGTGTGGCCAGCATTGACATAGAGCGCGATGCGGCCGGTTTCGGGATGCGTGCGGGCGACCGGGTGTTCGGAGAAAAATTCCGAGGCGGGCTTGCCGTCGGCGCGAACACGGTCTTCGCGTGTTTTGGTGGCGTCGGCCTTGTGCGAAGTGTTCACTGCTCGCAGGCCCCGCAACATCCTTTGCATGCCTTCGGAAAGCGACTCCCACGCCAGATACATATTGGCGAACAGGGTGTCGCCCCCGTGAGGCGGGGTTTCGCGGGCGAGCAGCATGGAGGCCATCGGTGGCGATGCAAGATAAGTGGTGTCCGAATGCCAGAGGCCGCCGAAATTGACGCGCTCGTGTTCGAGTTTCTTGACTTCGATGATTCGAGGGAACCCTTCGATGCCCTTTAACATCGGGTAGTCGGTGGGCGTTCCGAATTGTTCGGCGAACGTCATGTACTGCGCCGGAGTCAGCGGCTGGTCGTGGAAAAACAGCACCAGGTGTTCGAGCCAGGCCTTGCGAATTTCCGCCACCTCGCCTGCCGACAGGGGCTTCGAAAGATCCACGCCCGCGACTTCCGCGCCCAGCGCGCCGGCGATTTTCCTGATTGCAATCATTCCGGAATTTTCACCACAGAGGCACAGAGGCACGGAGAAAACGGAACATTCGCTCGGATCGCATCCACAACAAGCAGCCTTTCCTCTGTGACTCTGTGTCTCGGTGGTTAAGACAGATCAGGATTTATTGCAGGAAATGCGTCAGCACCTGCCCGGGGCCAGTTGCCATGGGCAGGTAATCCCGTCCGTCGTGAATCTGCGTGCCGTTTACCCATACGCCATGGACACCGACCGGGTTGCGTACCATGCGGGCACCGCCGGCGGGCAAATCCTTGCGGCGCTCGAGCGCGGACAAACCCACTTTGGCAGGATCGAACAACAGCAGATCGGCCCATGCTCCGGGAGCAATCCGGCCGCGATCCGGAATGCGGTACTTCGCGGCCGGGTCGGAAGTCAGGCGGCGCACTCCTTCTTGCAGCGTGAAGGTACCGGTCTCCCGCACCCAGTGGCGCAGGAAGTGCAGGCCAAACCCGGCGTCGCACATAAAAATCAGATGCGCACCGGCGTCAGAAAGCGCCAGCACACCCGTGTCCCGCTTTAGCAGAGGCGCCACGCCCGCGTCGTTGTTCTGAAACAGCTTGGCGATTAACTGAGTATCGAGCGGCAGATCGAAGAACCACTCAAGCGGATCGCGACCGGCGGCGCGGGCCAGTTCGGTGACAGGCTTCTCGTCGACTTCCACTTTCGACCAATCGCCGTAGAACAGAATTCCCGGCTGAGGGTTGGCGAGGTTTTGACGGAATTGCTGGCGAAACGCCGGATCGGCATAGATGCCGCGCAGTTCTTCCGGTTTGGCTTTTTTCACGCGGTCAAAGGCTGCGTGGGAAAACATCAGGTAAGGGTCGCGCAGCGTGAAATCGAAAGACAGTGGATGCGGGTTGGCGTGGATATAGACTTCATTGCCGCGCGCCCGCGCCGCTGCACAACGCTCGTAATATCCCATCGCCACTTCGGGCGCCGCATCGTTGTACATGGTGAGCACCGTGACCATGAACGCGGGTCGGCCGGTGCGGGCCGCCAGCGCTTCCATGTAATCCGTGGTGCCGCGTGAGCCCGTGGCCATGACGAATACGCCGCGCTTCTTATCTCCGAGCGGCTGTGCCAGCGCGTTCAATTCGTCATCGGTCGCGATGGTGGAGGGCATCGGCCGGCCGCCGAAGCCTGCATGATTGGGAGAAAACGACGAGGCCAGGCCAATCGCTCCCGCATCCATGGCCTCACGCACCATGGTCTGCATGCGAGCCAGTTCCTCGGGCGTGGGATCGACGCGGGTGGAGGCTTCATCGCCCATTACCGCCGTGCGAATACAGGAATGTCCCACCAGCGTAGCGACATTGGCGTAAGGGCCGATGCGCCTTAGCTGCCCGAGGTAATCGGCAAAGGTTTCAAATTCCCAGTTGGTGCCGGTCAGCAAGGCATTGAGGTCCATGCCCTCGACCACCGAGAGATTCTTCAGCATGGTTTCGCGCTGCGAAGCAGGGCAGGGGGCGATGCCGAATCCGCAGTTGCCCATCACCGCGGTGGTTACGCCCAAGGATGGCGAAGGCGACATCGTGCGATCCCAGGTGATCTGGGCGTCGTAGTGGGTGTGCACATCAACGATGCCTGGCATCAGCGCGAGGCCGTCGGCATCGACCACTTGACGGGCCTGGCCGCTTGGCCGGCCAATTTCGACGATCCGGCCATCGCGAACGGCGACGTCGGCGGTGATCGGCGCAGCGCCGGTACCGTCGATGACTTTTGCACCACGAATTTTCAGATCAAACATGGAGGCACGCTAGTTCTTTTGTAAGGAGTGAGGGGAGAAACCGGTGACGAGTGACAGGTGACGGGTCACCGGACCAGGTAAGACCTGTAACAGAGACTGACAGGCGGTGTATTCACAGAACATTTCCGGAAACCCTTTAAGGCGTGGCGAAGCGGGACGAATGATGGTTGACGATCATCCAGCGATCGTCCTGCTTGCGATATGTAAAGGTAAAGCGCATGGGAATCACCACTTCGTTTCCATCCACCGGATTGCGCGACGTGTAATAGCCGGAGTTCATGGCCAAGTCGCCGTAAAGTTGCACATGATACTCGCCCAGCACCATGCGCAGTTTCGGGCGCCGGGTGGCGGACTCGGTGAAGTACTCGGAAATCTCCTGCGGGGTCGTGCGAATCGTTTGGGAAACCGTTCCCCAGAGAATTGCCTCGGGTGCATAAAGCGCTGAGATGCGCGCCGGATCGCGCGTATTGAACGTGGCAATCCATTCGGCCGTCGCCGCCGCAACCTGCGCGCGGACCGCGTCGTCTGCCGCTTCCTCGGCGCTGATGTTGAGCGCAAACATCGCTAGCAGCATTGCGACGATGGTTTTCAAGGTTCGATGCATTGGGATTCCTTTGCTGGGGACGAGAAAAGAGTAAGGGGTCAGGGGCTGGGGTTAGAGCGCCGAAAATCGGCACGGCGTTTTTACCCTTCACCCTTCACGCCTTCACCCTTCACGGTTTTGTCGGTTTACCCCTCACCCCTCACCTATTTTCATTCATATCCCTTCGGCGCTACAAAAGGCTGGAACTCACGCTCCAGAAATTTAGCGGCGGCGATGGTAGACAGGTCGCCGTACTGCGGGCCGACGATCTGCACGCCGACCGGCAGGCCCTGCTTCGTAAAACCGGCGGGGGCAACGGTGGAGGGCAGCCAGGCCATGCCGGGATATCCCGCCCAGAAAAGTTGAGTTGTCGAAGGTTGTGGCTTGCCGTTGACCATCACCATACGCTCCCAGCGCTCTCCCGTTTGATTGTGCGGAAACGCAGCGGTGGCCGCTGGCGGACACAGCAGCAGGTCCCAGTCGCGGAAATATTCCGCCCAACGGGCGCGCATCTGTTCGCGCTTTTCGTGCCATCCGTGCCACGCGCGAATCGACATGGTATTGGCGCGCAGCATCCACGCCGGATAACTCTCGTCGCCGGGGGAGAGTTTGGCTGCCGCAGCGGACTGAATGGCAAACTGTTCATCGGTGAGGGCGGAGGATGTCGCGCCGCGAACAAGATGAACAAAAGTCTTGTGCGCTTCATGCAAATCGATCTCCGGCCTCGCGATCTTGCTGATTTTGGCGCCATGTTTTGCAAAACACGCAGCGACGGCCAGCACGCGTTCTTGCACGGCATCGTCCACCGGGGCGGTTTCCGCATCGGTAATCACGCCGATGCGCAACTTGCGGATGCCCGGTTCCGAACGGGCCAGTGCTATTCGAATGCCCCGGGCTGCGTCTTCATCCGGCAGCGCAATCAGGCGTAGAACAGATTCGAGGTCATCCGCGCTGCGAGCCAATGGGCCGATGACCATCATGTCTTTGGTGCCGAGATTGGGCGGCAGGTTATGGCCGCGGATCGGGCACAGCTCAAAAGTCGGCTTGTGGCCGAACAAGCCGCAGTAATGCGCCGGATTGCGGATCGAGGCGCCGATGTCGCTGCCCAGTTCCAGACCGGTCAACCCCGCCGCCAGCGCCGCTGCGGCGCCGCCGGACGAGCCGCCCGGCCCACGCGAGACGTCCCAGGGATTGTTGGTTGTGCCGTACACCGGATTGAAGGTCTGCCAGTCGGCGAGCATGACCGGCACATTGGTCTTGCCGAATACCACCGCGCCGGCACCCAGCAAGCGATGCACTGACAGGGCATGACGCGTCGCGATATTGCCCTTCATGTCGGGCCGGCCCCAAGTGGTGGGTAGGCCTTCCAGGTCGAAAGACTCCTTTATCGTCATCGGCACGCCGTGCAGTGGGCCCCACAGGTCGCCGCTCTTGGCAGCGCGATCCGCTTTACGGGCGCGATCGCGGGCGCGCTCCTCATCCAGCACCACCACCGCATTAAGTTTCGGATTGAAACGTGTGACTCGCTTCAGGTACAGATCCAGCAATTCGACACAGCCGATCTTGCGGCGGCGAATCAACGAGGCAAGTTTTTTGGCGGAAAAGAAATGCAAGGCGTCGATCATGGTGATTTCCCCTCCCGGTGCATCCTGCCCCGGGTGAATGGGGTTCCGGTTTTTGTTTGAAAGTATGGACAGTTTATAGGGGGCCGTGAAACATCGCCACGATCCTATGCAGGCCATGGCGTGAAGGCTGACGATTGACAGGGGGGAATCGAGGTCGCATGAACGCGAAATGCAGGTTCCTGTGGTAGGATGGGCATCTAGATGTACAAATCAAGGAACTCGCGATGAGCAAAACTTACTCGGTGGCCGAGGCGCGCGGCAACTTCACCATGCTAATTGACGAGGTCCAGGACGGAAAGTCGGTGCGGATTACCAAGCGTGGAAAACCTGTCGCAGTATTGGTTTCCACTGTTCAGTACGCAAATCTTGAGCAACGCGGGAAGCAAAAAAAAGGCCTTTGGGAAGCGATCACCCGCTTGCGCAATCAGCCTGGTTTCGTTGGCGTCGATTTGACGGACGCGGACATTGCCAGCCTGAGAGATCGGTCGGTGGGCAGAGATTTCTCATGGCCGACCTGACGTTCCTGCTGGACACCAATGTCATTTCCGAGCCGGTCAGGCCATCTCCCAACAAACGAATTCTAAAAAAAATTCAGCAATATCAATTCAGACTGGCAATTTCCGCACTGACCTGGCACGAGTTGTTGTTTGGCATGCACAGGATTCCGGACAGTGCGAGGCGGCGGGAATTGGAGCAATACCTTGTACAAGGCTTGGCTGCGGAGATCCCTGTACTCCCCTACGATGACCGCGCGGCGCAGTGGCATGCCGTGCAACGGGCGAGGCTGGCTGCCAGCGGGAAAGTGGCGCCCTTCGCGGACGGCCAGATCGCAGCGATCGCAGCGGTCAATCAACTCACGCTGGTGACCCGGAACGCCAAAGACTTCCGTTTTTTCACGGCAGTTCCGATCGAGGACTGGTCCTCGTAGTGACCGCTTCCCAGGCGTTCGCAGCAATCGTTGCAATTGCTGCAGATGCAACGATCCGGGCGTTACAGGCTTCTACCCCTTAACACAAACAACCTGTTTCAAGGTATGCACGACCTCGACCAGGTCCGCCTGGTTGGCCATCACGGTATCGATGTCTTTGTAGGCGGCGGGAATTTCGTCCAGCACGCCACTGTCCTTGCGGCACTCGACGCCTTGCGTTTGCGCTTCGAGGTCCTCGCGGCTAAATTGGCGTTTGGCTGCGGTGCGGCTCATGCGCCGCCCCGCCCCGTGAGAGCAGGAGCACAGCGATTCCGGGTTGCCCAGCCCGCGCACGATGTAGGATTTCGCGCCCATGCTCCCGGGGATGATGCCCAGCTCGCCCAGGCGGGCGCTGATGGCGCCCTTGCGGGTGACAAACAGGTTCTCGCCGAAGTGCGTTTCGCGCTGCACATAGTTGTGATGGCAGTTGATCGCCTCGCCCAGCACTTTCCAGGCATTGATGCGCGGCGGTAGTTCACGCTCCAGCACTTCCAGCACCAGCCGCATCATTTGGCTGCGGTTGAGCAGGGCGTAGTCCTGCGCCCAGCCCACCGCCTCCACATAGTCGTCGAACCAGGCCGAACCTTCGGAGAAATACGCGAGATCGGCATCCGGTAGGTTCATCTTGTGGCGGCGCATGTCCTTCTTCGCTGCCTCAATGAAATACCGGCCCATACAATTGCCGATGCCGCGCGAGCCCGAGTGCAGCATGACCCACACGTATTGCTCCTCATCAATGCACAACTCGATGAAGTGGTTGCCGCCGCCGAGCGTGCCGAGCTGGCACACCCAGGTCTCGCTGAAACGCTTCTGCATTTTCATCAACGCCGGGTGTTTGGTCACGATGCTGTCCAGGCGCTGATCCAGAACACGCGCCGTGCGGCCATGCTGCGAACCTCGCACCTTGCTTGCCGCATGTTGCGAGAAGCCGACCGGTACCGACGCCTCGATCGCGGAACGAATGCGATGGAGGTTGTCCGGAAGTTCCGACGCCTTGATCGACAAGCGCACCGCGTTCATGCCGCAGCCGATGTCTACGCCCACTGCGGCCGGGATGATGGCCGCCTTGGTCGGAATCACCGAACCCACCGTGGCGCCGATCCCTGCATGGGCATCGGGCATGGCCGCGATATGGCCATGAACGATCGGCAATTGCGAAACATTCACCAATTGCTGTATCGCCTCGGCCTCGATGTCGTGCGTCCACACCTTGACGGGGACACGGCCTTTGTTGAGCGTAATCTCAATGCCCATGGTGATTTCCCTGGATGCGAAGCCAGCTATTGTGGGGCCAGTTTTGCCGCCTTGACGAGATCGCGCCAGCGCGTGCTTTCCTTCGCGATGAAATTGCGGTATTCCCCGAGAGGTTGGGGGACGAATGTCAGCCCGACGTTTTGCAGGGGTTGGCTGAATTGCGGATCCTTCAGGGAGTCCTGAATCGCCTGGTGGATTTTGGTCATTACGTCTGACGCGATGCCGTGCGGCGCGGAAACGCCAACGAAGAAAGTTACCTCGTAGCCGGAGTATGTCTCGCTTACCGTCGGAATGCCGGGCCAATTCGGGTTGCGTTTCGATTCGGTGATGGCAATCGGGACCAGCCGGCCGCCGGTCACCTGCGCGGCAGCGGTCATATAGTTGAAAAAGGCAAAGTGAATTTGTCCGCCAAGCAGGTCGGAAACGACATTGGCGCTGGCTTTGTAGGCAACGCCCACGAGAGGAATCCTGGCGCTGGTTTGCAACAGTTCGCCAGGCAGTTGCGAGCTCGTGTCGGCGTGGCCGAAAAAAGTTTCGCCGGGATGCGCTTTTGCGTAGGCCGCCAGGTCGGGAAGGGTCTTGAACGGGCTATGGCGGGACACCAAGGCTACCGACCCCCCGACACCGATCAAGGAGAGGTGTTCGAAATCCGCGATAGGGTCGTAAGGCAGGTTCTTGATCAGGTAAGGGGCGGCGGCGTGGGTGGAGTTGGTGGTGATACCCAAGGTATAGCCGTCCGTCGGAGAATTCTTGAGCGCCTCGGTGCCGATCATGCCCTGCGCGCCGGGGCGATTGTCGATGACCACGGATTGCTTCCAGTGCTCCTGCAGATACAGGCCCAGTCTCCTGGCCACGATGTCGCTGCCGCTGCCGGGACCGAATGGCACGATGATTCTCACAGACTTGACGGGATAGGATTGCGCAAATGCCGAAGCCATCATGATCGAAAGCGCCACCGTCCCCAGCCATTTGGATAATTTCATGGGCGGCCTAGCCGATGCTATGTTCCAGAGTCCCGATGTTGGAAATCTCGATGCGAACGCGGTCGCCCGGTTCGAGCGTCAGGTATTGGCTCGGATATTCGATGGGCCGGTCTACGGAAAACAACGCATCGGCGGTGTAGCCTTGTTGCATGGGAGAGTCATTCGGAAAACGCCTGATATCCAATCTGAAATGCCTTGGCGCCTCGATGATCGAGGCGGAGATTTGGGAAAAATTACCCCTGCCTACGGTTTCCCCAAGTGATTCGTGGCCTCGATCAACCAGCATTTGTGTTGTGCTCCCCGCATGTTCGGCGATTGATGGAATTGCAGTATCCTAAGCGAACTGCCTCATTTCGCAAACACGCACGCATGTATCTGTGGCCTTCGATGAGAAGATCCTGGGCGCCGAATTCCTGCGTGCCGGCTACTCCAACCCCCTCGAATCGAAAAAGAGAAAATGCACCATGCAGGAGGCGACCGACTTCTGCCGCCTGCCCGGCCCCTACGGTTACAAGTGGCCCAAACTCGACGAGCTGTACCGGAAGCTCTTCAAGGAATCGTTAACCGGAGCACATCGCGCACTCATCGACGTGCGCGCTTGCGCGCGGTGCTACTTCGAACTCAGGCGACTGAAGGTCATGGCTTGAGCGAATTGAACGAAGCCGGTTCGCCGCGAAGGGCGAGCCGTGTTTTCGATGGCCTGCCCTTTGACGACGTGATCGATCTAGGGAAACACTGAATAAGTGTCTTCCCCGGGAAGGCGGGGAACCAGTTGCCTTTGCAAAACCTGGATTCCCGTCTTCACGGGAATGACAATTTGGCGCTTATTCAGTGTTTCCCTAGGCGAACCTCAACGAAGCAATCTGCAAGTCGGCCGCGCGGGCTCATCGCAATTTACGTGGTCGAAACGCCCGAGGCATCATTTGCCTGAGTCATGGCCTGGGTGGCCACCGTCGCAATGAAGCGGGTACCGATTATTTCAATAGAGTCAGCGTGCATCGCGACAAGGCTGGCACCAAGAATGGCTGCGAAAACCTTGTTCATTTTCCTTCTCCTCGTGTATGCGGGACGGAATGCCCCGCAGCGTCTGAGAATATGAAATCGCCGGGCTTTCCCATCCTGGCGATGTATTGCAAGACGGCACGCACTCCCCCGAAAGTCGCTGCATTCCTGGCATTCGTCGAAGAAGCGTTCGCCGCCTTCGATCCGGAGGAAATCACGCTGTTTCACCGGGACCAGAGCGTCCCGGCGCTTCGTAAGGCAGGCGCAGCGGGCGGGTTGACAAGAGCTTTGGTGAATAAGGGTAGCGTCCCCTATTCGTCCCCGGCCCCAATTCGTCAAGGGTAAAGCCGCCGATCTCTATCGTGGCAACCCGGCCCAGAAGAGTTTCCCCGGTCTGCCGAAGCAATGCCGGCGACGCGCGGCCCAGCAGAAGGAATTTAGCGGGCGTATCGTCGCGATCCATCAGGACCCTCAGCGTCCGGAAAAGTTCAGGCGCGTGCTGGATCTCGTCGATGACCACCAGACCTCGCAAATTCTCCAACAAGGTTTTCGGCGAACGGAACTGCTCGATCACCACGGAGTCTTCGAGGCCGAAATAATTTTCCGCGCCGGCTGGAACGAAGGTTCGCGCAAGCGTCGTCTTGCCAACCTGGCGCGGGCCTACCGGGACGACCTTCCGAAATTGCGCGAGGGCTAGCGAAATTTCCGAGCGCAAGCGGTATCTATTTATCCGCATCGATTCATTCCACCTTGAAATTCCCGCATCAAAGGCGGGAATTTCAAGGTGGAATATTTGGTCCTTCCGGAGCCGCGAGACTCGGAATTGGCTTCATGCGCTCTTCGCACTTCTTGCGAGTTGTCTGGCCGCTGCGGTAACCGCCTTGACCATATCCGCTGCCATGGGCGTGAGTCGCGCATCGGCGCGAGTGATCAGGCTGATCGTTTCACGAGGCAATGGCTCCTTGACCGAGAAGGACTGAAGTCCAACACGTCCAAAGGGGGGCTCCAGCAACGGTCGTGGAAGCACGGCAAGCAAATCCGTCTCGGCCATGAACAGAAGCATGGCGGCGAACGACTCGCACTGTGTGATCCTTTGCGGAACCTGCAGACCGGCCGAAAGGAAGGATTTCTCCACCATGCTTGCGCCCGTCCCGGGCAAATTCACCACGACCCACTCCGCGTCCACGAGTTCGCCAAGCGAGTGGGTGCCGGTCCGGGGATGCCTGGCTCGTCCGACAACAGACATGGGACAATGCAGAAGCGGCCGCGCGATGATCGATGGGCCCGACTTGTTACCCGTCCATCGCCCGACGACAAAGTCCAGTGTTTCGTCGCGTACGAGCGGGAGCAGCATAGGTGATACCGCTTCGACAATCCGAACCCGCGCATCGGGAAAGTGTTCGCGAAAACGGGAGAACGCTTCGGTTACGATCTGAAGCCCCACAAGCGAAAAACCGAACGCAACAGACCCTGCGCGCTCGCCCGCCAATTGCGCGAGATCTTCGTCCGCTTTGCGCAATTCCGACTGCACGGCCCGCGCGCGCGCGATAAATGCACGGCCCGCAAGAGTGGGCACGACGCCATGCGGCGTGCGATCGAGTAGACGCACATGCAGACTTTCCTCAAGCTGGCGCAATCCCTTGGTGACTGCAGGTTGCGTCACGCCGAGTTGCCGTGCGGCGGCGCGGATGCTTCCCGAGTCGATGATGGCAAGAAAAACGCGAATCTGGTTCAGGCGCATAGGGATAACCTGGTGGTTATGGCGATTCGTTCCAGGACATCTTACAACCCGGCGTCCGATGCGGTTTACTACCACTTGCGATTTTTCAATGAGAGGTCGGAAATGAAAGCGCTGTGGGTTGTCGGGACGTTCCTAGTCGCTCTGGGCGCGATGCCAGTTTGCGTTGCCGCACCTTACCCGGCCAAGCCAGTCAAACTGATCGTGTCATTTCCCCCCGGCGGCCCCG
Source organism: Bordetella parapertussis (assembly GCA_945900965.1). Lineage (GTDB taxonomy): Bacteria > Pseudomonadota > Gammaproteobacteria > Burkholderiales > JACQAP01 > JACQAP01. The sequence continues at coordinate 183,556 of CAMDKM010000001.1, read as the reverse complement.
CTGACTTTGTCGCTCGCCTGATCGCGGGGAAGCTTTCCCAAGCGCTTGGACAACAGGTCATTGTCGACAATCGTCCCGGCGCGGGTGGCACCCTTGGTGCTGCGCTGGCAGCGAATTCGCCGGCGGACGGCCACACGCTGTTTCTTGGAACGACCGGCACGCTGGCGAGCGCGCCAAGCCTTTACCCAAACCTGGGCTATGACCCGGGCAAATCGTTTGCACTCATCAGTCTGGTGACCACGGCTCCTTTCCTAGTGGTGGTGCATTCGGAGGTACCCGCGCATTCGCTGCAACAACTCATCGCGCTGGCCAGGTCGAAGCCCGGCGACCTTAACTACGGCTCGGCAGGTAATGGCCATCCGCTGCATATTGCCGGAGAGATGTTCAAGATGATTGCTGGTGTTGATCTGGTTCACGTCCCTTACAAGGGTGCCGCGCCGGCGCTGCTTGATCTGCTGGCAGGCCGGATACAAGTCATGTTCGATCAGCCTGCATCCTTCGCGTCTTACATGCAATCGGGAAAGCTTCGCGCTCTCGCTGTTGCCTGCCCACGGCGCATTCCCCAACTTCCGAATGTGCCGACCACTGCGGAAGCAGGTTTGCCCGGTTACGAAGTGAGCATCTGGTTTGGCCTGGTCGCGCCGGCCGGAACCCCAGTGGAGATCGTGAGGCGCTTGAATATGGAAGTGCGCAAGGCTGTCGCGACGAAAGAGGTTCAAGAAACTCTGCTCAGCCAGGGATTCGAGCCAACCGTCAGTTCTACTGAGGAGTTCGTGGCACTCATGGGACGCGATGCTGCCAAGTGGGCGCAGACAATAAAAAGGTCAGGCGCGAAGATTGACTGACGATGACGGGCGACGAAATGATCCGCGACGAACCTTACGGAAGTTTCAAGTTGGCCAATTTTCGCGACGTTGACGGGAGCGGAAAAGCGGCAGCGTACACCGATTTTCTGAACCGATTTGCCGCGGACCGTCGCGAAATGATCGATGTCGGGCTTGACCTGCTTGCGTTGCGCCCGGGTTCGTCGGTTCTTGATGTCGGATGTGGCCCCGGCGCCATCATCCCGCTGCTGGCTTCACGGGTGGAAACGAATGGCCGAGTGGTCGGCATCGACCCAAGCCGGGAACTGGTGGCCGAAGCGCGCAGACGGTTCATCGGCAGCGGTTTGCCGGTGGAGATCAGCGTTGGAAACGCACAGACCCTCGATTTCGCCGATGCGACCTTCGATGCGGCCCGGACGGACCGTGTGCTGGTGTATGTAAGCGATCTTCGCCAAGCAGTGCTCGAATTGGCGCGGGTTACCAAATCGGGTGGTCATGTGGTTGTCACCGAACCGGACATGGGTGCGTCGATGGTCGATTCTCCCGACGCCGAGACTACCCGCGCCGTGCTGGCCGGCGTCTGCGACGAGTTCCCGAATGCGTGGGCAGGGCGCCGGCTTCGCGCGCTGTTTCTTGATGCCGGATTGATTGACGCCGAAGTTCGGGCCTTCTCGATAATGCATACGCAATTCGCACAATGGAGCGAAAGAATGGGAATCGACGAAGTCCTGGAAAAGATCACTGGCTCCGGCCGCATATCTGCCGCGACCGCGAAGGCGTGGCTCGACGGATTGCGAAAACGCGACGCGGCCGGCCGATTTTTCGCAGCCAACACGCTGATCATGGTTTCTGGCACCAAGGCCGGCTGACACTCAATACTTGACGCCGACCGACCCTAAAGCCCGGCTGACTTTCACCGAAACTCGTTCAGATTCCCCGATAGGGGTCTGTAAACCCCACGCCTTCAGGCGAGGGTAGTTCACCGCACCCGTACCAGCTTGCGCAGGGTGCGCAACCCCTTCGGGATTTCCTTGCCGGGATAGATCTGCGACCAGGCGGTGTACGCCACTTCGCCGACGTAGATATCGCCATGCGAATCCACCGCCATGCCGTGTGGTGCGACGAACTGGTCCGCGCGATCGTAGCCGGCATGGGCGGCGCCGAAGCGCGACAGCAGTTTGCCTTCGTGATCGACGATGCTGATGCGCGGGCCGAGGTTCGGGATTTCGCGGTTGACGGGCATCGTCGGACCGATCTCGCCGATGTAGCACAGCGGATTGCGCTTGGCCTCCATGACCATGCCGCAGGGACGGTGCAGGTTGTGCCATTCGGTCTCGTAGTTGCCTTCGCCGTCGAACACCTGCACGCGATGGTTTTCCCGGTCCGCGACATAAATCCAGCCGTCCGGGTCGCAGCACAAATTGTGCGGGACGTTGAATTCGCCGGGGCCGGTGCCCGGTTGGCCCCAGGATTTGATCTTTTTGCCGTCCGCTGTGTACTGATGGACGCGCGCGTTGCCGTAGCCATCGGAGACGTAAATATCGCCGCGTGGCGATAGCGCGGTATGTGTGCAGCGATGAAACGGCTCGCCGCTCATGTAGGGCGCGGGTTTGCCGGGTATGCCTATGGTCAGCAGCACCTTGCCTTCGAGCGTGCATTTGCGCACGCTATGGTCGCCGTCGTCGGTGCAGTAGAGCGATTCGTCCGCGCCGATGTGAATGCCGTGCGCGTTCTTGAATACCCCCTCGCCCCAGGAGCGCAGGAAGTTGCCCTGGCGGTCGAACACCATCATCGGATGCTCGCCGCGATTGAAAATGTAGACCTGATCCTTGCGATCGACCGCCACTGCTGCTACATCGCGCAGCGCCCAGCCATCGGGCAGCTTGGCCCAGTTTTCCTGCACTACGTAGCGGAATGCGCCGGTGCCTAGAGTTGTAGTCATGGGGGATGATCCTGGTGTGGGGAATGAAGGTGAAGGGTGAATGATCGAAAAGCGGTGAAGGGTGAAGGCGTGAAGGGTGAGGGGTGTAAAGCCTAGTGCCTAGAGCCCAGCGCCTCGCCGCTACAGGGGTCCGCGCAGGTGCGGCCGCAGCGCTTCGGGAATGTCTAGTTCAAAGGACAGCACCCGCGCCGACAGCGACTTGCCGTAATTATCCAGACACAGGCTGCGTGAGACGCCGCCGCCCAACGCGCCTTCGGCGACGAAATTGAGCGCCTGCAGGCTGTCCACGTCGTAGCGCGTGACCTTACCGGTTACGACGCCGTTGTAATGGTCCTTAAAGCGGTCGGCAGTGAGTTGTGCCTTCAACAGGGGATAGAACTCCGGTTCATAGGCAATCACCGAAATATTGGAGGTATTGCCCTTGTCGCCGGAGCGGCAGTGGGCCAAGTGCTGCAGCAAAACTTTCATTGCGGTCTCCGTCGACGAGGCGGGCAGGGCATCAAGGGCTGAAGTATGAGAGGGACGGCGCGAATCGGCAAGACGTGCCGACAGCCAACACCCTGGCGATTGACGACCCACCTGTCCGGAAACAAAGTCTCCGCCACTGAAAATTGGGCATTGAAATGCCTATACCCTGCTGCCACGCGCCAGCCGGAACACATTCTGCTAATCTGAACCCCCATACCAACAACCAAAATCAGGGAGGCATCATGGCCGACACCGTCAAATACCTGCTCGCGGAAGAGCAGATTCCGAAGTTCTGGTACAACATCGCCGCCGATCTGCCCACGCCGGCACTGCCGCCGCTACATCCGGGCACATTGAAACCGCTGGGGCCGGATGATCTGGCGCCGCTGTTTCCGATGTCGCTGATCATGCAGGAAGTATCCACCGAGCGCGAGATCGAGATTCCGGGGCCGGTGCGCGATATTTACCGGCAATGGCGGCCGTCTCCGCTCTATCGCGCGCGCCGTCTGGAAAAGGTGCTCGATACGCCGGCGAAAATTTATTACAAATACGAAGGGGTAAGCCCGGCCGGTTCGCACAAGCCGAACACGGCGGTGGCGCAGGCGTTCTACAACCGCGAAGCGGGCGTCCGCAAGATTTCCACCGAGACTGGAGCCGGCCAATGGGGTTCGTCGCTCGCGTTTGCCGGGGCTTTATTTGGTATCGAGGTGCAGGTGTTCATGGTCAAGGTGTCTTATCAGCAAAAACCTTACCGCCGCGCGCTGATGGAGACTTACGGCGCGCGCTGCATCGCCAGCCCATCGATGGAAACCAATGTCGGGCGCGGAATCCTGGCCAAGACGCCGGATAGCACCGGCTCCCTCGGCATCGCCATTTCCGAAGCCGTGGAAGTCGCCGCCACGCGCGAGGATACGAAGTACGCGCTGGGTTCGGTGTTGAACCACGTGCTGCTGCATCAGACCGTGGTCGGGCAGGAGGCGATGAAGCAACTGGAAATGGCGGGCGATGATCCGGACATCATCATCGGCTGCACGGGCGGGGGATCGAATTTCGCCGGCATCGTGTTTCCGTTTCTCGGTGCGCAACTACGCGGGGGCAAGAAGCGGCGCATCATCGCCATCGAGCCGGCGGCCTGTCCCAGCCTGACCAAGGGAAAATTCGCCTACGATTTCGGCGACACCGGGCATCTCACGCCGCTAGTAAAAATGCACACGCTGGGTTCGAGCTTCATCCCACCGGCGTTTCACGCTGGCGGCTTGCGCTACCACGGCATGGCCCCGCTGGTCTCGCATATCAAGGACCTCGGGCTGATCGAGGCGCGCGCCTACAAACAAGTCGAAGTGTTCGAGGCCGGCGTGCGTTTCGCGCGCGCCGAGGGCATCGTGCCGGCGCCGGAAGCCAATCACGCGGTCAAAGGCGCCATCGACGAGGCGCTGAAATGCAAGCAGGAGGGCAAATCGCGCACGATTCTTTTCAATTTGTGCGGGCACGGCCACTTCGACATGCAGGCCTACAGCGATTATTTCGCCGGCAAACTAAGCGACCGTAGCTACGACGAAAGCGAACTGGCAATGGCCCTTGCCGGCTTGCCTTCCGTGCCCGCTTAAGGAATGCGCGTGCGCGACGCTCATTGAATGATTCTGTCGGGGAGCGGGGAACCTGCTTTCTTTGAAAAACCTGGATTCCCGTTTCCACGGGAATGACATAGGAGGACATATTCAGTGTTTCCCTGAAGGTGGCAGAGGTCGAATGGATAAGGAGATCCGGTCATGCCCGCACTGAAATCCGAGTTCTTGTTCACTCTTAGCGCCTCGGTCACCCAGTTGCTTGATGTGGGGTCTGTGCCGTCCGGCACACGCCACGTCGATCTGCTGGGTGCCGGCACGTTCGAGGGGCCTCGGCTTCGAGGCGAGTTGCTTTCCGGTGGCATCGACATGAAGACCATTCGCGCTGACGGGGCCGTCATTCCCAACGTTCGGCTGGTTCTGAAAACCGATGACGACGCGCTCATATTCATGCACTACACCGGCATCCGCTGCGGCCCGCCGGAAGTGATGGCCAGGATCGCCGCGGGCGAGATCGTCGATACGTCCGAATATTACCATCGCAGCACGCCCTACTTCGAGACATCGTCGTTCCGGTACGCATGGCTCAACCGCATCGTTGCGGTGGGACTCGGCTGGCGCAAGGCGGAGCGTGCTGGGTACGAGGTCTTCGAGATCCTCTAGTCGGGGGTGGCCGGGGCGTAGTGCTCCTTGAAGCGCTCAGAAGCGAGCTTCGCCTTCGACACGGGATAGGATTTCGACTCAGAGGCGATCACCGAAATGTTGGAGGAGTTGCCCTTGTTGCGGGAGCGGCAAGGGGCAAGATGCCGGATGGGGATTTTCAATTCCGGTTCCTCGTGTTTTCGTTCGATGGCATTGGCTGTAAGGGGTCAAGGGATGAGTGCCGTTGGCGTGTTCTCCCTTTCACCCTTCACGCATTCACTCATTCACCCCCGCATCAACTTACGAAGTAATTGATGCTGGGCACGACCTTTTCGCGCGGCACCAGCGAGGACCACACGCCGATAATTTCGCGCGTGCGATCCTGATGCGGCACGCGTTTCCCCGTCATTCCCACGCCGGAAACCGCCATGCCGTCCACTTCGCGCCCTACCTTGATGGCTTCCTCGCGGGTCTTGGTGCGGGCGGCGACGCGCACGGCGATCTCATAAGGTTCGGGTGCGTCCTTCGGCGTCATCGCGCCGTGGATGGCGTTCAGGCCCAGAAAATCGATGCGGATTTCCTCGGCGTCGAGTTTGACGATTTTGAAGCGCTCCTCCAATATCTTCTTCGCCAGTTGGGCGCGGCGCAACGCACCGGGGCCGGCATAGAAGAACATGTCTTCGCCGATAAAGCCTTCGGTGCAGCCGATGGACACTTTCAATGTCGGTGTGCGCGGTTTGCCGGAAATGTTTGAAATGCGCACCCGGTCCGGGCCGACTTGTTCGAGCTTGCTGGTGGTGAAGTCGACAACGACATCCGGGGTGATGTAATTGGCCGGGTCATGAACTTCATAGAGCATCTGTTCCTTTACCGTCATGAGATTCACGGCGCCGCCGCTGCCGGCGACCTTGGTCAGCACCGCTGAGCCATCGGACTCGACTTCGACGATAGGGAAAGCGAAATTCCAGGGCTCTGGCACATCCTTGAATCCCGGGTCTGCGAAATAACCACCGGTGACCTGAGCGCCGCATTCCATCAGATGTCCGAGGCCATTGCCGGCCCCCAGATGGGCGTGGTCCAGCGCATCCCAGCCGAATTCATACATCATCGGCGCCATAAAAATCGAGGGATCGGCCACCCGGCCGGTGACGACGATCTGCGCGCCCTGCCGGAGCGCGGCGACAATGGGTTCGGCGCCGAGATAAACCTCGGCCGACACCAGGCTGTCGGTCAGAGTGGCTGTCGGCTTGCCGTTTTCCAGAATCTTGTCGGTCAGGTGCAGAACGCGGTCGGTGATCAGGCTACCGTTGACCGAGGCGACTTTAATGCCCCTGGCCCCCAGGCTTCGCAACCAGTAGACAATGCGCTCGGCCGCCGCGTCAGGTGCAATCCAGCCCTGGTTGCTGACGATTCTGGTACCGCGCTTGAGGCAGCCGGGCAGCACGGCCTGCATGCGGTCATCGAGATAGGTGTCGTAACCGGGAAACGACGGATCGCGCCGCTTTCGCACCTGGGCCGCGGAAATGGTCGCCTCGGCCATGGTTTCGAAGCACAGGAAATCGAGCTCACCGCGTTCGGCGTTAAGCCGCGCCGGTTCGATGCGATCGCCCCACCACGCGGAGCCGGCGCCGATACGGATATTTCTCTTCATGTTTTTCAGATTGCCCTTCGATACCAACCGCAATAATGAGATGCTGATGCGAATACGTCAATTGTTCCCGCCCAAATACCGCTGCCTCAGAACGATTTCTTGACAAGAGCGCGTGCCTGCAACGACTATTCTGCAAAAAACCGCCTGGTGCGGAATTGCTTCTGGAGGAGATATTCATGCTGAAACTGACCGCCGCGCGCCTCGCGCGGTTGCTGGTGTTGCCCCTATTGTTTGCTGCTTTGCCTGTCGCAGCGCAATCGCCGATGCGCATCGGCTGGCTCTCGTCCCTGACCGGGCCGTTATCATCCGCGGCCATCGCGGAAAACCAGGGCGTGCAATTCGCCGTCGACGAAATCAACGCGGCCGGCGGCATTAATGGCCGAAAACTCGAATTGGTCACGCGCGACACCAGTGGCGAGCCTACCAAGGCGGTGAATCTGGCCAAACAGCTCGCCTTCGTGGATAAAGTGGATTTCATCATCGGCCCGGTGAATTCCGGCGAGTCGCTTGCCACTGTGCCTGTTGTCGCCAAGGCCGGCATTCCCAATATCGTTATCGGTGCCATTGACGAGCTGGTGGACGCCCAGAAATTCCCACTGGCCTTCCGTGCCATCAACACCAACACGCAATGGATCGAGGCGGCAAATAACCATGCGCTCAACGTGCTGAAGAAAAAGAAAATCGCCGTGATCGGCGACACTTCGGGCTATGGCACGGCGTCGACCAAGCTCGCGGAGGGATTGTTGGACAAGGCGGGCGTGAAGCCCGTCTATTCGGTGCTGGTCGATCCGAACAAGACCGACCTTACCGACGAACTCAATAAGGCCAAGGCGGCAGGCGCGGAGGTCATCATGCCTTGGTCTGCCGCGACCGGGTTGCTTGCGCGTCTGTTCAACACCCGTGGCGACATGGGCTGGGACGTGCCCATCGTCGGCCATCCAGCGATGATGGCTCCTCCAGTGCGTCCACTGCTGAATAAACCGGAATATTTGCGCAATGCCTTCGCCGCCGGGTACTTGAGCACCACTTACGACGCCAAAGGCAAACTGCCGCCGCGCACGCAGGCCCTGATGGAAAAAATACGACCCAAGCTCGGCAAGGGTGGGGAAATCGATTTCATGTTCTGGTGGGTGGCGCTTGGCTACGACACGGTGAAAATTGTCGAACATGCGATCAAAACCGCCGGCTCCACCGATGCCGCCGCCATCGGCAAAGTGCTGGAGAGTACCAAGGCTTTTGCCGGGGCATATGCAACGTATTCATGGAGCAAGGAAGACCGTAACGGCTTTCCCGATCACGATATCGTTGTCAACGTGGCGGGCAGTTTCAAGGACGGGAGCTACACGGCGGCGCCGGTGAGATGAGGGGCGAGGGGCGAGGGGCGAAGCAAGCGTGGTATCGAGTTACCGGGATTTGACGGTTTGGAAGAGGGCAATGGAACTGGTGGAAATCATCTACCAGTTGACCATGAAACTTCCTTCGGTCGAAAAATACGGCCTTGCTTCACAAGTTCAGCGTGCGGCAGTTTCATTGCCTTCAAACATTGCAGAAGGTCACGCGCGGGAGTCGACACGAGAATATTTGCGCTCTTTGTTGATCGTTCGTGGCTCCCTCGCTGAATTGGAGACGCAGTTGCTTCTCTGCGAACGATTGAAATTGCTTACCGCCGATGATATTGCACCTGCCATGGCGATATGCGATGAGTTGGGCAGGATGCTACGTGGCTTGCAACATAGTCTGAACGACAAATTGAACGCCCAGGATCACTAGAAAATGCGGCAACTTTCCAATGCCCCGGGTTTTCCCCCTCGCCCCTCGCCCCTCGTCCCACGCCCCTGACAATGTTTGTAGCCCTCATAACCGGTCTTGCCACCGGCGCGTTGTATGCCGCCGCCGCGCTGACCTACAACGTCATGTTCTCCACGTCCAAGGTACTGTCGGTCACAACCGGCCACCTGGCGATGTTGGGGGGTATTTTTGGCGCATGGTTCATGTCCACGCTGGGTTGGCCGATCGCCCTTGCCCTGCCGGGCGCGATGCTGGTGGGCGCGGTGTTTGGTTTGCTGACTGACCTGATTGCGATCCGCCGAGTGCTTGCGCGCAGCGACGAGCATCTTTGGCTGCTCTCGACCTTGGCACTGGCCACCATGGTCCAGCAGGCGGCGGGGCTGTGGTGGGGAACGGAGCCAAAACCGTTTCCGCGCATCATCCCGCAGGATTTTTCCGTGGGACTCGGCGACCAGAAATACTGGTTGCCGGTCGTCACCGCGATTCTCCTGGCGATCGGCCTCGAGGTATTTTATCGGCGCACTCTCTACGGCAAGCTGTTCGTGGCGATGTCGGAAGACGCCTTCGCGGCACGCGCCCGCGGCATTCCCACGGATCGCATACGTTCGGTGTCCTATGTGATTGCTGGTGCCATGGGCGGCCTGGCGGGATTCGCGGCCGGGCAACTGACTTTCGCCTATTTTGCGCTTGGTCTGACGTTGACTCTGAACGGGTTTATCGCGCTGGCAGTGGGTGGACTGGGAAGCAATATCGGAGCGCTGGTCGGCGGGGCGGCGTTTGGAATTCTCAGCGCGGTGGCGACGTATTTCGTTGGCGGTGAATACCAGCAGACCATTTCCGTGGGGTTGTTGATGATCGTGCTGCTGCTGAAGCCCGCGGGACTGTTCGGCAGCCAGAGTGTGCGGCCTGTATGAAGTACTTCAAAAGCAAAACACTCACCGCCGAGGACGCCCATGACTCAGAGGAAAGGCAAAGTCAGGACCACGGATTGAATCAGTTCAAAATCAAAGCGCTCACCGCAGAGGACGCGGAGGAAAAACGAAAGAACACCCATTTCGACGAAAGAGCCAAAGGGAAGCCGGCAAAATACGTTCGGCAACGATTTGTCTGTTATCTCAAGATTCTGACTTTGATTCTCCTCCGCGTCCTCTGCGTCCTCCGCGGTGAGAGAGTTTTATTGTTTCTTTCTCCAATTGCCGGCACGCAGCGCCCGAAATGCTGACAAATACCTCAAACAGATCGATCGCGATCCTGCTTGTGACGGCGGCGCTCATCACGTTGCCGTGGTGGGCGGGCGATCTGTACAAGCTGCATCTCGCGGCCTTGATCTGCGCCTACTGGGTGCTGATCGGCGGACTGAATCTGGTAGTGGGTTTTTCCGGCCAGTTGTCCATCGGGCATGTCGGGTTGCTTGCCATCGGGGCCTATTGTTTTGCTATTCTGGCCGGTACACATGGCGTGCATCCCGGACTGGCGATTGCCGCATCAGGCGCGCTGTGCGCGTTTTGCGGGTTGCTGTTGGGTCTGCCCTCCCTGCGTCTGCCCGGGTTTTATTTCGCGATGGCGACGATGGCCTTTGCTCTGATTGTGACCGAAATCACCTTGGCGCAAGGCGCACTGACCGGCGGCGGAGTGGGGTTGGCGGTGCCGGGGCTGCCCGCGCCCTTCGATACGCCAAGCGGCACCTATTGGTTGATTCTGAGTATCGCCGCGCTGGTCACCTGGCTGACCTGGAACGTTGCAAGGCATACCTGGGGACGAGGACTGATTGCCGTGCGGGACAGCGTGGTGACGGCGCAAGCCGTAGGCGTGCCGGTTTTTCGCGCCAAACTCACTGTGTTTGTATTCAGCGGGGCAACTGCCGGCGTGGCGGGTGCGCTGTTCGCGATTTTGCAGAGCTACATCACGCCGGATACTTTTGTATTCGACCTGGGCCTGTTCTTTTTTGTCTGCATCATCATTGGCGGGCGCGGGCGCATTCTCGGTCCAGCCATCGGGACGATAGTGCTCACTGCGCTGCCAGAAATGGTCGCGCCGCTGGCGAAGCTGGGGAATTTTTTCTATGGCCTGCTGCTGCTCGTCGTGGTGCTGCTGGTGCCCGAAGGCATCGGCCGGGTGTTTGAGATGTTGGCCGAACGCTTCCGACCCCATCGCGGCGAAAGTCATGTGGTGAAGCCAGACCTGGCGCGTCTCGCGCTCGCCATCCGGAACGGAAAATCGCGATGACATTGGCCGCGGGCGAAATCACCAAGCGATTCGGCGGGTTGACGGCTTTGTCCAAAGTGTCCCTGGAACTCAGGCCTGGCGAAGTGCACGGTCTGATTGGTCCCAATGGCAGCGGCAAAACGACCTTGCTTAATCTCTTGTCCGGGTATTACCAGCCCGATGGCGGCCGCATCTGCCTCGACGACACGGACATTTCCAATACCAGCGTACAGGAGCGGGCCAATCTTGGTGTGGCGCGCACTTTTCAGAAGCCACGGTTGCTGCCCACACTTTCCGTGCTCGATAACGCGATGTTGGGTGGTTGGCGCGATGCCCGGGCCGGATTTCTGGGCAGTGCATTTATGCTACCGCAGGTCAGAATGGATGAGCGGGAGCTGCGTGCTCGTGCCGAAGAGCTCCTGCATGGCGTGGGCCTGTCGCATGCGATAGGCCGGCGCGCCAACCTGCTGGAACATGCGGAGCAGCGCTTCCTGGAGATCGCCCGCGGCCTGGCGCAGCGCCCGCGCTACATGCTGCTCGACGAACCGGCGGGCGGCTTGACCGAATCCGAAATCGAACATCTTGGCGCGGTGATCCGGGTGATGCGCGATGCCGGGGTTGGCGTGCTGCTGGTCGAGCACCATACCGATTTTGTATTTGGCGTATCCGATCGGGTGACCACTCTGGACATCGGCGCCGTGATCAAGCACGGCTCGCCCGAAGAAGTCAGGCGTGACCCGCAAGTCATTCGGGTTTATCTGGGAGCCTGAGGTGAGAGCCGGCGCTTCATTGCTGAAAGTGGAGAATTTGCGCATTGCGTACGGCAAGGCTGAGGTCGTGCACGGAATTTCCCTGGAGGTGCGCAGCGGCGAATTCATCGTGATACTGGGGCGCAACGGCGCGGGCAAGAGCACCACACTGCACGCAATCTCGGGCCTGATTCCGAAAAGAGCCGGTCGCGTCGAGTTTGACGGTCACGACCTGAGTAACGCGACGCCGCGCGAGATCGTTCGTGCCGGCGTGGTCCAAGTTCTGGAGGGGCATCGCGTCTTCACCACGCTAAGTGTCGAGGACAATCTGCTGATCGGCACCTACGCCCGCAATCCTCATGGCGATCGTTCCAAGCTCAAGCGTATCTATGAGTTGTTTCCCGAGATTGCCGATAAGCGCCACGAGCTGGCCGCGCGCCTGTCGGGCGGCCAACAACAAATTCTTGCGGTTGCGCAGGGCGTGATCGGGGAGCCGCGTCTGCTGATCCTCGACGAGCCCTCCGCCGGACTGGCGCCCTTGGTTATCGACCGGATTCTTGCGGTGGCCGCGGATCTTTGCCGAGCCGGCATGGCGATTTTGCTGGTCGAACAACTGGTGGAAAAAGCGCTGCGCCGTGCCGATTACTGCTACCTGGTGGAAACCGGCGTTATCGCTGCCGATGGTACGCCCAAGGCCATACAAGCTACGGATGTGCTGCACCGGACTTATCTCGGCGCGAACGCGTCGTTGAGCCTGTAGAATCGAACAAAAAGGGAGGAAGTGACATGCCTGCATCACCGCGTTGGAAAAATCGTCCCACTGGATCGACCTGGGGCGATTTCGGCCCCGACGATCAACTGGGCCGCCTCAATCTGCTCACGCCCGAGAAAGTAAGACAAGGCATTGCCGAGGTGAAGGAAGGCAAGGTTTTTTGCCTGAGCCTGCCGCTCGATTATCCGGGCGGCAACGTGCTGAACCCCCGGCGTCATCCGCCCATCCTGCGACCGACGCTGCGAAATGGCCGCCCGAACATGATTTATGTCGTGCAGCGGGACAACCCGGATGCCACCGACGTGATCAACGACGATGCGGTGATTCTGCACTTGCAGTACTCGACGCAATGGGACAGTCTGGCCCACGTCGGCCAACTGTTCGATGCCGATGGCGATGGCAAGCCCGAGCCGGTGTTCTACAACGGCTACCGGGCGGGCAAGGAAATTTCCGGCCCGACGGATCCAAACGATGCCGGGGCGATTGGTACCGTGCCGGCCAAAACGACAACCGCGGTACATGCCCTGGGCGTCGAAAACATGGCGGTGAATTGTGTGCAGGGGCGTGGCGTGATGATCGATCTGCACGCACACATCGGCCGCGCCAGCGTCGCGGTCGGCTATGAGCAGCTCATGCGCATCATGGAGCAGGACAAAGTGGTGGTGGAAAAAGGCGATATGGTGTGCCTGCATACCGGCTTTTCGCAGATGATTCTGGAAATGAACAAGCACCCAGACCAGCACAGCCTGGAGCATTCCTGCGCGACCCTGGATGGGCGCGATAACAAGCTTCTGCAATGGATCACGGATTCCGGTCTGGCATCGCTGATCGCGGACAATTACGCTGTTGAAGCCCATCCGGCCACCAGCCATGACGGCCGATGCGCGGCGCTTCCGCTGCATGAGCATTGTCTGTTCAAGCTGGGGGTGAACCTGGGCGAAATCTGGTATCTCGCGCCGCTGGCCAACTGGCTGCGCGAACACAAGCGATCGCGATTCCTGTTGACCGCGCCGCCGCTGCGCTTGCCCGGTGCGGTGGGTTCTCCTACCACGCCGGTGGCCACAGTCTGACGCACGGACTTTCGCCAGGAGGCCAATCCTCATGCCCGCGCGTGCCTCTGAGATTAATTCGGTCCAGAAAGCCTGCCGGATCTTGCGCTCGTTAACCGAGCCCAACGTCAGCCGCCTTTCCGAGGTGGCGATCGAGGCGGGGTTGAACAAAGTCACGACACTGCGAATTCTGGAGGTGTTGTCACGGGAAGGTTTTGTCCGCCGCGACGCCAGATCGAAAACTTACTCGCTGGGTAGCGAAGTGCTGATTCTCGCCGCTGCGCTGCAGGATCGCGACGATCTGCGAATCCGGGCCCGGCCTTCCTTGCTGCGACTGGCGGCGCGATTCGGCGATTCGGTATTGTTGTCGGTGCGAAGTGGCGCGATGGAATCAGTGTGTGTCGATCGGGTGGTGGGCGATTTTCCGATTCGCGCCAACTACATCGAACTCGGCAGCCGGCGCCCGCTCGGCATCGGCGCGGGGCCCATGGCCCTTCTGGCCTGGCGGCCCGATTCGGAAATCGAAGTCATTCTGCCGCTGGTGGCGCCAAGGCTGGCCAACTATCCGAAAATTACCCTGCCGTGGCTGCAGCAGGAAATACGCGATTCGCGCGGACGGGGTCACGCGCTGTTTCTGAACATGCTGGTCGAACAAATGAGTGGTGTTGGCGTGCCGATCCTGTCTCCGGACGGCAATTCCGTGGGTGCTTTGAGCATTGCCGCGATTACCGAACGCATATCATCGCGTTTGAATGAACTGGTGGAAACGCTGCGACGGGAAGCCAAAGTCATCGAAAACTCCTGGTTCGCCCATGAGAAGTAACGCACTCATACCGACTGAACGGCACATGGCGTTGGTTTACGTGTCACTAGTCACCCGTCACTGCCTTTGTTGTCGTTCACTGTTCACCGGAGAATCCAATTGAGTTGGATCACCGGCGTTGGCCTAACGCCCTACGGGAAACACCCGCAAAAGAACACTCTGGACCTGATGAGCGAAGCGTCGGCTGTAGCCCTTGCCGATGCCCAGATCGAACGTAAGGATGTAGACGGTCTGCTGTGCGGCTACTCGACCACGATGCCGCATTTGATGCTCTCCACCTTGTTCGCGGAGCACTTTGGCTTGCAGCCCGGGTACGCGCATTCGATCATGGTAGGTGGCGCTACGGGATTTGTCATGGCCATGGCGGCCCATCATCTGGTCGAGTCCAAGGTCGCCAGCAACGTCCTGGTCGTGGCGGGAGAAAATCGCCTGACTGGGCAGGGGCGGGACGCGGCGATCCAGACCCTGGCACAGGTCGGTCATCCGGAATACGAAGTGCCGCTGGGCGCCATCATTCCGGCCTACTATGGGCTGGTCGCCTCGCGTTACATGCATGAATACGGCAATACAGAGGAGGATTTCGCCGAACTGGCGGTCCTGATGCGAAGAAACGCCTGCGCGCATCCGGGCGCGCAGTTCCAGAAGGCTATTTCGGTCGATGAAGTTCTGGCCTCCAAACCCATTGCCTCGCCGCTCAAATTGCTCGACTGCTGTCCGGTATCCGACGGCGGCGCCGCGTTTGTGGTGAGCCGGGAGCGCCTGAACGACTATTCCGTGCGTATCTGCGGAACCGGGCAAGCCCACACTCATCAGCATGTCAGTGCGGCGCCGAGTCTCACGCAATTCGGCGCGGCGGCATCGGTGGCCAAGGCGCTGGGTGCATCGTGCCTGCGGCTATCGGACATGAACTATGCGGCCATCTACGACAGCTTCACCATCACGCTGACGATTCTGCTGGAGGAAATCGGTCTCGCGCCGCGTGGCGCAGCGGGGCGCATGGCGGCGGACGGACATTTCGGTCGAGACGGAAAAATGCCGCTCAACACCCATGGTGGCCTGCTGTCCTACGGGCATTGCGGTGTCGGCGGGGCGATGGCGCATCTGGTGGAAACCCATCACCAGTTCAGCGGGCGTGCGGGCAGTCGTCAGGTGAAAAATCCGCGTTATGCGCTACTGCACGGCGACGGCGGAGTCCTGTCTTCGCATGTGTCGCTGGTGCTGGAGAACTTCCAATGAGCCGGGGTTCACCATGAGCATTGCCGACTGGACCCGCGAGGGGAGCGGCATTGCCTTCCAGATTTGCCGCACTTGCAATTCAACCTGGTACTTCCAGCGTGGATTCTGCCCTGGCTGCGGGGCCGGCGAACCGGATGTACGCCAGGCCTCCGGAAACGGCACCGTCCATGCCCGCTCCTTGGTTACGCGCGCCCCTTCGGAGGAATTGCGCGCTTATGCGCCTTACCTGATTTTGCTCGTGGATGCGGACGAGGGATTCCGGCTGATGGCGCACGGCGATCCGGCGCTGCAGATTGGCGACCGGGTGCGGGCGCGTTTCGTCGATTTTGGCGGGAGGAAGATTCCGTACTTCGACAATTTCTGACAAAACAAAGAAGCTCTCACCGCAGAGGACGCGGAGGACCCAGAGGAAAAGCGAAGGCGAACGTTAATTGCAAAGCGATTGGTCTGAATTGGGTTCTACGTATGCCGTACTCTGCCGACAGTAACTGACAATGTTTTGTTTTTCTCCGCGGCCAAAATGGGTACTCCACGCTGCGCGAGGGTATCCGCGTCCTCTGCGGTGAGCGTGATTCTTGGTTCTTGGATAAGGAATCGAAATGAAAGACCCAATGCGCGACGCGTTGCGCACTGTATTGAATCCGAAGTCTGTTGCAGTCATCGGCGCGTCCGAGAATGAAAATAAGATAGGTGGGACGCGCAGACACGTTAGCGCCGCAGGCGCCTGTTTGCGGGAAGCGCGTCAGCGTTCGCCGGGCCACGAAGCACCGGACGGCAATGTCATGAAAAAGGTAACCAAGTGAGTGATCCCAAGAGAGATGCGTTACGCACCGTACTTAATCCGAAGTCGGTTGCGATTATCGGAGCCTCCGAAAACGAGAACAAGATAGGCGGACGCCCGATTCTGTATATGTCGCGCCATGGCTATCGCGGCAAGGTCTATCCCATCAATCCCAAGCGCACGGAGATCCTGGGTTACAAGGCCTATCCTTCTCTTGCCGATGTGCCCGATGCGCCCGAGGCTGCCATCGTGGCGCTGGCAGGTGACGCGGCCATCGAGGCGGTCGAGCAGTGCGCGCAGCGCGGGGTGAAGACCGCGGTGGTGATGACCTCGGGCTTCGGTGAAACCGATCCGGTCGGCGGCAAGGCCAAGGAAAAGCGTATGCGCGAAGCCGCCCACGCGCGCGGCATGCGCATCATCGGGCCGAATACCCAAGGGCTGGCCAATTTCGGCACCGGGGCGATCTTGTCGTTTTCCACCATGTATATCGAAGCGCCGCCGCTTGATGGACCCATTGGTGTGGTCAGTCAGTCCGGCGCGATGAGTGTGGTGCCATACGGGCTACTGCGCGCACGCGGCCTGGGCGTTCGCCACTCCCATGCCACCGGTAACGACTCCGATGTGAGTGTTTCCGAACTCGCTTCGGTCGTGGCCGAAGACCCGGACTTGAAATTGCTGCTGCTGTATCTGGAGAGTATCAGCGACCCGTACTTTCTTGCCGAGACCGCGCGCATCGCACACGCACGCAATCTGCCGGTGATCGCGCTCAAATCCGGACGTACCGCCGCGGGCCAGGAGGCGGCGAAATCGCATACCGGGGCACTCGCCAACGAAGACCGCACCGTCGATGCGTTCCTCGAAAAACATGGCATCTGGCGCGCCCGCGATACCGCCGAACTGGTGGCGAGTGCGGAAATGTATTTGAAGGGCTGGAAACCTCGGGGCCGCCGGCTGGTGGCAATCAGCAATTCCGGAGCGGTGTGTGTCATGGCGGCGGATGCCGCCAGCAGTGTGGGCATGCCGATGGCGAAGCTCGCGCAGGGCACCCGTGACGAACTGGGCAAAATCCTGCCGGGCTTCGCCACGACCACTAATCCCATCGATATCACCGCCGCGTTGCTATCGAACAGCGCATTGTTCTCGCAGATCCTGCCGGTGCTGGCGCGCGATGACGCCGCCGACGCCTTCCTCATCGGCATCCCGGTGGCGGGGCAGGGCTATGACGTGGACGCTTTTGCCCGCGACTCGGCGGATTTTGCCAAAGCCACCGGCAAGCCTCTGGTGGCTGCGATTCCACAACCGAATATTGCCGCGCACTTTCGCGCTCGGGACTTGCCGGCGTTTCCAACGGAATACGAAGCCGTAGCGGCACTGAACCAGTTTCTTTCGCATGGCGAACTGATTGCGGCCGCGAAGGGGAGAGCGCTGTCCAGTCCGCGCGCGCCGGCGGCCTTCTCACAAACGTCAGTAATGCTCAACGAAGCGGACAGCTTGAAACTGCTCGCCGGCGCAGGCGTTCCGGTTGTGAAATTCCAGTTGTGCCTGTCTGCCGACGAAGCCGCCGCCGCATTCACCGCGCTGGGTGGCCCGGTTGTCGTGAAAGGCTGTTCGGCCGATGTCGCTCACAAGAGCGAGTTGGGTTTGGTGCGGCTTGGTTTGACCGGCGCCGATCAAGTGCGCCGCGCCTTTATGGAAATGAAGCAGGCGCTGGAAAAACACGGCGCCCGCTTCGACGGCGCCATCGTTGCGAAAATGGCGCGCGGCAGGCGTGAACTCATGATCGGCGCGCGCATTGATCCAGTATTCGGCCCGGTTGTCCTGGTCGGCGATGGTGGCAAATACGTCGAAGCAATGCCCGACGTGCAATTACTGATCGCGCCTTTTACCTCTGCGGACGTCAAAGCCGCGCTACAGCGCCTGCGCATCGCCCCGCTGCTCGCTGGTGTACGCGGCGAACCGGCGCTCGATGTGGACGCATTTTGCGCGGCAGTGATGGCGGTGGGTCGCCTGATGACTGACTCAAAATCCGGCGTGGTGAATCTGGACCTGAATCCCGTGCTGGTGGGTGCTGCGGGGGAAGGTTGTGTGGCGCTGGATGGGGTGGTTTACAAGGCTTTGACGAGGGACCAGTAACGGGAGACGAGAACCCCTTCACCTTGGTTCGCCGGGAGTAAAGGGTCGCTTGACGCGGAGCAGGGGGGGAGAAAGTCTGCGGTCTTGACGGCTTTCTGTTCTTCGCCGGTCAGCCGATCGAGGCTGACGGTGAAGGTGTTGGCAAGGCGGAAGTCCATCTTGATGCAGATCAGGACTTTGCAAACGCCGCCGTTGGTTTACCGTCGAACCAGTTCTGCGTTCTGGGCGATTTCGGCTGCTCGTTCTTTCTGTTCTGCCTTTGCAATTTCCGGATCGGATTCCGAAGACGGCCAGTTGACGATGTTTGCGTGCCTTGGCGGAGGCTCATGAGCAACAACATCCAGCATTGCCAATCTGACATGCTTCGCATTGAGAATGGCGACACCATGCACTGTCCGATTTCCCCCCATGTTTTCGTTTGCAATCTGCCAAAGCTGCGCGTGGGCGAGGCCGACGCGGCGAAACACGGATGTTTCGCCATTCTTGGGATTGGGTAGAAACGCGGCAGGTTTGACCATAATCGCGTTAAATTGACTGGACGAAGTCAGAAATCTTGCCAGTTCCTCTTGGTCCGCAACAATCTCAGGCAAACCCGACGGCAGCATTCTCGCGACTCATGATTGTGTTTATACCTTGCAGAATTCTGGCTGGAATATGGTTGCCGTCGAATCGGGCCACCGCATGCCCTTTGTCGGAGCCGTCAAGCCAAGCATAAGCCAGCCGGTTGCTGGCACCAATACTTAGCGAGAACAAACGATTGCGGGAAATTATCCAATCAAGCGAGATTGATCCGTCTG
This sequence comes from Bordetella parapertussis, assembly GCA_945900965.1. Classification (GTDB taxonomy): domain Bacteria; phylum Pseudomonadota; class Gammaproteobacteria; order Burkholderiales; family JACQAP01; genus JACQAP01. The sequence goes on along the minus strand of CAMDKM010000001.1, from coordinate 164,131 downwards.
GTTCGGGAGCAAACTCAGGAAGTGCAACCCCATCAGGTAGAGCTCGTATAAATTCGACGGCCAAGCCTGCTATGAGTGGGGTCACGGGCCAGGCGTCATCACCGTCCCATCCCGCCTCGGAGCACTCATTTGCCAACGACCAGATTTGAGAAATTGCTTTCGCCTTGGCCCCGAATAGCGCGTGGGACCGTTCCGTCGCGTTCACGACCTTGCCGACGGCTTGACGCACCGCCATCGCTTCGCCGGATACCGCGCTTCCCGATCGGGCAAATGCCCCAGAATTGAGCGCCGCGTAACCCACTAGAAACGCTATTGTCGAAACAGCTTCAGGCATTTGTCGGTTAATGTATTGCGGAAAATGTGATTTTTCAAGCTTCTCAACGACCGGATTCTGGTTTCGATCCAAGGCCAATCTGTCGGCTCGGCATTGCCTGCACTTGTAGCTTCAATGTCAAAAATTAGCGGCAACTGGTTTGCCAACTGCGGTTGCGTGGTCAAGACGATATTGGCCTGGTTTCCAGTAATCGCTTCGACGACCGCATGTTGATTCAGAAACCCTGCGAGGGTCAATCTTTCTTCATCTGGCAATCGCGGGCCGAGCTTCAGATACTCATCAAGCTCGACGCGTCCATTGGTCAGGGGCAACAAAATGCGATTGATGTAACGCAATCGGACTGCGCGAATTTGAACCGGTGCGACAAGGGTGGAGAACAATGCCCAGGTACGCTGTATCTCCGGCAAATAATCATCCAGACCAGAGTACGGTGTCAGACGATTAAACGAGAAACCCAGCGTCCGAATTTGTACCAATTGCTGTTCGTTGTCGTGCAAGAATTGAATAGCATGAATACTCCGGCGTACAGCCATCTCCGGCGCGGAACCGATCTCTTGTTTGAACTCGTGTTCCTGGATCAACTGCGTGCGAAATTGTGGGTATGAAGGGCTGAACAGGTCTCTGCCCCTGCTTTCCAACGCCGCAAGGTCCATAGTTGGAGGCATGTCGCAATCGATGTCCACGACTGCTTCCACTATTGGCGGCTTGGCAAGTTTAAGTTGAGAAAGTTCGTCCATACGCGTGGGCAATTGCTTCAGTTAACTATACCCGAAACACCTTCAGCACTGCGTTCCGGTGTTTGAGGTAACGCCAAGAGCGTCAGTGCGCTTCAATAGGGCGGCAGCAGCCGATGCGCGATGTGAACGAATACCGCGGCCAGGAATACGGCGTTCCTCGCCAGACCTATCAGGGGAAAGATGCGCGGGAACGGTGCGCGCTTCCCGGTCCGGATGGCAAGCTCCAAGGCCGCCGCCAGTTTTTCCATCCAGGCCTTCGATCGTGGCCATTCCCATAGGCCCTCGCGCCATGCCGTGGGGATGCCTTCGCGTCCCACGCCGCTGCCGATAATTGCGCCGACAATGGCGGCAGTGGTGTCGGTGTCTCCGCCGCAACGGATAATTTCGTCAATGGCGTCGCGATAATTTTCGGGATGGCTGAGCCAGCAGTGGAGGGCGACCGGTACCGTGTGGTAGATGTAGCCGGAAATTCCGTTCCCGCACCCGATGCGGGCGGCGAAATCGAGGGTGGATTGTTCGGCGGCCACACTTTCTTCGACGGCAAGCAACAGGGCAAGAAATTCGTCACTCGCGCTCTCGCCCGCCGCCCTGCGGAAGTGGGCGAGAAATTCGGCGGGGTTGTGAATACCGCGTCGTGCGCACCAGGCGGCGAGCGCCACGGCGAGCGCGCCCTCGAATGCCTTGGGGTCGGAATGGGTGATGATCGTTGCAGCGCGCACAAAGCGGCTCAATTCGCCTACATCATCGATGGCGGCGCCGAGAATCGCGCTGCGCATGGCCGGGCCATTGCCGGCGGAAAACACGCCGCTGCGTGCCGGTGGAAAGCCCAGCCATAGTTTGACGATGGCGCGCAAGGTGGCAAAGCCGATTCCGGCAGGCAGACCCAGCAGCCAGGTGCGCAAATGCCAGGCGAAGGTGCGGGCGAAGGCATCGACGTCACGCGGATGTTCGCAGAGCGCAACCGCGACCATGCAGGTGTGTTCGGTATCGTCCGACACCATGCCGTGGCCGAGGATGAAACGGTGGCGGGACGGCTCGCCCAGCAGGCGCACTCCGCGCCGCCTCGACAAACCTTCATAGGGCAGCCCCATCGCGTCGCCGACCGCGCAACCCAGAATCGCTCCCGCTATGGCATCGGTTTGCATCGTTAGAGGTTCCCTTATATCACTAGATGGCCAATTCGTTCCGAGATGACGATGCTGCCTTCCACCCCGGCGTTGAATTCCAGGAAATCGCTTTCGATTCCGTCGCTGAATATAACGCCCTGTCCGGCCATCAGGGAGCGTAGCTTGAGAGGGGATTTTGCATCAACTGTTCCAAACACCAGCGAAGCCTGAGTGGTGCGGCTGGGGAAGGGTTCGCGCACCGCGAAGCGCAATTCGGGTGCATCCCAGGCCAGCGAGGGATAGTGCGCCTTGACCGGCGTGCCGAGGGCCGATGCCACGGCCATCGATCCGGTGACCACGCTGCGAATCCAGGCGGTTGAACCCAGGCCGGTTGACACGATTAGGCCGCTCGAAGATTGCACCTCGGAGCGTGTGCCCAGGGAGATTTCGTAACGCGCCGAGGTGTGGCTCTTCGGGCCGACGAACAGGTCGTTCACCGCGCGCAGCCGCTGCCCGTCGGACAGCCGGGCCTCCGCCATGGTTGCGTTTCGGATGGGGCGGCGGTCGGCCAGCAATTCCGGGAAGATGCGCCTTAGATCGGCGGGCTGAAATGGCAGCAGCACTCCATCGTAACGGCCGGGATCGGGATTGATTCCCACCAGGGGCTGGCCGTCGAGATATTTGAGCGTGTTGGCCACCACCCCGTCCTGCCCCAGCGCCAGGACCAGATCGTCTGGTGCGAAAACAAAGTTGGGCAGCAGCGCGCGGTCGATCAACTGGTAACGTCCGTACCCTCCCAGCACCGCCAGGATGGTTTGCCGAGCCTCGACATAGGCCTCATGCTCGCGGTGGTAGTCGCCGGAATCGCCGCCCAGGCGCTCGATCACATAACGCGCCTGGGCCAAGCTCTGGTGCCGTACCAGCAATTCGTCCAGGCGTGTTTGCCGGGTGACCAGGACCACCTTGCGCTCAAGATGTGCCACGCACCGCCTCCTTTTTGCCGCTTTTGGCCAGTAGGCTGTTGAGCAGCTCAGGCGAGATGTTCAGTTCGCCGATGCGTTCCGCGCGTTCGGCGATGCCGCCGAAGGCCTGGGCGATCAACTGGCCTGGGTCCATTCCTGCCGAGGCCAAGGTCTGCACCACCCGCGGGTCGGCGGTCTTCAAGGCATCGACCACGGCCTGTAAGCGATGTGCGTCGGCCTCGGCCAAAGTGCGGAGATTGGCCGCCTTTTTCTCCACGAACGCCTTGCGGGATTCTTCCAGCGCGATGCCGGCCTGCATGTCGGTCCGATCCAACTCGTGTTTCTTGCCGCGCACGCTGGCTTCGGCTTCCATCTGCGTCTCGCGAATGCGCCGCTTCTTCTGCTCGACCGCGATTTCCGTATCGAGCTCGGTTTCGCGGATTCTGCGCTCGCCCTCCACCGCGGCCCCGCGGCGCTGGAAAATCGCTTCGTCCGCCGACTTGAGGATCGCTTCCCGCGCTTCGGCCTCGAGGGCGCGCGCGGTCTCAGTCGTGGGTTTGATGGCCAGAATCGACAGCCCGAGCAGTTCCAGGCCCAGGGCCGCAACTTCCGGGTGAGCGGCGAACTGCGCGGACACTCTGGCGGCCACCGCATCGGCACCGCGCAAGGCATCGCGCAGACCGAGCGCGCGTAATTCCTGCTGGATCAGCACCCGGGCGATGGCCACCACGCGCTCGGGCAGTTTTTCCGGATCGTCCGAGGCGTAAGCCTTGCCGCCGGGCTTGAGCGCGTAGTTGAGAAGGCGCGCGGCGTCCCGCGGGCGCGCGATGCGATAGGTCGCCTGACCCTGCACGGTGACGGTCTGGAAGTCGGAAGTGGCGACTTCGAACATGAACGGGCTGTCACGGCTGCCCACGGGCACGGCCACGAGCGAGGTGCTGGGTGCGAAGTAAAAGAACGACATTCCGGTCCCTTCGCGGGCGATGCGTCCGTTGCGATATTCAATCAGGTGGGTGTTGGGTGCGGCTTTGACAAATTCGATGCCAAACATGGCTTTCTCCTTTGCGATCGGTAGATTCCCGGTTGGTCGGGATAGTTAGTCGTATAAAACGACTAACTAGTAAGTCGCACAGTACAACTAATATGTTAAGCTGTCAACCGGCTTATCCCGGACAAAAGGTGCTTGCCATGAAAGGTCCCAGAACCGCGCGCCGCGACACGGCATTCCCGCGCCCGTTGACCACGGTGGATGTAGTGATTTTTTCCATCCGCGAGGAGCGGCTGAATGTTCTATTGGTCAAACGGCCCGCCGATCCCGGCGAGCCGTTCCCGGGCCGCTGGGCGCTTCCGGGCGGTTTTGTCGATATCGCGCGCGACCGCGATCTGGAGAGCTGCGCGCTGCGCAAACTGCTGGAAAAAACCGGGGTCAGGACGCCGTATCTGGAGCAGCTGGGCAGTTGGGGAGGCGCCAGGCGAGACCCGCGCGGCTGGTCGGCGACCCATGTGTATTTCGCCCTGATTTCGTCTGCCGGCTTTGACTTGCAAACGGGAGGAAATGCTGCCGACGCCGCTTGGTTCACGGTCAAAGATCAGGCAGTGGAACCCAGGCTGGCGTTTGATCACCGTGAAATCCTCGCGGCAGCGACAGCCCGATTGCGGGCCAAGGTGGAATACACCTCGTTGCCGGTGTATCTCGTGGAAGAGCCCTTTACGCTGACCGATCTGCAGCGCGCCTACGAGATTGTTCTCGAAAGGCCGGTGAACAAGGCAGCGTTCCGTACCCGACTGATGTCGGCCGGGTTGGTGGTCAGCACGGAAGAATCCAGAGGTGGCAAGAACCGGCCGGCGGAACTTTTTCGGCTGGCGACGAATCGAGCGGAGCCGGTATTTTTCCCCAGGACTTTTAGTCCCAGGGGGTGAGGCGGGGACGAGGGACTGTGACGAGTGACCGGTGACAGGTGAAGGGTGAAGGGTGAAGGGTGAAGGGTGAAGGGTGAAGGGTGAAGGGTGAAGGGTGAAGGGTGAAGGGAAAAACCTCTCGTCACCCGTCACCGGTCACTCGTCACCGCTCTTACCAGCTCCCCGACGCGCCTCCGCCTCCGGAACCGCCGCCCCCGCCTGAAATGCCCTCACCACGGGAGAATCCGGCTCTGCTGGCAAAAATATCCGAACTGCCGCCGGCGCCGATAACCATTCCGCCGATGCCTGAGCGGCCTTTGATTTTCATGTCGGCTTTCATCTTCCGATACCAGGGTTGCTGGGAGAAATAACTTTTGAGGATCAAAAATACCCCGAGATAGCCGACGAATACCCAGAGTCCCACTTCATCGCCGTACGCGCCGACCGGGAAAATGAACCAGAAAGGCATCAGGAACAAATAGAGGAACCAGCCCAAGCCTCCTGGCGTTACCAGTGCGATGGCGGTGAACAGGCCTATCACGGCAAGGAACAGCAGGGTAAACAGGATTCGCCCCACGAGGGAGGTCGAGGCCGAATTGGGAAGGAGAACTGTTTTTGTGCGCGATTGGACCCATTCGTTCGCGGCGGGCTTTTGGCCTTCCAGAATCTGGATCACCGCGGTTAAGCCGGCCTCCATGCCGACGTCGTAGTTCCCCTCGCGAAATCTGGGCGCCATCAAGTCGCGAATAATGCGGCTGGCTTGAACATCGGTGAGCACACCTTCCAGGCCATAACCGACCTCGATGCGCATTTTGTGGTTTTTGGAAGCCACCACAATCAGCACCCCGTTGTCCTTACCCTGGACGCCCAGTTTCCAGGATTCGAATACCCGCGCGGCGTATTCCTCTATGGAATCCGACCCGATGCTGGCCACGGTCAGAATGACCACTTGATCTGTGGCGGTGCGCTCGTGTGCTTTCGACATCGCGCTTAGCCGTTCGCGGGCAGGCGCGGAAAGAATTTCCGCCTCGTCCACCACCCGGCCCGACAGAAATGGGATACCCGTGTCCTGCGCCCCGGCACTCAGGGATAAGGCCAGATTCCAGATAATTAGCAGATACGGTATGACGCGAATCACTGGAACTCTTCCATTTCTATAGGCGCATTGGGCAGCAAGTCGGCAAGTTCTTCGGGGCCGAGGAAGCCGTGCTCGAGAAGCAGGGCCTGCAAGGCCTGGACTCCGCTGCGCAATGCGCCTGCGGGGCGCCGCCGGCGCAGCAGGAATGTCATTCTGGCGACAACCTGTTGCCAGTCTTCCGGGCTGACGCGCCCATCAAAGCCATCGTCGGCCACGATGGTGGCCCGGCGTTCCAGCAGGCTGATAAGGATCAGCACTCCCAAGCGGCCTCGGGTTCGTCCCAGGCCGCGCGAGGAAAACATGGACCGGGCGAATTGCGCAACTTCGATTTCCCGGCGCTCGCGCTCGATAAACAGGCGGGCAAACCACGGCAGCAGCGCGGTCAGCAAAGCCATGGCCGCGCCGAATCCCAGGATGATGGCAGCGGCATGGGCGGTCGATACCGCGACTTCCCAGCCGCGCGGCAACGCGACTGCGACGGCCAGCGCGGCTAGCGCCGCACCGAGGGCAAACGCCTTCCACGGCGCTTCATCGTAGGAATCAGACTTGCCCACCACGACGGTGACCAATTGGGCGCCGGTCAGGCTTTCCGCCTGCGCCACCAGTTCCACGAGGGAGTTTCGCTCCTGTTCAGTGAGGTGCATGACGCTATTGTGAGGGGGCGAAGCATGGTTGCGGAAGGGGATTTGCGAAGATTTTTTGCGTCTTCATAGGGCAATCGGTGTTGCAAAATGCGATTCTCCTATGAAGAATGTGCATTCTTAGATTGACAAGTGGATTTCCTCTCGGCATTCTCTGCACGCCATGCTTTTGCTATAGGCAAGGCAATAGCAATTACGGTTCGTTTCAACTTCAGACTGGAGGCATCACGATGGCCGCAAAGAAAAAAGCTGCAAAGAAATCCGCGAAGAAAGCTGCAAAGAAGGCACCGAAGAAGGCAGTAAAGAAGGCTGCCCCGAAAAAGGCTGCCAAAAAGGCGCCGAAGAAAAAGAGCACGGTGAAACGCAAGCCCAATGCGGCTTTCATGAAACCGATGACGCCTACCGCGGCCTTGGCCGCTGTGATTGGCGCATCGCCCATGCCGCGCACCGAAGTCACCAAGAAGCTGTGGGCCTATATCAAGAGAAACGGCCTGCAAGACAGCAAAAATCGCCGGAATATCAATGCCGACGACAAATTGCTGGATGTGTTCAGCGGCAAGAAGCAGGTGTCGATGTTCGAGATGACCAAATTGGTCTCCAAGCATCTGAAGTAATTTCGGCAGTAAAAAACGGGCGGCTGGACTGGGTAATCCGGTCCGGCCGCTGTGTTTTCAGGGTAAGCCCCGATCGAGAATTTCCACTTGCCGCAACGCGCAACGAACGAGATTTGTGTCGCGCAACCGGTACCGGTTGCCGGATGCCGACGCGCGAGTATGTCGGTGTCGCGGAACGCCGTTTTCCCAGGAGACGGGTCATGTTTGGGTGTATTCGACTTGGCGTGATATGGATCGGCGCGGCGCTTTCGGCCGCTGGCCAGGCACAAGAGCTGGTTGCAAAGATGGGGGACATTGAGCTACGTGTCCCCGATGTCAAACTCATCATCGAAGCGCAATCCCCGGAAGCGCGCAAGCAACTGGCCACCAGTCTTGCTCAGTTCGAACGGCTGGTGCGCGGCGAACTATTGCGCAAGGCCGCCATTGCCGATGCCCGCCAGAAGGGCTGGGACAAGAAGGCGGAATTGCAGCCACTGATCGACCGCGCCCGCGATCAGGTGGTCATGGCTGCTTTCGTCAGTGCCGTGGCGCGTCCGCCGGAAGGTTATCCGTCGGAAAACGAGATCAAACAATTCTATGAAGCCAACAAGGCGCAGTTGATGGCGCCCGCGCAATATCAGGTTTCGCAGATTTTTTTGTCGGCATCCGACGACGCCGACAAGGCCGTGCAGACCGATGCGTTTCGAAAAATCATCGACATTGCCGCGCGGCTGGACAAATCCAGTGCGAATTTTGGAAAGCTCGCCAAGGAATTTTCCGGGCACAAGGAGAGCGCCGACAAGGGCGGCGAAATCGGCTGGGTACCGGAAGATCAGTTGGTTCCGGAGATTCGCCGCGCGGTGGCCCGTCTTGCCAAGGGGGAAATCAGCATTCCGATTCGCAGTAGCGGCGGCTGGCATCTCATCAAGCTGCTGGACAAGAAGCCGGCGGCGGTGCGGTCCCTGGCCGAATCGCACTCCACTCTGGTCAACATCATGCGCACCCGCAAGGCGCAGGAATTGGAACGAACGTATCTCGATGGTTTGTCGCTCAGAACGCCGCCAACACTCAATCAGATAGAGCTGACCAAACTACAAAGCGCCATTCGTTAGGGAGTGAAGGCGTGTCCCACAGGGTGAAGGGTGAAGGGTGAAGGGTCAAAAATAACGCGCCGTGCGGCGCTCCAACCCCCGTTCCCCGCCCCTCGCCTCCCAATCCTTAATCCTCAATCCTCAATCCTCAATCCTCAATCCCGGGGCCAAGGTGCCCGCCGTACGACAATCTCGATCAGGAAAATCACCAGAGCGCCCAGAGCAAAAAGCTGCCAGAGCGGTTGCGTGACCATGCCGCCATCGCCATGCGCCGCGAAGATTTCTTCGATCTTCGGCGCAAACCCGCCACCGGTGCTGGCACCAATGGCTTTGAGAAGTTCCAGATTGGCCGGTAACACGCGATACTCGTCCGGGTAGGGGATGAATACCCGACGGGTGCCTGCGTGCGCCAAATCCCGCTTTGTCAGCCCAGGGCCATCCAGGAGTTCGAAGCGGTAGGGGGCGGCGCGCGAGGCGTCAAGTTGAACCCGCGCTCGATATTCTCCAGGGGCAATCTGGCGCAGAGGCTCGATGTCCGTCCGGCCGTCCGGACCGGTGATGCGCGCCTTGGGCGACAACCCATTGCGATAAGCGCCATCGGGTTCGAACAGGCGCAGCACCAGGACCGCTTCCCGGCCCTGGCGGATGACGCGCCACCGGGAGTGCGTGCCTGCGTCGCGTCGAAGACTGTCCCGCACGACTTGCCCCCAGAGTTGCCCGTAGCCCGCCCAGTCGATCCAGTCGGCGGACCAGCGATTCTTCACGTCGGACAGGAAGGCGACTGTCTTTCCCAGGCCATAGTGCGTTTCCACCAGCAGAGGTTGGTTATTCTTGGCTTCCAGCAACACGTCGCTGAACTGCTTGGTTTTGCCGATGACATAACCCTTGAGTCGCGGGGCGGTCGCGAAATCGACTCCTGCGATCGACGCAGCCCGGCCCCTGATGATCGGCAGAAACGGCTCTTCGACGATCGACTGGCCGACCAGCCGGCGCGTTTCGGCAACGAACAGCCTGGGAATTTCGCTGTCTTGCTCAGCGACGTAATATTTTCCTTCGGCCGATTCGGCAAGCTGGGTCATCAACTCGAGATTGGGGTTTTCGCCCAGTGCCACGGTCGTCAGGGTAATTTTTTCCGCCACCAGTTTTTCCAGCAGCCCGGGATAACCTCCCGGCGCGACGTTTGCCGGCCCTTGCGTTGCGGCGGCGGCGCCCTCGCGCCCCCGGCGAATAATCTCCATGGCGAGTTCGCTCGATGACTTCTCGGTGTTGCCCGAAGGTGGCGCGGAATTGCCGTCCGAGAGCAGGATGACATGTTTGGTTTTGGCGCTCGAACCCTCCAGCAGGCGCAGGGCATGGGCAAGACCGTTGTAGATGTTGGTCTGTCCGCTGGAGGTCATGCTGCGGATCAGATCTTCCGCACGTCGTTTGCTGCCCACCCGCGCCAGAGGTACCACGTCGTGCGGCAGGGAGTCGAATGCCACCACCGCCAGCCGATGGTCCTTGTCGAGCAGATCAAGCGATGCCAGCGCGGCGGACTTGGCCAGCTCCAGCTTGCGCCCGCGCATGCTGTGGGAGCGATCGATGAGCAGCACCAGGTCGAGCTCCTTGCGTTTGCGCGGGGCTTCAAACCTGACCGGCAGCAGCCGTTCGAGCGCACTGCGGGAAAAGCCATCTTTGCCGTAGGTGTTCTCGCCGGCGGCGAATATCAGCCCGCCGCCCTGGTCGCGCACAAAGGCTTCCAGCCGGTCGCCGGTGGCGATGTCGATACTCTGTGCCCGGATGTCGCTGAGAATGACGCTGTCCTTGCCTGCCAGCAACCCGGGCTCGCTTGCCAGCCGCCCGGCATCGGCTACCTCGACATCGAGCCCCTGTCGGGTAAGGGCATCGGCAAGGTAGTGCGAATTTTCCGGGCTGCCATCCACATAGAGGATTCTTGGGCGCGGCCCGACCCAGACGGTTTCGGTCAGCCCGTCGTTCTGCGTGACCTGGTCGCCCTGCGCGGAAACCCGGGCGAAGAGATCGATGGCGCCGCGCTGCTCGAATCGGGTCGAAAACGAAAATTGGTTCTCTCCAGGCAGCAGGCGCACGGTGCGCGTGCCCAGCGTTCCGCCGGCGGTCTTCAGCTCGATGCGAGCACCGGTCGCCGAACGCGAGAACACGCGTACTTGAATTCCGACCGGTTCCTGCTGGCGCACACCCTCGGGCACAGCCAACTCTTCGATCCAGGCATCGTGATTGACCGCCACGGTGGCTGGAAAAGTGAACACGCGGATGTTCTCCGCCCGCAGACGGGGCAGGGCTTGCCACAGGTCGCCCTCCGTCTGATTTCCGTCGCTGATCAGAACCAGGCGTTTGGCATGTTCGGGTCCAAACCCAAACATGGCGGTGGCGAGTGCGTTTTCGAGATTGGTTGCGCTCTGGTCGATGACATCGCGCACGGCCGGCTCATTCGCCGACGATTGGGCACGGACTTCCACCGCGCCGATCTCACCTGAAGAATAGAGCAATTTCGCTTTGTCGGCGAAGACCATATAACGAACCAGGTCAGGCTTGTGGCGGGCATTGGCCTGATCGATCCAATCTAATGCCTGATTCAGGAACGCCGGGGATATGCTGCGGGAAATGTCCAGTGCATACACCACCGAGATGTCATGGACGTCTTTACGCAGACTGGGACCCATCAGCGCAAGACAGACCAGCACCAAGGCCGCGGATCGCAACAGTGAGGCCCAGGCGAGACGCCGCCGGCTCAGGCCGCCGCGATGTTTCCAGGCCAGCAACCACAGCAGTGGCAGGCCCACCAACAACCATAACGGCCACGCCACCGCGAAACCGATCGGGAGCATGGACTAGACCGCGATTCGGCGGTTGAAGGCGGCCCAATCGGCCACCAGCAAGATTGCACCGAACAGCAGCAGGAAAGCCCAGGGATCGAGCGGCCAGCGGTTCGGTAAATCGGCAGGCGCCTCCGCGGTGGAGACTATCCCATCGAGACGGCTGCGGTTGATTTGTGCGGCGCGCAGGTCCAGCAGATTGCACAACACCTGCATGCGGTTCCCGCCGCCTTCGGCAATGTATACGCCTGGCCGTGTGGCGTGAAACAGCGAGCCCTCGGCAGTGGGCGTGGTCACGACCGCGATGCCATCCGGATCTTTCACCCTGGCCGCGGGCAGCGGTATTTCGAGGTTGCCGAGACTCTTGTTCACGAGCGCGGTGTCGCGAGTCAACCAGTGCAAGGCATTGCCCAGGAACGCCACGAACCCGGGTTGCAGGCGGAAATTCGATTCCTCAGGGGCAAAGCCGACATGAAGCCAGCGCGCGACGGCGTTTCCCGTGCTGATCAAGTCGCCCTCAGTCAGTCCCTTCGCCGTCACAATGCCTGCTGTGCCAAAGTCGGGAAATGTCAGCAGCGCATTTTGCATTCTGAGGTTATTCCAGGCCACGCCAATACTGAGCGGGTGTTCCTCGTCCCAAGTGGTAACCGTGGGATTGGCAGCGAGGCGTTGCTTGGCGGCCAGCCAGGCGGTTGCCGGCGCGCGGAAAATTAATGCAGCGGCAGGCGGTGGCTGGTGCGGCGCAAAGCGATCGAAAACATATAAATCGATGCCCGCGTCTGGGTGGTATTCAGAAGGCGCTGAGGTGGACAGTATCACCTCCGGCAGCGATCGAAGCGCATCCTCCAGGAGCGCATCACTTGGGCTGACCAACAATACGCTTTGTGGCCGGTGCTTTGCCACCACGCTGTAGGCAGTGTTGTCCGTTGCCAAGGCATCGGTCTGGCTGAGCACTTCGGCACGCAGAATCCCCTGTGGAAAATCGCTGATGTCGAATGATTCCTCTGCGGTTCTGTCCGCGGCAATGGTCAATTCCCGAGCCCGTTCGAAATTTTCTCCTCGGAGTACGAGCCGCACTTGCTGGCTCCGGGCAGAGGCATTCAGAACCTGCACGAAAGCCTGATATCGGGTCGGGTTCTGCGCATGCGGGCGGGTGTCAAAGGCCGTGATCGCGACGTTATCCGCAGGCTCGAATACCGAATGGACGCGGGCGGTTTCCGGCCAATCCCAGTTGGCCACGCCATCGGTGAACAGATGGAATTCCGCGTTACCCTGGTCCAGAATCGCGGCCGGCATTCTTGGGGAGCCGAACAACACAATCGGCAATCGACTCAAGGCAGCCATGGCTTCTTCCCCGTGGAGAAAACCGGACAGCGGGGCCGACCCCATGGTGTCCGTCACCATGATTTGACTGCCGCTGCCTGCCGCACCTGCCGTGGCGCGGGCGCGTGCGAGGGCATGTCGCCAGCGGCTCTCTCCGTCTTTGGTGCGCGCGGCCATGGAAGGCGAGTTGTCCATGACAAAAACGAGGCGTTTGGCAGGCGGTTGCCAGCCTGGAAATTCCGGCTGAGTCAGCGCCAGCGCAATGCTAAGTGCGATGCCAAGGGCGAAGACAAGCGGGAGCAACCAACGCCAATCCGGTACCGGTCGTTTTTCTCGGGCAAGTACCCGATGCCAGATCAACATCGACGGCACCGGGCGCCGGGCGGGCGCAGGGCGCAGCCGGTGAAGCAGATACACCAGCACGCACACCGCGGCCAGGAAAACATAGGCGAAGGAAGAGGAAACGCCAAGAAACGTCATGCCACGAAGCCCCGCCTACTTTTCCCGCGAATGCCCGGTCAGAAAGTAATTCCTGACGGCGGCCCGATAGGCCAGCGGCAGTTGCCGCACTTCCAGGATTTCTTCCTTCGACGCGGTTTGACGGCCGACAACGGCTTCATAACTCAATGCGGACTCCTGCGACTGCGTCGCGGAAAAAAAGGTGTCGATCGATCCGTCGTTATCTTCGATGCGGCCGGTTCTGACTCCGACCCGTCGCAACTGTGTTTGAAATTTCAGAGTGGGTGTGCCAAGCACCGGGTCGGACGCGATGCTGCCGTCCGGATTACCCGTTGCGGGATCCTGAGATCCTGCGCCGGCCTGGCTTAATCCGAGGCGTCTTCCCATCGCGCCTCCGCCGGAATTACTGCGGCCTCTCTGCTCCTCGCCGGCGCCTTCGCCCGGCACGGTTTGGCGATCTCCCGTGCCACCCGTCGATATTGCACGCAGCAGTGCATTGAGCGCCCTTTCCCCCTCGCTGCGATTGCCCGGATTGTTGCCCCGCGTAGCTTCTTCCGACAAATCTCCCTGTGCCACACGAGCCGCCGGCCGCGAAGATATTTCCGTGGACGCCGCGGATTTTTCATCGAACAAAGAAAGCAGTCGATCAAGAATGCCTTGCGCCACCTCGGGAGTCATTTGCTCGGATTGCGGACGCGCCGCCTGTCCAGTGCCGCCACCGCGAAGACTTTCCGGTACGGTGCTTTGTGAATTCGAAATACTCGTCGACTTCTGTGCAAGATCGGCGCTGTGTTCCAATTCATTGGCCAATTGCATCGGTTGGACGCGGCCGAGACCTTTCGGACCGGGCCCAGGCTTGCCTGCCAACGGTTGCGTTTCCGAAGACAGCAGCGAACCGTCGCCCTCCACTGAGGGGCGCGCGGAAACCGCCGTGTCGCCGGCGGGCTCGAATGTCGCCTCCGCCGACGGGTAATGGATCCTTGGCGAAATCAACATCAATGACGCGGCGGCTACCGCGACGCTTGATGCCACAATAATGCTGGGCGGCAGACTTACCGGAAAAACCGCGCGCGCATCGATAAGTTTGATGGCGCCAGCAGCACGACTTAACAGCAGTTCGACCAGCGGCGACGAGACAGGATGGCGCGCATACCAATACGCGCTTTTTAATTCGTCCTTGAGGCCGGCCCGTAAATCGGCCTGCCCGGCGGCACAATCAAGGAGGATCGGACGCGCGAAGCGCCACGCGGCTATTGGGACTACGACGACACCGGCCAGGATAAAAATGGGCGCGAGGGCCGCAACTACGGCGGCCGAGCCAATCGTGACCTTGAACGTTTCATAAAGGGCAAGCAACCCGAAAATTGCGCAGGCCGCCCAACCCAGTTCAACCAGGCGGCGATTCAAGCGGATTCGCGCGGCGAATTCGGCAAGACGCACCAGCAGTATCTCGCGTTCGGACATGTCGGGTTTGCGCACGGGCGACGAGGTTGAAAAACGTCTTTTACCGACAGGAATTACTCCAGATAAGCGGCCAACACCGCGGTGGTAATTTTCGAAGACGTCGAGCTTAATTGTATCATTCGACAACAACGGCTTCGGCACATCGCGAAAAGGTCTCTCGCAAGTTCCGATCTGCGATAAGGAGAGCAAATGAAATTGCCATTCATCATGAGTCAGATCATGACCGTAACGGGTCTTGCTGTTCTGCTCTCAGTCGCAATCGGTACGCCTTGTCGCGCCGCGGATCGGCCCAACATCGTATATATCCTCGCCGACGATCTGGGTTGGAACGATGTCGGTTTTCGCGGCAGCCCGATCAAGACGCCAAATTTGGACAAGATGGCTCAAGGCGGTGCGGTCCTCAATGCGTTTTACGCCCAGCCCTATTCCACACAAACGCGCGCGGCATTGATGACCGGGCGCTACCCGATACGCTACGGCCTGCAGACCGCTTCGATCATGCCGGCAAGCCGCTACGGTCTGCCCGAGGAAGAACGAACTCTGGCCGATTCGCTCAAGGACGCCGGTTACGCAACCGCATTCGTGGGCAAATGGCAACTCGGTCATGCCAAGCCGGAGTTCTGGCCGACGCACCGGGGCTTCGATTATTTTTACGGATCCTTGTCGGGGCAGGTGGGTTTCATGCTCGATGCTGCTACGAATTCCGACTGGCGTCGAGGCGACAAGCCGGTGAAGGAAAGTGGTTACGTCAGCTCGCTGCTTGCCAAGGACGCTGTTAACGTCATCAACAAGCGCAACCCTTCCAAGCCCTTGCTGCTGATGTTGTCCTTCTCCGCCCCGGCCGCCCCCTATGGCGCACCGAAGGAACTGCTGGATAAATTCAGTGATATCGCCGACCCGTTCCGGCGCCGTTATGTCGCCGCCGTGTCGGGGCTTGACAGCGCGGTCGGACAGGTAGTTGCCGCGCTTGAACAAAACAAGATGCTGGACAACACCTTGATTGTTTTTCACAGCGATAATGGCGGGGCGTTGCCGACCCGCTTCAAGACTGGCGATGCCGATGTCGAAAATTTCGCCGCTGACAACGGCATATTCAGAGAAGGCCGCGGCAGCCTGTACGAGGGCGGCGTGCGCGTAGTAGCCATCGCCTCATGGCTTGGAAAGATCAAACCCAAGTCGGTGGTAACCGACATGTTGCATGCAACGGATATGTTCGCCACACTGAGCCGGCTCGGCGGCGCCACCCTCGAGTCGCCAAAACCGCTCGACGGCGTGGACCAGTGGCCCGCCCTTGCCGAGGGGCGACCCGGTGCCCGCAAGGAGATGCTGATCAACGTGGAGGAATTCCGCGGCGCGTTCCGTTCAGGAGAATGGAAGTTGGTGGTCCATGCCGCCCTGCCGAGAATGCTGGAGCTATTCGATATCTCCAACGACCCTGAAGAAGCTCAAAACTTGGCGGAGCGAAACCCAGAGCGTGTTGCGCAGATGCTGGCGAAGTTGAACGAGTACGCCTACGAAATGGCGCCGGCGGCGTATTTCGACGAAGTGGCCGAGTCCAAGACGGGGCAGCCGCCGATTGTCTGGCGGTACAACCCTGTTCGCAGGTAACAAGCATCCCGGGATCTGCCTTATTCGTCCTGGAAAATGCCAGAGCAAATGCGTGAACACGAAGGGATACGATGGAATCACGAAGGAACACGAATACCCTCGCGATAGCGTGGAGTACTCTTTTAGGAAAACGGAGAAAGAGGAAGGAAAAGTCGTGATTGCGGGTAGTCATCAAGACAGTTCAAAATGCACACTCGCTGATACGAATTGAATCCGATCGATGAATTATCTTGTTTTCCTTCGTGTTTCCTTCGTGTTAAGTGTGTTTCGTACTGGCTTGAATACATAATGGAGGACAAACATGATCATCGATCACCGCACCTATAACGTCAAAGTCGGCAAGCTTAACGAGTGGCTGAAGCTTTATGAGACCGAGGCATTGCCCTTGCAATTGAAATATCTTGGACACTGCGTCGGCTGGTATGTCAGCAACGACATTGGGCCGCTGTCGCAGGTGGTACACATGTGGGCCTACAAGAACCTTATGGACCGCGAGGAGCGGCGGGGTAAGATGCAGACTGATCCGGCATGGGGAGCGTTTCTTGGCAAAAGCACCGACATGCTGATCAACATGGAAACGAAAATCGTGCGGCCGGCGCCATGGTTCAAGGTGCCGGATATGAAATCCTGAGTTGGGCGCCAGGGAGCTTCGGCGCAGACGGCTCGTTGCGAACGGAGGGAACCATGAAATTAGTGACTCTGGCCTTGGCTATCGCGCTCGCGATGGCCAGCGGAATTTCCATCGCGCATCACGGACGATTGCAGGACCACACCCTGCGTGGCTCACTGCTCAGTTATGGCTTGTACGGTACCGGCTCTGATGCTTTCCTTAGGCAAATGGCGCATGCATCCGGGAATCCGGCCGGAATTGATCTGATCGAGCAGACCGCGGTGGTGCCGGCAATGGCGGGTGTGCGCTTTGGGTTTTGCGTCAACATAACTGGGGCACTGGAGGACGGCGACCTGGATCTGGAGAAAGTGGTGACCCATCCGCCCTTGTTCATGCAGGATGGCAGCGTCTCGACCGGTTACGAACACGAGATCGAATTGGTCGCCAAGGACGGCGAGGCCAGTGCCTGTCTTGGCCACACCGTGCAAAGCGAAACGGAAGCGGTGCCGGGAAAATGGACCATCGCCCTCATGGCCGCGGATCAGATTGTCGTGGCGAAGACGTTTGAGGTGAGATGAGGAATCGAGAAGCGTGAATGCGTGAAGGGTGAATGAGTGAAGGGTTTAGAGCCGTTCACCCCTCAATCCTAAATCCTCAATCCTCGATCCTCAATCCTCAATCCTCGATCCTCACCCGTGTCCCCCCTTTCCGAAATCGAAATCCTTCCCTTCGCTTCATCCTCCGATGCCGAGTGGGCCGCCCGCACGATGGCCGATTCGGACCCTTGGAAAACCTTGGGCATCGGCTACGATCAGAGCCTCAAGTTTCTTTCCAACGATACGCGCGAGCGTTTTCTGGCGGTACTGGGAAAGCAGCCGGTGGGGTTTCTGGTGCTCAACATGCAGGGTGCCTTCATCGGGTACGTCCAGTTGGTGGGGGTCGCGCCCGATGCACGAGGCAAGGGCGTCGGGCGCGCACTCATTGAGTATGCCGAGGACCGTATTTTCGGCGTCACACCCAATGTTTTTATTTGTGTTTCGGATTTCAACCGGGAAGCCAGGGCTTTCTACGAGAGACTGGGGTATCTGAAAATCGGCGAACTGAGGGATTTTCTGGTGGCCGGACGATCCGAGCTTCTACTTCGAAAAACCATCGGGCCGATTCGATCTTCACCCGTGACGGCGATCGCCTGATCGACCGATAATCAGAACGACCTTGCCGGAAACTGGCTTGCCGGATATTGTGGCGCGCGTTTCCGAGGCATAAAAACGAACGAATGGCAGAATCGCGCAACGTCGAACATCGCAAGGCCGCCACCCGCGCCGGATTGAATTACGTATCCGATGGGCAGCCCGGCATCACGCGGCGCCGCGCGGGCAAGGGTTGGGCCTTTTACGCCCCGGACGGGACTCGCATCACCAGCCGCGAAGAGCGCCGCCGCATCAGTTCGTTGGCCATTCCGCCTGCCTGGACGGATGTCTGGATTTGCCCCGATCCGATTGGGCATATCCAGGCTACGGCGCGGGATGCGCGGAGTCGCAAGCAGTACCGCTATCACACGGGCTACCGCGAGGCACGCGATCACTCGAAGTTCCGAAAAATTCTTGAACTCAGCGAGGTATTGCCGACCATTCGCGGACGGGTCGAGCGCGATTTGCGTGCGCCGGAATTGAGCCGTCGCCAGGTGCTTGCGACCGTGGTGCATTTGTTGGACAAAACTCTGATTCGGGTCGGCAATGACGAATATGCACGTGAAAACCAGTCTTACGGATTAACCACGATGCGCATGCGGCATGTGGAAGTGGATGGCGACAGGCTGCGATTTACCTTCCGCGGAAAAAGTGGCGTGCAGCACGCCATTTCCGTGAAAGACCGTCGCGTGGCGAAGATCGTCCAGCGTTGCCAGGACTTGCCTGGCGAGGAATTATTCCAGTTTCTCGATGAAGCCTCGCGGCGCCAGACCGTGACATCGGACGACGTCAATACTTATCTACGCCAGATTTCCGGACGCGACGTGACCGCCAAGGACTTCCGCACCTGGGGTGGCACCATGCTTGCCGGCGCCCAGTTGCGTGACATGGGGCCGGCTGCAACCCAGCGTGTGGCCAAGCGTAATATCCTCAGAGCAATTGACGCGGTGGCCGAGCGCCTCGGCAATACGCGGACCACATGCCGAAAGTACTATGTCCATCCGGCGCTGCTGCATGCCTATATGCAGGGGCTTACGGCGGATCTTCCGAATGGAGTGGCCCCGCGCAGAAAACGCGGGAGCAGACCCGCGCCTGCGCTACGTCGCGACGAAGTCAGCATTCTGCAATTTCTGCATGACGTCCTTTAGCCGCCTGTCGTTTCCACGCGACGACGAAGGCAGGCGCGCTAATTGCTCAAGTGTTCCAGGAGACGAATCCGCAGTGGAACGACTTGTATGCAGGATGTGACTAAATTCGAACTTTTCCCGGAGGACGTGCCCTCTTTCAAGGAGGCATGGGAGCAGATTGAACCTTTTGCGCTGACTTTCGATGGCGTCCAACACTGGGGGTCAGCAGAAAAGAGCGCGGAGGTCGCGATGGCCAAACGCATGGAAACCCTGGCTGAATTGCGAACTTGCCTGTATTACGAAGCCAGACGGTGGGCAAGCAAGTCGCCGGACAATTTGTCGATGCGCTACATTCGTGCGCTGGTGTACGCGATTCGCGAAAAGGTAAGTGCCAACAACGTACAGTGACGAATCACACATTGTAGCGGCGCCGGGCCGTTTTCCCTCCGAATGGGTTTTTTCGAGGCAACTGGTTCTGAAGTTTTTTTTCCGGAAATCGCAAGGGCATCCTGCCCAGGTGTTCCGTTTCCTCCACCGGCGCGGGTGCAAGATCCGGTTTTTCCCGCGAGGGCAATGACGCCCTTGGGGCAGGAATTTCCTCTTTAGGTACGTCCTTCCGGGTAATGGCAGGTATTTTCGGGGGTTCGGTCAGATCCGGGTCGATATTCAATCTGGGGCGAATCGAGAGTTTTGGTGGACTCAAGCTTGGCAGCGGCTTGCCGCCGCTGCGTTCGCCGTCGATGAATCCCATGCCGAGATAGATTGCCTCCTCTTCGGAGTCCGGCGCGGGCAGCGGTCTGTGCGCGCGCGCGGCAAACCAACCGCGAAAAAAGGCATTGCGAGTCTTGGTGGTTGGCATCGGCATAAGGGCACTGATGGTATCTTGCGGTTTCGATAGTATGACCGGCACGTTGGTACTATTTCGGCTGGCCGGCGCGAAAGCTTTAGCAGCCGATCGGGAAGCTGGATCGACATTTGGAGATACCGTGAGACATATCGCAAAAACAGTTCGGGGAATGCCGGCGACGGACGGGGCCGGCGTGAAACTCCTTCGTGTCATAGGAAGCCAGGCCCTGGACATGATCGACCCTTTTTTGATGCTCGACGAGTTTGGTTCGGACGATCCGAATTCCTGGATTGCGGGATTTCCCGATCATCCACACCGCGGCTTCGAGACGGTGACGGTGATGCTGGACGGACGGGTACGGCATGCCGATTCGGTGGGCAACCAGGGTGTAATCCAGGCGGGGGATGTGCAGTGGATGACGGCGGGCAGCGGCATCATTCACTCGGAAATGCCCGAACATGCCGAAGGCCGTCTGCGCGGCTTTCAGTTATGGGTGAATCTTCCAGGCAAGCTCAAGATGAGTGTCCCGCGCTATCAGGATGTGCCGGCCGCAAAAATCGGCACCGTGACCCGCGGTGGGGTAAGCGCGCGTGTCATCGCCGGGGAAGCATTCGGCCTCAAGGGTGCTGCACAAACCCTGATTCCATTGCGTTTGCTGGATGTGAATATAGACAAGGGCGCAGTTTTCGAAATCGAAATGCCGGAGGTGCATAACAGCTTTATATATGTATACGACGGTGCCGTCACCGGTGTGGATGCCCGGGGCGAAACATTGGAAATTCCCCACGGAACTCTTGCCGTGCTGACAGGCGGCGGGGAAGTGAAACTTGACGCCGGCAAGGCCGGGGCCAAACTGTTGTTGGCCGACGGGCGCCCAATTCGCGAGCCGGTGGCCCGCTATGGACCGTTCGTCATGAATACGCGGGAAGAAATCATGCAAGCGTTTAACGACTATCAGAATGGCAGCTTGGTGCGGAAAGCCTCGTCACCGAGTGCGGTCTGATGCAGGCGATGCGAAATTTTCAAGGCAACATTCAACCAAGGAGCAATCATGGATTCGATGCATAAAGTCCTGATAGCCTGCCTGCTCGCGGGGGCAAGCCATCTGTCCTGGGCGCAGCAGGGGCCCGACGAATTATGGGAAATGAGCATGAGCATGGAGATGGAAGGCATGAGCATGCCGGCCATGAACCAGAAAATATGCCAGAAGAAAGGCGAGAATCAGGAGAGCAGGACCCCTCCTGTCGAGAAGGATTGCAAGCTCGTCGACTCCAGGCGCAGCGGCAACAAACAAACCTTCAAGTTTGCCTGCGACGGCAAGGATGGCAAATATACCGTGATCGGCGAAACCGAGTCCCTGGGCAAGGATGCCTATCGCGGCAATATGAAATCGAGCGGGGTGCGCGAGGGCGAGAAATTCGACATGAGTACCGCGTTTTCCGGCAAACGTGCCGGAAACTGCACCTGGGAAGATCCCGCCAAGAAAGCCAACGACATGATGGCGCAGAATCAGGCGCAAGTTAACGCGATGATGGCGAAAGAATGCGGCGCACAAATAGAAAAGCTCGATCCGACTATGTTTTTCGGCGGCGCCGGCCTGTCTCCCGAGGCGCTCATTTGTAAAGACCGTAAGGCCGATTTTTGTGCAAATACTGCGAAGGTTGCGAAAACCATGCGCGATCCAGCCGGTTTTACTGCGATGTCCGATAAACACCAGAACTGGCGCGAGGCCATGACGGCCTGTGGTACCGATCCGTCGACAATAAGCGGCCCGTCGTGCAAGAGCGGCATGGACAAGAAGGATTGGAATTTTGTGAACAAGTACTGCAAGACCGAGAGCGCCGCCTTGCGCAAGGCGCACTGCGCCGGCCGCAACTATACGACTGTTGACGCGACCTACAGGGAGATGTGTTCCTCGTTGGGTGGACTGTCTTACACCGCGGACACACCCAGTGCTGCGAATGCCAGGCCGCAGGAAGCGGGCGCAGCTGCCAAACCGCAAGGCGCCGGCGACGCGCCCAAGCCCGCTACGACCACGGACAAGCTCAAGGAAGGCGCGGGCAAACTCAAGAAGTTCCTCAAGTTCTGATCGTGCGTTATCTGCTTGCGGCCGTGCTATGCGCGGCCGCTTGTTTTCCTGTCTGGGCGGCGACCAATGGGGCGCCGGGCATTGCCGTGGCCTATGCGGTGCGGATCAACGGCGAGACGGTATGGTCCGATGCCGCTGAGCGCCGGCTACCGCCGGCGAGTCTGACCAAACTCATGACCGCGCTTGTGGTGGTTCGGAAATATGAGCCCGAGGCAGTGGCAACGGTGAGCGCCCATGCGGCGGCCGCCACCGGGTCCAGATTGGGTTTGAAGGCGGGCGAACGCCTTCGGGTGGCGGACTTGTTTGCCGCCACGCTGATTGGCTCTGCCAACGATGCCTGCCGTGCACTGGCGGAGTGGAGTCAAGGCAGCGAGGAAGCATTTGTCGGGCAAATGAATCTCATGGCCGCCGATCTAGGGCTTGCCAATACTCATTTTGAGAATGCCTGCGGGTTTGACGCAATGGGGCATTACTCGACGGCCGATGATCTGGCTCGGCTGGCCGAAGAAGCCATGCGCGAAGAGCTCATCGCGGAGCAGGTTGCAAAAATCAATGTGCATTTGGCCGATGCGGATGGCCGCCGGGAATTTCGCATGCCGAATCGAAATGCGCTCATCGGTCGCTACCGCGGTGCGATCGGGGTGAAGTCGGGCTACACGGCGAAGGCGGGCAAGTGCCTGATCGCACTCGCGCAGCGCGGCGAGGTAAAGGTGCTGCTGGTCATGTTGGGAGGGAAAAATCGCTGGTGGGACGCGCATGCCTTGCTTGACCGGGCATTTGCGCATGCGGCCTCTGCTGGACATGCAAGGTAAGGCACGGCGGGCGGCGGCTATTTTGGCCGCCTGCGTGATTGCTGCCTACGCCAACGCGCTTGGCGGGCCATTTCAATTCGATGATTACAACGTCATCGTTCATAACTCAGCGGTCCATTCTTTTTCTGCCTGGTGGCAATCCATGCCGGGCATTCGGCCGCTGCTGAAATTGTCCTACGCCGCGAATTGGCTTACGGGGGCCGATACCGCAGGGTTTCACGCGCTAAATGTGGTGCTGCATGGTTTGAACGCGTTGCTGGTGTTTGCCGTTGTGCGGCGCCTGCTCATTCGCATGAATTTCGGCGACGACTCTGCCAGCCTCGCATTCTGGGTCGCAGCACTGTTTGCTCTGCACCCCGCCCAGACAGAGGCCGTAACTTACATCTCCGGCCGCTCGGTTTGCCTGATGGCGACCTTCGAGTTCGCCGCGTTGCTCGCCTTTCTCAAAGCCGACGACGGTCCGCGGCCGATCGTCTGGCGCGTCGCTTCGGTGCTGTTGATGATGCTCGCACTGGCGGTAAAGGAGAACGCGTGGTCGTTGCCCTTCGCCCTGCTGATTTGCGAGGCCCTGCGTTCCGGCTGGCGATGGAGAGCCGCGCTTGCCCGCACTGCCGGTCACTGGGGGGTGCTGGTGACCATGGCGGGAGCCGTGGTATTCGTCCCCGGATATTGGCGACTCCTCGAAGGCAGTATTCAAACGCGAACTCTCTGGGAGAATTTGCTGACCCAGATTGACGGGATTTTTTATCTGATTGTGGCGCCGCTGCTCTCTCTAAGCTTGAATATCGATCCCGACGTGCCCGCAAAGACTGCTTGGACCCCTCATTTGGCCGCCGAGGCCGTGCTCCTGGTCGGGGCGATGGCGATCGCATTCTGGCAATGGCGGCGCCGGCCATGGCTGGCATTCGGCCTGCTATGGTTCTTCATCATGCTTGTGCCGACCAACTCGATTTTGCCCCGGCAGGATGTTGCCAATGATCGGCAACTGTATCTGGCGATGATGGGGCCGGCGTTGATTCTAGTGATCACCTGTCACCGAGTATTTCCAGGCAGGTTAGCCGTGCCAGCGCTTGTGGCGTTTTGCGCAACGCTTGGGCTCGCTACGGCCTTGCGTAACGCTGATTATTCCTCCGAAGTCGCCCTGTGGCAGGACGCGTCGGCCAAGTCGCCCGACAAGGCGCGGGTTTTCAATAACCTCGGGTATGCTTTACAGCAGACCGAGCGTTTCGAGGAGGCGCGAGCTGCCTACCAGCGTGCCCTTGCGCTGGATCCGGCACACGACAAGGCGCGCTTAAATTTATCGAGTCTTCCACCCGCGCAACCGGCGCGGTAACGACCCGTGGGGCACGTTGCACCGCCACGCGAAAAGCCCGGCCGCGGCGCGCGGCGGAGATGCAAGTTGCGGACGGTGCTCGGCAATCCAGGCCCCAAAAAAAGAGCGCCGACTTCGGCGCAACTTCAGGCTGCCAACTTCTCCGCATGAACAAGCAAATGCTCTTCGGTGATGTTCAGGCACTGCAGGGCGAATTCTGCGCCCATTGACCATTCCACGCACTCGGGGCCGACTTGCTGGCGGGTGAAAATCCGCTCCGCCGCCAGTACTAGTGCCACCAGTGTGCAGCTTCCCCTGGGGATCGAGCCTTCTTGCAGCAACGCATAATCGTGATGACTGGAAATGGCGGTGCAGATTTCCCTGGGGCAGCATCCAGCTTTGCGCCAGACGGGCGCCAAGGCTGGCGTGATCGATGCCGAACTGAACGACTTCAGGAGCCGTGGCCGTGCCGGTCTGGCGATTCTGATTGATGAATTTTGCGTACAGCGGAAATTTTCCGATCATCAACGGAACCCCGCAATCCCGGAACAGGGCGAATGTATAGGCTTCGTCCCGATTGGTGATGCCGAGCGGGCGTGCCAGTTGCGCTGTTGTTTCCGCAATGCCTGACGACGTCTGCCAGAAACTTTCCAACGCGGTATTGTCGCCAGCCGGAAATGCCTGACGCAAGAGCAGGCCGGTTACGACTTCGACCGTATTGCGCAATCCCATGAGTTGCAGGGCCTGATTGACGGAAGTTGCCTTGGTCTTCAGGCCAAAAAAGGACGAATTGACGGTTTTGAGCATCGCCGCCGACAAACCCACGTCAGTGGCGATGAGTTTCGAGGCCTTGTTGTAGTCGGGATCGTCATCGGGCATCTCCTTGAGCAGTTAGGTAAGAATTGCGGGGCAGGGGGGGGATGCCGATTTCCCTTACGATCTTGTCCGCTTCCTTGTCGAGATCCTTGATGGCCGGTTCCAAGTAAATGTCTCTCTCGTCGATTTACGGCCGCGAAGTGCAGCGTTAATCGAGATATCGGCACACCATGGATGAAACTTGAATGGCAGGTCGGGGGGGGGCAGAATTCCCCGCTGTTGGGCTGGCGAGGAGGGGCGCGAACGACTGATCTCGGGTCCGGATTGCGTCAGAATCGCAAGACGGTCTTGCTGTGGACCGATCCGTTATTGCGGTCGTGTTCATTTCGACTAGAGAACCATGGCGGCACAATGCCGCCATGGCGGAGGTTACACGCTTTCAGGTAGCCTCAAGTTCCCTGACATCCATGCGTCGGCGCCTACCGATGGGACAGGCGCCGGTGTATGCGCTTGCAGCTCAATCCATCGCCGCGGCAACAAGCAATCCGAGCGCGGCGGCAAGCCCGGCGGGGAGGCCGTAGCGTTCGAATTTGGAAACCGAGTCTCCGGCAATGACCTCGACCGGTACGGAGGTCATTTCGATCACGCGGTTGGTGGTCGAGTCCTCGATCATGCGGGTGATGGAGTTTTTGCGTGCCGTGCTCATCGCAATTCGATCGCAACCCAGTCGCTTAGCTTCCTCTACAATTACCTCGGCCTTGTCTCCGACCTTGATATGCGTCGAATAGGGGACGCCATGCTTCTCGACCAGTTGCTTGGCGGGGAGCAGCGCTTTTTCCGCCTCGTCATGGTGAAACGAGTCCCGCGCTTTTCGGCCGACAAACTGTGAAATATGTCGAGAGAAAGGCGGCTGGACATTTAAAAGATGAATTTCCATCCCGGAGTTTTTCATGAATTCATTAACGACATGTCGCAGCGCAAACTCGGAATTTCGCGTGCCGTCGACAGGAACGAGGACTTTCTGCATGTTTGCTTCTCCTTTCATTGTGAAAACAGGGTTGCCATTCGAAATTTGTTCTGCCTCCAACTTGCGGGCAAGGTCTGCCAAGCGCGCGGACATGCGTGACTCGAGTTTGCGATGATTCTTCACAAAACCGGCCCAAAGCACTCCACCGACTACCAGAAGGTAAAGAAGCGCGCTAGCCGCGCCGTTGGCGGCGAAAACATCCTTCAAGAACGGTTCCTTGGTGATCATCTTGGTCGCGGTCCATGCCAGAACTCCCGCCCCAAAATAGACAATGCCCGGATGACGTTCTACCCAATGCAGAAGAAGTGTGCTGCCCCAGACCACAATCGGGACACTGATGAGCAGGCCGAGCACCACCAGCAGATAGCTGCCTTGCGCGGCGCCGGCGACGGCTAGCACATTGTCCAAACCCATGACCATATCCGCAACAACAATGGTCTGGATTGCACCCCAGAAGCTAGTGGCAGGTTTGACGTCTCCACTTTCTCCGTTTTCCGGCAGCAACAAACGGTAGGCGATCCATATCAACAGGGCGCCCCCGACGAACAGGAGTCCCGGTACTTTGAGCAGCCAGACGACGATAAGTGTCATGGCGCTGCGCACGACAATCGCCCCAACAGCCCCCCAGATGACTGCCTGCCTTTGCAAATGCTTCGGCAAGCTGCGTGCCGCTAGTGCGATAACAATCGCGTTGTCGCCTGCCAGCACCAGGTCGATGACAACTATGGCAAACAGTGCGGTGAAAAACTCCAGGGAAAGTATTTCCACGAATAATCCCTTCGTTGATTAATTTAATGGCTACTTTTGCCAGGGGGGCGGCAGGCAGGTCATCCCGCAGTGCCAGACGCCTCTCTGTCGCTGTCTGGTGCAATCACGAATTGGTGCAACGGTCGAGGCAAGTGTAGGCGCAGAAATACATCGGTGTAAAATCGATTTATCAACAGATAGTCTTCGTAAAAACCGACGGATCACTGGAATGAATCTAAAGCATCTGCATTATTTCTGGAGGGTTGCCAAGGCCGGCAGCATCGCCCGAGCGAGCGAGGAAATTCACCTTACGCCGCAAACAATCAGCGGGCAGATGGCCCTTCTCGAGGAAGCGTTGGGAACGCCTTTGTTTGTCAAGAGCGGCCGCAACATAGTCCTGACGGACTCGGGCCGCATTGCCTTCGGTTACGCGGACAACATGTTTAAGTTGGGCGCCGAATTGGAAGAGTCCCTGCGTCTCTACCCGCTGGGGGGCACCCTGTCGAATTCCGTATCGGGGTCGCGGATGCGGTCCCAAAGGTTGTAGCCTATCGACTGATCGAACCGGCGATCCGCCTTCCTCAAGCCGTACGAATACTGTCTCGCGAGGGGAAAATAAACAGTTTACTTACCGAAGTTGCCGCGTATCGGCTGGATCTGCTTATTGGCGACGCACCGATCCCTTCCCAAGTGAAGGTGCGCGCATATAATCATTGTCTGGGCACTTCCGGCGTAAGTTTCTTTGCCGCGGCCCGGGTTTTTAAGGGCATTAAAGGGAAATTCCCTGCATGCCTGAACGGCGCCCCGCTGCTGATTCCAGGCGAGGATACGGCGGTAAGACCGCGCTTGCAGCGCTGGCTCGAAGGAAAGGAATTCCGGCCTCGAGTGATCGGTGAGTTTGACGACAGCGCGTTGATGAAAGCTTTCGGGCAAGGCGGGGCGGGGGTATTCATCGGACCTACTGTTCTGGAAACGGAAATCGAAGCGTAATTCAAAGTAAAAACCCTGGGGCGTACGACTGAACTCGTCGAGGAGTTTTTCGCAATTTCCATCGAGCGACGGATCACCCATCCCTGCGTGGTGGCAATTACCGAGGCTGCGAGAGACCAGTTGTTTGTCACCTCTGGGTGACGCAGATTAGCGCGTTTGCGTTAAGGGGAATTGATGGATATTGGAGGTATATCTTCGCCATGCGCGAGTGCAACGTGGTCGGCCGTGCGTTTCGCTCGCGGGTCAATCTTCAGGGATTAACTGGGCGAAAGTACACCTGCTGTTCGCGCTCGACAATTTCGTATTCTCGGCTGGATGCGACCATAAACTGCTCGACGCGGCTTCGCACCGACAAGCCACGTTCCGAATAACCCTGGGCGCGTTTCAAAAGCAATTCCACGCACCATTTCCCGAAGCGACTCCGCTTGACCTCCAGCCGCTCCGCACCGATAAAGGCTAACGGAATGACGCGATGATATGCAAGCATCTTGTGGTCGATTTGCAGGTATTCGAAGCCGATCATTCCTTGAGCAAGGGTCAAGGATTTGTCGTCCACGTGGGCGACTCCGTTTTCGGTAATTGGCACGTGCCATAACACTGTCTCCGGCGTTATGCGTGATTCGGTAGCGAGGAACAGGGATAGCGACAGCACGCCTGCTGCGGCGAACGCGAACACTGCGTCGCGCAATCGGCCAAATGGCCCGCCGATGCCGAAATGTAATACGCGGGCGACAAACTGGCCGATTGCCGCCCAACAGAGTATGGCAATGCCGAGGAACAGTTGGTGAAGTGCGCCGTCCGGCGCCCACGCGCCTAATGCATAGGCCCCGATGATCGTCAAACCCGAATAGAGTATCAGACCGGCACCTTCGTACGCCCAACGTATCCACCGCATCCATTTGGGTTGTCGTCGGAGTTTGAAGAAATGCCAGAACTTAATGCTCCAGGGCAATTCGATGCTCTTCCGGCAAAATGCGCACTGCTTGTCTAGTACGATGGTTTCCCGGTGGCAGGCAGGACACTCCAGAACCAAACTGTCCTTTAATTGCAGTCCGGCGCTTACCATGTCCATACGCAGGCGCACCATTGGCGCCAGGATACGATGTGCGAGCAACGCGACCGCCAGCCAGTAGACTATCGTTGCGGCAGTATCGAGAGAAGGGCCGAACCATTGTTCGATCGACTGGAAGACTCCGTTCATCGTGCAACCGCTCCGTGCCAATTGCGACGTGTCATTATAGGTGTCGATACGCGCAACATAAATGACGCTGAAAGACGACAATTTTCGATACGGCGTATTCGCCGGATTCTTTGAGTACACTGTGTACTGGCAAACAATGAAAGCTCTGTGAGCTAACGCCCCCCAATGCAATGGATTGACGCGGCCAATATTCCGAAGGCACCTTTGCGCGTATGGAGTTCCACCAACGGTAAACTTATTGTGGTAGTTGTGGCACTCCTGACGGGTGCCGTTGCAGATGTCTACGGCGGCCTGATCGGCCAGATGGCGGCGAGTGCAGTCATGTGGTGCCTTGCGTTGAGCCTGATGCGGGCCAGTCCGCCCGATTGGCGACTGGCATTATGGGCCTGCATGATCTGGGCCACCTTCGGGGAAATTGTTCTATCACTGACGTGGGGGCTGTACGCCTACCGGCTCGGAAACATTCCATTCTTCGTTCCGCCAGGCCATGTGCTGCTCTTTTATGTTGGCATGGTCTTGGCGCCGCGGGTCCCAAGGTGTCTGGTGATTGCGGTGGTGCTCTGCGCGATTGGCTACGCTGCGGTTACCTGGATGACGGCAACAGATACACTCAGTATGCCGCTGATTCTTGTTTTCTTCCTATGCATGATTCGACCGAAGGATCGGCAGCTGTATGCCCTGATGTTTGTCATTTCTCTCCTGGTCGAGTTGTACGGGACCTGGCTGGGCAACTGGTCCTGGCGCCAAGACGTACGTTGGACTTCCCTCACCGCTGCCAATCCCCCCATTGCAGCGGGTGCGTTTTACTGCACGCTCGATCTCCTCATAGGTCTGACGGTGCGAAAATTGGCAAAAAGAATCCTTGCCGGAGCGCCGGCATCGGTGTGAAGATTTTAGGCGCGGATATCGTGCAAGGGGTCAGGCCTTGTCTTTTGCCTTCGATAGGCAAAAGACAAGGCCTGACCCCAATCGATCCCACTTTCGCCATGCGCTCGTAGGGTAAATGCAACAAGTTCAAAAGGTATGCGAGGCGAGGCGTCTTTTAGCAGGCGCGCGAGCTCGATCAGACCCGGACGCCACTCGCGTTGTCATCCGCGCCCGGTATGTGAGTTGTTAAGTCATACCCCAGGGGAACGCCCGCGCTCCGCGCTTCTTGACCGTAGGAGTCGTAATGGGCGCCGATGACCAGGACGGGACCCGCATCGGGTCCAAGGCGCGCGAGGACATTTCTGTAGCGCTTGCCATCGACTGTGAACGACTGATCCTGTACGCCGGCACCGATGAAGCGGAACTGAGAATGCACGTAAGATGCAGCGGTTTTCAATGTCTTGCGATGATCGAAGCCGCGAGGGTAGAACTCCTCCGTCAAAATCCTTACGTGTTCGCGAAGTCTGGCGGCGTCAACAGCTGGCGGTGTCGTAAACTGCCGGAGTGACCAACGGTTGAGTTATGACTGCACAAGCCAACATCAACGCGGACCCGAAAGACCCGAAAAACAAAATTATCCACTTAGTCAATTTCACGTGCCTAGTTGCCCGATGATAGTCGTCTGTCGCGCCCGAAAAATCGGAGGCCCAGGAACCCCACTCTATTGTCATCCTAAAAAGGGAAGCGTTTGCCAGATTATGCTTCGATTCCTTTTCTTGCGCACACCAATTGGAATGTCCTTGGCAATTGCCGCGCACCGAATTACTCTTCGACCTTGGACTACATAGCATGGCATGGGAAACTAAATAGCAAGGTGGCGATGATTACCGGTGGCGGGCCGGATATCGGGCTGGTGGCGGCGAATCCGATGTTGACTGGGCGCCAGAGGCGTCCTTAACGGCGGCAGTGCAGGCGGTGGGGTATAGTCAGTAAATGGGGGGATTTCCGGAATCTGAATATCCGGCATACAAAGCGCTAACCGCGGAGGACACAAAGGACGCGGAGGAAAAAATCCGGAGTAATGTTTTGAGTTTCCCTTATCATCCATGGACGATGGAAAAATCTCCATCATTGCTGCCAGGTACATTACACCACCACGAATATCAGTTCACTCTGTTTTTCCTTCGCGTCCTCTGCGTCCTCAGCGGTGAGAGAGTTGACCTGGAATGTACTGAACCATGACTGCGACAACAATTGACGAAATCATTGCGCGCCCCTTCGGAACGCTCTCCGCGCTGATCCGTCTGCATGCACGGCGCGGTCCGCGGCGGCTTGCTATGAAGCAGGGCGAGCGGCGCGTTGACTATGCAACGCTCGACGCGATGATGGATCGCATCGCTACATCACTGCGGCGCGACGAGGTGGGTTCCGGGGAGGTCATCGCGATTTGCGCGGGCGCGTCCATGGAATACGTCGCGGTATTTCTCGGGGCGTTGCGCGCGGGAGTGGCGGTGGCGCCGCTGGCGCCTTCGTCCACACCGGAGAGTCTTGCCTCTATGATTGCCGATGCGCAGGCCAGGCTGCTGTTTCTCGATGCGTCGTCAGCCAAGGCGCTGGCTCCGTCGGGAAAGCGGATCGCCGCTACGAAGATCATGCTGGATGGCTCCAACTCGGATACGGCACTAGAGTCATGGCTGGTGGGCGGGGGCATCCGGCCGGTGGAAACTGGTGTCAAGCCGGAGGCGGCCTTCAACCTCATCTACTCTTCGGGCACCACCGGCACGCCGAAGGGCATCGTTCAGCCGCATTCGATGCGCTGGGTGCAGTGGCAACGCGCTGGCGCATACGGCTATACGCCGGATGCCATCACTCTGGTATCCACGCCGCTCTATTCAAATACCACGCTGGTCAGCCTGCTACCCACGCTCGCGCTGGGCGGATGCTGCCTGTTGATGCCGACGTTCAATGCGCTGGGTTTTCTTGCCCTGGCACAGGAGCATCGCGTTACTCATGCCATGCTGGTACCGGTGCAATACCAGCGCATCATGGCTTTGCCCGAATTCGGGCAGTACGATCTTTCCACTTTTCGTGCCAAGTTTTGCACCAGCTCAGCTTTCTCCGCCGCATTGAAGGCCGACGTACTGAAGCGATGGCCCGGAACCTTGATCGAGTATTACGGCATGACGGAAGGCGGCGGAACCTGCGTGCTGGAGGCGCATCTCTTTCCGGACAAGCTGCACACCGTCGGCAAGCCGGCACCAGGGCACGACATGCGGGTGATTGACGAACAGTGCAACGAACTGCCCAAGGGCGAATCCGGCGAAATTGTCGGGCATTCGGCGAGCATGATGAATGGCTATCACAACCGGTCGGAGTTGAGCTCTCAAGCGGAGTGGTTCGACGCGAGCGGAAAACGCTTTATCCGAACCGGCGATATCGGCCGTTTCGACGAAGACGGTTTTCTGATTTTGATGGACCGCCGCAAGGACATGATTATCACCGGTGGCTTCAACGTGTATCCGAGCGACATCGAAGCGGTGCTTCGCACCCATCCGGACGTCGTGGACGCCGCCGTGGTGGGTATGCCATCGGAGCGCTGGGGCGAAACGCCGGTGGCTTTCGTGATCCGCCGTCCAGGCGTCACTTTTTCGACAGAGGATTTGAGGGCTTGGGCCAACCAGAAATTGGGGAAAACCCAACGCCTCGCCGCGGTCGAATTCACCGAGGCCCTGCCGCGCAACGCCATCGGCAAAGTGCTCAAGCGGGAATTGCGTAATCGCTGGACGGCCAGGGCATCTGAATGAGGCCAGAGACAATGCTTTTTTATTGGTCCACCCGAGACCGAAGCGCGAAACGCAGGATTGCGTACCCCACCACGCCAGCGAACAATGAGCCGCACAGAATTCCCAGACGAGACTGCGTGGCAAATGCGGCCGGGGCGCCTTCGAAGGCGAGTGATGCGATGAACAGGCTCATGGTGAAGCCGATGCCGCAGAGCACAGCGTTGCCCAGCATCGACATCCAGCCTGCGCCTTCCGGCATGCGCGCAAGTCCCAATTTTACCGCTAGCACCACTGTGCCGAACACGCCCAGGGTTTTGCCGAGCAGCAGTCCCAGCGCGATACCGAGTGGTACCGGTTGCGCAAGCGTTGTGAGTGTCACGCCTTCGAGCGATACGCCGGCGTTGGCGAATGCGAACAGCGGGAGAATAGCGTATGCCACGACGGGATGCAGATCGTGCTCCAATTGACGTAGCGGCGATGCAGATTCGGGTTGCGCGCCCCGCATGGGAATAAAAAACGCCAGCGCAACACCGGCGAGCGTTGCATGAACACCCGACTTCAGCACGGCGGCCCAGAGAACCAAACCGATAAACAAGTACGCCGGCACGGCGGTGACGCCTCTGCGGTTGAGCAGCGCAAGGGCGCCCAACGCAGCGGCGGCGACCGTAAACGCGAGAACGGAAAGCTTGCTGGTGTAGAACAACGCGATGACTACAATTGCGCCAAGATCGTCGAGGATTGCCAGCGTGAGGAGAAACACCTTGAGTGAGGCCGGGACGCGCTTGCCGAGCAGTGCCAGCACGCCCATCGCAAAAGCGATGTCGGTGGCGGCGGGAATCGCCCAGCCTTGCAGCGCCACCGGATCGTCACGATTGAGCAGCCAATAGATCAACGCCGGTAGCGCCATACCACCCAGCGCGGCAAGGGCCGGCAGCATTATTTGAGAGAGTTCGGAAAGTTCACCCTCCAGGAACTCGCGCTTGAGCTCCAGTCCAACGAGAAAGAAAAACACGGCCATCAGGCCGTCATTGATCCAAAGCAGCAGCGGCTTGGCTATCAGAAACGAGCCTGCGCGCACTTCGACAGGCGTGTCCAGAAAAAGGTCGTAATACGGCGCGGCAGGGGAATTGACCAGCACCAGTGCGATCAACGCCGCAGCCAGCAGAAGGACGCCGCTGGCGGATTCGAGACGGAAGAATTCCCGGATTGCGCCGGTCAATGGTTTCATCGCGTGAATTGTGTCTTTACTTTCTGGTGAGGCAGTTCATATATTATCGCTGCAACCGAAGTTTGATTTACAGTCGGAGGCAATGCGCATGATCAATGTTTTTCACAGTCCGCTGAGCGTCTTTGCCATCTCATTCGCCACGTTATGGGCTTCGGCATGGTTCGGGGCGGGCATTCTTCGAAGGCGGTGGGGCCTACAGCAAGACGAACGGGAGGATTTTGGCGTCATTTTGGGTGCAACCCCTACCTTGCTCGCCCTCCTGATCGGGTTTAGCTTTTCCATGGCCATCAATCGGTATGACCAGCGCAAAAATCTCGAAGAGGCGGAAGCCAATGCCATCGGTACCGAATATTTCCGGGCGGATTTGCTGGCCACCCCCAATGCCGAAAAAGTGCGTGCGCTACTGCGAGCCTATGCCAGGGAGCGAATTCTGTTCTACTTGGCAAGTGACAGGCAACAACTTCAGGAGATCAACCAGCGCACCGTGGCCTTGCAAGGCCAGCTATGGGCTGCGACCGTGGATTCGGCCGCGGCACAACCGACGCCGATCGTCGCGCTGGCCGTATCCGGCATGAACGATGTCATCAACGCGCAAGGATTCGTGCAGGCGGCTTGGTGGAACCGAATTCCAGCCGAGGCCTGGGTGCTGATGCTTGTGATTGCCGCCGCGTGCAACCTTTTGGTGGGTTTCAATATACGCAGTGTCAAATCGCGGAGCATCCTGCGCCTGATGGTTTTTCCCCTTGTGATCGCCATCTCTCTTTATCTTATCGCGGACATCGACAGTCCGCGCCGCGGACTCATACGTGTGGTTCCGCAGAATCTCTCGGTGTTGGTCGACGCAATAGGTAAACCATGATTTGGGTCAGCCGGGTAGTTCATCGGAACCGTAGTCCGGAAGGAGCCCAGAGCATTCCGGGTGGCGAAGCAAAAGGCAATATCCACGCGGCGAATCATCCCAAGATTTACGTCTGGCGCGTCACTACAGTCGTATTTTACGATTAGACATCATTAGCCCGAAGTCGATAAATGTGCAAGGACAAGTGAAAGGGAAAAGTGTGCGGACATGAGTATCAACGACCTCTCTGACGGACAGATTCGAGCGGAATTGCGGGGCGATATTTTCTTGATCGGCATCGACCGGCCGGCAAAACTCAACGGCTTCACCCCGGTGATGATGCGCGGATTGGCGCGGGCCTATACCGACTACGAGCTCAGCACCCAAGCACGCTGCGCGCTGGTGTATGCGGAAGGGAAGAATTTCACTTCCGGACTGGATCTGCCAAAGATGGCTCCTCACCTGGGTGGAAATACCCTGTTGGCGGAAGAGGGCGAGATCGATCCCTTTGGCTCGCGTGCACCGTTTCGCAGCAAGCCGGTGGTGGTTGCGGTGCAGGGCATCTGTTTCACGCTGGGTATCGAATTGATGCTGGCCGCGGATATCGTGGTGGCGTCATCGGATACGCGTTTTTCGCAACTGGAAGTCAAACGCGGCTTGATGCCCACCGGTGGTGCAACGATCCGGCTGGTAGAGCGCGCGGGCTGGGGCAATGCCATGCGTTACCTCCTGACCGGCGCCGAATTCGATGCGCCCACCGCGCTGCGATTGGGCTTTATTCAGGAAGTTGTTGAGCCGGGCCGGCAATTTGAGCGTGCCATGGAACTTGCCCGAGAAATCGCCGATATGGCCCCGCTTGCAGTCAGTGCGACCATTCAAAACGCACGCGTCGCGGTGAACAACGGTC
Organism: Bordetella parapertussis; assembly: GCA_945900965.1. GTDB lineage: Bacteria > Pseudomonadota > Gammaproteobacteria > Burkholderiales > JACQAP01 > JACQAP01. The sequence goes on along the minus strand of CAMDKM010000001.1, from coordinate 128,551 downwards.
CGACTGCTGCCTCGGCATTGTTCGGTGCGACCCAGACAAGACTCCTTGCCTCGGAGGATTTTCAGGAAGGCTTGCGCAGTTTTAAGGAGAAAAGGGTGCCGCGGTTTGGTGGCCGCTGAATGCGGCAGGGACGAGGCGCGAGGGACGGGTGACGAGTTACAGGGGAACGGTGAAGGGTGAAGGGTGAAGGGTGAAGGGTGAAGGGTGAAGGGTGAAGGGTGAAGGGGGATTCACTCCTTACTCCTCACCCCTCACGCCTCACCAGAACTTTGCAACTCGTCACCTGTCACCCGTCACCGCTTTTTTTAGAACCGGCGCCGTAGTTCCAAACCATACTCGCGAGTCCAGTTTGCCGGTTCGTAACCTTGCGGCGTGAGATCGGAAATTCCGATATTCCAGTAATGGAGCCAGGGGCCGAATGACCACTTGCCGGTCTCTACCATGAGATACACCCGATAGCCATACCCAGAATCCTGGCTGTTCGATGCGTCGGAGTAGCCGGGAATGCCGGTATCGCTCAACTGCGAGTACTGACTTCCGGCGAGGAAAGCGTCAAATTCAACTGTAGGCGCGAACACACTCCGCTCGCCCAGTTTCATCCGTAGCGTTGTACCCAGTGGGACATAAAAGTACTGCGAAAATCTCTGGTACCCAACCGCGCCAGTCGAGGAGTAGCCACGAATATCCGAGTAGAGGTAGCGATAGCCGAGGCCGAGATAGGAAGAAAATGTCAGATTGTTGCCGACCGGGAGGTCCTTGCCGACAAGGGCTCGTATTTCGATAATCAAGTCGGGGTTGTCTTCCTGGACGCCCGATCCCTCGTATCTCAGCAGCCCATAGGAAACGCGGCCTTCCAGTCGAGTGAAAAAACGATCCGGTTCAAGGTGAGTATAGGCTCCGATGGCGCCTGTTCGCTCACCTTCAAGAAGCGCGAAGTTCGGCTCCTCATAATGATAAGTTGATATCTGTCCGCCTATTTGCCAGCCACCCCTTGTAGACAGCAGGTCGCCTTGCTCGATCTGCGCCAAGGCGCAATGACTTGCGGCAACAAGCGTTGCTGTCAGAACGAATTTCGGCATTCTCACGCCCATCATCGATTCCCGACGATTCTTGCTGCAGGTTGATGTCTGCTTCAGCGCGTAGATGATACAGGGATTGCCTCTCTTGTTTTACCCCTTTCCCCTCACCCCTCACCGGGGTTTTCTTACAGTCTTCCGCTCCGCTTGATATCCAGATACCGATTCACAAGTGCCATTGGAAGTTTCTCGGGCTCGGTGTCCACGCAGACCGCGCCACCGCGCTCCAGCCTGCGGAAAATCCGATCGCGGCTGCGCAAGTAGTCGGCGGTGGCGGCGTGGGTGAGGGCGCGGTCGAAGGTATCGACGCGTGTGGAAAGCGCCCGGCCAAGAATGCTTTCGCGCAGCGAAGCGAATAACACCAGATGCCGGGTTTGTAGAAGGCGCAGGGCGGGCGCCAGGGTATCGTCGTCTTCGTCGCGCAAGTTCGACAGCAATACCACCAAGGCTCGCTTGCGTAATTTTTTCATCAAGTCCACGGCGGCCCGGTGGTAGTCCGTTGCCGCTAAAGTGGGATGCAGGTCGTAGACGCCATTAAGCAGTACGTTGATGGTGGAGCGCGCCTTGCGCGGAGCCATCCAGCGCGAAGCGCCCGACAGGGTGACGAGCCCTACCGCGTCGCCCTGCCGAAGGCCGACGTAGGCGAGTAGCAGGGCCGCGTTGACCGCGTGGTCGAAATGCGAGAGTGCATCATCGCGCGCTGACATCCGGCGCCCGCAGTCCAGCATCAGCACCACCTGCTGGTCGCGCTCTTCTTGATATTGGCGGGAGATCAGCCTTTGCATGCGTGCGCTGGCTTTCCAGTCGATCTGCCTTTGCGAATCGCCTTCGCGGTATTCGCGCAATTGATGGAAGTCCAACCCTTCCCCGCGCTGGCGACGCTGCAACATGCCGATCTGGGACAGCCGGTGGTCGGTGGCAAGCAGGGCGAAAGTGGTCAATTCCGCAAAATTCGGATAGACGCGGACAAGTTGCGTTTCTCCGGCATACTGGCTGGTTTGCCATAGCCGAAGCGGGGAATCGATACGCAGTTCCGTGCGGCCGAATTGCGCGTCGCCACGCTGAACGGGTTTGACGCGATAGCGTATTTCCGCCCAGCCTTTGGCGGGAATGACCGCAACTTGCGGCAGCCCGGTGACTTCGCAATGCGCCGGAGTGTGATCGTGGATCGCCACTCTCAGCGCACGACTATCGCCATGTGCCAACCGCAGCGCGATTTCATGAGCGACGCCGAGTGGTAGCGATCCAGGGGCGAGGCGCTGTACTGCCGGAGTCGGCTGGCGTAGCGCCAGCACCGCGTCAAGCAGTGCGAGGGCGACAACGAGCAGCGCCGCGACAATCCAAGCGGGAATGCCGAGCGTCCAGAGCGAGGCGGCAAGGCCGCCAACCGCGAGCGCGCTGGCAAGTTGGAGCAAGCGTGCAGATGGAATCAGCATTGGCGGCGTGAAATGCGCGAGGTGTGAGGGGTGAGGGGTGAGGGGTAAAAGCGGTGAACGGTGAACGGTAAACGGGGATCGGTGAATAGCGATCGGTGAACGGTGGATAACCGGGCCACAAGTGATCCCCGATTCGTCCTTCGTGAACCAAGAAAGTTGCACATTGCGGTTTTTTCGATTTTCATTTTGCCGTTCACCGTTCACCGTTCACCGTTCACCGTTCATCACCTACGCCCTGGGTGCTTCCACTTTCGCCAGCAGGCCGGCGAGCAATGTATCGCTGGTCTGGCCTTCGATTTCCATATCGGGGGCCGGGGTGACGCGATGGCGCAAGGCTGCGACCGCGATTTGTTTCACATCATCGGGACTGACAAAATCCCTGCCACCTATCAGGGCTTTGGCTCGCGCCGCACGCAGTAAAGCAATGCCGCCACGCGGCCCGGCGCCGGCGGAAACTCCATTCCAGGTGCGGGTGGCGCGCACAATGCGCACCAAATAGTCGAGCACTTTATCGTCCACCCGAACCATCGTCGTGAGCCGTTGCAGGCCCAGCACATGCTCGGGTTGGATCAGTGTGGTCACCGCTTCGATATTGAGTTTCTCGCCAATCTGGCTGCCCGCCACCTGCCTGACCATGGCGATTTCTTCTTCTAATGGCGGATAGTCGATGCGAACTTTCAGCAGGAAACGATCCAACTGAGCCTCCGGCAACGCATAGGTGCCTTCCTGTTCAATCGGGTTCTGGGTGGCCAGCACCATGAAGGGCGGTTCGAGTGTGTGCGAGGTGCCTTCGATGGTGACTTGCCCTTCCTGCATGACTTCCAGCAGCGCGGCCTGGGTTTTCGCGGGCGCCCGATTGATTTCGTCGGCCAGCAAGAGATTGGTGAATACCGGGCCGCGCCGGGTGGTGAACTCGCCGGTGCGCTGGTCGTAGAGGGTGTGTCCGGTCACATCGGAGGGCATCAAGTCCGGCGTGAACTGGATGCGCGCGAAGCGTCCGCCGAAGGTTCGCGCCAGCGCGCGCACCAGCAATGTTTTGCCCAGGCCGGGCACGCCTTCGATCAGTACATGGCCCCCGGCGAACAATGCGGCCAGCACTTGTTCCACCACGGCGGCCTGCCCAACCACGGCGCGCCCGATCTGGGTACGCATGGCGCTCGCGATGTTCGTCGCTTTCTGAAGTTGTTCTTCGCTGATGGTTGTGCTCATGTGGTCCTCTTGTGGTTCCGCGATGCGGGTTTCTTGACGGATAGTTTGTCGTGCACGGATTGATATAGCCCGATATGGCGCAGAAATTCCACCGGCTTCTTCGCCGACATCGGCGAGCGCAGGGCGCGGACTTGCGCGGCGTCCAAGCCGAGGAGCTCCGAGACGCGCCGTTCATGCTCTGCAGGGTCGACGCTGGACAAGTCGAGGTGTATGCGGGCAAGCCGTTTGAGCGCGGCATCGCGGGCGGAATCGAGCAGTGTTTGTGCGCCGCCATTGGCCCAGAGAAAACGTCCGCTGGCGCGCAGATGATCCAGAAGGCGGCGCCGTGCGCGCGGCGGGTCGGGCGCGATCGGACCGAGACGCGGCAATGAACGCCACAGCCATAATGCAAGCGCGAGTGCCGTGCCGGCCACGGCCATCCAGGCGTGTTCGCGAAGCCAATGCAAAAGCGACAGGCTCTGCGGACTGTTGAAAACGACGACTTCCGAGGCGGGTGGATCGGGCCGGGCAAGCTGCCAAAGGAAATCCGCATGCTGGTAATCGCGGATGGCGTCGCGCGACATCCATTCCAGATCGTTGAGGACCATCGCGCTGCCCGCGCCATATTCGATCAAAATTCCCGCGGCGCCGCGCTCGCCTTCTATTTTTGCCAGGAAGTTTTCGGAATCGAGGGCCAGGGCGCTTTGCAGCTCGACCGCCAGCGGCTCGGCATCGTTGTTAATCTGCGCCGTGTACTTCGACTTTCCGAGATCGAAACTGCGAGAAGCGCGAGTCTTTTTGCCCTCTTTGTCATGCATGGTGCGGCTTACTCCCAGACGATCCAGCAGCGGGTCTGGTTGCAGTGCATCTTCGGCTTCAACAATCAGAAAGCCGCCGAGCTTCAGCCAAGCAAGAACCGACTCGCGCGCTGCCGGTGTCAGTGCATGGCGGTTTTTCGGCAAGATTACTATTCCGTTCTCGGGCAGCGTCAGCAAGTCCGAAGGCACAGTCACATCCTTGACCTTGGCCCCCGAGTGTTCCAGCAGGCGCTCGGCCGAGAGCCAGGGATTGCTGCGGGCGCGGCCCTGGAAGCCGACCTCTTCGGGTTTGGTTCTGAGTTCCCAGTTGGCATACCACCAGGCAACGCCCGATGCGGCGATGCTTAGTATCAGCAACCAGACCAGCACCTGTTGCCGGCTCATGGCGCGGGAGGCGCAAAATGCGCGGGCCACTGGGTGCAAAGCGCGTCCACGGCCGGGGTGTCGGGCGCGCGCCCGGCGTAGGCGACGCCTTGCCACGCTTGTACCAGTGCGCCGAAAAATGCAGCGCCGCCAGGCGGCAATTCCTTGTGCGCCGCGCGCAAGCAGTCGCCTTCGGTGTCGGCAGCACTGAGCGCGATTTGATGACGATGGATCAGGGCGGACAACGCACCGCGATAAAGAAGCGACAATGCCTCGCGGATGCGCCCTTGAGCGGCTAAAGCTTTCGCGGCGGCGGCAAGGTCATCGGGCAATGACTCGGGTGCTACTTCAAGGCCGAACATGGTATTGGGCGGTCGATAAGGTGCAGGGTTTCGATCGAAGAGTGCTGGCGCGTAGCGGCTCAGATACACCAGCGCCAGAATTACCAGCACGCCAAGCGCGATCCACGCGAGACTCTCGCCTATGCTGCCGAACATCAGGCTGATGTTCGCCAGCCAGTCCATCCACTTCGTCCAGACCGAAAGATCTGTTGTCTCTTTCTTTGGTTCGGTTTTTCCCAGGTAATGCCAGCGCGTGACATCCTTGGACTGCGAAAACTCCGGGCTCTCAAACACGGCCGCGATCGCTTCCCTGGCCGGGCTCATCGGATACTCCTCGATGTGCCATTCCCCGGTCTCCGATCCCGCGGGCGCGGGACAGGTTTTGCCCGATGGCGTATTTTTATCCGCGGCACTGGCTTCATCCGGCATCGATCCACCCAGACAAAAGGCCAGCATCAGCATTGCCGCAATACCTGCGCCCTTGATGCGCGTGCGTGCGCGCAAGCGATCTTCCATGCGACGCAATGCGATTTCGATATCCCAGCCTTCCAGCATGGCGCGACGGGCGAGATAGAGCGAAAATCCGGCAGCCACATAGAAAGGTTCGATCAAGCTGACCGCGGCGACGTAATACAAGGCATCGGCCAGGCTGAGGGTCTTGATGGCATCCCAAAACGAAATGCCAATGGCCACATCCTCGGCCGCCGGAACGTATTGGCCTGCCGGGATCAGCATGCCTGCCAGTGCCGCCAAGGCAAAAATGCAGACACCTTCGAAATGTACGCAAAACAACCACAACCACACTGCATGACCCCGCATGCGGCCATCCAACGCGGCCCGGCGCTTTCGCGCGGCCCGGCCGGTTTGTTTTTCCAGTTGCGCGACCGGCAGCGTAAAAGACCTTGCAACATTGAAGCGGGAAAACGTCAGTGCCCAGAACAAACCTGGACGCAGCCAGTCCCGCGCGGCACGCAAGGTTTGCAAGGTACCGGGAATTTCCCCGAATACTGCCCGGCTCAGGGTATGCAATATCGCACGGTCAAACAGCGGCTTGAGCCAGAAAAGAATCAACACCGCCTTCCACTTGTTCTCGAACACCAGCAGCAAAATTGCGGCAACCGGCAGATACACCGTGAACCATACTAACCAGATCGGCCGCCACCACTGGCGTGCCATCTGAAAGCCGAGGTCGAGGGCTTCCCAGCCGCCGCGCGGACGCAGGGCGACCGCGAGATGTTCAGGCTGCATGAGATCGCCCGGCCAACAGGAAGTAGAGCAAAAGCATTACCCACAGGCTAGCACCGACCGTGTATTTGACAACCGGCTCGATCGAAGCAAGCGGAGACCAGAATCCTTCGATAAAGGCGGCGATGATGAACATCAACGCGGCGCCGTACATCAGGCGCACGGCGGGTTTTGATTCCTCCACCAGCGCACGGCTGCGCGAGCGGGCGCCGGGCACGATGAGTGCCGCACCCAGTTTCATACCTGCCGCGCCGGAAATCACGATGGCGCCGAGTTCCATCGAGCCATGGCCGGAAACAAACGACCAGAAAGGCACGCCGTGGCCAATGGCTGTGATGTAACCGGCAACAGTGCCAATGGACAGGCCATTAAATAACAGAAAAAATATTGTGCCCAGACCAAACAACAAGCCGGTAGCGAAAGTCTGGAACCCGATCTTCACGTTATGCCAGATGTAATAGGCGAACATCATCAGGTTGTCGTCCGACTCGCGCTGCCCGATGCGCGAATTGGCCGGATCGTACATTTCGTCATAGGCGGCCAGTTCGTGAGCGTCTGCGAAGTAATGCACGAAATCGGGATGCCACTGCAACACCGCTATCATGGTGAGTAATGGCCCGAAAAAAAGCAGCGCCGCGGCAGCGACAAATTTCCAGTGTTCCCGAACCAGACGCGGAAATCCCGCCGCCAAAAATACACCGACTCTGGCGCGTTGTCCGCCACGCGCTCCGTAGAGCACGTGATGCCCCTGCAAGGCAATGCGGTTAAGCCGATCCACCAGCACCGGGCTGTACTGGCGGTCGCGGGCCAGCGCCAGCAACTGACAGATGCGCCGGTAGGCGTGGGGGACTTCGCCCCCGGACAGAATTTTAGCGGCGGCAGTTTTGTGTTTGCGCAATTTGCCGTGCGCTTCGATCCACTGCTCGAACACTTCCCAGTCGGAACGGTGCAATTGTTCGAACAGCGCTTGTTTCATGTGCGTCCCAGCAGGTGATTGGCGATGCCGATCAGCCGGGCAACGCCTTGTTTGCCGGCGGCATTGCCGGCCAGCGAGCGGGCGATTTCGGCCAATTCCCCAGCACGTTCTTCGGTCAACTTTCCGGCGCGTTCCGCGAAGTCGAGCACCGCGCGCTGATCATCGATTGACAATGACACGGGCGGGGCGATCGGTATGGCGCGCGGAATGTCCGGCTCGACTATCCTGGCATCGCGATACACCACCAGCGTATCGGCCGCCACGTCTCCCAGCCGCTTGAAATCGCGATTGAGCACCATGGCAATGAAACCCAGGAAATAAAGTGTCGGCAGGAAATCCACCGTGCGCAGCAGGTTGCGGGTCAGCGACGCCGGCCAGCGCACCGGTGTGCCATCGTCGTTGAGAACCATAATGCCGAGCCAGCGTTTTCCCGGTGTGGTGCCACCCCAGTACACCTCGAAAAATACCGGGTACAACCATTCCAGAAGAAACGCGGCCAGCAGATAGACCGCGTATCCCGCCTTGTAGAGAATCGTCAAGGCCAGAGAGGCCGCGAACAGAATTGCGGCGCGGATAGCCAGGTCAATTACCCAGGCGATCGCACGCGGAACCGGTCCCGCCAGTCTGAGCGTGAGCTCAATCCCTTCCGGTGTGGAGATGCTGCGGGTGGTGTCGAGCACCGTTCAACGAGAAAAAAAGACGTCCAGGTAACCGGTATAAATGGATCCGAGCAGAACCGGTCCCAGCAGGAGCCAACCCAGAAAGATCGGCAGGGAGGCCAGGATCATCAGCGCGAACATGACGATGCCCCAAATCAGGAACGGCAGGACGTTTTTCAGGCAGCCGAAAAAACTGGTTTTGAGTGCCGCCCCCACCGAGTAGTCATTCAGAACAATCAGGGATGGCGCGAACCACACGGCCATGTAGATCGGGATGCTCAGGCCCAGAATCACCAGCACCGCGATCATGATGGTGACGAACATCGCGGCCATGGCGTCCGGATTGGGTTGTTCCCCCATCATGCCGCCGGTGAAGAGCGCCAGAATGCTGGCGCCGAAAATCAGGAAAATCAGCGCAAAAATGGCAATAAATGTCACCACCACAAATAGTCCTACGCCGATCAGCCGGCCGGCGTTTTTGTGACTGAAGCCGGCGAAAAGGTGGCCGATCCGCAGGTTCTCCCCTTGGCGCAGCGCATTGCAACCTAGCATGACTCCGCCCCACAAGACCGGCATCAACAGATACAACACGAGGGGACCGATGAGAGGAATGAGGCCAGGCAGGATCGCGATGAGCGCGAATAAGACGAACAATCCGATCGAAGTTCCGCGATTTTCCGCAAACAGCGACCAGGCATCGGAAATCCAGCTCCAGCCGTTGCCCATGCCCACACCCTGGCCGTCGGGGAGAAATTCCCCGTCCGGCGCGCCGGAGGGCACGTCGGCAACACGTGACTTGGGTACTGCATAAGGATCGACAGCCATGGTGTTCTCCATTGGATTGTGGGGAGAATGCCGTCCGCAGGCGACCCGGCATTTGACAAGGGTAGAGGTGGGACCCACCGCTGGCAAGTGCCATGCCTTCGGGCGGTCCTGCGGCTGTCCTGCGATGGAGTCAGGGCAATCGGAGTTTGAGCTGCAGGAACAGCAGCGGCACCATTTTGGGATCGACTTTGGGGATGTACGTAACGTTTAGCGCGATTGATTCCCCGCCGATCGACAGGACGGGCAGAATGCCCGGAAACCAGTTGCCATCATGGAATCCCTCGCGCCGCATGAGGAAGGCCACAATGCCAAGATCGACGTGCGCTTCAGGCAATGCCGTCACAGGAAACCAGCGGTGGGCCATGCCACCGCCCACGTAGTAGGAAATATTTTCGTTGGAATCGCGAAACTGTGACGCGTTGACGAACCGAACCCATGGGCTCCCAGATTGTGACACACCGTATTGCAGACCGATGCCCCAGTTCTTTTCGTTGTAATGACTATCGGCTGGTGCGTTGAGGTGGAAGGTTTTGCCATTGATCAGCAGATTCCATTCTCCGGCTGCGGCGGGGGCAAAATACAATACCGTCGGTGCCAACAATATGAACGTCAACAGGTATCGGCCCAGGCGAGCGATGCCTGCGCACACGAAGAATTCGAGCATGTTGGCAAGGCGCCGCCGCGGTGGTCACAGATATTCTGTTATCGGCGGGCAGTGACCGGACTTGAATCCGGGCACAGTGTCGGAATGAAATCGGGAAAATCGAACGGGCCGCGACGACTTGAGGTGGGTATCGGGCGGACGAGGCATTCACGTAACACTTCCGCCCGTGGAAGATGTCCAAACTCGCAGTGCCTTGATTTCCGAACCGGGAATTCTCTCCCGGACCATCCCCAAATCCGGTCAAAGCGGTTCACTACCGGCGTTGGCTGGGGAGGGGCAGTTTGCCGAAATTACCGACACCCCGGCAGAGTCGCCGGACGTGGCGTTGATGGCCAATGGCATCACAATTGCCGGGTTGAAAATTTCGAGCGGCTTTGTGTTCAGAAAAAGTACCGAACCTCCGCGAACAGGGTCTTGTTCTTTTCAAGCCGGCCGAATGAAGTCTTGTCCGATCCCTTGTACCACTCGTAGCCGCCGAGCACCTTGATGCTGTCGCTCCAGATGTAAGTGGCCCGCGGCCGCAGCGAATACCCATCCCGGTTCAGAAGGATAGAGCCGGCGAGTTCGCCTTCCAGCGTTTCGTTGAACCACTTCTTGGCGATGCGCGCGCTGGCGCCATACTGTTCCCGATCGTATTGATTGTTGGCAATGGCCTGCTCAATGGCGATTGCGCGAGCGGCAGGAGCCACTATGTCTTCCGGGTTGCTGTAGTGAGATACCTTGCGGCCGTACACTTGCACAATGGTGGTGAGGTTGTCGGTGAAGCTGCGCTCTATGCCGAATACCCCGTAGAAAAACGGGTTCTTGATGCCGGGGTCGATACCATCGGGATCTTCGGTACGCACGTAAGCGCCCTCGACGGCAAATCGCCATGATCCGCGCGTGGTCGCGGCATCGGCGCCGAGAACCCTGGTGCGGTGATGATCGAGAAGGATTACTCCGGGCGTTACCCCTGGCGACAGATCGGCGCTCAGGTCGAAACCGTCAAACCAGGACACCGACCAGTCGATGGCTTTTCCTGACTGATCCAGTTTGACGGCCCATTGCCTGCGACCATCCGGAACCCGTTCTTCAAATGCAATGCCCGGCCGCGAGGGCAGGGCGATCTTATTGGGCCGGAATTCGGGGATCCACGCCGCGGAAAAACTGGTGTAGGAATCGAAAGACCATAAACCTTTTGCCGCCACCGAGCCAAAACGATCTTCGTCGATGTCGGCTGCCAGCAGGCTGAAATCGCGCGGCGTCAGATTGTCGGTGGGGTTAAGCCGGTCCGTGCGGCCCCAGGCAATAATTTGTTTGCCCAGGCGATAGTCGAACTTTCCCATGCGGCCTTCGAAATAAGCCTCGCGCAGCCAGCTTACGTCGCGCTGTTTGCCAAAGGCATCTTCGTTGGCGAGGTAGCCTTCGGCGAACAAGCCGATACCCGACTCCAGTCGCTTGTCGAGCTTCAACCAAGACGAGACAACGCCGATATCCTCGTCGCTGTCCTGCCGCCGATTCGACGACCAGTAGGCCGCGCGCAGTGAACCGGTGATGCCCAAGCGGCCGAGACTGAACCCTGAGTCCGGTTCGGTGCCGGCTTCTTTCTCTTCCGGAGGCGCCAGAGACGGTTCGGCTGGTTCGTCGGCGGCGAAGGCCGCCGACGATAATCCACACATTCCCGCCAAATACAAAACCCGCAGCAGGGCCGCGGCAGTACGTTTTGTCACTGCTGTTCCATGTAACGGGTGGTAAAGAAGTCTTCCTTCACCCCGGTATTGGCCTTGGACTCGTCAATACGAATTTCGGTGTGATGTTCCGTCTGAAAGTTGCGCGTCTCCAGCAAAAAGGCCTGATAGCGCTGTTTGGCGGCATCGGCGAGCTTGTAATTGGAGAATTTGGCTTCTTTCAGCAACTCGCCGGATTCGTCATAAAACACGGACTTGAGGGTCACGAACGTATCCTTCTGGATCCAGCCCACGCGCTTGGAGTAGCCGGTGTTGGCCTTGACCTCCGGGGCCTTGGGAACCGACTCAATGACGAAACAATCCTTGCCGTCGATGGCTTCTTCCTTGACCAGCGTGTGGTTCCATTCCTTCGGCTTATGGCCGATCACGTCGCCGTAGGAAAAGTCGGTGCCCACGAAGCTGTCCTTCTTGTTGCTGGAAATCAGCCGGCGGACTTTTTTGGTGCTGGGCAGGTAGATCCAGATGTCGTCGTCCTTGTCCGAGTGTTCGATCAGCAGCGACACCGTGCCTTTCACGTCAGTGGGTTCCAGGAAACGGGTCATGCGCATGTTGTCGATGCCGTTGCCTTGCAGCTTCGAGGTGCCGAAAGTCTTGCGCACGCGCTGTTTATTTTGCTTGTTGGTCAGCGTCATGGTGGTCTTCGAAACCGAATCCGAATACTTGTTGACCATGAAATTCTTTTCCATGATCTCCAGAGGGGTCTGCGCGTAAACGGAATCGGGCAGGGCGGTAAACAGCAGGGCCAGGCCGGCAATGGCCACGGCGACGGGGGCAAAAGAAGATTTCTTCACTTTGGATGCTCCATTAAACATGAACTTGGGACGGAATTTATGCACCAGCGCCGGCATGACGGTAAGTGCCGCGGTGACGCTGACCAGCATGGCGGTGCCAATGAGAATGGCGTTCCAGGTGTGCGGGTAATAACCGCGCGAGAGCGCCTGTACGGCATAACCGCCCGCGACCGCGGAGGCTACAAACAGGCAGGCCTTGCCGGCGGTGGTGAGCACGGTATGGAAGGCTTTGTTTTCTTCCGTCCCCTTGCCTAACTCTTCACGCAGTCGGAACAACATGTAGATGGCGTAGTCCGCGCCGATGCCAATGGCCAGCGCCGAGGTCAGCGCCACGGGCACGTTCAAGTGCAGGCCCATCCAGCCGAGCAGGCCCATGTTCACCAGCACCGAGAGCAGCAGCGGCGTAATCACCAGCGCGCCCGCCACGAAGGAGCGGAACACCAGCGAGGCGATCAGGAACACTACACCGGCGATCTGCACGACGTTGAGGATCTTGTCCTTCACGATGACTTCCGTGATGGCCGCGGACTGCGCCACGCTGCCGCCGATATTGACCTTGATGTGCGGCGGGAATTCCTTCTTGGCGAATTCCTTGGCTTTTTCCCACATGGCCAGCATGTGCACCGTGCTGTCGCTGTGTGAGAACACCACCATATTGGCCATCCGGTATTCGTAATCGACGTAGGTGTCGAAATCGCCGGGCTCACCGGACATGGAGTAGAGCAGCATGAATTCGGCGATGGTGGCCTGGCTGTCCGGAATCTTGAAGAAGGCCGGATCGTTGTTGTTCATGGACTGGTTCATGCGCTTGATGAACTCCGCCAGCGACATAACCTTGCCGATATGGGGCTGCTCGCTGATGAAGGTCTGCAGCCTGTCCATGGCCTTGAGCACCGCCGGGTCCTTGATATCGTCGGGCTTTTCCCCCTCGATCATCACATACACGTTGTTGGTGCCGGCCATGCGGTCGTTGAGCATGCGGTCCTGCACCAGCAGGGGCAGATCGCGATCGAAATATTTCTTGAGCGAACTTTCCACGCCCAGGCGACTCATGCCGATGACCGAGAGTACGATCACCACGCTGGCGATGATAAACAGGCGACCGCGGTTTGGGCCGGTAATGGTGCGAGCGTAGAAACCGGTGAGCCGGTCCCAGATGCGTTCTTCGCTTTCCATGCGCGCCTCCTTCTTGCCGGGCGGCGGCAGAATGGCCCGTAGCGCCGGAATGAAGGTCATTTCCACAATCAGCACGCTCAGAATGCCCATGCCGGAAAAGATACCGAAGACCTGGATGGAAATAATGTCGAAGATGGCCAGCGAGAAGAATCCGCAGGCCGCCACGATACCGGCGGTCATCATGACCGGGCCGATTTTGGTGATGGATTCGACCACGGCCTCGCGGTTGGTGCGGATATCGCGATCGCTGGCATAGGCGCGGGGCTTCAGCCAGAAGCGGATCAGTCGCCAGGCGCCGCCAAAGACGAAGTAAGAGGCATAGCCGAACACGAAGAACGCCACGACGAGGCCCGCTGTGACGGCGCCACCCTTGAGCCCTAACAGCGAAGTAAGCGTGCCGGCGATTCCAGCCTGCCATCTGAAGAAAAACAGCGCGCAATACAAGGTGGCAAAACCGGCCCACAGCGCGATTTTTTCAGTCTTGCCCGTCTTGCTCCATAAGCCGTCGATATCGACGTCAGGCTTGGGATTGATGCGCAGGTACTCTTCGTAATAACGTTTCAATAGCTGCACCGCATGACCCGCGCCCACCGCAAGAATCAGAATCGGCGTGGACATATTGAAAATATCCAGCGGCACACCGGCAAGTCCCATGAAGCCCTTGCTCCACTCCACCGCCACCAGCGGGGTCACCAGTGGCAGAATCAGGCCTTGCCAGGTGCGGAAGGCTTCGTAATGGATGAGGCCGATGATCACCAGCGCGGCCAGCAGCAATATGGGCGTGCGGCCGGCGAATTTCTCGAACATGGACAGGAAGGGCGGATAACCGCTGACCATGACGTCAACCGTGTCATCGCGCTCGGCATCAACAATGGCGTTGATCTTGTTTGCCACGAACGAGAAGCCGCCCTTGACCTCGGCGCTGTCGGTGGGCTTTCTGTCGCGCACTTCAGCCAGGATGACCGTGGTCTTCCAGTCGTTGGAGACAACGGAATTCATATACGCGGTGTTGCGTTGCAGGGCGTCCTTCAAGGCCGCCATCTGCTCCGGCGTGACGGGCACGTCGGCCATCATCTGCTTGACCTCCATGCCGTCCTTGGTGCCGCGGATATCCTTGGCGCGGCGCGCGGAAAGGGAAAGGATGTTGGTCTTGACGATACGCGGGGTTTCGCGCAGTTTGTTGGTGATGCGCTGCACCTTCTCCAGCACAAAGGGCTGGAACACATCGCCCTGTTTCGGCGTGATGCCGATCACCGCGACGTAACGCGAACCGAACACCTCTTCCACTTTCAGGGTGGTGGCGATGAACGGATGCGAACGCGGCACGATGTTGTTCGGATCGATAATAACGGTGAGGTTGCCGCCTTTTGAACTCAAGAACGCGGTCAGACCCAGCACGACGATGATTACGATCCAGCGGAACTTAACGATGAAATCAACATAACTGCGTAGCATTTCCGTCCTCCAGTGTTATGGCTATTCTTAACTGCTTACCGTATCGAGAGTGCGCAAAAAACAATCCACTATCCGTTCGCATTGCTGCTGCTCGTCTGCCCGGCCCCCATTGTCCTTGATGCCGTAAAGCAAACGCGCTCTTTCATAACCCGTCAGCATGCTCATCAACATCTGCGCGGCGAACTGCGAGTCGGTCTTGCGTATTTCCTTGCTCGCCATGCGCCGATCCAAGAATTTCGCAAGCGCCTCTTGCGCGGCCTGCTGTCCCGTCTTGTAAATCAGCCGGGCCAGCGAAGGGAAGCGAGGCGCTTCCGCAACCAGGGCCCGGTACACGCCAATGCCTTCGGGAGAAAGCGTGCGGGCCCGAATGGCCTTGGCAAAACCCAGCAACGCCGCTCGCATCGAGGCTTGCGGCTCGCCCAGCGACACGACAACGCTACCGGCCATCTGCCGGATGACCGCCTCGAACAAGCCTTCCTTGCTGCCAAAATGGTTATAAACCGTCTGTTTGGCAACCTTCGCGCGCGCCGCGATCGTATCCATGCTCGCGTGATAACCTTCGGAAAGAAAAACCTTTTCGGCCACGGCGAGCATGTGCGCCCGTTTGTCCGGAAGAGAATCGACGCGTCCGGAGGGTTGAGCCATGATGACCGCAGTTTTGTCCGTGAAGGGTTGGGGCGCGGCGCGGCTGGCAGGCCGTACCGAGTTTCCGAAAGGCGGCAAGACTAGACGTTCCAGTCTAATCGGTCAACAGCCTTGGGGCGGAGAGCAGAAATGGTCCGGCGGGTCCGTTCGTCCTGTCAGAACTTGCCGAACTTAAGGTAGGCCTGCTGGGGGTCCATGCCGCTCAGGATGGCGTGGCGTATCTTGTTTTCGGTACCGAGTACTTCTTCGGTGCGTGTGACGACATCGGCGGCGATGCGGCCTGGGATGACCACCACCCCGTCGCGGTCGGCGAGCAACCAGTCGCCGCTGTGAATCGTGACTTCTCCGATCACGATCGGCTGGCCGAAGCCATCGGGAATCCAGCGGCCGACGATGTCTGCGGGGGTGTTGAAGCTGCGAAACACCGGAAAACCCAGGTTGAGAATGAAATCGGTATCCCGGCAGCCGCCATCCACCACGTAGCCCAGCACGCCTTTGTTCTTGAGGGTTTCGGCGGACAGTTCACCCATCAGCGCGACCGTATGGGTATTGGGCTGGCAGACTAGTACTTTACCCGGTGGCGCCTTCGATAGCAGGCCCGTCCATTCCAGAAGGGTCTTGTGAGCGTCAAGACTGGCGTCGAAGTGACCGCTTACCGTGTAGACCTCCCCGGCGAGCTTTTTGGCGGGATCGAGCGGCTTGATCGACGGGGGTAAGACGCAGTTTCCGTGGCCCATGGCACGCAACACGTCGTGTACCGCTGCGGCGTAACATT
The DNA here is from genome assembly GCA_945900965.1 of Bordetella parapertussis. Lineage (GTDB taxonomy): Bacteria > Pseudomonadota > Gammaproteobacteria > Burkholderiales > JACQAP01 > JACQAP01. The sequence continues at coordinate 112,391 of CAMDKM010000001.1, read as the reverse complement.
TTTCCAGACGCTTCTGAAGGTCCATCTTAATCTCCCGAAAATTCCCGACGCAGGGAATGACATTTGGGACCTTACCCAGTATTTCCCCAATGCTCAATTCCGCGATTTACTTTGCGACCTTTCTTGCTCGTCCTCTGCGGCCTTTGCGTCAACGCTCTTGGTTTCAATTTGATTCTGCCGAAGACCGACGGATGCCTGCGAGGTGATTGACCAGTAGTGCCGCCAATACCGCGGCGCCGCCAATCAATGCGGCCTGGCTCGGACGTTCGCCGATCAGAACCCAGACCGACAGCGTGCCGAACACGATTTCAAGCAGCGAGAGCAGGCCGATCTCGGCCGAGGAAAGATGGCGCACGGCCACCATCATCAGCAATAGCCCGATGCCGAGCTGGATCGTGCCCATGACGGACAGCAGGAGCAGGTCGCCGGTGCTTACGGCAAGAGGCAGCGCAAAGGGCAGCGCAATCAGCGCGGAAAAAACCCCGGCGAGCAGAATGGATGGCGCCATGTCGATCGCGGTGCGATGCTTTCGCAAGAGCACGACATTGATGCCGAAACCCAGGGGTATACACAAGGCAATTAGATTGCCTGCCCAACCACCCGCGCTCAGGGAATCAAAGAACATCACGGTGATGCCGGCAATGGCCGCCAACATCGTGAGCCAGGTGCGCGTCGCGACCTTTTCGCCGAGGAAAATCCAGCCACACAAAGCCGCTACAAAAGGCGAGATGCTGCCTACCACCAGGGTGTTGGCAACCGTGGTCAACGACAGGGCGAGAATGAAGCAGATCATCATCCCGGCGAACAGAAAACCCGAGATGACCCCTGGCCAACCCATGGCAAGAATGCGCCGCGGCAGACGGGTGCCATGCTGGATCGACAAGACGACGATGAGAAAGACGCTCATGAAAAACGAACGCCAGAAGGTGATTGTCCAGCCGTCGGTGACTTCCATATTGCGCACCAGGACACCGGCGGTGGCCCAGCATAGCGTCGCGCCCAGCATGAACGCGATGCCCTTGCGATGTTGGGCGGGTGTTCGCATTTAGATGTGGGAATAAAGAACCACGCTCACCGCAGAGGACGCGGAGGACGCGGAGGAAGCGCAAGAATTCAAGTTTCAACGCTCAGGTAAGAATGTTCAAATGACCAAATGCATTTGAAGTATGAAACCTTTTCCATCGCTTCGTTCATCGACTCGTTTTTCCTCCGCGTCCTCTGCGGTGAGAGCTTGTATTGTTGTTGCGTCATGCGACAGAATCCGCGGTGAGAGCTTGTATTGTTGTTGTGTCATGCGACAGAAGAAGGCACGGCAACGCCCAGTTTCTCGCTCCAGAATGTCAGCGTCGGCAGAATGCTCGGATAAAGGTCGATGCCTTCCTTGAGTTGTTTCTCTCGGCGGCGCAGGCCCGCTTCACCGGGCAGGCGCACCCGGTCGAATCCGGCGCGCGGCGGTGTGGCGCGGCAGGCATTGGACAGCCACTCGGTCTGCCGCACGAAGTCTTCCTTGCCGCCAAACAGGGCCGGATCGAACACTTGCACGAAGACATTCGCCGACCAGCCTTCGTTGGGGTCGGCCCGGCCGTGGCCGGCCAGTCCGCCGGTCAATGCTTCTACCATCAATCCGAGCGCATAACCCTTGTGTCCGTGATCGATGCCGCCCAGCGGCAGTAGCGCGCCTTTGGGTTCGCGGAACATGACAGATGGGTCGTCCGTGGCATTGCCGTCCGCGTCGACCACCCACTTGCCGGGCAACTTGCGACCTTCCTTGTTCATGCGCCCCGTGAGCCCATGGGTGGTAATGGACATCGATACGTCGATCATCACCGGATCGCTCTCGGTCGGCCATGCTGCTGCGATAGGATTGGGGGTGTACACGCCGCTCCCGCGTCCACCGTGCGGAACCACACCCCCGGTTTCGGGACCGGAGGAAATCAGCATGACCATCATGCCCTGATCGGTGACGCGTTTCAGATATGCGGCCAGACAGGCGATGTGATGGCTGCGACGAATGGCCACCGTGCAGGTGCCGAGTTTTTTCGCCCGTTCCAGCGCCAGGTCGATGGCGCGCGCGGTGAGCCAGGTTCCGGGCAGGCGCATGCCATCCCAGGTGACCGCCGCGGGAAAATCCGCAATCACACGCGGCTGACCGGACTTGGTCATGCCACCTTTTTCCAGGTCATTCAAGTAAGGAGCCAGCAAATGCAAACCATGGGTGTTATGGCCGAGCAAATCTCCTTCCACCAGAATTTTGGCGACGACTTTGCATTTGTCGGCTTGCAACCCGGCTTTTTCAAGCAGGGCGGCGGCGAAGCGCACGAGATCTTCGGCGCGGTAACGGTTTGTATTGTTCATTGAGTATGTCAAAAGAGAATCTCAACGCAAAGACGCAAAGACGCAAAGATCGCAAAGTACGCAAAGAAAACCGAAGACAGAACAAGAAAGCATAATTCCAGTCAATACATTGCAATTACCCAGTTTCCAGATCGAGAAGTCGAAACAAAATGCTCCTTTCGCATTGCATTTCTTTGCGACCTCCGCCTCCTTTGCGTTGAGCTTATCCTTAAGCCTTTACATCATGATGATCTGGCGCACGGTGTGGCCGGAGGCCAGGCGATCGAAACCGACGTTGATTTCTTCGAGTTTGATGTGGTCGCTCATCAGCTTGTTCACCGGCAACATGCCCCGTCGATACAGGTCGATATAGCGAGGCACGTCGCGCGTCGGCACGCAGGAACCCATGTAGCTGCCTTTGATGGTGCGCTCTTCGGCAACCATGTTGACGTGCTGCAGCGGCCAGCGGTGATCGGGGTGTGGTAAGCCTGCGGAGACAGTGGTGCCGCCGCGGCGGGTGATGCGATAGGCCAATTCCATTGCTTGAACCGAGCCGGCCATTTCGAAAGCGAAATGCACCCCGCCGCCGGTCATATCCTTGACCTGCTGGATGGCGTCCGGTGCTCGCGCATTGACCGTGTGGGTGGCGCCCAGTTGTTTGGCCAGGACGAGTTTGTCGTCATGCAAGTCGATGGCAACAATTTGCTGGGCGCCAGCCACGATGGATCCGAGCAGGGAGTTAAGTCCCACGCCGCCCAGTCCCAGCACCGCGACCTTCGCGCCCGGGAATACCTGAGCGGTATTAAATACCGCGCCTACACCGGTCAGCACCGCGCATCCGAACAATGCCGCTTCGTCGAAGGGAAGTTCCTTGTCGATTTTTACCAGCGAGCCGCGATTGACCACGCAGTATTCAGCGAAAGCGGAAACGCCGACGTGATGATAGACATCCTTGCCGTGCTGATGCAGGCGCATACCCGCATTGAGCAGTTTCCCCGCGCCATTGGCTTGCTGTCCTGGCTCGCAGCGTCCGGGATGGCCTTCGATGCATGACATGCACTGGCCGCAACTGGGCGCAAACACCAGAGCGACGTGATCGCCGACTTGCAGATCGTTCACCCCGTGACCGATTTCCTGCACGATACCCGAGGCCTCATGGCCTAGCACCATCGGCATCGGTCGCGGCCGGTCGGCGTTTACCGTCGATAGATCCGAATGGCACAGGCTCGCGGCTTTTATCTGGACCAGCACCTCCCGCTCACCGGGCTTGTCGAGATCAACTTCCTCGATCTGCATCGGTTTGCTGTCCGCATACGGTTGCGGCAATCCCATCTGCCGAATCACTGCCGCCCTGATCTTCATGTTTTCCCCTCGTTCCTCGACCCGAGTCCCTCGCCCCTCACGCTTAGTACGTTGCTCTTCCCCCCGACAAATCGAACGTCGCGGCAGTGGTGAAGGAGCAATCTTCCGTGCAGGCCCACACCACCGTGGCGGCGATTTCCTCGACCAAGCCAAAGCGGCCCATCGGAATCTTGGAGAGCATGTAATCGATATGGCTCTGCGGAACCTGTTCGAAAATCGGCGTCCTGACTGCTGCCGGGGTCACGCAATTGACCGTGATGCCGTTCTTGGCGGTTTCCTTGCCCAGCGACTTGGTGAGGCCAATCACCGCCGCCTTCGATGAACTGTAGGCGGCTGCGTTGGGATTGCCTTCCTTGCCGGCGACCGAGGCAATGTTGACGATGCGACCGTAGTTGTTCTTGATCATGTGCGGAATAACCGTGCGGCAGCAGTAGAACACGCCGTTAAGGTTGATGTCGTGCACGCGCAGCCAGTCATCGGCCGGTATTTCCCAGCTCGGCGCGTTCACGCCGGCGATACCGGCGGAACACACCAGCGCATCGATTTTTCCGAAGGCGGCCACGGTGGATTTGAATGCGGCTTCAATCTGACCGAGTTTGGTGACATCCACCTTGACGCTATGAGTCTTGGCCGCACCCAGCGACTTGGCCGCCTCCGTCATGGATTTTTCGTTCATATCCCATATCGCCACGTTGGCGCCGGATTTGGCCAGCCGCTGTGCGATGGCAAGCCCGATGCCGGAAGCGCCCCCCGTGACAATGGCACTGCGGCCTTTCATATCGAATTGATTCATGACACTCTCCCTAAGTACCTATCATGGATGGGCCGGACGGACACAATTGCCGGACTCGAAAGTTCGCCATTTTAGAGCAGCCGGCCAACTACGGCCAAACTTAAAGAATTGCCCGACGCAAATACCCTACGTGCATAGCACGTCGGAGTACCCTTTTAGGCGCAAAGACGCAAAGAAAAGCAAGTTCAAATAACTTACTGTGAAAATTAATCCGTTTCGGAGCCGGCTACCGGGAACGAAGGGAAAATGACAAGATGAGCATATCCTTGTCCTGTTTAGAATTTCAAAAGGGAAGCTAAACGCAAAGACGCAAAGGGCGCAAAGTACGCGAAGAAATTCAAGGTAGAGAAACACTACACGTCTTCGACGACGGCTCTCTTCGATATTCTGTCGTCAGTCTTATTTCCTCCAGCGTTCGCCTGCACCCAATGAAATAGTATTGAGGATGTGCGGGTACGGCCATTTTTATGGCGTTGGAGCAGATTGACGGTGAAGAAGTACGTGCCGCCAAGATTCCATGCGCGTCGATAATCGGGCATGCACCAGTATTGCGGCTGCGGACATTCGGCGCAATGCCCTTCGGTTATCGCGCCCTACGCGGACTGATTTGATTTTTTGCCACCGACTTGCGCCCTGGAACAGGATGGTTCGTGGAAAGTCGGTGCTGGAAGAAATACTGCGGCACTTGTGCTCCCCTCACCCCCGCCCTCTCCCCGCCAGCGGGGAGAGGGGGCAAGTAGTCTTGAGGGCGCATGCGACTGGCCCGCTCGCCATTGATTTTCTCCCTGGACCAGGACGGTTCATGGATAGGGCAGGGGAGAGGGGGGGGCGTAATTTCACAAATTACCGGGACGTCACCAAACTCAGGCTCAGTTCACACAGCCTGTCCCGCCGCGTATCCCGAAGCCCAGGCCCATTGAAAATTGTAGCCGCCCAGATGCCCGGTCACGTCCACGACTTCGCCAATGAAATACAGCCCTGGCACCTTGCGCGTCCCAAGTGTCTTCGAGGACAGCTCTCGCGTGTCCACGCCACCGAGCGTGACTTCGGCTTTCTTGTAACCCACCGTGCCGCTGGGACGAATGCGCCAGTCGTGCAGGCGATGCGCAATTTCGCGTCGGCGGACCGCGCCAAGGCGCTTCATCGGCTGATTCTCGAAGTTGACCGAGACCCAACGCTCGGCAAGACGCTGCGGCAGGAATTCGCCGAGCACATTGGCGAGTAATTTGTCCGAAGTCTGCGCCTGATCAAGAATGGCGTGGCCGTCGCGATCCGGCAGCAAGTTCACCGATATATCCTCGCCTGGCTTCCAGTATGAGGAGATTTGCAGAATCGCGGGACCGGACAGGCCGCGATGGGTGATGAGCATCTGCTCGCGAAAGCGTGCGCCATTGCAACTGACCTCTGCCTCAATGGAAATACCCGACAGTTCGGCAAACTGGGCCAGCGTTTCCGGTGCGAAAGTCAGTCCGACCAGCCCGGCGCGTAGTGGCATGACCGTGAGGCCGAATTGCTCTGCGATGCGATAGCCAAAAGCAGTGGCGCCGATCTGCGGAATGGACAATCCGCCGCTGGCGATGACCAGGGATTCACATTCAAAATTGCCGCGGCTGGTGGCGATCTCGAAACTCTCGTGTTTTTCAACCGAACTGATTTCCGCGCCCATGTACCGGACCACATGGGCCGCGTCGCATTCGGTTTTCAGCATATCGATGATCTGCTGCGCGGAATCAACGCAGAACAACTGACCGTGCTTCCTCTCCTCCCAGGCGATGCCGTGTTGTTCGATCAAAGCAATGAAATCACGTGGCGTATAGCGCGCCAGTGCCGAGCGGCAAAAATTCGGATTCGCGGACAGAAAATGCTCCGCACGCACGTCTAGGTTGGTGAAGTTGCAGCGTCCGCCACCGGAGATGCGGATTTTCTCACCCAGCTTTTGCGCGTGATCGATGAGCAGCACCCGGCGCCCGCGCTTGCCCGCTTCAATTGCGCACAACATGCCCGCCGCGCCGGCGCCGATGATCACGACATCGGCGTCGGTTGGCGCCGGGCGCGGACTCACCTTGTCAAGTACAGCAACATCAGCAGTAGCGCGATTGCGCCTCCCACCCAGGCCCATACTGGCAGTGTGAATTTCGTAGCTGGGGGATGGGCCGTAACTGCCTCAGCAACGGGTTGCTCTGCTGTGGCGACCGTTGCATTGAACTTCGCAAAGAAATCATCCGACATTTTCTTGGCCACGCCATCGATCAGGCGTGAACCGATTTGCGCAAGTTTGCCGCCCACGGAGGCTGTGGCCTTATAGGTGAGCAGCGTGACTTCGCCGTTCGTCGCCAGAGTTACGCGGGCGCTGCCCTTGCCGAAACCTGCTGCGCCGCCGGAACCTTCAAATGCAAGCGAGTAGGAATTGGGCGGATTGAGGTCCGACAACAGGAGCTTGCCGGAAAATTTCGCCTTGACCGGGCCGATGGCCGCCGTCATCGCCACTTTGTATTCATTGTCTGAGACTCGCTCGATGCTCTCGCAGCCCGCAATACATACCTTGAGAATCTCCGGATCGTTGAGCGCTTCCCATACGCGCTGCTGACTGAGCGCGATGCGCTGCTCTCCGCTTATTTCCATGATGTAAATGCTCTCGATGTTTTCAGGCCGGCAGTATGCGCCAAGCCAGGTTGCCGTGCCCGTTCTCGGGACGTTCGCAGTGAGCGGGCCAGGTCCGTCAAGCTGTCGATATTGTGCGCGGGCAGGAAGGCATCCACATGCGGCAGCATCAAACGCACGCCGGCTGCCTTGGGTTCGAAGTGCTGGAACCGCAACAACGGGTTTAGCCAGATCAATTGGTGACATGACTTGTGCAAGCGTTCTATCTGTATCCCGAGATCCTCTCCTGCATCGCGGTCGAGGCCATCGCTAATCAGCAAGACCACCGCATTCTGGCCCAGCACGCGCCGTGACCAGCGTTGATTGAATTCCTTCAGGGTAGCGCCAATGCGTGTGCCGCCCGACCAGTCGTTTACAGTGGAGGAAATGGCATCCAGCGCGAGATCGACATCCCGGTGGAGCAATTGCCGGGTGATATTTGTCAGCCGGGTGCCAAACACGAAGCTGTGGACCCGGTCGCGGTCATTGGTGATGGCATGCAGAAAATGCAGGAACATGCGCGAGTAACGACTCATCGAGCCGGATATGTCGCACAGCACGACCAGCGGCGGATGGCGAAGACGAAACGAGCGCCGGCGCAGGGCAATGATATCGGCATTGCCGCGCAGGCTGGCGCGCAGCGTCGCCCGCAAGTCTGCCCTTGATCCGTGTGCATCCGGATACAGGCGTCGGGTGCGAATCGCCGGAATCGGCAGTTGCAATCCTGCGATCAATCGCTTGGCCTGCTCCAGTTCTTCCGTTGTCATCGATTCGAAGTCGCGGCGCCGCATGCGCTCCAGATTAGAGGCGCTGAACATGGCATCGGGCTCGTCTTCCTGCCGCTCGGCACGTACCGGGACTTTCTTCGTCAGGCCGAACGCCTCGGCAATCCGGTTCGGCGTTTTGCCGGCGGCATTGGCAGGCGCGGCGGCCGGCAAGCCCTGTGGCGCGCGCTCAAGCAGACTGCGCTCGCGCCAGAATAGAGAGAATGCCTTGTCGAACAGTTCGAATTGTTCACGGCGGCTCAGAAACACCGAAGCGAGCGTCCAGTAAAAATCCTCGCGCCGCTCGACACCGATAATCGCCAACGCCCGCAACCCATCAAGCACCCGGTCCGGCCCGACCGGAATACCCGCTTCACGTAGCGCGCGGGCGAAATGGACGATGTTTTCCGCAAGAATCATAAAAGGGGAATCTCAACGCAAAGGCGCAAAGGGCGCTAAGAACGCAAAGAAAATCAAAGATTGTTGACTATGCGGCGGATCGAGTTCTTGAGAAGCGCAGAATTGAAATTGATCAGCAATCCAAGTTTCTTGTTCGCCAGCCGCAAGTAACTCAGCAGTTGAGCCTGGTGTATAGGTAGCAACCTGTCGACTGACTTGATTTCAACGATGACCAGATCGTTTACACAAAGATCCAGGCGCAAAACCGTTGGAAGCGTGTGCCCCTTGTAATTCGCCAGTACTCCGACTTGGCGCGCCACGGTCAGACCACACTTGCCCAATTCGATTTCAAGCGCATCTTCGTATATAGATTCGAGTAAGCCAGGGCCGAGAATTTTGTGAACCTCTATCGCGGCACCTATAATTTCACTGGAAAGCACATTCTCGTCCACTTTGCGGCCTTGGCGTCCTTCGCGTCTAAAAGGGTACTCCGACGTGCTGCGCACGTTGGGTATTTGTGTTGAGCTTATCTTTGGCTGGTCAGGCTGTTTTCACGGCGGCCAGGATGCGACTCGCCTCCACCCCGCGCACGCGAGCAATGTCGTCCTGGTACTTGAGCAACACGCCGAGTGTGTCATCTATGGTGCTCGAATCAAGTGACACGCGGTCGAGCAGCGCGAGCGCTTTCGACCAGTCGATGGATTCTGCGACACCGGGTTGCTTAAACAGATCGAGTTCGCGCAGGCGTTGGACGAAAGCCACCACTTCGCACGAAAGTTGCTGCGCGGCTTCCGGAACCTTGCGTCGGACGATTTCGAGTTCGCGTTCGGCATTTGGGTAGTCCACCCAGTGATACAGGCAACGGCGCTTGACCGCGTCGTGGATTTCGCGGGTGCGATTCGAGGTGATGATGACAATGGGCAGCTTGGTTGCCTTGATGGTGCCGATCTCGGGTATGGTGACCTGGAAGTCCGCCAGCACTTCCAGCAGATACGCTTCAAAGGGTTCGTCAGTGCGGTCCAGTTCATCGATCAGTAGCACCGGCGCTTCGCCGGTCTTGGCGTCCAGTGCTTGCAGGATCGGCCGGCGGATGAGAAAGCGTTCGCTGAAAATGTCCTTTTCCAGCTTTTCCCGCGAGCCCGAACCTTCGGCTTCCGCCAGCCGGATTTCGATCATCTGGCGCTGGTAATTCCATTCGTATACCGCCGAGGCGATGTCCAGACCTTCGTAGCATTGCAGCCGGATCAACTCGCGTCCCAGCACTTTCGCCAAGACCTTGGCGATCTCGGTCTTGCCGACCCCGGCCTCGCCTTCCAGAAACAGCGGCCTGCCCATGCGCAGCGAAAGAAAAACCGCGGTGGCAAGCGAACGTTCGGCGACGTAATCGCCTTGTGCAAGCAGCGTTAAAGTCTCGTCGATGGAGGCGGGAAGTTTGATGGGCATGACCTTAAAAAGGCTTGAAAATTCGTGTCCGATGTTAACATGGCCTTTGATGAAAGGCCGCGAGCCTTGCCAGGGAAACAATCTCAAAAACTACATGGCAATCCATCCAAACTTTCCCGAGTCACCGTATGCGATTCTCCCGCCGGACCAGCGCTGGTTTCCTGCCGCAGAGGAATTGCGGAGCACGGCCTACGAGAAACTGCTGCCCCCGCTGGTAGCCAAAATCCGAGTCGAGGTTGCGGCATGGCGAGACGCCGATTATCCGGGCGCATCGGAGACTTCTCGGGCGTTGCTGAACTGGTGGTTCGAGACGGAGCATCTCAACGAGCAGGCGGACGGGTCGTTGTCGCCTTTCCGCTACTACTTTGCGCAACGCGAGGCCGTGGAAACCGTGATCTGGTTGCACGACGTGCGCAAGGTGCGCGACAAATTCGACCTGCTGCGTTTTTCTTACACCCTCTCCGGCCGGATTTCGATGGCTTCGGCGAGGTCGGGATCAAAGTCGTCCCACACCTGTATCAGTTCGGCGGGAACGGGGCCTATCTTCCACGCGCGATACTCCATGCCGGTGACCGGGCGGCCAGTCTGGTGGAAGTGCTCGAAATCGAGCAGGTAGAGCAGCTTAAAAAGTTTGATCTTGCCGAGACCGCGCGTGCGCTCGGCGAAAAACAGAATGGCGTTGATGAGCTTTTCGCGGGTGCGAGAAACGAGCATGCGATTTCCTCCGCTCATGCCTGAATATGCAAATTATCGTTCATAAGGCCCCCGGACTTCAACCTTGGGACGACTTTTAATGGCTTGGTGACGACGCGTCGCCATAACGCTCTTTATGTGCGATGACGTTCTCCAGCTATCGGTACGTTCTGAACAATCCAACAACCACCCCGAAAATCTCCAACTCGCCCTTGGGCCGGATAACGGGATAGGCTTTGTTCTCCGGCAGCAGAACGACACGACCTTTTTCCCGGCCAAATCGCTTCAATGTGAATTCGTTGTCCAGAATCGCGACGACGATGTCGCCGACTGTCGCGATATTGCGCTTTTCCACGACCACCACATCGCCGGGATGTATACCCGCATCGATCATGGAATCGCCTTTAACCGTGATCAACACGGTCTTCGAGGGATGGGCGACGAGGTACTCGTCGATGGAAAGTCTTTCGGAACCTGAATCTGTAGCGGGGCTGGGCAGCCCGGCGCGTACGCTTTCGGCCAACGGGCGCTCAAAAAAGCGCTTTCCCGGTTTCAGCCTCCGGTCCGGTGAGCTCTCCAGAAATCCCTCGGCCTTGAGCCGCAAGACCATCCCCGCTACCGAAGCCTTCGAACTCAGCCCGACAAGGGTGCCGATTGCAGAAAAGGACGGTAGCACCCGATGCCGAGAATAGTAGTCTTGCAGCCTCTCAAGGTATTGACCATCATTCGCCATCCGACTAACATACCGAACGATCGTTCGGAGGTCAATTATGAGAATCCGTAAGGTATCGTAGTGCTGGATCGGGTCACCGCGATCCGCTTTGACGGGCGTGTCCAAACCGGGCGGACCATGCCGTGCCGGCTCTCGTGTGAAACTGTCGCTGGTGATGAGGTTGAAGTGGTGGCGAAACTTTCCGCGGGCTGCGACCGCGGGATCGCCGCACTGGCGTAGGAAGCAATCGCCGCGATACTTGCTGCGGATCTCGATCTTCCGGTACCGGAACCATTTCTGGTCAGGCTTGATCCGGAATTTGTCGCGACGATTCCAGATCAGACGGTGGCGGGGATCGCGCGCCGCAGCAATCCGGTCGCTTTCGGTTCGAAAAGTCTGCCGCCTGGATTCACAAGCTGGCCGGTGGGCAAGCCGGTCCCGAAAGACGCCCTCAATATCGCTGCCGAAGTGTTTGCGTTCGATGCGCTCATTGCCAACGCGGACCGTCGTCGGGAAAATCCGAACTGCCTCTTCAGCGGGACGAATCTCGCCATCCTCGACCACGAGCTGGCATTTGTTATTGAAGGCGTGATCGGTTGGCGGCCGCCTTGGGAGATCGGCGCACTCGAAGCCCTGCGCCATTCCCCAATTCACCTGTTCTCCGAGCAGCTTCGGGGAAAAACGTTCAATTTCGATCGATTGGCGGGTGCTTGGGCGGCAATCACGGACGCGAGACTCGTAGCTTATCGCGGCGCACTGCCGGGCGAGTGGAACGATGCAGGGGAGATTGCCGATAAGACCTTGAAGCATGTCGCCGCGGTCAGGGATAATCTGGCAGCTGCGTTGCAGGAAATCGCGAGGGTACTCCAATGAAAAGTCTCTACAGTTACACGTATTGCGTGCTGCGGTACGTTCACGACGCCACCAGCGGTGAATTCGTGAACGTCGGCATTGTCCTTTACGCCCCGGGGGCGCGCTATCTCAGCGCGCTTTGCCGCAACACCTATGGCCGGCTGAACAAAGTGTTCCCGGGGGTGAACGCCGAGCACTTTAAGTCGCTGATGCGTTACATTCAAGCGCGACTGGAGGAACAGGGCGAGCGAGTGGCGGGCGAGCTTCCGTTGACCGATCCTTCGAACGTCCTGGAGTTCGCACACGCGATCCTACCGCGCGACGATAGCTCGCTTCAGTGGTCGCCGGCCGGGAGTGGCCGAACCGACGATCCGTCCCAGACGTTGGAACGGCTATTCGACCGGATGGTGTTGCGCTATGAGGAGCGGCAGACGGCGGCTGTACGATCCGACGAGGATGTTTGGCGGAACTTCAAGCGCAACTTGGAGGAGCGACGGCTGCTGGAGCATTTTCAATCAAGGAAAATCACTGTACAGGACGACGAATTCGAATTTGAACATGCCTGGAAGAACGGTGTCTGGCACTGCTTCGAACCGTTGTCGTTCGATCTTGCGGCAGCCGATACCATCCGCGACAAGGCGCACCGTTGGCTCGGGCAGATTGCGAGCCTGCAGGGTGCTGCCGATCCCTTCAAGGTGTACCTGCTGGTTGGGGCGCCGCAACAGGAGCAGTTGCGGCCGGCATTCGTCAACGCGATGGGTATTCTGCGTAAGATTCCAGGAGAGAAGGAGGTCGTCCTTGAACAGGACGCGCCAGCTTTGGCGGCTCGTATTGCAGATGAGGTTGCATCGCACCTGCGGAACTGACCGAGTGGCACCGACGGGCTCTTGGTGAAGACGCGAACGCTGGTGTCATAGCTGCGTCTTGACTCGAACGGTTTGCCGAATGCGTACCCGAAGCCGAATTGAATGGACCGAGCAGACTTGGAATCCCACAGTCGGGTGTACGAAAGTCTCGCCGGGCTGCAAGAACTGCTATGCAGAGACTATGGCACGACGCCTGAAAGCGATGGGTGTTCGGGGTTACGAAAATGTCTTCCGGCTCACCCTGATACCAGAGCGGTTGTCGGAGCCGCTGGAACGTCGCAAGCCGACCGTGTACTTTGTCAACTCCATGTCGGACCTGTTCCACGATAAAGTGCCATTCGACTACATCCGCCGCGTATTCGATGTGATGGCTCGATCGCCACAGCACACATTCCAGGTGCTGACCAAGCGCGCAGAGCGAATGGCGGAGTTTTGTGACGGTGTCGCCGTGCCGTCCAATGTCTGGCTCGGTGTTTCGGTGGAAAACCGGAAATACGGCCTGCCGAGAATCTCGGTGCTTCGCGGCATTAATGCTCCGATTCGATTCTTGTCTATCGAGCCACTACTGGAAGACCTGGGCAGCTTCGACTTGAGCGGAATTCACTGGGCTATCGTGGGCGGGGAATCTGGGCGCAAAGCGCGGCCGATGCGACCGGAATGGGTCGCCTCGATCAAGCGGCAATGTGCTGCAGCGCATGTAGCGTTTTTCTTTAAGCAGTGGGGTACTTGGGGTGCAGATGGCGAAAAACGCTCAAAGACCGCCAATGGCCACAATTTTCGTGGCCGCACTTGGGACGCCATGCCCTCTCTTGCGCAAAGCGCAGGCCTATAGATTTTTCCTTGGCAGCACGTAACTATCAGGGTTGCACCCAGTCTTCCATCGCGAAATATCCCGTCTCGCAAGATCCGGCTACCGATTCAGCCTAGAAACAGCGATTGAATCACGGAGGGCACGGTGCACACGGAGAAAATCCAACAACTTATATTGCTCTGGCCTCTTACCCAGATGGTGAACGTACAAAAAACACTGTCTCATTGTTCTACCCCGCGATCTCCGTGTTCTCCGTGATTCAACAGCTTTTTCTAGGTTCAGATCTCCTTTGCGGCCTTCGCGCTCTTTGCGACTTTGCGTTGAGCTTTTCTCTTCGCATTGAGGATGCTTGCCATATCGCGCGCCTCGCCATATCGAGGACGAAAACCGAACAGATTCCTTGTCCAGATCCGTCATGGCCCTTCGGACAAGCTCATATCTGGAACGCGACGACGTGATCGGTCTCCAGGCGGATGCCGATGAATTCCCCGAGTGCATGATTGTGATGGCTGGGCACCAGCGACAACACGCGGGCGCCGCTGGGGAGCTTGAGCGTATAGAGGATGGCGGCGCCGCGAAAGGCCTTGTGCAGAACCTGTGCCTTGGTCGGGCTCGAATCGTCGTGAACCACATCGTCCGGCCGCAGCAGGACGACCAGCGCGATCCCCGGTACTTTTTCTTCGGCGGCCAGGGTGGCGTCGCGGACTTCTCCGGCCAGTTCGCCCAGTTCAATCTCGATGTTGCCGAGGGCGTTCACGCGCGCCGGCAGAAAAACGCCCTGACCGATGAAATCGGCCACATATCGGTTGCTTGGCCGGTGATAAATATTGTGCGCGTTGTCCCACTGCTGAATGCGGCCCTCGGCCATGACGCCGATTTCGTCGGCCATGGCGAATGCCTCGTGCTGGTCGTGGGTCACCAGGATTGCGGTGGAACCCTGGGCCTTGATTATGTCGCGCACTTCGAGGCTCAAGCGTTCGCGCAGATCGACGTCCAGATTGGAGAATGGCTCGTCAAGCAGCAGGAGGTCCGGCTGCGGCGCGAGTGCGCGCGCCAGCGCCACGCGTTGTTGCTGTCCACCCGAGAGTTCGTGCGGATAGCGGGCGGCCAGACTGGAAAGCCCGGTGATATCGAGCATCTGCGCTACGCGCTGCTGTTTTTCCGACGCCGGCAGGCGGTGCAAGCCGAAAGCGACGTTGGCTTGAACGCTGAGATGGGGGAATAACGCGTAATCCTGGAACACGATGCCGATTCGGCGCTTCTCCGGGGAGACGTGTGTGTTGGCCGTGCTCACCGGCAGGCTATTGATCCGGATTTCCCCGGACTGAATGCGCTCGAAGCCGGAAATGCAGCGAAGTATTGTCGTCTTACCGCATCCGCTGGGCCCCAACAGGCAGCCGATGCTGCCCTTGGTCAGCGATATCGAAATACCGTCGGCAACCACGTGATCGCCATAGGCATGGCGGACGGCTAGAAGTTCGATGACGGGCGTCATGGCGTGAAGAGGATCGGTTCTACTCGGAGGCACGGGTGAGATGAATGACCGGCAGCAAGCCGGCCAGTACCAGTACCAAAGCCGGCAAAGCGGCGCGTTCCCATTGACCCTCGGATGTGAGTTCAAAAATTCGCACGGCAAGAGTATCCCAGCCGAAGGGTCGCGTCATCAGGGTGATGGGCATTTCCTTGAGCACATCCACGAACACCAGCACGGCGGCGGTCGCAAGGCCGCCGCGTAGCATAGGCAGGTGTATCCGATAGACCAGCCGGGCGCCGCCCTGGCCCAGCGCAATCGCCGCCTCGTCGATGGTGCGCGTTACACGATGCAGGGCGCTTTCGAGCGGACCGAAACCCACCGCCATGAAGCGGATCAGGTAAGCCGCCAACATCACTACTATCGAACCTTGCAGAAAGGAACCTGGCGCGATCCCAAAGAAGTCGCGCAGCGGCGCCGGTATTGCCTGATCGAGCCAGGCAACAACCACGAAAATTCCGACCGCCAACACGGCACCCGGCACCGCATAGCCGATATTGGCGAGTTTGATTGCGATCCGGGTCATTGCACCCGATTGATGGCGCGCCGAATAATTGAGCAGCAAGGCGGTGGTGGTCACGCACAGCGCCGCCAGCCCGCCGAGCGCCAGCGAGTGCCAGAGATATTCCAGGTACCGGCTGTTGAATTCGCCTGCGCTCGCGCCGAAAACCCAAAACGCAAGTTGCCCGGCCGGAACGATAAATCCGGCCGCGAAAACAAGCGCGCAGGCGGCAAATGCGCCAAATTTATGCGCGCCGGCCAACACGATGCGCGCGGCTTCGCCGCCGCCGTGCGCGGGGGAAAAACGCATGAGCTGCCGCGTCTGCTGCTCCACGAGCAGCGCCACGAGTGCGATCACAATGAGTATCGACGCTACCTGTGAAGCGGCGGCGATGGAAAACAAGCCATACCAGGCCTTGTAGACCCCGGAAGTCAGGGTGTCATAGTTGAATACGGCAACCGTGCCGAAGTCGGCCAGGGTCTCCATGACAACGAGCATCAGGCCCGAAGCAATCCACGGCCGCGCCATCGGAATTGCAACGCGGCCAAACGCCTGCCAGGAACTTAGACCGAGGGCGCGGCCGGCTTCCAACATGCGCTTGCCTTGCGTGCGAAAGGCGTTGCGGGCGAGCAGGTAGACATAAGGATAAAGCGCCAACGTCATGACCAGGATCACGCCACCGCGGCTCCGGATGGATGGAAACCAGGGCAGAAGCGAACCGGTGAGGTTTCTCAGCCCGGATTGCAGCGGGCCGGTGAAATCGAGCAGACCAATGGCGACAAATCCAATGACATAGGCGGGAATGGCGAGCGGCAGCAGCAGTGCCCAGGAGAAAAATCGCCGGCCGGGAAATTCGCACACCGCCGTGAGCCAGGCCAGACCAACACCGAGAACGGCTGTGCCCCCGGCAACCGCCAACGCGAGCACCAGGGTGTTGATAACGAGTTCGCCGAGAATGGTCGCAGCAAAATGCCGCCATACTTCGTCGGCCGGTGTCAGGAACGAGGAAAAAATGACCGCAATCGGGGCCAGAACCAGCGCGGCCACCATTAAGGGAAACAGGCGCGCGGCCCTCATTGCGCAAACACCCATCCGGAGCGATTCACCCGATCAGCGATATCCCGCGCGGTCCATCAGGCGCACCGCGGCCGTTTGCAACTCGCCAGCCCTGGCGACATTGATGTAGTTCTGTTTGAAACTTCCCCAGCCTGCGACGACCGGGTCGGGCTTGACCGCAGGATTAACCGGGTACTCGAGGTTGGCATCGGCGTAGAGGTTTTGCGCGGCGACTGACGAAAGCCATTCCAGTAGCTTGACCGCACCCTGCGGATTTTTTGCATGTTGCGTGACGCCGGCGCCCGAGACGTTGATATGCACCCCGTCAGCGGATTGATTTGGCCAGAAAAGCGCGAGCGGCAGGTTCGGGTTCTTTTCAATCAGGCGCCCATAATAGTAGGTGTTGGCGATGCCGACATCGCATTGCCCGGCGGCCACCGCTTGCAGCAGAGTGGTGTCGTCGGGAAACACGGGTGCCGCGAGGTTGGCGACCCAGCCACGGACGATTTGTTCGGTCTTCGCTTCACCGTGTTCGGCGATCATCATGGCGACCAGAGACTGGTTGTAGACCTTTTTCGACGAACGCAGGCATAGACGGCCCCTCCATTTTTCATCCGCAAGGTTCTCGTAGGTGCTCAGATCGGCGGGCTTGATCTTGCTGGTGTTGTAAAACACGGTGCGGGCGCGGACGGACAAGCCGAACCACAGCCCTTCCGGATCGCGCAAGTGCGCGGGGCTATTCGCCGCCAGTGTTTTCGATTTGATCGCTTGCAGCAGACCCAGTTGGGAGGCTTGCCAGAGATTGCCGGCGTCCACGGTCAGCAATATGTCGGCGTGGGTATTGGCTCCCTCGGCCTTCAGGCGTTCCATCAAGGGGCCTTCCTTGTCGGTGATGAATTTCACCGTAACCCCGGCCTCCCGGGTATAGGCGTCGAACAAGGGCCGGATCATCTGTTCGATGCGCGCCGAGTAGACCACGACCTCGTCTGCCGCCACGGGGCTGGCAATGGCGATACATGCCGCAGTCACAGCAATTCTCAGGTAATGCAAGGCAATCCTCCTCGAAGACTCATGTTGACGATCCACGTCCGTTGCGGGCGTGGCATTGACTACTCTGGCGCCGCCGGAACAGCGCCGTCAGCCTGTCAGGGCCTGTTCCACCGCGCGTCTTGCCATGACGCCAACCAGATGTGCGCGATATTCGGCGCTGGCATGGATGTCGGAATTCAGATCGTCGGCCGGAACCTTGATGCCGTTGAGCGCAGCGGACGAAAAAGACTTGGCGAGGGCTTTTTCCATCTCAGGCATGCGAAACACGCAAGGCCCCGCGCCGGTGACGGCCACGCGAACGCCGCCGGCGGTGTCCGCGACGAATACGCCGACCATGGCGTAGCGGGAGGCCGGGTTCTTGAATTTCATATAGCCGGCGCGTTTTGGGATGGGGAAGGAAACGGCGGTAATGATCTCGCCCGGCTCCAGTGCAGTCTCGAACATGCCGGTGAAAAATTTCTCCGCGGCAATTTTGCGTTTGCCTGTGACGACGGTCGCACCCAGGCCAAGCAGTGCGGCGGGGTAGTCTGCCGCCGGGTCGTTGTTGGCGACCGAGCCGCCGAGGGTGCCCATGTTGCGCACCATGGGGTCCCCGATGCTGCCTGCCAGCAAGGCCAGAGCTGGAATGGATTTGGCGATATCCTTGGAGACGGCAACAGAGGCGTGGGTGGTCATGGCGCCAATGAGGATATTGCCGCCTTCAGACTTGATGCCACGCAGATCCGCAATGCCGCCCAGATCGATGACATCCGCCGGGGCGGAAAGTCGCATTTTCATGGCGGCGATCAAAGTCTGCCCGCCGGCG
Organism: Bordetella parapertussis; assembly: GCA_945900965.1. Classification (GTDB taxonomy): domain Bacteria; phylum Pseudomonadota; class Gammaproteobacteria; order Burkholderiales; family JACQAP01; genus JACQAP01. The sequence goes on along the minus strand of CAMDKM010000001.1, from coordinate 93,778 downwards.
AGCAACCGGGCGTCGCTAGACCCGGCAAACTTCGCGGCAGCATCAGCTACGCTGGAAGCTTTGTGATAGTTAAATGCGTGCATTTTTGATCCTCTACTAAATCGGGTCGGAGGTGCTTATTGAAAAAATTCAAAAGATAATCTCGACGCAAAGGCGCAAAGGACGCAAAGAAAAGCAAGAAAGAAAATCTAAAGCGGGCAAGACAGGCATGCGTGGACTTTACTCTTGATTTGCATTTCTTTGCGACCTTCGCGATCTTTGCACCTTTGCGTCGAGCTTCTGTTTTCCTTAGCTTTTTGCTGCGGCGGCCTGAACGGCCTTGACAATGTTGTGGTAACCGGTGCAGCGGCACAGGTTGCCATCCAGTTCGGCGCGGATCTGGTCTTCGCTTGGATTCGGGTGGCGCTTGAGCAGGTCGATGGCGCTCATCACCATGCCGGGGGTGCAGTAGCCACATTGCAGGCCATGATGGTCGCGGAAGGCGGCCTGCATCGGGTGCATGCTGCCGTCGGGTTTGGCCAACCCTTCGATGGTCAGGACCGTTGCCCCATCAGCCTGGAGCGCCAGCATGTTGCAGCACTTTACGGCTTTACCGTTCATATGAATAGTGCAGGCGCCGCACTGAGCGGTGTCGCAGCCGATATGGGTGCCGGTCAGGTGCAAGGTGTCGCGCAGGAAGTCCACCAGCAGCGTGCGCGGTTCGACCTCGGCATTTACTGGCTTGCCATTTACAGTCATGGAGAGTCTTGCGGGCATCGAAATTTCCTTTAAGCATGGGGTCGGCCACCCGGTGGGCACCGATCAAGATGGTGCATCGTAGACAAGTGCGGAGATTCGGGCAACCGAATTGGCAAAGTGCCACGAAACCTCGCGCGGCGTAGAATTCGGCCGGTGAGCACCGCTTAACTTGAATTCAGAAGGAAAATAACATGGCAAAGTATGGTATCGGTCAGGCAATAACACGCAGGGAAGACCAGCGCCTGCTGTTTGGTACGGGGCAATACGTGGACGATGTGGTGGCCGAAGGCGAGACATTTGTCGCCTTTGTACGTTCCTCCCATGCCCATGCCCGGATTGTCTCGATCGACTCGATCACCGCCAAAAAAATGCCTGGTGTCCTGGCCGTATTGACTGGCGCGGATTTGATAGCCGACGGTCTCGGCCCGATCCCGGACGGGCAGGGCTTGAAACGTGCCGATGGCAAAGCGATGTGCGGGGCTCCGCATTACGCGCTGGCGACCGATGTCGCGCGATATGTGGGCGAGGCGGTGGCTGCGGTCATTGCCCAGACCCGACTCCAGGCGATGGACGCCGCCGAGAACGTTGCCGTCGAATATCAGGACTTGCCGGCCGTGGTGACCATCGAGGCCGCAACGGCCAAGGGGGCGCCACAACTTTGGCCTGATGCGCCGGGAAACATTGCCGCGCAAACGGAATTCGGCAAGAAAGACCTCTGCGATGCCGCTTTTGCCACGGCGAAGCATGTGACCCAATTGTCGCTCTACAATCAGCGCCTTGTGCCCGTCAGCATGGAGCCGCGGGGCAGCATTGGCGAATTCGACGCAAAGACGGGGCGCGTGACGCTGCGGACCAGTTGTCAGAATCCCTCCGGATTGCGGGATACGTTAGCAGATGCTGTTCTTAAAATCCCTAAGGAACAGGTGCGCGTCATCGTGGGCGATGTCGGCGGTGGTTTCGGCATGAAGACCCAGCTCTATCCGGAAGACGTGGTTTGCGCCTGGGCGGCGCGCAGACTCAAGCGCCCGGTGCACTGGCGCGCCAGCCGCGGCGAGGATTTCCTGGCCGGCAATCACGGTCGGGATCAGATCAATAAGGCCGAAATGGCCTTCGACGCTAACGGCAAAATTCTCGGCCTGCGCGTGGAAATCATCGGCAATATCGGCGCGCATGCCAGCGGTCCCGGCGCGGTCATCGTGGTCGCGGTCGGCCCGAAAGTGATCACCGGCGTTTATCACATACCGGCACTGCACTTGCGGGGCACAGCAGTGATGACCAATACCAACCTCGTCGGTGCCTATCGCGGCGCGGGTCGGCCGGAAGCGATTTACCTGCTCGAACGCCTGATGGACCAGGCGGCAGCGGAAATGAAAATCGACCCGGCGGAACTTCGTCGGCGCAATTTCATCCAGCCCTTGCAAATGCCCTACAAAACTCCGATGGGCGAAAAATTCGACAGCGGCAATTTCCCGCACATGCTCGATTGCATTCTCGACAAGGCCGACTGGAAGGGCTTCCCGGCGCGGCGCGAAGAATCCCGCAAACGCGGTAAGTTGCGCGGCCGTGCGCTTTCCACCTTTCTCGAATGGACTGGCGTCGTGCATGAAGAGACCGTCAAGCTGCATGTCGAGGCCGATGGCCGTGTGCTGGTGTACACCGCCATGCAGGCCATGGGGCAGGGCATCGAGACGAGTTATGTGCAGATTTTGTCCGAGACGCTCGACATCGATCCAGACAAAATTGTCATCGTGCAGGGAGACAGCGACATCGCCCAGGGCATTGGCAGCATGGGCAGCCGCTCGCTCTACATTGGCGGCTCGGCCATGATGACGGCCTCGAAGCAGACCATAGACAAGGGTCGCGAACTCGCGAGCGAAGCACTGGAAGCCGCCGCCGGCGATATCGAATACCGGGATGGGCGCTTCAAAGTGGCGGGTACCGATTTGGGCATTGGTTTATTCGACCTCGCCGCCAAACAGCCGGAAAAACGCATCGCCATCACCACATTGCAGAAAGTCGATGGCCCGTCCTGGCCGAACAGTTGCCATGTCTGCGAAGTCGAGATCGATCCCGATACCGGCGTGACCCAAATCGTGCGCTACACCACGATGGATGATGTAGGCCGAGTCATCAACCCGCTGATCGTCGCCGGCCAGGTGCACGGCGGCATCGCCCAGGCGGTGGGTCAGGCCTTGCTGGAAAACACTCACTACGATCCCGACAGCGGCCAGTTGCTTACGGGCTCACTCTTGGATTACTGCCTGCCGCGCGCGGACGATCTGCCCAGGCTCGACACGTTTACCGACGAAACCACGCCATGCAAGATCAATCCGCTCGGCGCGAAGGGCGTAGGAGAACTGGGCACGGTTGGCGGCACGCCGACAGTCATGAATGCAGTGATCGACGCCTTGCGTTCGCTTGGCGTCAAGCAGATCGAAATGCCGGCCACGCCGGGGAAGGTTTGGCGGGCGATCAATCAGGCCAAGGCGGCTTGATCGGAAAAGAGAATCTCAACGCAAAGACGCAAAGAACGCGAAGGGCGCAAAGGAAAGTGAGAAGATGAATCCAAAAAGGAAAGGAACGCATTCCGAATCTTGGCTCGTTGCTTTTTAGGGAAACGCTGAATAGGTGTCTTCCCCGCGAAGGCGGGGAACCAGATGTCTTTGGAGATACTGGATTCCCGTTTTCACGGGAATGACATTTTGGGACTTATTCAGTGCTTTCTTAGGATTCATGCAGCGACGCATTTCACAGCACCGAAACTCAAGATCTCGTTTTCGCTCTTTCTCGGTGTCCTCGATGTTCTCTGTGCCTCTGTGTCAGGTTTTCAATCAGAGCTTGCGGTTCTTCGCATCCCAGTGCCGCTCCAGGTTGGAAATTAGTGCCGGGCTGAAGTGGCAGTAGGCTTGTTCGCGAGCGTAAGCGGCAAAGTAACGTCGAAATAAGTCCAGCGGTTCCTGGCTGACGCGGAAGGCGCGCCGGTTGGAGGCGGCGCTCACGACGCCGGAACCGGTGAAATTGCGGGCGACGCGCTCGATGGCGACATCCATGTCTGCCGGTTCGACGATTTCGTCGCAGATCAGCCGGCCCTCGGGGCTGTCGCAATCCAGCCGCCTTTCGTACATGATGGCCTGGCGCGCGATGCGCTCGCCCACGAAGCGCGGCAGGCGCATGTTGGCCGCTCCGGGGATGATGCCTTCCTTGCGCGCGGGCAGGCTCAGGAAAGCGCCGCGCGCGGCGAGTACATAATCCATGGTCAGCAAGTATTGGCAGTGGCCACCGATGGCGAATTGTTCGACTGCGGCGATCCAGGGTTTCTCGATGGTGGTGCCGGTGACGTCGTCCGGTGTCATGTCTTCGCGCGCGACGCCACGGAAGAATTTGTTGACGATGCCCAGATCGCGTTGCAGGTACCAGATGTACGGTACTTTGCCGTAATACAGATGAGTGAGATTGATGCCGCTGCCGAGCATGCGTTTGCCATCGTACTTGCCGCCTTGCACGAAATCGCCGCGAAGCACGCCAATATGGGTGTGCGAATCGAGAATGGCCAGATCGACGGCGATTTCGGCGGCGTCGATGGTGGTGTCGTCTTCGGCGTTCAAGTGTCGCGGATTTTTCTGGATCACATAGGTTGTGCCGCCCTTGCGAACCACTTCCGCGGCACCCAGGTCGAGAGCTCCTGTCCTGGCAAACTCCGGTAGTCGCGCGATCGCTTCGGGGCGGGGAAGCAGCATGGCATGACACAAGTGCGTGCCCGCAAGCGGGTCAGCCAAAATACTGGAAACGAAAAGTCCCTGGTCGATTTCATGGCCTTCCTTATCGCGCTGCATGAGTGCCATTTCGGCATCGACCTGAGCCTGCGTCGGCGTCAGACCGGGAACCAGCACGGCGGCGTCGTAAATGATCTGCTCGACTCGTACGAAGCGGGTGAGGTTTGCGGTCAGCCGCTCGTAAATGGTCCTGCCATGCGCGCCGAGAAAACGTACCCGCGCCTCGCGCGCGAGGCGATGGATATGTTCCGCCGCGACGGCGTGCTCCGCGGCGCGAGCGGGTTTAGCAGGGAGTCGAGCCAGCAGGGCACCGCCTGCTTCCCAGGAACGTGAGTAGCGGGTGCAATCCGCGGCGAAGTCGCGAGTGTCGTGCGGCGCCGCAGCCTGCCAGGCATCGATCGCTTCGCCGCCAATGCCGGCTTCCCGCAGGTGTTGTGCCTCCCTGGCGAAGAGAATGTTTTCCGGTGCTGTCATGTCAAGAACTCCTTTTAATTTTTTGGCCGTTTGTCGATGACACGCACGGCCTTGCCCTGCGATCGAGCCAGGCTGTCGGGTTCGACGACGCGTACCCGGGTGCTCACCCCGATCAGTCCCTTGATGAGTCGTTCCACGTCTTGCTCCATTTTGTTGCGTGCGTCAGCTTGCGGGGCCGGGAATTCCGGCCGGCGTTCCACCAGTACGTCAAGTTCGTCCAGGCGTCCATCGCGGCGAACTTCGAGCAGATAGTGTGGCGTCAGTCCGGTCTGTTGCACCACGATTTCCTCGATTTGAGAGGGAAAAACATTAACACCGCGAATGATCAGCATGTCGTCGCTGCGTCCGGCGATCCGGTCCAGGCGGCGCATGCTGCGCGCGGTGCCTGGCAACAGTCGGGTCAGATCGCGTGTGCGATAGCGAATGACAGGCATGCCGATCTTGGTAAGCGAGGTTATCACCAGTTCGCCTTGTTCCCCGTCGGGCAAAACCTTACCGGTTTGGGGATCGATGATTTCGGGGAAGAAATGATCTTCCCAGATGGTGAGGCCGTCGCGCGTTTCCACGCTTTCGGCGGCAACTCCCGGGCCGATGACCTCGGACAAGCCGTACAAATCCAGAGCCACAATACCGAAGCGGCGCTCCACCTCCTCCTGCATGCTTGCCGACCAGGGCTCCGCGCCGAAGATTCCCACCCGCGGCGAGGACTGCGCGGGATCGAGCCCCTGGCGCTCGAACTCGTCTGCTATGACGAGCAGGTAGGAGGGGGTACACATGATGACATCGGGCTTGAAGTCGCAGATCAACCTCACCTGGCGTTCGGTCATCCCGCCGCCAGAAGGAATGACGGTTGCGCCCAGTGCCTCCGCGCCATAGTGGGCACCCAGTCCGCCGGTGAACAGGCCGTAGCCATATGCGATGTGCACAATATCGCTGGCGCGTACGCCGGCCGCACGTAGCGAGCGGGCCATGACCGAAGCCCACATATCGACATCCTCCCGGGTGTAACCCACCACGGTGGGTTTGCCGGTGGTGCCGCTGGAAGCGTGCACGCGGACGATGTCTTTCATGGGCGCCGCGAACATTCCATAAGGATAGTTGGCGCGTAAATCGGCCTTGGTGGTGAAGGGAAATTTCGCCAGATCGGAAAGGTGCTTCAATTCTTCGGGCCGAGCACCTACGGCATCGAAGGCTTGCCGATAATGCGCGACATTGTCATAGGCATGCTGCAGACTCCAGCGCAGCCGCTGCGACTGCAGCGCGCGCAATTCGTCTATGCCCGCGCTCTCGATGGGTTCGATACGATCCTGATTTGCCATGAATGGTTCCCGACCCCGCGCTCAAAAACTGTCCGTCAGTGTAATCCCGAATCTTGCCGCGCACAGGATAAGGAATCGTAGGGCGCAATGCGCTACGCTTATTGCGCCCTACAGGTTTCGTGCTGTTTGGAATAGGCAATACAAAGCCCCGGCCGTCCGGGGCTTTTGTTGAACATCGGAATCGCCTACTCAGTGTTGAGACATGGAAATTTCTTCCCCGGTCTGCCCAGCGGTCAATCGCTCGGCCGTGGCGACCAATTTCAGAAACTCCGCGCGGTACCCGAATTTGTCTTCGGCGCGTGCTTGTCGCGCAAGCTGCTGAATTTCGCCGAAGCCAAATTTTCCTAGGTACTTGCCGCCTTTCAACTCCTGGCCGAATGCTGCCACCGCCACCGCGAAGCGAAATTCGGTGGAGGCCGAATTCAAGGGGCGGATGGTTTTTTCGAGAATAGGCGCTTCCATGAGTTCGCTCTCATCGCTCTCCGGTGCCTTGTGGCGCAGGCGGAGCAGCGCCAGCTCACCGCTATCGCCCGAGGCAGGCGCATTGGACTGATAGCGCAGCGGATCGATCAGGCTCTTTCCCTCGCCGTGAAGGCGGATTTCGTAGAGCGCGGTGACCGAGTGACCAGCGCCGATTTCGCCGGCGTCGATCTTGTCGTTGTTAAAGTCTTCGCGTTTGAGCAAGCGGTTTTCGTGGCCGATGAGACGGTATTCGGCCACCCGATCAGGATTGAATTCGATCTGGATCTTTACGTCCTTGGCGATAATGGCCATGGTCGAGGTGAATTCATCCACCAGTGCTTTGCGGGCTTCGTTCAGGTTGTCCACATAGGTGTAATTGCCATTCCCGGCATCGGCGAGTTGCTCCATCAACTGGTCGTTGTAGTTGCCGGTGCCGAAGCCGAGCGTGGAAAGCGAAATGCCGCTGCGGCGTTTTTGTTCGATCAGATTTTTGAGCGCTTCGAAATTGGTGACGCCGACATTAAAATCCCCGTCGGTGGCGAGTAGCACGCGGTTGATGCCGCCGGGAACGAAGCCTTGCTGCGCCACCCGATAGGCGAGCTCGATTCCCGCCGCGCCGTGGGTGGAGCCACCGGGCGAGAGTCGCTGGATGGCATTGGCAATTTTCTGCTTTGCGCCGCCGGACGTGGGTGCGAGTACAAGACCGGAAGCGCCGGCATAGACGACGATGCTGACCTTGTCCTGCGGGCGCAGCTCGTCTGTTAGCAGGGCGAAGGCATCTTTCAGCAGGGGAAGTTTGTTGGGTTGATCCATCGAGCCCGACACGTCGATGAGGAATACCAGATTGGCAGGCGGCAACGCTTGCCGGGCGATCTCGCGGCCCTTGATGCCGACGCGAAGCAAGCGTGTGCCCGTGTTCCAGGGCGTGGGCGACATTTCGGTGTGAACGGCAAACGCCCGGGTGTCGTCGTTCGGACGGGCGTAGGCGTAGGGAAAATAATTGATCAACTCTTCGACCCGCACGGCGTCGTGTGGCGGCAGGCGGCCTTCGTTCAGAAACCGTCTGACATTGGCATAAGAGCCGGTGTCCACATCGATGCTGAATGTGGAAACCGGATGCTCGGCGGCGAGCTTGATCGGGTTTTCTTCGAGGTGACCATATTTCTCGGTGTCTTGCGGGGTTGGGACGTGTCGGGCGAACGGCTCGCCAGCGACCTGACCCACGACGCTAATTGCCGGCGCGGGCGCCGCGAGGCGTTCTTGCCCGTCCAATGTTTCGAGTTTGCGCTTTTGTGCGTCAGGACGTTCGGTCCGGCCTCTTGCGCCGGATTTCTGCTCCGAGGTAGCCAGCGATTCCTTGGCTGGTGCGGTGGCGGGTAGGCGGCCTGCACTGGCGCCGGCCCCCGCCTGGTCTGTCGGGGCGCCGTTGCGCTCCTCCAGAAGTTCAACATCGTCTTTTGTTGTTGCGACTGTGTGCGTTTGGGATCGCACTTCGGCCGGCGTAACAGAGCGATGCCCCGGGGCGGGTGTTTGATGAGCCTGCTTTTCAGTAACGCCGCAGCCAAAAAGAAGTGCGGATACGAACAGTGCAATATAGTAACGGAACCATTTCATGGCAGCCTCCTTGGAAAATGTTCGAAGGCTTTAACGGGGGATAGGCGCTGGCGGGGTTAAACCAATTCGTCGGGCTTCAATGTCTTTGAAAAGCCTGGATTTCCGTTTCCACGGGAACGACATAGAGGGACTTATCTAGTGTAGTGTGACCCGAGAAAGCAAAAGCCCCGTTGGTGACGGGGCTTTGACGGGCGAACTTCGGCGGGACTTACTTTCCGTACTTTTTCCAGATCTTGGCATTCACTATTGCTTGTTCCTTGCCAAGCGACATGACCCAGTACAGGCAGCCGATAATGACACAAAGAGGGGCGACGATCATGATTGTTGCGGTCATGCTTTTTCTCCGGTTTGAATGAACAGGTTTTACCAATGCCGTGGTCATTGCAGGCTGAGCTTGAACGGATGTTCATGGCCTGAATAAGACCCAAGTCCCGAAACGGCGGGCGCGATGATACCGGATCATCGGCCTGCAGGCCCGAGATCTTTCATCTTTTATCATTCAGAAACTGACGATTTTGGCGAAGATGCAAAGACAGGGGCGGGGGACGAGGGGTGAGGGGCGAGGGATGGAACGCCGCAAGGCGGCGCGTTTATTATTTACCCTTCACCCTTCACGCATTCACTATCTCTTGTGAGTTCCGACTTATCCGGCTTGGATGCCGAGCAGTTCGCGCACCTGGCGCGCGATGGCCATCGATGCGGTCAGGCCGGGCGATTCGATTCCGTAGAGATTGACCAGACCCGGCACGCCATGCTCGGCGGGGCCCTGGATCATGAAGTCGGCGGCCAGGTCGGCGGGCCCGGAAATTTTTGGCCGGATGCCGGTGTAACCGGGCTGTAGCTGGCCATCCTTCAAGCCGGGATAATACTTGCGTATCGCCGCGTAGAAGAGCTGTTCGCGCGTATTGTCGAATTCATAGTTCACGCCTTCCACCCACATGACATCGGGGCCGAATTTGACCTGACCGCCAAGGTCCACGGTGACATGCACGCCCAAGTGGGCATTGCTCGCCACCGGATAAACCAATCTGCGAAACGGCGGCCGGCCGGACAGCGTGTAGTAATGCGCCTTGGCGAAATACTGCGGAGGAATGCTGGCGGGCGGAATTCCCGCGATGGCACGTGCCACATCCTGCGCACGCAGGCCGGCGGAGTTGATGACGGTATTGCAGATCACGGTCATGGACTCGGCGCCGCCCACATTCAACACAATGCCATCGGCCGTGACCTTGCCGGAAAGCAGCGGGCTTTTGAGCACCAGGCTGGCGCCGCGATTTTCCGCGTCGCCCTGATAGGCGAGCATGAGCGCGTGACTGTCGATGATGCCAGTAGAGGGCGAATGAAAGCCCGCGACACACTCCACTTCCGGTTCCATTTCGCGCAACTCCTCACGAGACAGCCAGCGCAGGTCGCTGACACCGTTGGCCTGCGCCTTGGCGACGTAGCCGCGCAGTGGCTCTATTTCGTCGGAAACAGCCGCGACGACGATTTTGCCGATATGTGCGTGCGGCACGCCACGATCGGCGCAATAGGCGTAAAGCAGATGTTTGCCCGCCACGCAAAGGGTTGCCTTGAGCGATCCTTTGGGATAATAGAGTCCGGCGTGAATGACTTCGGAATTGCGCGAACTGGTGTGCGTGCCGATGGCATCCTCGGCTTCGAGAATGATGACTTCGCGGCCAGCCAGCGCCAACTCGCGGGCAATGGCCAGTCCCACGATGCCGGCGCCAATGACGGCGCAATCCAGACGGTCGATCATGTGTAATGTCAGGTGCGGATACGGATGCCGCGCAATATTAACCGATGGCCGGGCTCGCTCCGATGGCGGATTTCTGGAACACGGATTGGCTGACGCATAGTGCGATTTTCTGGCCACTGCGGCCAGTCGCTTCACGTCTGCCTGCAATAGAATGGCCCGGCCCTGAACTTCTCAGCGCCCTTGCCAAGGAAGCGGGGCGCGTGGTGAATGCGCAAGGCAAGCATGTGCGATTTGTGCCGCAGACAAACGGATCGAGCAATTTCGAAGAAGGCTTCGAACCCCGCTGTTACCTCAAGGGCGAGGTCCAGGTGCGCCCGCTCGATTGGCACGACCTGTTCAATGCGTTGGCATGGACGACATTTCCGCTGACGAAGGCCACACTCAATGCCCGTCACATGCAGGCCATGGAAACGGAAACCCGCGGGAGTCGTTCCCCGGAACGCGATGCGCTGACGATGTTCGACGAGGACGGCGTGTCGATTGTATCGAGCGACGAGGAATTGCTGCGGCTGGTGCGCGAATTCCGCTGGCAGGAATTATTCTGGGAGGCGCGCGAACGGGTAGTCTCCAGCATGCGTTTTCTGGTCGTTGGACATGCCTTGTATCACAAGGCACTGCGGCCCTTTGTCGGCATGACCGGGAAGGCAATCTTTCTGAAGGTGCCTGCTGCCTTTATGAGTCTGCGGGCCGCCGAGCAGATTCGGGAAACCGACCGGCTCCTGGCGGCACACCTGGGGAATCGCACCACGCTCAACCGCGGCCGGGATCTGGCGCCCCTGCCGGTGTTGGGTGTGCCGGGTTGGTGGCCGGCCAATACCGAAAAAACGTTCTACGACGACGCAAACTATTTCCGGCCCGGCCGGCGGGAGAGGCGCGATCAGGCGTCCTGACTGTCCAGGTAGATCACCACCTTGTTGCGGCCACTATGTTTGGCGCGATACATTGCCTTGTCGGCTTTTTCGAGAATGACTTCGAGATTTCCGCCATCTTCGGGATAACTGGCCACACCGAGGCTGACTGTCAGGTTGGCATCGCCGCCGCGCACACTCAGGTGCGAGCCTTCCACCGCTCGACGTATGCGCTCGGCCATTTCGGCCGCGCCCTTGCCGTTGGTTTCCTGCAACAGGAGGATAAATTCGTCGCCGCCGAAGCGCGCCACGACATCCGACCCACGCAATTGTTCGCGAATGCAACGCACGAGCAGCAGCAACATCCGGTTGCCCGATTCATGGCCGTAAGTGTCGTTAATCTGTTTCAGGTTGTCGGAATCGATCATCACCACCGACATCGAATGACCATAACGTACCGCCTGACGAAATGCCCGTTGCAAGATCGACGAAAACGCCCGCATGTTGTACAAACCGGTCATTTCGTCGGTATCGGATACCTGCTTGATTTTGTCGACTGCGTAGCGGATATCCGCAGCCAGCATGGTAGTGATATAGGCGACCAGAATCACCGGGCCGGAGATGACCAACACCTTGCCCCAATATTCCAGGTGCAACAGCCCTGAATGATCGGGCTCGTGGGCCAGAAACATGAAACAGCCGACAATGGCGGCCATCTCGATGGCGGTCAGTACTTTTCCGAAGACCAGGGAGCTGGTGATTATCGGAATCAGGTACAAGTGCAGCAGCGGACTCTGGATCTCGCCCGTATACCAAACCACCCAGGTAATAAATACGAGCATGACCCAAGTCTCGAATACCATCTTGAGCCGGGTTTCCTGGCGGAAAAAGTGCACGTAGTGCAGGCCAAGCGTAAAAGCGGCGAAGAAAAACAGAGCGACGTGAATCGCCAGCTTGGCATCATGCGGGGGTTCGCTGGCCACCAGATATACCAGCACCAGCGCCAGCAACAGCCACTCCACTTCGGCAATGGTTCTGGAAAACCCCTTGTACTCGTCCTGCTGGATGGCCAGAACGATGTTGTTGCGGTTCAACATAACGGGAGATGTGCGCCGGAATCTGTCCCGGACGAAGCAAAATTGAGCGAAGACTAAACGGTTTTTGCGCAGAGTTCCATTAATTCGGATACTCCCGTAGATTTGGCGGGATTCATCTATTAGAACCAGATCCGGCGACAGATGCCGGGCACTGGGCGAACCTGGGGGCGCAGGTTGTGAACAAAATAGGGATATTGCTCGTGTGGGCAGCGCTGACTTTTCCCGTTGCTGCCAAGTCGGGCTATTTTCCGCCGCGAGACCCCCACCGGGAAATACGAGTGCCTGAGGCGGTCGGTGTCGATTCGGCCGATTTCCGCGCTGCCGTGCGCCCGGCCCGGGACAACGAAATACCTCGGGCGCGCGATGTTTTGGCGCAAATTCGCAAGGACGGCGACTGAGCCCCATCCGGAAATTCTGGGACAAACCAAAGAGCGGGGAGGGCCGGCCGGCATGATCGTGAAAGACGCTTATTTGATCGCCCAATGGGGTGACATCGACCGGGTGGATATGAGCTTCAGTCTTGCCAAGAGTTATCTGTCCACGCTGGCAGGGCTGGCGCACGATGAGGGGAAGATTCCCGATCTACACCCGCCGCTGACCGAGACAATCGGTGACGGGGGTTTCGAATCGCGGCGCAACCGCAAAATTACCTGGCACAGGCTGCTTAACCGAACCAGCGAGCGGAAGGGAAGTCTATGGGACAAATCCATTCTGATAACAGCGGTGCCGGCGGACAGGAAACAATGGAAAGCGCCCCTGGATTGATTGACTTGGCGCGCTGTGTTCTCTATATTCAAAAGCCAGCTTAGAATTTGTCCAGCTTCAGTCCATTGCATGGCGTGTCGGAAGTGGGTCCAACCGCTTTTGCATATCAACCGAGGAGATCGAAATGAAGGCCTTAAAAGGTTCGAAAACCGAAAAAAATCTGAAAGATGCATTCGCCGGCGAATCCCAGGCGAATCGCCGTTATTTGTATTTCGCTGCCAAGGCCGATGTCGAAGGTCAGAACGACGTGGCCGCAGTTTTTCGCTCAACCGCCGAAGGCGAAACCGGGCATGCACACGGACATCTGGAATATCTGGAAACGGTGGGCGATCCGGCAACCGGACTGCCGATCGGGAAGTCGCGCCAGAATCTTAAGGCCGCCATTGCGGGCGAGACTCACGAGTACACGGACATGTATCCCGGGATGGCAAAAAGTGCCCGCGACGAAGGCTTCGAAGAAATTGCCGATTGGTTCGAAACCCTGGCGAAGGCCGAGCGTTCCCATGCCAATCGTTTTCAGAAGGCGCTGGACGTACTGGCTGACTAAAGATCTGTAACGTGTGACCGGTGACGAGTAACGAGTAGAACCCAGGTGACTTGGACTCTCGTTACCCGTCAGCGCTCTGCGGTTTTTTTTGTTGGGCCTTTATCCTTCCTGTAACTCGTCACCTGTCACTAGTCACCTCCCCATGACTGTTCGCGAAGGTTCCCTCGAAGCGCCCACCCGGCATCCGATCGAATGGAAGTCGGCGGATTTTTACGATGAAGACAAGTTGTTTTCGGAGATGCATCGCGTCTTCGATATATGCCATGGTTGCCGCCGCTGCGTAAATCTTTGCACCACTTTTCCAACCCTGTTCGATCTAGTGGACGAGGGAAAAACCGGCGAAGTCGACGGGGTGGCAAAGCCGGATTTCTGGAAGGTGGCGGACAAGTGTTACCTGTGCGACATGTGTTACATGACCAAATGTCCGTATGTGCCTCCGCACCCATGGAAGGTCGATTTTCCGCATTTGATGTTACGCGCCAAGGCCGTGAAGTTCCGCAAGGGCGAAACGCGGTTCCGCGACAAGCTGCTCACCAGCACGGATGCCGTTGGCAAGCTGGCATCGATTCCGGTCGTGGTAAAAATGGTCAATGCGGTAAACAAGGCCCCGAGTACCCGCAAAATCATGGAATCGATTCTCGGGGTGCACAAGGACCGCGTGTTACCGGAATATTCCAGTGCGAAATTTCGTGGTACAGCGCGGCCGGATAACTCGTTTCCGGTCAAGGATGGGAAAAATACGCCGGGGAAGGTGGCGGTTTTCTCCACTTGTTACATCAATTACAACGAACCGGGAATTGGCCACGATCTGCTGGCTGTTCTTGCGCATAACGAGATTCCTTCCATCATTGTCGAAAAAGAAAGCTGCTGCGGCATGCCAAAGCTGGAGCTAGGCGATCTGGATTCGGTTAACCGGCTGAAAGAAGCAAATGTGCCGGTGTTGGCGGCATTGGCCAAGCAGGGATATGCGATTCTCGCAGCGGTTCCTTCCTGCACGCTGATGTTCAAACAGGAATTGCCCCTGATGTACCCCGAAGACGCGGACGTGCAATTGGTCAAAGCCGCCATGTTCGACCCTTTCGAGTACCTGGTGCGGCGAAACAAGGAAGGCCTGCTGAAGACCGATTTCAAACAAGCCTTGGGCAAGGTTTCCTATCACATCCCTTGCCATCTTCGGGTGCAGAACATGGGACAGAAAACTCGAGAAATGCTGGAAGCAATTCCAGGCACGGAGGTAAATACGGTGGAGCGCTGCGCCGGCCATGACGGCACTTGGGGCGTCAAGAAGGAATTTTTCGCCGAATCCATGAAAATCGGCCGCCCGGTATTCAGGCAGATGGCGTCCACTGCGCCGGATCACATCAGTTCGGATTGCGCCATTGCCGGGCGCCATATTCAACAAGGCATGCGCGACGGTGGTCTGGAAGAGGGAAGGGCAGCCAAAACCCACCCTTTGACCTTGCTGCGCATGGCTTACGGTCTGTAGGGCGGACATGTTGCCCGCACTCAATGATCGAGGGTCGAAAATGAAAGCCATCACGGTCGAGAGCCTGATGTCGCTGAAACAATATGCGAAATCGCGCAATGAGTTTCGCGCGAAAGTGCTCGCGCACAAGAAGGATCGCATGCTCGGGCTGGGCGATCACATCAGCCTGGTGTTCGAGGACGAGCTGACGATGCGCTACCAGATTCAGGAGATGCTGCGTGTCGAGCGCATTTTCGAACAGGAAGGAATCATTGGGGAGCTGGAAGCGTACAACCCGATGGTGCCAGACGGCAGCAATTGGAAAGCGACCATGCTGATCGAATATCCGGATATCGAGGAACGCAGGCAGGCCTTGCAGCGGCTGATCGGGGTCGAGGATCGCGTCTGGGTAAGGGTCGAAGGGCAAGCGCGGGTGTATGCGGTGGCGGACGAGGATTTAGAGCGGGAAAACGACACCAAGACGTCGGCGGTTCATTTCCTGCGTTTTGATTTGACTGACGAGATGAAGCGGGCGCTGAAGTCGGGAGCCGCGCTATCGGCAGGGGTGGATCATCCGAATTGCAAGGAAAATATGTCGCCCGTGCCGGAAAGAACGCGCGCTTCTTTGACCGGGGATTTGTCGGACTAGAGGTCTGTCCCGCGTAGAGGACTCGGATGCTGGAATCCAGGTTGGTTGGCCTGATAGAAGAGCGACTGATGCGCCTGGCTTTGCCGGTGTCGGTCAAGCTCTGGAATGGGCAGTCGGTTTCTCCGGGCGGCCAAGAGAAGCTGCGGCTGACGGTCAACTCGCACGATGCGCTGGTTTCCCTGGCCAATCCCAATCTCGGGAAAATTGCCCGCGCCTACGTCGAAGGCGGCCTGGACTTCGAGGGCGCCGACATTCGGGAGTGGTTGCGCCTTGGCGAAGGGCTGACGGCTGGGGATACGACCAAGTATCAAAAGCGCTCCGATGCCTGGAAATGGTGGAGGCATACTCGCCCCGCCGATCGCAAGGCAATTCAGCATCATTACGACGTGGGCAACGAGTTCTATGGCCTCTGGCTCGACGCCCAGAGAGTATATTCCTGCGCCTATTACAAGTCGCCCGACGATTCGCTTGACCAGGCGCAGGCGCAGAAACTGGACCACATCTGCCGAAAGCTTATGTTGCAGCCGGGGGAGAAATTTCTCGATATCGGCTGTGGATGGGGAGGATTGCTGCTCTGGGCTGTCAGCCACTACGATGTCACCGGTTTGGGAGTCACTCTTTCGAACGAACAGTTCGACTACGTTAGTGCTCTCATAAAGTCCAAAGGTCTGGAAGGACGTTGCCAGGTGAGGCTGATGGACTATCGGGATGTGGCAGAAGACCGGCCGTTCGACAAAATTGCCAGCGTCGGCATGTTCGAACACGTCGGCCGCAGGAATCTTCCCGAATATTTCCGGAAAATTTATGGCTTGCTTAAACCGGGTGGCCTGGTGATGAACCACGGCATCACTACGAATTCGATCGAGGATGCCGATTTAGGCAATGGAATCGGCGACTTTGTCGAAGAATATGTCTTTCCGGGAGGGGAGCTGGTGCATGTGGCCCGGATTTTGTCAGATATGTCCGATCAGGGCCTGGAGACTTGGGATGCCGAGTGCCTGCGGCCGCATTACGCAAGAACGCTTTGGGAGTGGGTGCGCAGACTGGAAGAGCGCCAGGAAGATGCCCGCCGCATCGTGGGCGAGAAACTGTATCGGACATGGCGAATTTACATGGCTGGCTCGGCGCACGCATTCGAGCGTGGCTGGATTTCGATCTTTCAAATTCTCGCCGCCAGGCCGCCGGCCGATGGCGTGATTCCCTATCCCCTGACGCGCCAGCATCTTTATCGATGAATTCTTCTTTCCGGCGCGCGTGTGCTCATTGGGATCTCCTGCCAGCGACCGCGTTTGTTTTTTTCGTCGCCGCGATGACGGTCCCGGAGCGCGCGGACTCGGCCGCCCCGAAGCAACGTGGCTTCGAAGGCAGTCAAGATAAAAGCGAAGAGAAAAAATTCACCGAAGCCGCGACGGAAATTCCCGCCTATCCCCAGGAGTCGGCGCTTATGGAATTCCGGCCGCACGGAATTTCGAAAAACAGGTTCTTCGTCGACCCGGCATCGGTGTCCATTGGATCGGATCGGGCCGTGCGGTATACCGTTGTGGTCAAATCCCCCTCGGGTGTGGCCAATACCAGTTTCGAGGCCATGCGCTGCGAGACCGCCGAATACAAGGTTTTTTCTCTCGGGACAAGGGACGGAACCTGGTCGATTCTTGCCAATCCTATCTGGCGCGAGATTGACACCACCAAGGGGGGCGTGCGCTTTCGGTTATTTGACGAGTATTTCTGCGACGGAAAACGTCTAGCGGGCAGAACCGAGAAAGACCTGTTGCGCAATTTGCAGGATGTTCCAAAAACCGGTTTCGGAGAAAACTGGCAGAAGAAGATGCGGTGAGTCTCGGGCCTTATTTCAGGAGCCAGGTCGCCGGGCGCAAGGATAGGTTGCGACCACCCAATACTCCCGGAATACGCTGCACGCCATCCGGTCTTGATCCGAGTATTTCAGAGCAGAACCAAATTGTCCCGATGGATAAGTTCGGGTTCGTCCACGTAGCCGAGGCGCGCCTCGATTTCGCGGCTGGGAAGTCTTAGGATCTTGCGCGTTTCCGGCGCGCTGTAATTGACCAATCCTCGCGCGATTTCCCTGCCGTCCGGGTCAATGCAACTGACCACTTCGCCGCGCTCGAACTCGCCGGACAGTTCGTAGACTCCAATCGGCAAAAGGCTTTTGCCCTCGGTCTTGAGCGCGCGTGCCGCGCCCTGATCGAGACGCAGCGTACCTTTTACCTGCAGGTGGTCGGCCAGCCACTGCTTGCGCGCCGCCATCGTGACAGATTCCGCGAATAACTGGGTGCCGATCGCTTCGCCCGCCGCCAACCGGACAAGGACATTCGGCTCGCGCCCAGAAGCAATAATGGTGGTGGCGCCGCTGCGCGCCGCACGCTGTGCGGCCAGCACTTTGGTCAACATTCCGCCTCTTGCGAATTGCGAACCCACGCCCCCCGCCATCTGTTCGAGACTCGGGTCCCCGGCTTTGGCTTCAGCAATCAATGTTGCGCCGGCATCATGACGAGGGTCGCTGGTGTAGAGTCCACTCTGGTCGGTCAGGATCACCAAAACCTCGGCCTCAATGAGATTGGTGACCAGCGCGCCCAGTGTGTCGTTGTCGCCGAAGCGAATTTCTTCGGTGGCGACGGTGTCGTTTTCGTTGATGACGGGAATGACGCCCAACTCCAGCAAGGTACGCAGGGTCGAGCGTGCATTCAAATATCGTTTGCGATCGGCCAAATCGTCTTGGGTGAGAAGGATCTGCGCCGTGCGCAGGCCATGTCGGCGGAAACAGGTCTCATAGGCCTCGACCAGTCCCATTTGGCCTACCGCCGCGGCGGCCTGCAATTCATGCAACGCATGCGGGCGCCGGGCCCAACCCAATCTTTGCATACCCTCGGCGACGGCCCCACTGGACACCAGCACCACTTGTTTCCTGGACGCCGTCAATGTCGCGATCTGCTCGGCCCAGGTTGCCAACGCGTCATGGTCCAGGCCCTGGCCGGAGTTGGTTACCAGGCTGCTGCCAATCTTGACCACCAAACGTCGGGCTAGGGCGGCGGCGGATTTCACGATCTACAGGTTAGGCAAAAATGAATCAATCCGCGATTGCTTCGAGCGGTTCGGCGGCTCGGGTGCGATCCAGATGGTCCATGATGGCAAAGGTTAATTCGCGGCAACCTTCGCCTGTGATGGCGGAAATGATAAAGGTTTTCTCCGGTTGCGCGGCGGACAGTAAGTACTCCGCCAAAAATTTCTCCGCTGCCGAATCCCGCTGTTCGGCAGGCAGCAGGTCGGATTTATTCAATACGATCCAGCGTGGTTTTTGGAATAACGCCTCGTCGTACTTTCTCAGCTCCTCGGCAATGGCGAGGGCATCACGCGCCGGGTTAGCATCCTCATCGAGAGGAGCGATATCGACCAGATGCAACAACAATCGCGTGCGTTGCAGATGGCGAAGAAACTGGTGGCCAAGTCCGGCCCCTTCGGAGGCGCCTTCGATCAGGCCGGGAATGTCGGCGATCACGAAGCTGCGATTCTCGTCGACGCGCACGACGCCCAGATTGGGATGTAGAGTGGTAAACGGGTAATCTGCAACTTTTGGACGTGCTGCCGATACCGCGCGGATAAAAGTCGATTTGCCCGCGTTCGGCAGTCCAAGCAGCCCGACGTCAGCCAGCACTTTTAGTTCCAGTTTGAGACGCCGCCCTTGTCCCGGCGTGCCCGGAGTACATTGGCGGGGTGCCCGGTTGATGCTCGATTTGAAATGGATATTTCCCAGGCCACCGTCGCCCCCCTTGGCCAACAGGGCAATCTGCCCATCATGGGAAAGGTCGGCGACCACTTCCCCTGTATCGAGGTCGGTAATGACCGTGCCCACCGGAAATTTCAGGGTTATATCCTCCGCGGCTTTCCCGTAGCAGTCGGAGCCGCGGCCTTTTTCGCCATGACGAGCGCGGTGAATCCGGGCAAAGCGGTATTCCACAAGGGTATTGATATTGCGATCGGCCACGGCATGTACGCTGCCTCCACGGCCGCCATCGCCACCGTCCGGCCCGCCGCGCGGAATGTATTTCTCGCGCCGGAACGAAGCGACACCATTGCCGCCATTTCCGGCGTGAACATCGATCGTGGCTTCGTCAACGAACTTCATAATCCTAAGGCCAGTTTCAAAAGCGGTTTATCCTCAAACTGCAATTTAGCCACAGAGGTCACAGAGAACACAGAGATTCAAAGGATTGGGTCAGCATGCCACAGTCATTAACCAAATTGGCGTGCATTTAAACCAACATATTTTCCTGGTTTTCCTCTGTGTACTCTGTGTCCTCTGTGGCGAAACGCTTTTTTGGGTTAATACGACGGACAGGAAGGAAACAAAAAAGCCCTACCGGACCGATAGGGCTTCGTGGGGAAAAGCGGCGAAATCTAGGCGGGCAGTACGCTAACGATTTTTTTCCGGTCCGGCCCCTTCATGCCAAACGCGACCTTGCCGTTGATTTTTGCAAACAGCGTGTGATCCTTGCCGATGCCGACGTTTTCGCCAGGATGCACTTGCGTACCGCGCTGGCGAATGATGATACTGCCTGCAACGATCTCCTGACCGCCATAACGTTTGACCCCAAGTCGCTTGGATTGGGAATCTCGACCGTTGCGGGAACTGCCGCCCGCTTTTTTGTGTGCCATTTTTTCCGCTCCTCAGGTCGAAATCTTGTCGATTTGGATTTCGGTGTAATTCTGACGATGGCCGCCATGACGCTGGTAGTGCTTTCTGCGGCGCATCTTGAATATGGTCACCTTGTCGTGGCGACCATGAGAAATCACGGTGGCCTCCACCTTGGCCCCGGCCACCAATGGGGCCCCAATGGCGACTTTTTCGCCGTCCGCCACCATCAGCACCTGGTCCAGGACAAGCTGACTGCCCACAAGCCCAGGTAGTTGTTCTACCTTGATTTTTTCGCCTGAGGCGACCCGGTACTGTTTGCCACCGGTTTTCACGACCGCATACATCACATGCCCCTTGGCTTTGCCTTTAAGGAAAGCCGCGCATGCTACCTAAAAAAGCCGGTCCAGTAAAGGAAGACCCGCATCACTCGAATTGGCGGCCGGATCTCGCCAGCGAACCTTGCCAGGACGGATTCCTCCTTGACACCGGGCAGTGCGGCTTTCTACCATCGCGCACTTTTTGTATTTACCCGACTCGTGATGTATACCGCCACCCCTGAAGTGATCGCAAACCTGCTTTCCGAAGACCTGAAAGCCGTGGACGCGATTATTCGGAGCCGGCTGAATTCCGAGGTGATTCTGGTTCGCCAGGTGGCCGACTATATTATCGGGGGTGGTGGCAAGCGATTGCGGCCGGCTCTGGTCATTCTGTCCGCCGGAGCCTGTGCTTATGGTGGGCCGCACCATCATTTGTTGGCGGCGGTTGTCGAGTTTATCCACACGGCAACGCTGTTACACGACGACGTGGTGGACGATTCGAAAATGCGGCGCGGTCGTGTCACCGCCAACTCGGCCTTTGGCAACCCGGCGGCGGTATTGGTGGGGGATTTTCTCTATTCGAGAGCGTTTCAGATGATGGTTGAGGTCAAGATCATGCGGGTCATGGAGGTGCTCGCCGATGCGACCAATATCATCGCCGAAGGCGAAGTCCTGCAATTGCTCCATGTCCATGATCCGGATATTAGTGAGGACGAATATTTGCGAGTCATCCGCTCCAAAACCGCCAAGTTGTTCGAGGCGGCTGGCAGGCTGGGCGGCATACTGGCGGGCATACCCAGGGAGCAGGAGGACGCCCTTGGACGCTACGGCATGCACCTGGGTACGGCCTTTCAACTGATTGATGATGTGCTTGATTACACCGGCGAGGCCGCGAATACCGGCAAGAACATTGGCGACGATCTGGCCGAAGGCAAAACCACCCTGCCACTGATTCACGCGATGAAACATGGCGCCCCGGCGCAGTCGGAACTGATACGCAATGCCATTCGCGAAGGAGGGGTCGGCGACTTCGAATCGGTCATGAAGGCCATGCGCGATACCGACGCGATCGAGCACGTCCGCGCCAAGGCCGCGGAGGCCGCGGAACAAGCCCGGGAGGCGATTCGCATCGTACAAAATTCAAAGTACAAGGATTGTTTGCTAGAATTGGCGACCTTTGCGGTGACCCGCAATTATTAGTGCACCGTCGGGGTGTAGCTCAGCCTGGTAGAGTACTGCGTTCGGGACGCAGGAGTCGGAGGTTCGAATCCTCTCACCCCGACCATTCCAAATTTCTGATTCCCTATCGGACCGCGTGTGGCCAAACTTCTACTATTCATCGCGGTGATCCTGGTTGTATATCTGTTGATGCGCAACCATCGCAGACGAGGCGAGGTTGCACCGCCGCCGACCTCGCGCAATAGCGAAGATATGGTGCGCTGCCGGGTGTGCGGAGTGCATCTCCCCACCAGCGAGGCGGTCACATCGCGCGGGGAGTACTTTTGTGGCAAAGAGCACATGCAGCTTTCCAATCGCGGTGGTCGTTGACGGCCAGCCAGGCCGACTTGGGCGCGCGACGGTCCTGAAATTGTCCGATCGCAGGCAATGATCAGCCTCCTGGGCAACCACAAGCGCCAATTTGTCATCGATCGCCGCCAGTACGGGGACACGTACTGGCGATCACTGTTATTTTTCAATATTTATCGAGTTGCGGCGGCGCTGATCTTGACGGGCGCGGTGCTCACCTTTGGCCCAAATCTGCCCTTTGGTTCCTATAGCCGCACGGAGTTCCTGTACGCCAGTATCGGTTATCTGATTTTCGGGATTCTGGCCTTTGCCGGCATTTTTCCCCGCAAGCCCCATTTCACTCTGCAACTCAGTGTCCAAGTCTGTGCGGACATGGTGTTCGTGGTGATCATGATGCACGCGAGTCGAGGCGTGGGCAGTGGACTGGGGCTGCTTCTGCTGGTTTCCCTGGCGGCGGTAGGTCTGGTGAGCCGGGGGCGGCGAACCCTGTTTTTTGCGGCGATTGCCACGATCGCCATACTTGGCGAACAAGCCTATGAGGTCATTTTTCTTTACGGATCGAGCGCGCAATTCGCCCAATCCGGCCTGCTTTGCATCGGGTATTTCGCCACCGGTTGGCTGGCCCACTCGCTGGCCAAACGCGCGGTGGCAATCGAAGCCATTGTTGCACAACGCGAAGTCGATCTGGCCAATATGGCGCAGGTCAACAAGCTGGTCATTCAGGAGATGCAGGACGGCGTACTGGTGGTCGACGAATACGGCAAGATTCGGCAGATAAACACGCAGGCAGAGGTGCTACTCGGCCCGCTGGCGCTTGGGCAGCGTGAAACGCATCTGCGCGACTATGCTCCGGCGCTCTGGGCGCGAGTGGAAAACTGGCGCAGCAATCCGACCGCGGTCTTCGAGCCCCTGCGCACCGTATCCTCGAATGCTCCGATGTCGGCGCGCTTTGTGCCGGTGGGCAGGACGCGCAACGTCGGCCTGGTGCTATTTTTGGAAGACCTCACGCGGGTGCAACAACAGGCGCAGCAATTGAAACTGGCTTCCCTGGGGCGGCTGACCGCCAATATCGCTCACGAGATTCGCAATCCGCTGTCGGCCATCAATCATGCCACCGAATTGCTGATGGAAGAATCGGCCACCGGGCTGCCGACCAACGTCCGGATGCTTCAGATTATTCACGACAACAGCGGGCGGCTGGACCGCATGGTCCAGGATGTATTGAAACTCAATCGCCGCGACCACGCCTTGCGCGAAAATTTTGTGCTGTCAGACTATCTTCGAAATTTTGTGCGGGAATTCAGCGAAATCGAGAAGATCGATGCGACAATTTTTCAGCTCGAATCGCCGGGTCGCCAGAAGGTGACGTTCGACCGCAGTCACCTCAACCAGGTTATCTGGAATCTCTGCCGCAATGCCTTGCGCTACTGCCGCAAGGCGAGCGGCAGCATCATTTTGCGGGTAGGCGAGAATCGACGACAGGGTACGTTAGAATTGAATGTTCAGGACGACGGTCCCGGGGTGGCCGAATCCCTGCGCGAAAATCTTTTCGAGCCGTTTTTCACCACCGCGGCCAGCGGTACTGGATTGGGGTTGTACATCGCGAGGGAAATCTGCGAGGCAAATGGCGCGACTCTCGAATACATTGTCGCCGATAACGGGGCGGTTTTTCGCCTGACTTGCAAAGGAGCGTGATTTTGAAGCGCAAAGAACAGTCGGCCAGTGCCAGGGTGCTGGTCGTAGACGACGAAGAAGACATTCTTGAACTGATCGAATTGACCTTGATTCGCATGGGTCTCGATGTCGATCGAGCCACCACTGTGACGGAGGCGATCGAGAAGGCCAAGACGGGAAAATACGACCTGTGCCTGACCGATATGCGCCTGCCGGATGGCGACGGACTGGCGCTGCTGCAGTTCATTTCCGATCATGTTGCCGACCTGCCGGTTGCCGTGATCACCGCCCATGGGAATACCGAAAACGCGGTGGCGGCGCTTAAGGCAGGCGCCTTCGACTATCTGGCCAAACCGGTGTCGCTGGACCAATTGCGCACACTGGTCAAATCCGCCCTGTCGCTGCCGCAGTCGCCCGCAGCCAAAGCGAGCGGCGAGCAGGCCCTTTTGGGCAGCGCACCGGCCATTCAGCTGGTGCGGGAGTTGATCGAAAAACTATCCCGCAGCGAAGCTCCGGTCCATATTACAGGCGAATCAGGCAGCGGCAAAGAATTGGCAGCCCGCCTGATTCACCAGAAAAGCGCGCGTCGCAGTCAGCCGTTTGTGCCTGTGAATTGCGGAGCTATTCCAGAAAATTTGATGGAGTCGGAATTCTTCGGCTATAGAAAGGGTGCGTTTACCGGCGCAGATACGGAGCGTGACGGATTTTTCCAGGCCGCCAGTGGGGGAACCTTGTTTTTGGACGAAGTCGCCGACCTGCCTCTGGCAATGCAGGTCAAACTGTTGCGCGCCATTCAGGAAAAAAAGATCCGCAAGGTTGGCGCAACCCAGGAAGACCCGGTTGACGTGCGGCTGATCAGCGCCACCCATCAAAAATTGAGCGAATGCGTCGAATCGGGCAAGTTCAGACACGACCTCTACTATCGTCTGAACGTTATCGAGCTTCGCATGCCCGCTCTGCGGGAATTGCGCGAAGACGTGCCACAGTTTGTCGCGGTGCTGCTGGAAAAGCTCGGATTGCTGGCCGGGAAAAAGACCGAAATCGATCCGGCTGCCGTCGAAGAACTCAGGCGCTATGATTTTCCGGGCAACGTCCGCGAGCTGGAAAACATTCTGGAACGGGCAATGGCGCTTTGCGGCGGGGGGCGGGTCACTACCTCCGACCTGCAATTGACCCCGCAGGAAATGTCGGGACCGGTCAGCGCTCCCGGAAACGATAGCAAGGCACCCCTGCAGGATTACCTGGACCGCATCGAAAAAGACGCTATCGTTGAAGCGCTTGAAAAGACTCGTTATAACCGGACCTCGGCAGCCAAACTTCTCGGCATTACTTTCCGCTCGATGCGCTACAGAATGGAGCGCCTGGGGTTAAATTGAAAGCGCTCCGGGTTCGGTGCACGGGGATTGAAGCTCGTGGTGAACGTTTACTCTCCGGCCCCGTCCGGGCGCCACGTCTTCCGGATGTAAAGATGCGATGACCGGGATTTTCGACACCGACGGATGGTTGGACAGCGTTACCCATATTGCATCCCCGAACTTCGATGAGCGGCCGCCCGGTTCGGTCATCGAACTGCTGGTGGTCCACAACATCAGTCTTCCGCCTGGCCAGTTCGGTGGCCCGGGAATTATCGAGCTGTTTACCAATTGCCTCGATCCCAATGCCCATCCTTATTATCGGCAGATCGCCGATGCCAGGGTTTCCAGTCATTTCCTTGTCCGCCGCGACGGTGCGCTGATCCAATTTGTCAGTTGTGCCCGGCGTGCCTGGCATGCCGGGCAATCCGAATGGCGGGGCCGCAGTCGCTGCAACGATTTTTCGATTGGCATCGAAGTCGAAGGAGGCGACGATATTCCATTCGCTGATGCCCAATATACCGCTCTAGCCGACCTTGCTCGAACGGTTCGCCGTCAATATCCCATCCACGAGTACGTCGGTCACTCCGACATTGCCACGCCAGCCGGACGCAAGACGGATCCGGGCCCCTATTTTAACTGGCAACGATTTCGGCAATTGATCGCTGACGAGTGAAGTTGCGCCAAGGCGTGACGCCTTTGCCGTTCGTATGACGGCGCAATTTGCACTCGCAGCGAAATATTTCGGTGCCGTCGTCTCTGCCCGACAAAATTTCCGATACGCATTACGACGTTCAAATATTGGCCGGAGGCTGCATCGAAAAATCCAGCCAACGCGAAATGTTTTCGCTATCGCATCGAAAAAAGCCAAAATATTTTTGCAGATGCATGATTCGTTTCGTAATCGAAAAAAATCTTGACAGAGGTACTGGTGTCACTAGAATTAGCGCCGCAATGAGGGTCCAAGCACTATATATTGTGGTTTGAATTTCCGAACGCCTGTTGTCTACAGGCGACAAAAATATCAAGGAGTGGGCATGCAACTAATTTCCAGACCAATTGTTCCGTCGACTGTCGGCGAATTTGCGAGAGAGTCCGTCGAAGCAAGCCGCGATGCGCAAGGCGTTGCGCAATTCCATGTCATCCGGCGCAATGGGTCTGTGGTGGGCTTCGAACCGGGAAAAATTTCGGTAGCGATGACCAAGGCGTTTCTTGCCATCAACGGTGGCCAGGGCGCGGCGTCGGCACGCGTGCGCGAACTGGTCGAGAGCCTCACTGACTTGGTGGTGAATTCCCTGGTTCGTCGCCAGCCCAATGGTGGCACGTTTCATATCGAAGACATTCAGGACCAGGTCGAGCTCTCGTTGATGCGTTCCGGAGAGCACGAGGTGGCGCGCGCCTATGTGTTGTATCGCGAGGCGCGCGCCAAGGCGCGCGCCAAGAATCGCGCCGCCGAAGCGGCCTCCCAGCCGCGAGGTTTGAGTGTGACCGATGCCGGCCGGAGCATCCCGTTGGACATGGCCCGGCTTGCCGGTCTGGTGACCGATTCCTGCGCAGGCCTGGGCAACGCGGTGGATCCGGAATTGATTCTGGATATGACGCTCAAGGATTTATATGACGGAGTGCCGATCGATGAGGTGCGCAAATGCGCGATTCTGGCGGCGCGTTCCCTGATTGAAAAAGACCCGGCGTATGGCTATGTCACGGCAAGGCTGTTGTTGAACAGCGTGCGCCTTGAGGTGCTGGGCGAAGAAGTGACACATGCTTCCATGTCGACCCGGTATGCCGAATATTTTCCGGGGTTTATAAAAAAAGGCATCGACGCCGGCTTGCTGGACGAGCGGATGGCGCGATTTGATCTGCGGGCCTTGGGTGCTGCGCTGGACGCCGATCGAGACTTCAAGTTTGGTTATTTAGGCCTGCAAACGCTCTATGACCGCTACTTTCTCCACGTACGCGGTCAGCGGATCGAACTCCCCCAGGCCTTTTTTATGCGAGTGGCAATGGGACTTTCGCTCAACGAGATCGATCGCGAGGCCCGGGCCATCGAGTTCTACAACGTGCTGTCGAGTTTCGATTTCATGTCTTCGACTCCGACGTTGTTTAACGCCGGGACGCAGCGATCGCAATTGTCCAGTTGCTATTTGACGACAGTGTCGGACGATCTGGAGGGCATATACGAAGCGATCAAGGAAAATGCGCTGTTGTCGAAATTTGCCGGAGGGCTGGGCAATGACTGGACGCCGGTGCGGGCGCTGGGCTCCCATATCAAGGGGACCAACGGAAAGTCCCAGGGAGTTGTGCCTTTCCTGAAAGTCGTCAACGATACTGCGGTGGCGGTCAATCAGGGCGGCAAGCGCAAGGGCGCCGTTTGTTCTTATCTGGAAACCTGGCATCTGGATATCGAGGAATTCCTCGAGTTGCGCAAGAACACCGGGGACGACCGCCGTCGCACCCACGACATGAACACGGCTAACTGGATCCCGGATCTTTTCATGAAGCGCGTCATGGAAGCCGGGGAATGGACACTGTTTTCGCCGGCCGACGTACCGGATCTTCACGAAAAATATGGCGCGGCTTTCGAAAAGGCCTATACCGTTTACGAACAGGAAACCCAGACCGGCGAGCTCAAACTGTTCAAACGGGTGCCGGCCCTGACGCTGTGGCGAAAAATTCTGACCATGTTGTTCGAAACCGGCCACCCGTGGATCACCTTCAAGGATCCCTGCAATATCCGCAGCCCGCAGCAACATGTCGGGGTGGTGCATAGCTCCAACCTCTGCACCGAAATTACCCTGAACACCTCGGATAGCGAGATTGCGGTTTGCAACCTGGGGTCGGTCAACCTGCCGGCACACATGAAAGACGGCAAACTCGACGACGAAAAGCTGCGCCGCACCGTATCGACTGCGATGCGCATGCTCGACAACGTGATCGACATCAATTATTACGCAGTGAACAAGGCGCGCAATGCCAATTTCAAGCACCGTCCGGTCGGGCTGGGCATCATGGGATTCCAGGATTGCCTGCTGCAAATGCGGGTGCCTTATGCCTCGCAGGAGGCGATCCAATTTGCCGATCGATCGATGGAGACGGTGGCGTATTACGCCTACTGGGCATCGACCGAGTTAGCCGAAGAGCGTGGCCGTTATTCCACCTACGAAGGCTCTTTATGGTCGCGCGGCATCCTGCCGCAGGATTCCCTCAAGATGCTGGCGGAGGAGCGGGGCGGATATCTGGAAGTGGACCATTCCTCCGCCTTGGATTGGGAGCCGCTGCGGGCGCGCATCCGAAAGTATGGAATGCGCAATTCCAACTGCCTGGCCATTGCGCCCACCGCCACCATCGCCAATATTGTCGGCGTGTCGGCATCCATCGAGCCGACCTATCAAAATCTGTATGTGAAATCGAACTTGTCGGGCGAATTCACGGTGACCAACGACTATCTTGTCCACGACCTGAAGAAGCTCAACATGTGGGACGAGGTGATGATCGCGGATTTGAAGTACTTCGATGGCAGTCTGGCCAAGGTGGACCGCGTGCCGGCGGAAGTTCGCAGTCTTTACGCCACCGCCTTCGAGATCGAGCCGCATTGGATAGTGGAGGCCGGCGCCCGGCGCCAGAAATGGATCGATCAGGCCCAGTCGCTCAACATATATATGCCGGGGGCTTCCGGGAAGAAGCTGGACGACACCTACAAACTGGCCTGGGTGCGCGGCCTCAAGACGACCTATTATCTGCGCACCCTGGGTGCCACCTCGGCAGAGAAGTCCACGGTGCGCGGTGGGCAGTTAAATGCGGTGCCGACGGATGGCGGAGTCGTCGGCGGACTGAATTCGGCCGCGGTCCAGCCCGAAGACTCCAAGTTCTGCCGCATCGAAGATCCGGACTGCGAGGCTTGCCAATGAGGGCAGGTCGATTTGTCAGGGTAGCGGCCAGGCGCCGGCTGGTGTTCCAGCTTCTGCGCGGGCGCGAAAATATTGTGCAACAACTTCTCAGATTACGGACTTTGCAACGGCATTGAGGCAATCGTCCGGAAAAAACGGCCGCGTCAGGCGGTTGTCCTGTTTGCCGGGCTTGAGCCCGGCCTTCCTGCGCCGGGCACGTCCGGCGCTCGACACTCCACCGATAACACCTATAAAGGACACAGTTCATGTTGCAATTTGAAGATCACATCGCGGAAGGTGGTGGCAGCGGTTTCCGGCCCGGCATGGGCGGCATCGTGGTGCCGCGGCTGGTAGAGGTTGCGCCCGCGGCGAGCACCACGCGCCGTGTCCGGGTCGAGGACAAGCGTGTCATCAACGGTCAGGCCGACGTCAACCAGCTCGTCCCGTTCAAATACAAATGGGCATGGGACAAATACCTGTCTGGCTGCGCCAATCACTGGATGCCCCAGGAAATCAACATGAGCCGGGACATCGCCACCTGGAAGGATCCCAACGGGCTGACCGATGACGAACGTCTGATCGTCAAACGCAATCTGGGCTTTTTTGTCACTGCCGACTCGCTGGCGGCCAATAACATTGTTCTGGGCACTTATCGACACATTACGGCACCGGAATGCCGGCAGTATCTGCTCAGGCAGGCGTTTGAAGAAGCCATTCATACCCACGCCTATCAGTACATCGTGGAAAGCCTGGGCTTGAACGAGGGCGAAATTTTTAATGCCTATCACGAAGTTTCCAGCATTCGGGACAAGGACGAATTCCTGATTCCCTTTATCCAGACGCTGACCGATCCGCATTTCAAGACCGGAACCCCGGAAGACGATCAAAAGCTGCTCAAGGGCCTGATCGTCTTCGCCTGCATCATGGAAGGCCTGTTCTTCTACGTGGGGTTTGCCCAGATTCTGGCTCTTGGACGCCAGAACAAGATGACTGGCGCCGCCGAACAGTACCAGTACATCCTGCGCGACGAGTCGATGCATTGCAATTTCGGGATCGATCTGATCAACCAGATCAAGATGGAGAATCCGCATTTGTGGACTCCGGCGTTTCGCGACGAGATTCGGTCACTGATTCAGAAAGGCGTGGAGCTTGAATATCGCTACGCGGAGGATACAATGCCGCGTGGTGTGCTTGGATTGAATGCGCCGATGTTCAAAGAGTATCTGCGGTTCGTCGCAAATCGGCGTGCACAGCAAATTGGTCTTGATCCTTTGTTCGCAGGAGCGAATAATCCGTTTCCGTGGATGTCGGAAATGATAGACCTGAAGAAGGAAAAGAATTTCTTCGAAACCCGTGTGACGGAATATCAGACGGGTGGCGCGCTCAACTGGGATTGAGCATGACCCCGAGAACGATTTTTGCATTACGAGTGCTGCCGGGTTTCGTGCAATTGCCGGCGGCACACTTGATAGGATTGAATGGGTAAACCGGACAAGCGGTACAAACTTGACGTCGAAACTCGCGCCGCATGGCAGTCCAATGCGGCGTCAGGCTGGGAGCAATGACGCCCGGTCCCAGGTTTCCGTCTCTCTTCGTTTCTGATCCTTGGCCGATATGGGGAATGTCCCGTATCCAGCCGATGCCTCCTTCCCTCTACGAATTTTCGCCGTCGGTGCGCCAGGTTTTGGCGCCCCGCGGCAACGCACTGATGGTGTCCGATCGTCGGCCTGTATGGCGCGCGAGCGGCTGCCCGCAGTCGGCACCGGACGGGATTCCCCCGGAAGGGCCGGTAGTACCTTTGTTCAACTCTCATTAGGAGAATAGAAATGGCTGCAAAGAAGAAAGCTGCAAAGAAGACCACCAAGAAGTCCACCGGCAAGAAAAAGGCCGCTAAAAAGCCTGCGAAAAAGAAGGCTGCGAAAAAGCTCGCGAAAAAAGCGGCCAAGCGGCCTGCTAAACGCGCGGCCAAGAAAAAGGCCGCCAAGAAAAAGGCCAAAAAGCCTGCCAAGAAAAAGGCAAAAAAGGCCAAGGCCAAGAAGAAAGTGAAAGCGAAGCCAGCGGCAAAGCCAGCAATGGCGGCCCCAGCGGCGCCGAAACCGATGACCGAGCCGGCCGCATGGCCGTTTCCGGTAGCTGGTAACAGGCCCAACTAAGCTTCCCATATGCTCGCGGGCAGTCTGCCTCCGTGACGGATACCAGACACTGTGCCGCGAGCTTTGGCTGGCTTATCGGGCCCGGCAAGTCTCGAATCCGCATGACCAAAGCCCACTCCGTCATGTGGCGCGAATCGTTCTACCCTGGCTTCCGTCTCAGCCTTGAGACACGCGCGCAATGCCAATCCGTCCCTGTCACGGCACAGAATATGAGTCCGTCATGGATCGCAAAACACTAAATTCAGGCTCTATCCGCTCGGTCGGCTTTGATGAGCGAAATCGAACTCTGGAAGTCGAGTTCAGCGATGAGCGGGTCGTTCAGTACACCGGTGTTTCGGCGGAAATCCATCGCCGCCTGGTCAGTGCGCCCTCGATCGTCAGCTATTTCCGCGACAACGTGGAAGAGTCCTTTACCGCGAAGCGGATCAAAGGCTAGGCCCGCCCCGTAAACTGTGATCCAGCGGATCGACCATAGCTTGCGCCTTCAGCATTCCGGCTCGCCTTCCTTCTGCCTGGGCGCGGGATCGAAGCCGAATTTCTGGGCGACTTCCTCCGAGCGAATTCTGCCCACCGGCACTCTCACGCTGGCGTAATCGAAGTACAGGCCGGTGTTGCGGCGTTGTAAGTCGGAGTCCAGCACCCGCGCCAAACCAGCGTCGGCAACGGGGCTACCACGCGCGTCTGTCAGCATCCTCAGCACGGCTTCGAGGTCGCGATCGTTGACCACTCCGACACCCGATTCCCAGCGCAATAACATTGACCCACCTTCGTCGATCCAGACTCCCGACACGCGGGTCAGGGTTTGTCCTGTCTGAGTGTGGAGACGACCGGGCGCACCGGATTCGAGCAAGGCGACATAAGGCGTGTAAGCCAGGGAGACGAATACTCTTTGCGGACCATTCTGGAAAAAAAACCGGCCGAGCTCGTCTTGAGCATAGTTACGGCCGATAAACGAAATGATCCCGGGATTCGCGATGCGATCGCCCTTGATCAGCCAGTTGCCGCGCCGGTCAAGCAATAACCAGCCAAATACGTTTGGAACAGAGGGCCATTTGGCCATTGCCTGGACGACGACGGGATCCATGACAGCGGTCGCGAACTATTTTCTTGGGTGGATGAGCGTCGAGAGCGCCAGGTTCTCCGCGATTACCTTGAACAGCCGGTCGATGTTGGGATGCTTGCCGGGATGTTGTTCCGCGTCCTCCCGATGCTCGGCGTACAGAGCCAGTCCGTCTTTGGCGGCCAAGGCATTAATGGCGCCGTACTTGCTGGCCAAGTGGTGATATACCGCAAGCGAGCCGGCTTGCCCTGGTTTGTTTTCGATGCTTGCGACGAGTTTGCCGTCGGCGCCAATCAGATCCAATTTCTCGATGGCTGCGATCGGGGGCAGGGACCGCAAATTTTCGGCGAACGCCATAATCCATTCCTTCGAAGCGGAGTTTAGGTACCATTATGCCCAAACATCCATTCCTTGAAGGGAAGTGAATTCCGTGGAAGGTCCATCGATAAGGACGGTGCCGTGAGCATCCTGCTTGGCTGCGTCGCCGACGATTTTACCGGCGCCACCGATCTTGCCAATACGCTGGTCAAGGCCGGCATGCGAACGATCCAGTTGCTGGGCGTTCCGCGCAAGGGTTTTGTTGTGCCGCAAGCCGACTGCATTATTGTGGCGCTCAAATCGCGCAGTAACTCTGCTGGCGAAGCCGTATCCATGTCGCTGGCCGCACTCGATTGGCTACGGGCACAGGGCACGCGCCAGTATTACTTCAAATACTGTTCCACTTTCGACTCGACGGACAAGGGCAACATCGGCCCGGTGGCCGATGCGATGCTCGATGCGCTGGGAGAGAAATTCAGCGTCTTCAACCCGGCATTTCCGACCAACAAGCGCACCGTCTACAAGGGGTACTTGTTCGTGGGCGACGAATTGCTCTCGGAGTCCGGCATGCGCAATCATCCGCTTACTCCCATGACCGATCCTTCGCTGGTGCGGGTGCTGCAACGCCAGACGCCGCACAAGGTGGCGCTCCTGCCCTATACGACGGTGGCCAAGGGTGTTGGTGCGATTCGCGCGGCGTTCAACGAGTTACGCGGAAAAGGCATTCGCCACGTCGTGCTTGATTCTTTTACGGACGAGCATTTGATGATCCTTGGCGAAGCTTGCGCGGACATGAAGCTGGTCACCGGCGGTTCCGGCATGGCGATGGGTTTGCCAGCAAATTTCCAACGCAAAGGACTCATTGCGAGCGGCGAGGCCGGTCGATTGCCCAAAGTAACAGGGCCAAGCGCGGTGATCGCTGGCTCCTGCTCCATTGCGACCCAGGCGCAAGTGGCAAGGATGAAACAAGACCATGAAGCGTTTACGCTCGATCCCGCCGTGATCGCCGCTGGGCGTGACCTGGCCGCCGAGGCCCTCGACTGGGCGGCAACACGCCTTGGCGAGAAACCAGTCTTGATTTATTCGACCGCAGCACCCGACCAGGTGAAAAAAGTTCAGCAAGCTTTGGGGCGGGAACACGCCGGTGCCCTGGTTGAAGAGACCATGGGGAAAATCGCCCGAGGTTTGGTTTCCAAGGGTGTGAGACGACTGGTGGTGGCGGGCGGGGAGACTGCAGGCGCGGTGGTGGGTGCCCTAGGCGTCGAAGGGCTGCACGTCGGCCCGGAAATCGATCCCGGTGTGCCGTGGACGTTCTCGATCGGCGAGCCGGCCCTCGCGCTGGCACTGAAATCCGGCAATTTTGGCGCCGAGGATTTTTTCACCAAGGCCTTCAAGCTCCAGCCGTGACTAAAGCAACACTCATCGCAGAGGACGCGGAGGACGCAGAAGGAAAACAAAACGAGGAAAGCAAAATTGGACTTAACGGTGGGGTGCTTGATCGTGAACCTTCATCGGCATAATTCAATGTTGGGGATCATTCGCCATGGAATACCATTAACTTCAGTCTGTTCTCTCTCTTGCCGTTCCTCCGCGTCATCTGCGTCCTCCGCGGTAAGAGGGAGTCTTTAAACAGAAAACGTATATGAACGAAACGAAACTCCGGGAAGACATCTGCCTGCTGGGAAAATCGATATATGACCGCGGCCTGACGCCTGGCAGCTCGGGCAACATCAGCGTGCGGCTGGACGAGGGCTGGCTGATGACGCCCACCAACGCCTGTCTTGGCCGGCTCGACCCGGCGCGATTGTCGAAAATAGATGGCAGCGGCAACCTGATATCGGGCGACAAGCAGACCAAGGAATCTTTTCTGCACATGTCGGTGTATCAGGAACGGCCCGGCGCGGGGGCCATCGTTCACCTGCATTCCACACACGCGGTGGCGGTGTCCTGTCTGCATGATACGGATCCAGCTCAAGCAATACCGCCGATCACTGCCTACTATGTGATGAAAATCGGCAATCTGGTTTTGTTGCCCTATTACCCGCCGGGAGATGTGACGCTGGCCGGGGCGGTCAGGGAGGTCGCGGGAAAACATCACGCTATTCTGCTGGCCAATCACGGGCCGATTGTCGCCGGCAAGGACCTCGAGTCGGCGGTCTATGCAAGCGAGGAATTGGAAGAGACCGCGAAACTTTATTTGCTGCTACGGGGTAATCGCCTGAAGATTCTGACGCCAGAGCAGGTGGGCGAACTGCATAAGAAGTGGCCGTCTTGAGGTAGCGGCCAAATTAATCCTAGAAAAAGCAGTTGAACCACAGAGGCATCACAGCTTCGGCCGTAAGTGCTGCGCCTTAAGAACACGGAGAAAAACAAAACGTTGCATCTATCCGCATACTCACCAAAAAGGTGAACACCTCTTACACGACAACTGTTTGATTTTTTGTTCTTCTCGGTGCCTCTGTGTCTTTGTGGTACGGTTTTTAGGTTAATTCGAATTCATGCCGGAATTCCCGGGAGTGGAAATGACCGTGCGGATCCAGCCTTCGTCGACCCATTCGCGCAGATAACCCGCCACCCGAGGCGGCGCTGCGTCTTCGGCGATCCATTCGCATAGGCCCGAGCAAATTTCGGTAAACGATTTTCCCTCGCGCACCGCTTCGATGGCCCAGGCTTCGTCGGCAGCGACCGAGCGAAAATAGGCGGCCAGTTCCCGGCGCCAGACTATATAACGGGTCGGCGCATCTTCATACCTCGGCGCAACTTCTTCGCCCGTTTCATCCTTGACGGCACGCCAAATGGCCACCGCGTTGCTTCGTAGCGCCAGCAGATGCACCGATAGATGGAGTTCGAAGCGCAGTTCCGGCCACGCTTCCGGCGCTATGCTTGCCAGCTCATTGAATGTCAGCGCCGCGTCATCGGACGCGTCGAAGGCCAGGCCCATTACCCATTCCAGGCGTGCCAGTTCGGCGAGCACCGGCGCATTGCGATACGCGGCATCGTTGGCCAGAAAATCGGCCAACCGGCCGCCAAACCAGCGCAGATTTCGAAACGTGGAGGGAAAAGCCGAAAGGTACTTGCCGGCCATCCGGTTAAAGGCCTCGGTGCCCAGGCATGCGCATAACGCTTCATAATCCTTGCTCAGAGCCTCGGTCAATCGCAGCCGATACGCGTCGTAGTAAATGCCCAGACGGACCTGGCGAAAATCCCGTTCCCCGACGATCTGGGTGTCAATCGCCGCTGAACTGCCCATTACAAATTTCTGAAATTCGCTCTCGGCGAGAGCGAGCGGACTCATGCGGCCACCTTTTGCCGCAAGGCCCCGGCGGCAATTGTACGTGCCCGCCCAAGCTCAGCGACCAATCCCTCAAGAGGCGGAATGTGGTCGTCGCGTTCGATCATGGTCGACACCGGCCCGAAGCGACGAATGGCCTCGGCGTACAAGGCCCAAACCGGTTCGATCACATCGGCATCATGGGTATCCACAATGTGCGTCCCGCAATTTTCATGGCCGGCGAGGTGGATCTGTCGCACCCGTTCGGCAGGTATGGCATCCAGATAGGACAACGCGTCGAATTGATGATTAAAAGCGCTGACATATATATTGTTGACGTCGAGGAGAAGCAGACAATCGGCGCGGCGCGCGATTTCCGCGACAAACTCGCATTCAAGCATGGCGGATTGACGAAACGTCACGTAACTCGACACGTTTTCGATCAGGATGCGGCGGCCCAGGAATTCCTGCACCTGCCCGATCCGGCCGGCGACATGATCGATGGCTTCCTCGGTATAGGGCAGTGGCATGAGGTCGTGAAGATTGTTCCCGGCAATTCCGGTCCAGCACAGGTGATCGGAAATCCAGGCAGGCTCTACTCGCCGCGCCAGATTTTTCAATTGCCGAAGATAATCCATGTCGAGCGGATCGGTGCTGCCAATCGACATCGAAACTCCGTGCAGCACCACCGGGTAGCGTTCGCGGATGCGGTCGAGATAGTGCAGCGGCTTGCCTCCCGGCGCCAAATAATTTTCGCTGATCGCCTCGAACCAATCCACGGCAGGTTCGCTCTCCAACACCGCATCGTAGTGATCGGTGCGAAGCCCGAGTCCAAAGCCAAGATTGGGAAGGAGGCCGTCCATGAATTCCACGCAAAATTAAATTTGGGGCGCCGCGTAGCCCCGGCGCCCCGTTTGTTTCAAATAGCCTACGAAGCAGTGCCGCCGGCTGCCGTGCAATCGGCCTTGCTTTCCATGAATACCCAGCCCTGGCGCCCGCAGGCGTTTTGGCCTTTGCAACCGTTGCTGGCGGCCTTGCATTCGCCCTGGCCTTTGCAGGCATTCGCGCCCGCACACTTCATCTTGGCCGTCGAACCCATGCCACCACCCGTGCTGGCACAACCTGATGCAAACAACATGGCCGCAGCCGCCGCGACCGCCAATCCAGCAATTTTTTTACCTTCCATGATGACCCTCCTATAGGATAGATGTTGACCACACACCGGTTTCGTGAGCCGAGCAGAAATCCTGCCCTTTTCGGCCCGTGCGGACCGGTTTCCCGCACTTGATACACGCAGGGCTCCGAGCAAACTGCCAGGAAGCCTGGTCGCGCAAGCTTGAATACGTTTCGAAGCCGCAACTGGATGCAGCGGAGCGCGAATTTTTCGTTCCGTTGCCCCGCGAGTAAGTCGCACACCGGCGCAAAACCTTACGTCGAGGTAAAAAATGGTTTCCGGCCAGGCGTATCCTTGCAATATGCCGAAAAGCTGCTTCAGTACGCTTCGTTCCGCTGCGCGTGGGAAAAGGCTCGCGGTTTTAGGGGCAATGGCGATACTTTCGTTGCCGGCCGCCGCGCAGAACGAAATTTTCCTGGGCCGCTACTTTCCGTATGGCAAATTCCTGGAGCTGCCGAGCGCCCGGATCGCCGCGCCCGGCGGAACGCTGGACGTTGCTTTTGCGCCCGGCGAGTTGCGGCTGCCACGCCAAACGATCATCGACTGGGTGGCGCAACGTCTGCGGATAGTCACTGCTTATTTCGGAAGACTGCCCGATCCCGCCGCAAGACTGTTGATCGTGCCTTCGGCAGGCAGTGGCGTGCGCGGCGGCACCACCTGGGGATACCGGGGCGCG
The DNA here is from genome assembly GCA_945900965.1 of Bordetella parapertussis. Taxonomy (GTDB): domain Bacteria; phylum Pseudomonadota; class Gammaproteobacteria; order Burkholderiales; family JACQAP01; genus JACQAP01. The sequence continues at coordinate 56,208 of CAMDKM010000001.1, read as the reverse complement.
GCAAGCAGAATATTGATGGGTCGAGATACCACGGTCGAACAATTGCGGCAGGACTGGATACTGGTGCACGAACTCATTCATCACGCGATGCCAACCCTCGATGATCCGCATGACTGGATGGAAGAGGGACTGGCCACCTACGTGGAGTCGGTGGCTCGGGCACAGTCCGGAACATTGGGCGTCGAGGCGGCCTGGGCAGAACTGATGAAGGGGCTGCCGCAGGGCCTGCCGCAGTCAGGCGACCGGGGCTTGGACCAGACGCCCACTTGGGGGCGGACATATTGGGGAGGTGCCTTGTATTTCCTGGTTTCGGATATCGAAATCCGCCGCCGAACGTCGAACAAATTCGGCCTTCAGGATGCCTTGCGCGCCTTGGTTGCGGGCGGGGCCAATAACGCGCAGGAGTGGCCGATTACCCGAGTGTTGGCGGTGGCGGATACCGGCACGGGAACAAGCGTCTTGAGGGAAACCTACGATCGCATGAAACACGAGCCGGTGAACGTGGATCTGAACGCCCTGTGGCGCGAACTCGGGATTTCACTCCTGGGCGGTGAAATTCGCTTCGACGACGCGGCGCCGCTGGCGCTCATCCGGATCGCCATCATGCGTCCGTTGTCGTCGGCACCCTGAGGAGCGTGGACTTCATACAGCACCCATTTGCCTGCACCCATCCGCACGCGGGCCCTCTATCTAAAGCTAACGATCATGGCGCCTGGTGCCACCCGGGGAAATGAAAGAGATTTTTGCCACGTTGAACCCCGTAGGATGGGTTGAGCGAAGCGATACCCATCAAAGTGCACCTTGCAGCATGGGTATCGCTGCGCTCAACCCATCCTACCGAGGTCGTAAGGCTTGTGCGCGATTGGACCATCGTTTCTTTCACGTTAACGACGTGGAACGCCCGTACCCCAAAAGGCCAAGGTTCGCTATATCGCCCGTTTGCCCCTATGGCAAACGTCAAGCGATTGGCCGACCCGTACACCGTCGAGACTTTCCTCAAACTCAACGGAACGCTGGTGTTCAAGCGCGAATGCACCACGTTGGAAAAAGGCGATGTTATTACCTGACTTGTTGCGATCGAAAAATGACGACCCTTGATCGCGCGCCGGCGATTACCTGGCGTCGTAACGAGACCGGATGACCCGGTGCGCGGCGGCAAACACAAAATCGAACTCGCCCCACTTTTCCTTATCCCAAGTCACGTTCAACAAGCGAACTGGCTTGCCGGATGTCGAATTCTCGGTAAATGACATGCCTTTTTTGTAGAACGGGTGGCGCTGGATCTCTTCGTTCAACAACTCGACAAAACGCGCACCGGGTACTGTCTGTTTTTGCATCCACCGCCTCCGTAGTCTTGCCCGCTTGCCAATGCCTGGTCTCGGCAATTCTTCGGAAACACCAGTCCAGAAATGTCATTGCTGCACAAGCAGTCATGACACTGGTTCGGCGTTTCTTAAGAAACCATGGGCGGGATGTTCACAGTGTGCGCCAATGCGCTGCTCGATGCAATTGCGTGTCTTACGCTTACTGCCGCGCTGACCGCTCTTTTTTCTGTGTGGCATTGTGCGAATCTCCTTCGCCAGCGTGCTGGAATCCCTGTTTAACGCCTTTTACGGCGTTCTTGGTGCCTTTATTGATCGCGCGGCCAGCGGAGAATGCCGCCTCTTTTGTCTGTCTGCCGGCAGACTTGAGGTCGGTCTTCAAATCCTGCTTGGAATATTTCCGTGGGGGTTTCTCCTCCCCGGCCGATAGGGACATGCTCCAGGAGGCCAGCACAAGGGCTATGGTGAGCAATCGTTTCATCTAATGCGGCACGAGTCGGGAGTTACGTGCGGAGTGAATGCGTGAAGGGTGAAACACCTCGCCGCTCAAGCTTTCCGCCATCCACCGCCCACTTGAGGCCGAAATTGAGCAACCGTAGCCCGGACGGAGCGCAGCGTATTCCGGGGATGCTCCGCGTACTCGCCAAGCTGCCCATCTTCCGCTGCGCAAACCAAATCTGCGGGAAACAACGCTTAATCAACATATCCATACATTTTTCGAATGTGGCCAATCGACTGGGCTCGTCACATGGAGGTACTTGAGCGAGGCTATTATCCCGGAATGCGCTACGTTCCTTCCGAGCTTGTCACTTCAGCAAGGTTAGCTTTGATGGGTATCGCTGCGCTCAACCCATCCTACCCAACGAGTCAGACTTGAACGCGCTTCGAGCATCGATACTTTCACGTTAAAAACTGCAAATAGCCTTTTCCGGGACTATTCCAGTGTCAGGCTCGCCCGCACAGTACCAGCCCTTTCGTGCCGCGCTTTGACCTCAAGCCTGGCACCTACCGATGCCCTCACCACCCATTCGATTTTCAGGCGATCGACGGTTTCATCCGCGGCCGACGCTCCCCAAGCCAGTGCCGCGGCCGGTTTGTGGGCACGGCCTTCGAGCTGGCCTAATTCCTCCCGCAATTTCCCGGTTTCGAGACTCGCGCCGTCGGGAAGTGCAATTTCGCACACCACGCCGCGCACCATGTTTTTTTGTTTCGCATGTCGGGTGACCTGAGTCGGAAGCCAGCCGGTGTTGTGCACCGCGAGCCGCACGCGCCAGGCATTCTCACCGAGGCGGGTCGCCGTAGCCTCGAACAGTTCCAGGCGTGGCGAAATTTGCGCATGCCACAGCAGCCAGCGTGATAAAGGTGCAATTTCCTTTTCCAGCATCGTAGGCGGCGGATTGGTCCAGCAATACAGGCCGTCCCAACCGCCAATTTCCAATTTGCCAAGTTGCGGGTGGTCGAAGGGGTACCAGTTCACAAAGCCCCTGCCTTCGAGCGCTTGATCGTTCCATTGCATGAGTTTCAAGTCGTCTTCAAGCGGGTGTTCCCGATACCACTCGATGAATTTGAAATCGGCAATGCCCGCCTGCCGCTGCGGGCTCCAGATTTCAACCGTCCATGCATAGACGCCGCGATGTTCGTACATCCAGGAATCGAAATCGCCGGTGATGACTTCCTTCGGGTGATAGCGAAAATCGTGAAATACACTGACTGCCGGGTAGCCAGTGAGCTCGGTTCCCTTGGCGCCGATGGTCCGATAAGTCCACAGATCTTCGGCCGGCATCTGATCATCTGCGAGGTGCGAATAAGGCCGCAGCAATACTCCGCTGAAGGTATGAAAAGAACAGGCGCCCGTGATGTTCGGATGTTCCACCACGAATTTCGCCACCGCCGAAATCTCCGGCTCCGAGGCGGGAAATGGTCCGGCGCCGGCCTGCTCGTGTTCGGCGCGCCAGAAGGCCGGGAAATTACGATTCAGATCGAGACGTTGTTTCCTTTCCTGCACCTTCAACGTAACGCCATCGTAATTTTCGAAGCGGCCTTCGGGCAGAATCCGATAATACTGGCCGCCGCTTTCCGCCGGCTCGCGTCGAACCAGAATGCGCGGATCCTGCGGGCATAATTTCCAGGGGCCGTTCTGGTCCGGTATGCGCATGGTGAGAGCACGGCCATCGCCATCGATATCCTCGCGAACCAGTCCGCCGACCGGTTCCTCGTCATAGGGATAGGGGCGGGTGCTGGAGCGAATCAGAATCGGCACATCGGCCAGCGCCCATTCCGCGCCGTCGGGATTCACGCGCGGGCAAACATAAAACGCCCGTGAGTCCATGCATCGGGTAATTTCGGGATCTATCCCATGGTTTGCAACGAGGCTATGAATCAGATGCAAACAAGCCATCGAACCCGTCAACTCGGTAGCGTGAATGTTGCCATCCACCCAAAACGCGGGTTTCTCCGAATCGGGCCCGCTGTTCCGATTGCTTACGCAGACAACAAAAATTTCGCGCCCTTCGTGACTCCTGCCGATGGGCTCCAGGCGGATCAAGTCGGGATAATCGCTTGCCCAGCGTCGAAGAACCTCGACGAGTTCGTCGTATCGGTAGTAAGTGTCAAAACGAATGGCGCTCATGGACAAGCGGCTTCATTACGGGTCAACGGCAATTCAGGCAACCGCGCGTATCGGCAAAGCATCTTCCGCGATCTGTGCCGCTTCCAGCAGCAGTTCCGGCAGATTCGAGGCCAGCAGATTGGCATTTGATAACATGCGGCGGAAATGGCTGGCGTTGGGCTGCCCGCGATAGAGTCCCAACATGTGTCGCACGATCGAACGCAACGCCACGCCTTGCGCACATTGGCGGCGCGCGTAGTCGCACATTGCATTCACGACCTGCAGGCGATTCAGCGCGGCTGTGCCGAACAGATGCGACTCGATCTTTGCCAGCAGCCAGGGGTTCTGATAAGCTGCCCGGCCCAACATCACGCCATCGCAGTATTCGAGGTGTTCATCGATGGAATCGACATCCGAGATGCCCCCGTTGACCACGAATATCAGGTCGGGAAATTCTCGCCTGAGCCTGCGCACAAAGTCGTATTTGAGCGGAGGAACCGAACGATTGTCCTTGGGAGAAAGACCTTTGAGGATGGCATTGCGCGCATGCACCAGGAAGTGGTGACATCCGGCCTGCGATACCGTTGCGACGAACCGGTATACGAACTCAAATTCCTCGATGGAATCGATGCCAAGGCGGTGTTTCACGGTGACCGGAATCGACACCGCTTCCCGCATCGCCCTTACGCAATCCGCGACCAGCTCCGGCTCGGCCATTAGACAGGCGCCGAAGGCGCCGTGCTGGACACGTTCGGAGGGGCACCCGCAATTGAGATTGACTTCATCGTAGCCGTAATCCGCGCCCAGCTTGGCGCAAAGGGCCAGTTCGACGGGTTCCGATCCGCCCAGTTGCAGCGCGACGGGATGTTCGGCCGCATCGAAATCCAGGTGACTGGGAACATTGCCGTGAAGCAGCGCGCCGGTGGTGACCATTTCCGTATAGACCCGGGCGCGAGGCGACAATTGCCGGAAAAAATACCGGCAGTGCCGATCCGACCAGTCCATCATCGGAGCGGTACAAAGAGTGTGCGAGGCGAATACCGTATTTGCCACCGGCAAGGGCTGGGGCCGGATCATTGAATCAGATGTTCGAGCTTGATGCCGATGATGGACATTGTGGAGCTAGGCTGCCCGACGGTTCCGGAAATTGGAATTCCCGTACTCAGGTCGTTGATCGGTTTTTCCTCCGAACTTGGAAAGCGAAACCCGTCGTAGTACAAAACCAGTTGTGTATCTGTGGCGAGCCGGTAGGCAAGATCGGCATAGACGGAAATCTGGTACCCCGGTTCAAGCACAGGATTTGTGTCGAAGCCTATCTTGTTTAAGTGGGCGTTTTCGCGAGTCCATACCGGGTACTTCACGCCGAGGGCTGCGGACCAGTTGCCTGGATCATCCATACCGGATTCCATCCCTAGCCGAAGGTAACCAACGTACCAATCTTCGTCCTGTATGACGGTAAGACTGCGGCGCCAGTAGTCAAACCCCATTCCAAATACCCCGTCGAGTCGGTTGTGATCTCCAGCGCTGCGCCATCGTACCTGGGCTTCATTGGATATCCCGGCGTAGCCTGATTTGCCCGATAGCGGTATATCAGGGTTGTGTAACTCGGATCCTTCGTATTTCACCCTGCCACCCCATAACTTGCCCCGGTAACCCAGAACCAGGCCGGCATCCCGCGTTTGCAAGTACCGCAGCGAGGCAGTCAGAATCTGCCCGGTTTCCGTGACGTCCAGACCATTAATAATGTCTTCCTTCCAGTGGAAGTATTCGATTCCAACGCCAACGGCCCATTCGCCAGCGAGGAGGCTGGGCAAATACCCCGTGCCCGCGAGAAGCAGGCAGGCGGAGAAAGCACGTCGAAACCAAGTACGCGAGAGTTGTTCGGACAGTTGTTTCCGGAATTTTTTGTTATCGGGCGAAAGCATTATTTGCAGGTACCTTCGCAGCGTATGATCCGTTCCGCGCAGGAAACGCGTTCCAGCGCGACGCCGAGATCGGCTACCGAGTCGCCACCAGAGTGCATGACGCGCGCCCCATTGCATTGACGCTGCGAGCTGACAAATCTGGGCGCGGAAATCCACTCGACGTTCAGGCAGCCGGGCGCCCCTATGCCGAAGCGCAAGCCCAGTTGATACTCGGCACAACGCAATCCAATGTGGCTTACCCAACCGTCTGTGCCGAAATCGCCTTTGCGATTTAGCCAGGCCGTCGATTGTTCGGCGCTAAATTGAAATTCGAGTCTTTCGACCGTTGGCGTGGCACTCACGGAATAGACCGGTCGTGCCGTCGCGGTGATTGCGGACTCCCGGAATTCCGGTGCAGCGCCCGCAATTGCGATCGACGCGCCGACCCACCACAGCAGGGCAAGGTATTTCACGCGAAGCTTCGAATATATCCAATGCTGCATGATATCCGGAGCCATGCACGCGTGTCTTATGTCATCAAGACAGGCCCGCGCCCGTCAGCCGCCCCGCACCTTTTGCGTCTGTTCGCCCAAGCCGTCGATACCTACGCGAATAACGTCTCCCGCCTTAAGAAACTGCGGCGCCGGTTTCATGCCCATGCCGACGCCGGGGGGGGTGCCGGTGGTAATAACATCGCCGGGATAAAGCGTGAACAGAAAACTGGTGTAAGAGACCAGTTTGCGGACGTCGAAAATCATGGTGCTGGTGCTGCCTGTTTGTTTGCGCTGCCCGTTGACATCCAACCATACGGCGAGATTCTGCGGATCGGCGATCTCGTCGCGGGTGACCAGCCAGGGTCCAAGCGGGCCGAAAGTATCGAAACCCTTGCCCTTGTCCCAGGTCGGGCCACGTTCGATTTGCCATTCGCGTTCGGACACGTCGTTGCAGATCATGAATCCGGCAATGTGGTCCATGGCCTGGGCCTCGGATACCGACTTCGCGGTTTTGCCAATTACGAAGGCGAGTTCGACTTCCCAATCGCCCTTGACCGAGCCTTTGGGCAGCACGACGTCGTCGTTCGGCCCCACGATGCAGGATGTCGCCTTGGAAAAAACCACCGGCTCCTTCGGGATCGGCAGATTGGATTCCCTGGCGTGGTCGGCATAGTTCAGGCCGATGGCGATGAATTTGCCGACATTACCCACCGGCGCGCCGATTCGCGGCTTGCCCGGTACTTGCGGAAGAGAGTCGAGCTTCGCCGCGCGAATTTTCGCCAAGCCATCGCCGCCCAAGCTGGCGCCGTCGATGTCTTTCACAATGCCCGACAGATCGCGAATATTGCCTTGCGAATCCAGAATGCCCGGCTTTTCTTTTCCTGCGTCTCCGTAACGAAGTAATTTCAATTTTGTCTCCCGAATGATTATAAAAAAGCGTGAATGAGTGAATGAGTGAATGAGTGAATGAGTGAATGAATGAGTGAGGGGTGAGGAGTAAGGGGTGAGGGGTGAGGGGTTTTTCAGAATTTCCCTAGCCCCCAGCCCCTCAAATAGTAATCCCACCGTCCATGATCACCGCCTGGCCGGTCATGAAAATCGATTCGTCGGAGGCCAGGAATACCGACAGTTCGGCGATTTCTTCCGCCTTGGCCAGGCGCCCCATCGGCTGGCGGGCAACAAAGTCCTTGCGGGCCTGCGCCGGGTCGGAAAATGCGTTGATGCGGTCGCCGAGCGAGGGCGTATCGACGGTTCCCGGGCACAGCGCATTGCAACGGATGCCTTGCTTCACGTAGTCGATGGCCACCGATTTGGTCAACCCGATCACCGCAGCCTTGGACGCGCCGTAAACAAAACGATTGGCGATGCCCTTGATCGAGCCGGCCACCGAGGCTACGTTGATGATCGACCCGCCTCCGCCTGCCAGCATTGCCGGCAGGAAGGTGCGAATCACCACATAATGGCTGCGCACATTCAGATTGAAGGAAAAGTCCCAGTCCTTGTCGGCGCATTCCAGCACGGTGCCGTGATGCACGAAACCGGCGCAATTGAAGATTACGTCCGGGCGACCGACTTCCTTTGCGATTGCCGTGATATCCGCGTCTTTCAGCACGTCGAGTCTGCGCACCTGAACACCGGCGGTTTTCTTAAGCTCGGCCAGGCTTGCCTCATTCAGGTCGGTGGCCCAAACGCTGGCTCCCTCTCGTGCAAACGCCAGCGCCGTCGCCCGCCCGATACCTTGCCCGGCCGCAGTGACCAATGCCACCTTGCCCTTCAATCTGCCCGCCACGTTTCTCCCCCTAGTGGGTTGTTTTTTTCTGAGTCGTCAGTATGCCACAGCGGGTTGACTGCTCCGCACGGGCGTCAGGTAGTCCCAAAGGTTCGTCGCACTCCCTGCTCAAGGTATGCCCAGGCTCAATGGCCGAATAACTGGGATAGAATGGCTGCTTGCATACGAGGGGCTTTGACGAAACAAGGCTCCGGCGCCCTAGAGGAGATTGCTTAAATGCTGCAAGCCGCCGATCTGACTATCCGCCTCAACCCTGCCGATGACGTGGTGATTGCCCGTCTGGAACTGCCGGCGGGCACCGAGATCATCAAGGAAAAAATTCGAGTTAACGTCACGGTGCCTCCGGGGCACAAAATCGCCACGCGCGAAATCGCGGAAGGTTCTCCGGTGCGGCGCTACAACCAGATCATCGGGTTCGCGGTGAAGCCCATCAAGCCCGGCGATCATGTTCATGTGCACAACCTGGCCATGGGCGACTTCCAGCGCGACTATGCGTATTGTGCCGATTTCAAACCGGTCGAATATGTTGCCAACCCGGCCACTTTCCAGGGCATCGTGCGCGAGGACGGGCGGGTGGCCACCCGCAATTACCTTGGGATCATTTCCAGCGTCAACTGCTCGGCGCATGTTTGCCGCAGCATCGCCAAGTTCTTCGATGAAGACTTCATGGCCCAGTATCCGAATGTCGACGGCGTGGTACCCATTCATCACAAGACCGGCTGCGGCATGGGCTCCACGGGCGAGCCGGTCGAACTGCTGCGTCGCGTGCTGGCAGGGTATGCGACCCATCCCAATTTCCATTCTTCACTCATGATCGGCCTGGGTTGCGAGGCGAACCAGATCAACGATCTGCTGGCAGCGCAAGGGCTCAAACGCTCGAAGCAGTTGCAGGCGTTTACCATCCAGGAAACCGGTGGCACCAAAAAAACCATCGCCGATGGCATAGCGCGAATCAAGGAGTTGTTGCCTGACGTCAACCGGGTCAAACGCGAAACGGTACCCGCCAGTCATTTGACGCTGGGCCTGCAATGTGGCGGCTCCGACGGGTATTCGGGGATATCGGCCAACCCGGCGCTGGGGGCGGCGGTGGATCTTCTGGTCAAACACGGGGGCTCGGCAATTCTTTCCGAAACCCCGGAAGTCTATGGCGCCGAACATCTGCTTACCCGCCGTGCCGCGACGCGCGAAATCGGCGAGAAGCTGGTCAAACGCATTCGCTGGTGGGAGGACTACACGACCAAACTCGGCGGCGAGATGAACAACAATCCCTCGCCCGGCAACAAAGCAGGTGGGCTCACCACCATTTTGGAAAAATCGCTGGGCGCAGTGGCCAAGGGTGGCACCCAGGCCATGATGGGCGTCTATGAATACGCTGAGCACGTAAGCGCCAAAGGGTTTGTTTTCATGGATACCCCTGGCTACGACCCGGTGTCCGCCACTGGCCAGGTGGCGGGCGGGGCCAACATGATTTGTTTTACCACTGGCCGCGGTTCGGCTTACGGCTGCAAACCTTCGCCCTCGTTAAAACTCGCCACCAACTCCGCCATGTTCAACAAGCAGGAAGACGACATGGACATCAATTGCGGCGTGATCGTCGATGGCAAGGCCAGCATTCAGGAAGTCGGGCAGAAGTTTTTTGAGATTATTCTGAAGACCGCGTCGGGCGAACCCAGCAAAAGCGAAGCGATGGGTTACGGAGAAGACGAATTCGCGCCGTGGGTGCTTGGGCCCACTATGTAGGTTTATCGACGGGGTGCGCGGGTCAATCCCAGTACGCGAGCCAGGCTCAAGCTTCCGTATCGATATTGTGTTTTATCGAGTAGCGCACCAGGTCTGCGAATGTCGATACCCCCAGTTTGGCCATGATGTTGGTGCGGTGAGTATTGATGGTTTTGGCGCTCAATCCCAGTTTGTTCGCCACATCAGTTTGCGATGCGCCAGCGACCAGCATCCGCAAAATTTCGAATTCCCGTTCCGAAAGGTCGTCGTGGCTGGTGCTCATGCGTTTCTCGCGCAAGGCGGCACTCAGTAGTCCGGCCACTTTTGCATCCATGTAAGTTTCCCCCGAGGCCAGAATTTTAATTGCCTCGATGAGGTTTTCCGGCTTTGAAGTTTTATTCAGGAAGCCGTCGGCGCCGGCCTTGAGCGAGCGCACGGCATACTGATCCGCCGGAAAGCGTGTGTAGACCAATACGCGAATCGACGGCACACGGGCCTTGATGTCGCGCAATACCTGCATGCCGCTCTGATCGGGCAGGCTGATATCGAGAATCAAAACGTCGATTCCGATGCGCGCATGGATGATGAGGTCGAAAAATTCCGCCGCCGTTCCCGCTTCCCCTACCACCGTGACGTTTGACTGGCCCTCAAGAACCAGGCGCAGCCCGCTGCGCAACAAGGGATGGTCGTCGAGCAGAAAAACGCGCACCGGATTGATCATGATTCCGCGGTCCATGTGCCCGCGGGCAGGTTCACCCGCACCCGCATGCCCGGCTCTCCGTGGCGGATTTCAAGAGCCCCGCCAAATTGTGCGGCTCGTTGCCGCATGCCGGCGATGCCGTGGCCGGCACGCCGATACTCACGGGTCGGTGGCCCAATGCCGTCATCGCTGATTTCGAGCACAAGATCCCGATCCCGGGTGTTGAGATTTATCTGGACGTGTCGGGCACGGGCATGTTTGGCTATATTGTTGAGGCACTCCTGCGCGATGCGAAACAACGCAATGCCAACCTGCGATGGCGGATTCAGATTGTCCGGCATTACCGTCACCGCAACGTCCACTCTGTGAATCTTGCGGAAATCGGCAGCCAGTTGCCTGAGCGCGGCCGGCAATCCGAGATGGTCGAGCACCTGCGGCCTGAACCCCTCGACGATGCGATCGATGGCTTTTTCGATACTGTCGAGCGAGCCATACAGGCGTTCGCCGATGTCCGGGACAGTGGGCGAGTTATTCCGATACGCCGAGACCAGAGCCATGATGTGAAGCCGTATGCCCGCCAAGGATGAGCCCAACTCGTCGTGAATGTCGCGTGCGATGCGCGCGCGTTCCGTCTCGGCGACATCTTGCAGGTGGCGGGCGAGCTGCTCAAGGTTGCCGCGCACCGCGTTGCGCTTTTCCGCGTTTTCCTTGCGCTCGGACGGGTCGCTCATCAGGGCAATGCGCGCCTGAGCACTACGTTCGCTCTTTCTCAAGGTGCGTGGCAGACGGTTAACGGGCTGCAAACCGCCGACCGGCTGGGCGGCGCGCTTGCGGGATTGCATCTCGATTGCCTGGGTCGATATGGCCGCATCTGTGTCGCTGCCGGATATTTTCGACCGGCTGGTCAACACGCCCCCCGTGTTTCGCGCATGGATGAAGACTTTTCGCGTCGAGCCTCGCTTGGCACCAGCCAGGAAAAAATCGGATTGTATGCCATCGTAGTAGCGAAATAATGGGTCATTGTGTGACGGTATGCGTCAGATCGGCGGGCTGGCAACACCTGCCGCGCGCTGCACGCACCAATCTGCGTGTGTTTCCATTGCATCAACATCTTGCTGTGGAAGTGGGAATTGTAACCTCATTTCATCGGAAAAAACCTATTTTATTCCTTCCGAAAATATCCGAATGTTTCGGAAATATCTTAATTTGCTGTTTCTCTGAGTCTTATGTTGGGGCACCGGCATGGTCTCTGCGTTGAACATAACGCCTCGTCCGATCTTCGCATGCGATCGACGGACCGGCATTGGGCCAGTTTGACGGGAAAGGCAACTATTTCTGGAGATAACCAACGTGGACCTGGGAAGTAGTTTTTCGGTTGCCTTACTGGGATTCGAAGAAAAAGAGCGAACTCTGTTCCGCAATATTTTTCAATTATCGGAGCAACGGCCGCTGGAATTTCGCGCCTTTTCCAAGCAGCATGAAAAATATCCGCATATCGTCATCGTCAACGGCGATAAGAACGCCGCTTTGGGCCAGTGGAGCGAGTTTGCCAAGGCCAACGCCGGCGCCAATATCTCCGCCATATTGCTCAGCCGCGGCGAAGTGCCCGCGGGACTCAAGTATGTATTGAGCCGGCCGTTTCTGGCCAGCCGTTTGTTCGCGCTGCTGGAAAAAGTGGTGGCCGAGGAGCACGGCTACGTGGCCCCCTCCGCGCTGATCAGTAGTGACGATCTGCTGGCGCGCGAGCCGGAGCGCGTGGCGACCAAACCGACTCCAAAGCCATCGCCGGCCTCCGCCGCTCCGCCCGCCGCAAAGGCAGTTGCCAAGTCGTCGGGCAACGTACTGGTGGTGGATGACAGCCTGCCCGTGCGTATCCAGTTGAAATCCCTGCTCGACAACATCGTGCCCTCGGTGGTGTTCGCCGAAACCGGCGAAGAAGCTCTCGATCTGGCCGAGAAACAGAGTTTCGACATCGTGTTTCTCGATCTGATTCTGCCCGGCATCGACGGCTACGAGACCTGCAAGCGTCTGCGCAAGATGAGCCACCTGCAGAAGACCCCGATCATCATGCTCACCAGCAATTCCTCGCCGGCGGATCGCGCCAAATCCAAGCTGGCCGGTTGCGACACCTATCTGATCAAGCCGGTGAAAAAAGGCACGTTCGAAACCATGGTTCGGGAATTTCTCAGATTGCCCGCGGCGGCGTAGTCGCCACGCCGCGAAGCAAATTTAACGCAGGACCGAGCGACTGAATGAAATGTACTTGAGCTGGACCATTGACCAAGGAGGTTAAAGATGGCGATCAAAAAGGTACTGGTGTGCGACGACAACGCGACGGACCGCGCTCACATCGAAAAAATTGTGGCAGGCGCAGGCTGCGTGGTGATCACCGCCTCGGGCGGAAAGGAAGCGATCGAGAAGGCAAAGTCAGAGAAGCCCGATCTGATTTTCATGGATGTGGTCATGCCGGATATGGACGGCTACGCCACGACCCGTGCGCTGCAGGGCGACCCGGACACCAAGGGCATCCCGGTGGTGTTTGTCACCAGCAAAAACCAGAAGGCCGACAAGGTCTGGGCGCAGATGCAGGGCGGCAAGGATCTGGTGGGCAAGCCGGCGACTGCCGACGAAATCCTCGAGCAGATCAAGAAGTCAGCCTGAGCTCGATGAACCTGGAAATCGCAACACGGATACCCTCGCTGCGCGAGGGTATCCGTGTCTCTGTGGTGTGATACCTCGCATGAACGAAATCACGGTGAACTTGAACTCGACCTCGCCGTCTCCTCAGTCCTCAACTTCGACGGGCAGCTCTACCCGGCAGCTATCACCGGTCGAGGCGCTGGGGCGGTTTGCGCCCGAGGAGCGCCTGCAACTGGAGGCAGAGGGCGAAAAAGACCAGATCGCGCGGTTTGGCTTTCGGATCGGCGAGCTTGGGCTGCTGATCGGCCACGACATCGGCTCGGAAGTGGTGCCGCCGGCGTCAATTGCCCGTATTCCGAATACGCCCGGCTGGTTGATCGGCGTGACCAATCTGCGCGGCAATCTGGTGCCGGTGTTCGACCTGGCGCTGCTGTTTGAGAGCGAAGCCGAGGCGGGTGAGGCAAGCGGCGCTCTGCGCGCGAAAAAAATGATCCTGGTGATGGGTAAAGGCGAACGCGCCGCGGGCTTGCTGATCGACGGCTACCCGCGCTCGGTAAAAAGCGCCGTGCCGCTCACCGAACTGCCGCCGCTGCCGGAGGCGCTGGCGCCTCACGCCGGGACCGGATACCTGCATGAAGGCATGATATGGATAGAGTTCCGACACGAGGAATTTTTCGAGACGCTCGCACGCCGGATGGCGGCGTGATCGCGTTGTGGTTGCGAAGAGGTATTTTCATCAGGAGAGATAATCATGAAACTTAGTATCTTTGCGGCCATGAAACTTTGGCAAAAATTGACGGTACTCATCTTGCTCCTGCTGATACCGATCGGATTGCTCATGTATCTGCTGGTGGCGGAAAAGAACATCGCCATCAAATTTGCAAAAAAGGAAATCGAGGGGGTCGAGTACCTGATTCCGGTTCAGCAACTGGCGAGAAACCTCGCCCAGCATCGAGCCGCGAATTATGCGTATCTGAGTGGCCATCTCCAGGCCGGGGAAACGATCGGGGCGATGACCGCGGTTATTGAGCGCGATCTCGCCTTCGTGGAGGCAATGGACGCGAAGTACAAATCGCAGTTTGCCAGCGGCGAAAAATGGCAATCGGTCAAGGACGGGTGGTCCAAACTGAAAATCGCCAAATTATCGGCGGAAGACAGTTTCAAGGAACACGGCAGTCTGCTTGCCAAGGTACAAGACCTGTATTTCCACGTCGGCGATACTTCCAACCTTATTCTCGACCCCGACCTCGACAGCTTCTATTTAATGGACGTGATGGTTGTCAAGTTGGCGTCCCTGATGCCTGATCTTGCCGCCATTGGCGCACGCGGCGCCGGTTTCGCGGCGCGCGAAACGATCACCGAGGACGAGCGGATCGCGCTCATCAACATGCTTGCCAATTCGCGTCAGTCGCTGGAACAGATGCTGCGGAGCTTGCAGGTGGCGTTCAAAAACAACAGTCGCCTGACCGATATCCTGGATTCCAAGGGCAAGAAATTTGTTCGCGAAGCGGAACACCTCCTGTCCTCGATCGATCAACATGTTGTCCGCTCGGGCGGAGTAATGCGGGGCAACGCCGGCGACACGTTGATTGCCTTGACAAGAGCGATCGACGAGGAGACGGCGCTCTACGCTGAGAACGCGTCTACCCTCAGCGAATTGCTCGAAATCCGCATCGGCAGATTCGAGCGCAACAAAACCTTCACCATTGGCATCGTTATTCTGTTACTGGTCGCCGCGATGGCCATTGGTCTGTTGGTTATTCGCAGCATTACCCGTCCTCTGGGTCGGCTTACCGATGTGGCGAGACGGGTTGCAAGTGGCGACAAGATGGCGCGCACGAAGCTTGCGACTCAGGACGAATTCGGCGGGTTGGCGCAGCAATTCGACGGCATGCTCGATCAGCAGGCGGCCCTCACCAACAAAATCGAAAACGAAAACGAACAGTTGAACAACTCAGTGCTGAATCTGCTCCAGGTGGTGGCAAAGCTGGCGCAAAAGGACCTTACCGCAAAGGCGACAGTGGCGGAAGACGCGACCGGCGCGGTGGCAGATGCCTTGAATCTGATGACCAGCGAAACCGCGTACGTTCTGAGCCAGGTGGTGGACGTGGCCGAGGGCGTGGCCGAAGCCTCCGAGGAAGTGCGCAAGGGCGCCGATATCGCGATGAACGGTGCCATGGACGACAAGATTCGGGTCGAAATGGCTGCCGCCGAACTGGCTACCGCCGCCAGGACCATGATCGACATCGCCAAACTGGCACTGCAGTCCAACGACGCGGCGGCCAAGGCTATTGCCACCACCGACAAGGCGCAGGAGACCGTGCTGGGAACGGTGCAAGGCATTACCGCGATTCGCGACGTGATCCGCGAGACGGAAAAACGCATCAAGCGCCTGGGCGAGCGTTCCCAGGAAATCGGCGGCGTGGTGAGCCTGATCAACAACATCGCGGAGCGCACGCACATTCTGGCGCTGAACGCTTCGATGCACGCGGCCTCGGCCGGTGAAGCGGGCCGCGGTTTCGCGGTGGTGGCAAACGAAGTGCAGCGTCTGGCGGAAAACGCCCGCGAGGCGACGGCGCAGATCTCCACCCTGGTGGGCAGTATTCAGACCGAAACGGCCGATACCGTGACCACCATGAACGAAACCATCAGCCAGGTGGTGGAGGGTACCAAGATGGCGGAACAGGCCGGTGCGCAAATGCGCGAAACCCGCGCCTCCACCGCCGAACTGGTGAAGCTGGTTGCGCAGATCAACAAGAGTTCCAGCGAGCAGGCCGAAGTGTCCCAGCAATTGGTGAAACGCGCCGGGGAAATCGAAGTGTCGACCCGGGAAACGCTGAGCGAGTTGCAGAAGCAGAGCTCCTTCGTTGCCAGGCTGGTTGAATATTCCAACCGTCTGGTCACTGCAGTGGGCGTGTTCACGCTGCCCAAGAGCGAGCGCGCAATCAAGGAGGATATGGAGAAAACTTCCGTCAACCTGCGCAAGGTGGCCTGATCTTCACAAGATCACCCGAGGCCGTACATCTGGAGACCTCTAACTCTTTCCCTCATCCCCGTCCCTACCCACGGAGGGAGAAGGGTGTGTCGTGCGCCCCGCCCGAGCGGGGAGGCTCAAGGGTAGGGAGGAAAAGCCTTTCTCCCGCCGGTAGGGTGGGGATGGGGGAAGGTAATGTGTCGTGCGTCAGGAAAAGAACAAACGTATGGATTTTCCACTTGATTGCAAATCCTGGATTCCCGCCTGCGTGGGAATGACAGGTCACTAAAGGTCGGAACCATGTCATTTCTTCATGCACTGGAAGGTTTCTCGCGCGCACTGGTGTCGGATGCCGATTTCGACGTCGGTGGCAGGGAACGAGCCCGGGAATTTCAGACGCTTGCCGGGCAACTGGCCATAGCCGCGAAGGTCGAAGGCCTGAATGGCGTGAGCCAGGCGTGGCGCTTGTTGGAACGCTCGTTTGCCGGCCTGCATTCCTCGGGAGGCGAGGGTTTGGGCGGAGCGGTGCTTGGGGCGTGGCGGCGGATTGCGTCCCTGGTGCGATCCGGCGGAGAAGGCGTGAACGAGGAATTACGCGATTTGCTGGCGCCTCTGCCGGAGTTGATGGCGGCGTGTGTGGGGCGCGAATTCGACGCAACCGAGGCGCTGATTAGCGCCCTGCATGCTTTGCCATTCCTGGACAGCGATCTCGATGAAATCGATGCGGCATTGCGGTCCGATGTCCGGCACCTGGCGCCAGCGCGCACGCCGCGCATTGTGCCGCGCGAACTGATGCATGCCGATACCATGGAAATTTTGATGTCGGCAAGACAATTTGTCGAACTGGCGCGGGCCGGCGGGGATACTTCGTTTAACAATTTCGACGATCGCGCGTCCCCACTGACAGTCGAATCGTTTGCCGCCGACACGACCGAAACCGACCATCTTGTTGCGCCGCAAGTGCTGCCGAATTTTTCGGCAGGCGGCCGTTCCACTCAAGACATATCGCATGACACCACGGCACCGTTGCCTGTGCCGGAAATTCCGGCGCTGGCGTGGCAGTCCACCAGTTCGACGCGCCCAGAGGACAGAGGACAGAGGACAGAGGAGAGGGTTCAGAGGACAGAGGACAGAGGACAGAGGACAGAAGACAGAGCATCCGTACCAATACCCGAAACGGCCTCCTTGGAATCGCACGTCGCTCGTTCCGTAACGGCGGCGCCAGAGGTGGTTGCGGATGCGCCATGGCAAGACTTGGCACGCACCAGCGTGGAAGTCGCGCTGCCCGATCTGGCGCAGGCGGTGGACGATTTGGCTCTGGATGTGCCGGTGAAGGCATCTGATCTCGATCTTTTCGCAAATGATTCGCCGTCTTCGCCAGCGGATGCTGTTGTATCTCTGGACAACATCGATTTATTCGATGGCCCCGAGCCGGTTCAGGCCGAGGCACCGTCTTCGGCGGCGGTGCCGGAGTTTTCATTCGACGCGATGCCCGAGCCTAGCGTGGCGGAAGTCCCGGGCAAGGCCGATGAGCTGGCATTTGACGATATGGCATTGCCGGTGCCGAATGACAGCCTCTTCGACGAGCCAGTGCCCGAGAGTGCGGAGTCGATGAGGCTGGATGACCTGGTCGCCCAGGAGCCGAGCGCATCGCTAGCGGCCAACCCGGATGAATTGTTCATGCCTGACAAGGTGGTCGAGGGAAATTCCGGCGGCTTTCTGAATGGGCTTTCGGGATTGGTCAATAAAGTCGCCCATGCGGTGGGCATAGGGTCCGGCGGGAATGAGCCCGTGGACGCCGCGCCTGCAATGAATGACTTGCTGATGGCCGAAGAACCTGCCACTGCACTTGGCGAATTGGAACTGCCGGATGAATTTTCTCTGGACGATCTGGACTCGGCGCCCATCGCTGCCGACGATCTGCTGGTCGAGGACGAAATGGCCAGTCCGGTATTGTCCACCGGTGCAATGCAGATCATCGAAGTACTGCAAGCCGAACTGCCGGAAATCCATGCCACCATCGCCGCCTTCAGCGGACTGTCGCGAAGTGACGGCATGGATGCGGAAATTGTGGCCGAGGCGCGCGAAGCGTGCATCGAGATCCTTGCGCGCTTCGGGGGGGCGGCCGGCTCGGTGGGCTTCGCGGGTCTGGGGACGGTGTTCGAATACGCCGCGAACAATATTCGCGCGGTCGCTGGCGAAGGCAATTTCCTGACCGAGGAACAAGCCGAGTTGCTGGTCGAATTCGGCGTGCACGTGCGCGATTATCTCGACGCGCCCTTGACCGCCGAAAGATCCGCGCGACTGGTGAATTGGCTGGTTTTCACGGGCTGGCCACTGCCGGTGCCGCAGGCTGCGGCGCGGGTGCTTTCGCAATCCTTGCGCCACCCGGACTTCTCGATGCTCGAAGACGGCATCACCTCGCGCGAGCAGACGGCAAGCCAGGAAGACGTGTCACTGGAAATTCCGGAGGACGTGAACAAAGACTTGCTCCACGGCATGCTCCAGGAGCTGCCTGGTCAAAGCGAAGCCTTCTCGGCCGCCATCGAGCGGCTGGCGCGCGGGGGCGATATCGACGATATCAATCTTGCCCAGCGCATCGCTCATACCATCAAGGGCTCGGGCAATACTGTTGGCATCCGCGGCCTGGCTTCTCTCACCCATAACCTCGAGGACATTCTGCTGGCACTGGCCAAGGAGGGTATGTTGCCCGCCCCGGCATTGGCGAATTCATTGATCAATGCGTCGGATTGCCTGCAGGCAATGACCGAATTCCTGCTCGGTATGGGCCCGGCGCCGGACGATGCGCGCGCCGTTCTGCAGGAAGTGCTGGACTGGGCCAATCGCATTGATACCCAAGGGTTGCCGAAGACAGAGGACAGAGGACTGACAACAGAGGACCGAGGACTGAGGACTGAGGACAGGGTTCAGAGGACAGAAGAGAAAGCAGCCGGCGAAGAGGCGCCGGTGGCGGGCGCGAAGGCGGCAGCGGGCAAGGACGGGCAGCCGGAGGCCGACGCGGGTGCCTCGCTGCGGGTAGCGGCGTCCCTGATCGATCAATTGCTGGCTGGCACCGGCGAGAACATTATTTTGACTGGACAATTGCGCGATGGCGCGCAGCGCGCGCTCGCCGACCTACGTGCGATGCAGGCGCAGTTCGATCTCTTGCACCAACTCGGCGCCGAACTCGAAGAAATGATCGACGTCAAGGACTTCAGTTCGCGTCAGACCCGCAGCAAGGACGCCGGGTTCGACGCCTTGGAGATGGACCAGTACAACGAATTGCACAGTTGCGCCCGGCGTCTAGCCGAAGCGGCCACCGACGCGCGCGAACTAGGGCGCGGGGTGATCGGCCACATCAGCGGCGTGGACGAATTGCTGATCACCCAGGAGGGCCACAACCGTGATACGCAGGATCTGGTCATGCGCACCCGCATGGTCGAGGTCAAAACGATATTCCCGCGCTTGCAGCGTAGCGTCCGTCAGGCCTGCCGTATGGTGGAGAAGGTTGTCGATCTGCATCTGGCCGGCGGCGACACGCCGATGGACAGTGATGTACTCAACAAGATCGCCGATCCGCTGATGCACTTGTTGCGCAATGCCATTGACCACGGGATCGAAGCCGAGGCGGTGCGTACCGCCGCGGGCAAAAAGGCGGTGGGCAACGTCTGGCTGGAATTCTCCCGCGACGGCAACAATATTCTAGTGCGCTGCCGAGACGATGGCGCGGGGCTGGATTTCGATTCGATCCGCCGTGCTGCCATCGAACGCGGAGTTATCTCCGCTTCCGACGACGCCCCCGAGGAATTACTCAAGCAACTTATCCTGAGGCCTAATTTTTCCACCCGCGCCCAGGCTACCCAGGTATCCGGCCGCGGCATCGGGCTGGATGCGGTGCAGACCGGCGTCACCGAGTTGGGTGGCACCCTGCAAATTGGCAGCCGGGCGGGACTTGGTTGCACCTTCGAATTCCGTCTGCCCTTCAATTTGATTTCCAGCCACGCGCTGCTGATCCGGGCCGGCGCCGAAATATTGGCCTTGGCCAGCCGCGGGATCGAGCAGATCGTGCATCCGACCGACGGCAGCACTCAGCGCATGGGAAGCGAAACGGTGTTCCGCCTGGGCGACAATTTCTACCCGATGCGCACTATCGAGGAGGCGCTGGGCACGGTGGTGAATCGCCGAAGCGGAGAGCGCGGCACCCGGCCCGTGATCCTGGCCAAAACCGCCAGAATGACTGTGGCGGTACAAGTGGACGCGGTGCTGGGCAGCCGCGACATGGTGGTGAAGAGCTTGGGCGCCTATTTTCCCAAAGTGCGCGGGGTGATCGGTGCCACCATTCTGGGCGACGGCAAGGTCTCGCCGGTGCTGGACCTGCCCGATCTGCTGGGCGACGACACTCATGGCTCGGGCAGCATCACAACGACCGTCGCCGGGCGCGGCGGCTTGGACGCCGTTACGACGGGACGCAAGTGTGTGCTGGTGGTGGATGATTCCTTGAGCGCGCGGCGCGCGCTGGCGCAATTCATTCAGGATTGCGGCTATGAGGTGCGCAGCGCCCGCGACGGCGTGGAAGCCGCGCAGATCGCCGCCGGGCGCTTGCCCGATCTGGTCATCGCCGATATGGAGATGCCGCGCATGAACGGCATCGAACTCACCGCCCATCTGCGCGCCACGCTGGCCTCGGCCAAGGTGCCGGTGATCATGATCACCTCGCGCAGCACCGCCAAGCACAAGGAACAGGCGATGGCGGCCGGCGTGAATGCCTATATGAATAAACCTTATTCCGAGGACAGCCTGCTCGCGAAGGTGCGCGAACTGCTGGCTGGCGAGACGGAGATCGAACATGCGCGCACCGGAACCTACGCCTGAGTCGCGGCAGCGCTTTGCGCTGATCGAACTCGACGAGGTGGCCCTGCTGCTGCCCCAGCAGGATTTGCACGGCGTCGAGCCGGTGCTGGACGTGGATACGCGTTTGGCCGCGGGCGGCGCGGCGGGCAAGATTCGCCTGCGCACCGGGCTGTGGCCGGTGTTTTGTCCCTCCGACGATCTGGAGCCGCTGGCGCAATTGCTGCCCAAGCGGCGATGTTGCGCAATGCTCCTGGCGGGGAACCAGTTCTTCGGGCTGGTCTGCACGAGTGTCGGCTCCCTCCTCGCCCCTGACGTTAAACGCATGCCGCTGCCGGAATGTATGCCCGCCTCTTCGGCGGTGCTCGGCGAACTGGGATTACACGCCGGGCGCATCGTGTGCGTGACATCGAGCGCACGGCTGCTGGCCGGCTTTGGCTATTCCGGCGGCGATCTTGACATTACAAGAACAGGAGTTGTCGATGTTGCAATCCCTGCGTGAGGATTCGGCTCGTGCCGGCAGCCTTGCTGCCGCGACATGTGTCGCGGCATCGCCAAAAGGCTGGCTGCTTAGCCTTGGCGCGGGGCGCCTGGTGGCGGTTGGTGAACGGGAATTGGTTCACATTCTGGCAGAGTTGCCCAAACTCCAACCTATCCCCCGGGCGCCCGCCCATGCTCGCCATGCGATGGCGTGGCAGGAGCGCATTCTGCCGGTGATCGATCTAAGCGCTTTGCTGGACAAAAGCGAGTCCGGACCATCGACCCCGATTTCTGTCATTGGCATCGTGGCATTTCGCGGCGCGCGCAAAGGCACTATAGGGTTGGGTGCGCTGGCCTTGCACGACGTACCGCAGCGTCTCGAAACCAGCGACAGCGATGCCTGCGAAATGCCGTCCCGGCTGCACGCCTTGTCGGCCTGGGCTATTTCCTGCCTGGATCATCCGGACCACGGTGCGGTGCCGATCCTGAATTTATCCAACTTGTATGCCGTCGCGCCTGAACTGGCGATGGGCGCCGCATGAGGAAGCCCTCATGCTCGCAAAAATGATTTTCGTCGGTCCGCGTTCCAGCCTGCTGGAGCAGGTACGCAAGGTGGTACATGACGTATCGCCTTCCGCATCCCTCGATGTGCGTGATCCTGCCAAAGGCCGACCCGGTCCCGATTTTCCGTGGAGCGATTACGACGTTGTATTCCTGGCCCATGACCTGGGCCTGCCAAGCGAAAGCGGGCTGGCCTGGTTGCGCGGAATCATGTCCGACAGCGCCGGCGCCCGGGTGATACTGCTCGCCAGCCGGGCTCATGCCATGGTGCGCGATACCGCCATCGATCTGGGCGCAGCCGCCTGTTTGCCGACCGACGACGCGGGTCTGCAAGCACTGGGCGATCTGCTGGTCATGTATCGGGACGAACTCGCCGATGAAGTGCCAGACTCGATATCGAGTGAGGTCAAGGCGGGCGCCAAAAATGCGAACAGCGGGCGGGCGCCGAATTCCGCATTGACCGAGTCCGGCAGTGCGGTACGCATTCCCGGGTACAAAATAGAAAAATTGCTGGCGCGCGGCGGCCAGTCGGCCGTCTATACTGCATTGCAGACATCGAACGATTCGCGCATCGCTCTCAAGGTACTGAGCATGCAAGGCGACCCTGACCCGGAATTTCTGTCGCGCTTCATGCGCGAGTATGCCACCCTGGCCAATCTCAATCATCCGCACCTCATCCAGATTCTCGAGCGCGGATTCGCCAACGATTTTGCCTATATCGCCATGGAATTCTGTCCGCTCGGCGATCTCAAGGCACGGCTGCGCCCGGGCGGCATCGAACCGCTGGTGGCTCTCAATTACCTGGACCAGGTCGCCGATGGATTGAGCGCCGCCCACAATATCGGCATAGTGCATCGGGACATCAAGCCCGGCAATGTGCTGCTGCGCGATCAGAATTTGCTGGTGGTGACCGATTTCGGCGTGGCCGCCGACAACACGCGCAATACCCGCATCACGCGCGATCAGGCCATTATCGGTACGCCGCTGTATGTCAGCCCCGAGCAGATTGAGGGAAGAACGCCGGATGCCCGCTGCGATCTTTACAGCCTGGGCGTCGTTCTGTACCAGATCTTGACCGGCTATCCGCCGTTCCAGTCGGACAGCCGCATCTCGCTGCTGGGCATGCATATCAACGCGCCGATTCCGAAACTGCCGGAAAAACTCAGCGCGTTTCAACCTCTGATCGAAGGTCTGCTTGCCAAGGACCCGGACGAACGCTTTCAGAACACCGACGAATTACGTCAGGGCATAGAGTGGGTCCGCAAGTCCTTGCCTCGGGCCGCGTGAACCGATCTTTGCGAAACAGTTCTTGCGTAGCACCCGGGACTCACTGAAAGAAGTTTTATAGAGTAGAACCTATCAACGAGCATGAAGGAACAGCACATGAACATCAATACCGCAACTATCGCATCGCTGTCCCTGCTGGCTTGCGGACTGGCGTTACCGGCGATCGCAGGCGAGAAGTCGGGGGGGCACGCCTCGCATTGGGCTTACCAGGGCAAGCAAGGCCCGGCCAACTGGGGTGAATTGAATCCGGAGTTCCAGACCTGCAAAATCGGTAAAATGCAAACTCCGGTGGATCTGGCAGGCACAACTTTGGCTCAGGCGTCAGGTACAACCGGTACGCCGGCCACCGAGTACGGTAGCGTGCCGCTCAAGATTGTCAACGATGGCCACACCATTCAAGTCAATGTCGCGCCCGGCAACTTCATGACGGCCGGCGGCAAGCGCTTCGAGTTCCTCCAATTCCACTTCCACACGCCGAGTGAACACACGGTCAACGGAAAACCTTACCCGATGGAAGTTCATCTGGTTCACAAGGACGTCGAAGGCAAGTTGGGCGTGTTGGGCATTTTTCTGCAAACCGGAACCAGCAGCGCGGCGCTGCAATCCATCTGGAATAACCTGCCGAAGAAGATAAACAGGGAATTTCATGTGCAGGACGTCGATTTCGACCTGAATGCCTTGCTGCCCACGGGCACCGATCTCTACACCGATAACGGGTCGCTGACCACCCCGCCATGTTCCGAGGGCGTGCAATGGTTCGTGCTTGCCCAGCCGATCGAGATTTCGGCACAAAACGTCAAGCAATTCGTCAAGTTGCTTGGCCACAACGCAAAACCGGTGCAGCCGCTTAATGGCCGCAACATCCAGACCGGCGAGAAGGTTGCGCGCACGAGCACTCGATAGTAGGGAGCGGACCGGTTGCCCCGCGTGGGTGGCAACCGGCGTTCGCCAGAAGAAATCTTTCCGCCCGTCGATCCTGCCCTTGGCACCTGCCGGGGGTGGATACATCAGGCAGGCAAAAGGAAGCTGTGAACGTTTTCGAGCCAAATACTCGTAGGAAAATGAGCCGCGAAAAACAAAAAATTGTGGCCTTCGTGACCGCCGTTCTGTGGATGAGTGCCGGGCCGGTGGCGGCGCAGACAAAGGTGGCGGCGCCAAGGCCGGTGCGGGGCATCATTCTCATGCCGCAGGTAAAACAGACGGTGCCGAAAACGGCGCCTGTCGTGACGCCCGCTCCGCAAGCCAAAGAAGCTGCGCCCAAACCCGCGCCTCGTGTGACACCCGTTCCGCAATCCACCAGAGCCGGGCCCATAGGCACGCCCGCCGTGACTCCCGTTCCACAGGCGAAGGAAGTTGTGACTTCAGCGGCGCGCGACGGGTATGTCATTCCGGAAGCCAAGCTGGACAATGGGGTGCAGATCGAAGATCCCAGCGGCCAGTGGGGGCTGCGCCTGACGGCTCGCTTTCAGGCCGACTACAGGAAATTTTCCGCTGATGCGGCACTGGTGGACACTTTCGCCATTCGCCGTGCCCGTCTGGGCATCGGATTCAATTTGCCCAACAGGGTTTCAGTCTTTACCGAGGGTGAGTTTGCCTTCGGCTCAGGAGGTGGCGGGACAGCGCAAAACGCCAATCTGCAGCAGGGGTATGTCGAGTATGCTCCCTACGCCGCGACGAAGGTTCGTCTCGGTCAGTTCAAGCCCCAGTACAGTCTGGAGAATATGACTTCTCCCTGGCATCTGGATTTCATGGAGCGCGCCTTTCATGCTCAGCTATTGCAGAATTTTGCCTACGATCGGGGAGTCATGGTCCACGGCACGCCATTTATGGGTGCCTATTACGGCATGTCGTTCATGAACGGCACGGCGAACAATACCGACGAGCTGCAAAGAACCGCGGCTGATGCAAGCGCCGACAACAAGGACCTGATTTTTCGTCTTGCCGCCAACGCCGCGCCCTGGATCGAGAATGCCGAATCGGTGATTCATGTCGGGGGCGACTGGCGCACGGCCAATGTGGCGAACGCAACCGGATCGGCGACCAGCAACGGCTATCTCGCCCCATCCTTTATCACCGAGGCGCGCGGCCTGACTTTTTTTGCGCCCGAGGAATTCAATTCCCTTGCTCCTTTAATGAGCGACGAAATTACCCGCACGATCATGGGCGGGGAATTTGCGCTGGCCTGGCGCGAATTCAAGTTTCAAACCGAGCACCACGTGGCGAACTATCAAGTCAAGGAGAACGCCACTGGAACGACATTTTCCCGAGACATCAAGGCGGGGTACCTGTCGGCCAACTGGCTGGTGACCGGAGAGAGTTTCTCCGATGCCTACGTCAACGGCGCGTTTGGGCGCATCCGCCCCAAGCAAAATTTTGGTTCTGGCGGCTGGGGCGCTGTGCAAATGGGTCTGCGCTACAGCTATGTCGATGCCAGCGACTTTTCCAATAGCAATCCGATCAATACCGGACGTCCGGCGTCGAGCAGCGGACCCAACCCCAAGGTAACCAGCCTTACAAACAAGGCCACCGCTATTACGCTGGGACTGAAATGGATGCCTGATCCCTATGCGGCCATTTTTCTCAACGTGATTCAGACCAATTTCGATACTCCGGTCGCCGTGAACGGCATGAATGTGGGAAGGGAACGGGCACTCACTTTGCGCGCGGCGCTGGAATTCTTCTGATGTGGCGACCAGATTACCTGCATCGCACGCTGGATTTTCGATCGACAACCTAATGGTCATGGCGCTTTGCGCCGCCCCTGGGAAATGAAAAATATCGCGGGGCAAAGCCCGTAGATGGGTTGAGCGCGAGCGGTACCCATGCTGCAAGGTTAGCTTTGATGGGTATCGCTGCACTCAACCCATCCTACCCAAGGGGGCAGACTTGAGCGGGCTTCGAGCATCTATACTTTCACGTTAAAGGAACTGATCATGGGTAATTTGCCGAGTAAGGAATTGGCAAGGCTGGCGGGCGTGGTGTCAATCGCCTGTCTTGGCGCTTTGCCGGGCTGGTTGCCTGCACAGGCCCAAACGGCCGATACGGCCGCCAAGCCGGTACGCCCCGGGTATGTCATTCCGGAAGTCAAACTGGGCAATGGCCTGCAAGTCGAAGATCCCACCGGCCAATGGGCGCTGCGCCTGACCGGCCGGCTTCAGGCGGACTACCGGAAATTTTCCGATGATGCGGCGCTGGCGGATACCTTCGCCATTCGGCGCGCCCGTCTGGGCATGGGATTGACCCTACCCGATAAATTTTCGGTATTCGTCGAAGGCGAGTTTGCCTCGGGAGCGGGAGGGGGTGGCGCGGCACAATTGGCCAACCTGAATCAGGGATTCGTGGACTATGCGCCGGACGCCAGGCTGAAGTTTCGTGTTGGCCAGTTCAAGGCCCAGTACAGTCTGGAGAACATGATTTCGCCCTGGCATCTGGATTTCATGGAGCGCGCGCTCCACGTTCAGCTTTTGCAATCGTTTGCCTATGACCGCGGCTTCATGGTCCACGGTGTGCCGTTCAAGGGCGGGTATTACGGCGTGTCCCTGATGAATGGCACAGCCACCAACGTCGATGAATTGCAGCAAACTGCAAACGAGGCACGTGCCGATGGAAAGGATTTGGTTCTCCGTCTGGCCGCCAATGTGGCGCCCTTGATGGACAGCGCCGACTCGGTAATCCATATCGGAGGGGGCTGGCGTACGGCCAAAGTTGCCAACGACGGCACCGGTTACTCAGCCGCATCGTTCATTACAGAGGGGCGCGGGCTTACTTTTTTTGCTGCGGAATCATTTAATGCCGCGTCCGCGAACAATCCGGAAATCAAGCGCACGATCATGGGCGGAGAACTCGCGCTGGCCTGGCATGAATTCAAATTGCAGACCGAGCACCACATCGCGAAGTACGAAGGTTCCGAAATTGCCACGGGGGCGAATTTTTCCCGCAGCATCAAGGCGGGTTATCTATCGGCAAACTGGCTGGTGACTGGCGAGAATTTTTCCGACGCCTATGCCTACGGCGCATTTGGACGCATTCGGCCGAAGCAAAGTTTCGGTTCTGGGGGCTGGGGCGCCTTGCAAGCCGGCGTGCGTTTCAGTTATTTCGATGCCGGAGATTTTTCCAACGCGAACACGATCAATACTGGGCGTCCCAATCCCGGAGGATCCGGGGCCAGCCCAAGCGTGACCACCCTCACGACCAAGGCCAAAGGCACGACGTTGGGCCTGAAGTGGATGCCCGACTCCTACACGGCGATTTTTCTCAATGTCGTCCAGACCAAGTTCGACACTCCGATTACGGTCAACGGCCTGAGTCTGGACACGGAGAAGGCCATCATGTTGCGGGCGGCGGTGGATTATTTCTGAAACGGGAACTACATTGCGAGATTTTCTGAAATCGACAAAGACCCAGGGATTACGCAGTTGCAAGACTGCAATCCTGTATGCCGATGTCGTCGGCAGCACGGGCATTGTAGGCATCGAATGCGGCGAAGTGCTTGAGGAAAACGGCGACCTGTTCGGCGACCGGTGAATGTCGCTGCGAACAGTTGCAAGCGAGCCAGTCCAGGAGGGATTCTCGGCACGGTGGCCGTTGAGCAGGCGATTCCGGAATTGATCCGGACGGTATTTCGGCCGCTTGGCAGTTTCAAGATCAAGGATCGTCCCGACCCGGTAATGCTCTACGAGATTAGTCGGCTCGCGAAAAATGGGTACTGTTCGGAAATGGGGAAATTTGCTGCGGAGGAACCCGTGGAGAACTGGTCGCTGATACTGTGAGTTTCCGGGTAATTGCCTGATGCCCGAACGTCGATTCCATTCCGGCATTTTCGAACAAGACGGCAGAATGCGCCGGCTCCGAATGGGGAAAATATAAATGATGCAAAATTTGCTTTTTGTCGGACCCCGTTCCAATTGGCTGGACGACGTGGGCAAAATTGCCCGGAAAATTCTGCCCGACTCGGCATTGACGTTCCATGACTCCAAATTGGGGCTGCCTGGTCAGGAAGTTCTTGCAAGTTCCTATGACGTGGTATTCCTGACCCACGACCTGGGTCTGCCAGGCGAGAGTGGACTCGCCTGGTTGCGGGAACTCAAGGATGAAAATATCGAAGGTCGTTTTGTGGTGCTGGTCGGCGCCGGTTATGAAGTGGTGCGCGATTCCGCCATCGAACTTGGCGCCAGCGCCTGTTTTGCCACCGACGCAGCCGGTGCGATCGCCCTGGCGGACTGGCTGACCGCGACGCGTGACACGATCGCCGGTCTGGAGGAGACGCTGCCTCCGGATCTTGCCGGGAATGAATCCACTACGGATACCGGACGCAGGGCGAGTGCGTTGTTATCCGAGGTCGCCCGCGGCATCCAGATTCCGGGCTATCGTTTGGAGTCAGTGTTGGCGTCGGGAGGCAATGCCGCGATGTATTCCGCGCTGTCGTTGGCCGGCAAAAAGCCGGTTGCCCTGAAAATTCTGGATCTGCAAGGCGAATCCAACGCGGAATTTCTCGAGCGTTTCATGCGCGACCATGCCGCACTGGCGCGACTGGATCATCCTCACGTGATCCGTATTTACGATCACGGTGTTGCCGATCATCTGGCGTATGTATCCATGGAACTGTGCCCTCGAGGCGATCTGCGAGCCAAGCTGCGGCCATTGGGTATTCGGCCGCTCCTGGCCTTGGATTACCTGGTGCAGATCGCCAAGGGGTTGGGCGCGGCGCACAGTCTCGGCATCGTGCATCGCGACCTCAAGCCCGCCAATATTCTGTTTCGTGGCCCCGGCATAGTGGTGGTGAGCGATTTTGGCGTGGCGCGCAACGACACGCACAATCCCCGTACCACGCGCGATTTGGCAATTTTGGGAACCCCCCTTTATATCAGCCCCGAGCAAATCGCCGATCGCCAACCAGACCCGCGAGCTGACCTCTACAGCTTGGGAGCAATGTATTACCACCTTTTGACGGGGGGCCCGCCTTTCAAGGCCGACAGCCGCATGGCGTTGCTCGAAATGCACCTCAATGCGCCGATTCCGAAACTGCCTGCCGCCTGTCTTGCCTATGAGCCTTTGATCGAGGGTTTGCTCGCCAAGGATCCGGACGACCGCTTTCAGAGCGCAGAGGAATTGCTCAAGGCCATCGAGTGAGTGAGGAAATCGAATTGAAAAGCAACGGCGCGGGTGTGCCGTCGTGCAGAATTTGCATTTTCAGCGCGCGCGGCGGCATGCGAATCTTGAAACCGCAACCGGCAACAAAACGTCCGGGCTGACCGATCGTAACCTGGAGGTCCTGCGACCTGATCGACCAGGAATTCAACACCGCCCAAATCGCGGAGCGTCTGTATCGCAGTCCGAAGACGGTCAATGTGAATCGCCAGAATATCAAGCAGAAACTCGATCGTGAGTCCGCCGCGGATCTGGTCCGATTCGCCTCGCGGTGGATAGACAGCCAAAACAACACTCCCTGACCCGGGCGGTCCCGCCCTCAAGTCCCCGCAGGCATCCAAAGGCGGCCTGAGGCGCATTGCTCAAGCCCGTTTCTCTACTTGACTGAAAAACGGTTGCCGGTTCTCATACCGGTGACCGTTTTTCTTTTGGGGAGACCGCAATGGCCGAAGATTCTTCCAAGGAGTTGTTCGAGTTCTTTCAGAAAATGTGGAACCCGATGTCGTTTCCCATTCCCGGTATGTTTCAGCCAACGATGGATGTGGCGGAAGTGGAAAAGAAAATCGCCGAACTGGGATCGGTGGAAAACTGGCTGAAAATGAATCTGAACTTTGTGCAGATGACGATCAAAACGCTCGAGATGCAAAAATCCGCCCTGCAGACCATCCAAAACTCCGCCGCCGCAGTCAGGAAGCCCGATACCAAGCCCGGAAAATAGTATCGGCCGGACCACGCGGCGCGGGCCGCAAGGGCTTTGTCCATTGATTGTGCTGACGCACACGACTGACGCGGTACTGTCGATTCATGCTTTTTTTGCATAGTAGCAATGCTTTAAGAGACCTTCTTAACCTCCTTTTGTAGACGATAATGCTGCGTAGCAATATTCGCCAAGGAGGCAATCATGAGTGTGTTCACCAAACTGCTGGATTCGATCGACAATTTGCTCTTTTCGCAGGAAATCCGCCGCCGCGAGGCCTATCTGGCCCAAGCGCAGAACGTTCAGGATCTGGAGACCCGCATGCGCAGGCTCGAGTCCGACTACTGGCGCCCCATTCTTTAAGGTGCGACCAATGAGAAAATCCATCGGTCAATTCAAGGTCATCCGCAACCTGTTCCTGACAGCACTGGGCGCGATGTCAATGTCCGCTTTTGCGGCCCAGTGGCAGCCGGTCGCGGTATCGGATACGGGGTCGTTGTTTATCGACATACAGAGCATTGAGGCTCAGGGCACGCGAATTCATGCTCGCGTGCTTCGCCACACCCTCAAGCCGCGCTTTGCCGCCGATGACGCCTACTCGCATATATCGGATGTATTGCTGGTCGATATCAATTGCGCAGCAGGTACTATCGGCAGCGTGGCGGCAAATTCCGCAAGCAAGCAATTCAGCGGACATCCCGATCCCGTGGCGTACACACCGGCGGTACCGAGTCTGGATCCGGTCAAGGCGCTGGCTTGCGACCCAGTGGCGATTGCGGCCCTGCTGCCGAAATAAAGCCGGTGAACGGTGAACGGCATTTGACTGTGACCGTCTATAGAGAGTTCCATTTACCGATTACCGATTACCGATTACCGATTACCGTTCACCGCTTCAAGCAGCATTGCCAATCAACCTTACCTCGTGCTGCGGAAACGGAATTGAAATCCCGCCTGCGCGGAACGACTCGACTATTGCCTTGTAGAGCTCGCCGGTGGTCGGGCCGAAGTCCGCGACATCGACCCATGGATTGACACTGATATTGATCGAGGAGTCCGCCAGCGTGCTCACCGCGATGGCGGGCAGCGGATCCCTGAGAATTTTTGGATTGTTTTGTAGTATCTCGTGGATGGCGGCCAGCGCCTTGTTCAGGTCAGTTTCGTACCCCACGCCGACCATCAGCGAAACCTGCCTGATCTTGCCGTAGTTGTGCAGAATCTCCCCGACGATCTTGCGATTGGGGATGACCACGCGAGACAGGTCGGAGTGTGTCAATGTTGTGCTGAAGAGCGCAATGTTCTCCACCTTGCCCTCCACTCCGACGATCGAAATGTACTCGCCTACCCGGAACGGTCGCGTAAAGATAATCGTCAGCCCGGCCACGACGTTACCCAGAACACCTTGCATCGCCAGAGCGATACCCGCGTCTGCCACGCCAAGGCCCGCAATCAGGGGCAACAATTCGACGCCGAGATTTTGCAGCGCCATGATGGCAAATAGCCCCAGCACCAGAATCCGCACGATGCGCACCAGAAGGTCGCGCACCGGCGGCTCCAGATCGAATTTTCGCAACCCGCCCATCAGCACCTTGCCAACCCAGCGTCCGGCGAAATGGCCGGCGACCAAGATGGCAACGGCCACGAATACCTTGGGCCCGAATCGGATTGCAAGATCGATGACGAGGGTTTTGATGTGGGTAAGCGTTTCGACGTGTTCGTTCATTGGGTTTCTCGGGGAATCCGTAAATAGTTGAATAAGTGAGTGAATGGGTGAATGGGTGAATGGGTGAATGGGTGAATGAGTAAATGCGTGAATGAGTGAAGGGTGTGGACCCACAATCCTCGATCCTCGATCCTCGATCCTTAGCCCTTGAGCCTCACGCCTCACCCCTCACTGGACTTTTAATATTCGCTCGCCGCGCCCAATGCCGGATGCGCCGGTTCTGACCGTTTCCAGGATCGTGCCTTTTTCAAGGGCTTCGAGGAAGGCATCTAGCTTGCTCCCGGTGCCGGTGAGCTCGATGGTATATGCCTTGTCGGTAACGTCCAGGATTCGCCCCCGGAAGATATCCGCCATGCGCTTCATCTCCTCGCGGTCTTTGCCAGAGGCACGCACTTTGACCAGCATCAGCTCGCGCTCAATATGGTCGCCGTCGGACAGATCCACCACCTTGACCACATCGATTAATTTATTGAGCTGCTTGGTGATCTGCTCGACCACGTCGTCGGACCCGCTGGTGACGATGGTCATCCGGGACAGAGACGGATCTTCCGTCGGTGCCACCGTCAGCGATTCGATGTTGTAGCCGCGTGCCGAGAACAATCCGGAAACACGCGACAGTGCACCGGGCTCATTTTCCATGAGTAGCGAAAGAATATGTCGCATGCCGGCTAAACCAGGATCATTTCCGATAAGCCCTTGCCGCCGGGCACCATCGGAAAAACGTTTTCAGTCTGATCGGTGATGAAATCCATGAACACCAGGTCATTCTTGCGGCTTAACGCTTCCTTCAGCGCCGGCTCCACATCCGCGGGCTTGTCGATGCGCATGCCCACGTGGCCGTAGGCTTCGGCCAGTTTCACGAAATCCGGCAGGGCATCCATATAGGATTCCGCGTAGCGGTTGCCATGGAAAAATTCCTGCCACTGGCGAACCATGCCCATGTAGCGGTTATTCAGATTGACGATTTTCACCGGCAGCCGGTACTGCTTGGCGGTGGAGAGTTCCTGGATACACATCTGGATGCTGGCCTCACCGGTGATGCAGAACACATCGGCTTTGGGGTGCGCTAGTTGTACCCCGAGCGCATAGGGCAGGCCGACTCCCATCGTGCCCAAGCCGCCGGAATTGATCCAGCGCCGGGGCTTGTTGAATTTGTAGAACTGCGCCGCCCACATCTGGTGCTGGCCGACATCGGAGGTGACGAACAAATCCTGGTCCTTGGTCAGTTCGTACAGGGTTTCGACCACCAGTTGCGGCTTGATGAGCGCGGACGTGCGGTCAAATTTGAGACAATCGCGCGAGCGCCATTGTTTGATCTGCTCCCACCACGCGGCCAGCGCCACCGAGTCGGGCTTCTCCTTCAGACCCGCCAACTGGCGATTCATTTCCTGCAGCACATCCTTCACGTCGCCAACCACCGGGACGTCCACCCTGACTCGCTTGGATATGGACGAGGGATCGACATCCACATGAATGATCTTCCGGCCTTCCTGGAAAAAATGTCTGGGGTTGCCGATCACCCGGTCGTCGAATCGTGCGCCAATCGCCAGCAGCACGTCGCAATTCTGCATGGCGAGGTTCGCCTCGTAGGTGCCATGCATGCCGAGCATGCCGACAAATTGCGGGTCGGTCGCCGGATACCCGCCCAGACCCATCAGGGTGTTGGTACAGGGAAATCCGAGCAAGCGAACCAATTGCGTCAGTTCACCCGACGCATTGCCCAACACCACGCCGCCGCCGGTATAGACCATCGGGCGCTTGGCTTCCATCAAAAGCTGGATAGCTTTCTTGATTTGGCCGCTGTGCCCCTTGACGATCGGGTTATAAGACCGCATCGAAACCGATGCCGGGTAAAAGAAATTGGTTTTCGCGGTCTGCAGATCCTTGGGGATATCCACCAGCACCGGCCCGGGGCGGCCGGTGGCCGCCAGATAAAAGGCCTTTTTGATGGTGACCGCCAGGTCTTTGAGGTCTTTAACCAGGAAATTGTGTTTGACGCAGGGGCGGGTCACGCCGACGGTATCCACTTCCTGAAAGGCATCCTGGCCGATGGCATGGGTCGGAACCTGGCCGGTAACGATGACCATCGGAATGGAGTCCATGTAGGCCGTGGCGATTCCGGTCACGGCATTGGTCACTCCCGGCCCGGAGGTCACCAGCACCACGCCGATCTTCTCGGTGGATCGGGCGTAGGCATCCGCCGCATGTACGGCAGCTTGCTCGTGGCGCACCAGAATATGCTTGAACTTGTCCTGCTTGAATATTTCGTCGTACAAGGGCAGCACTGCCCCGCCCGGGTACCCGAAAACAAATTCGACGCCTTCTTCCTGGAGGCAGCGAACCGTGATTTCAGCTCCGGACAGCTCGGTGGTAACGCCGGCGGTCAGTTCCATGACAACACCTGAAGGATTGATTATCGGCACAAAATCGTGCGGGAACCAGTGACAATACCGGCAACAGGAATATCGGTCAAGAAAAGAGCTGGAGCCAGCGGCCGTGGAGACCCAGGGTCGCCGAGGGAAAACCTTCTCAGCGCCGCTCGAATACCCAGCGTTTCCAGTCCTCGAACAATCGCTGGTCCAAGGTTGCCACAACGGACCTTTGCCAGAGATCGTCGGCCCAGAAGTCGTTCTGGTGCAATGTACACATCGAGCCTCCCGCCTCAGCCAGGATCAGGCTGCCGGCCGCGTAGTCCCAGAGTTTCTGCCCGCCGTGCAAATAGACGTCAAAGCGGCCGGCAGCGACATAACACCATTCCAATGTGCTGGCGCCGAAACTGCGCTGCGAGGCGTAGGGTGGAGCGGCTGCCAATTCTCGGGACAGGGCCGCCGGCAGGCGTTTGAAATCCACCTGGGCCATGGCATCAGCAAGCCGGGGAACATGTTGTTTGATCGGCAGGCGTTCGCCATTAAGAAAAGCCCCCGTGCCCTTTTCCGCGTAAAACATCTCGTCGGCAACCGGGTCATAAACCACGCCCAGTACGCTGCGGCCTCGGCGCATCAAAGCGACCGATAGCGCGAAATAGGGAACCCCGTTGACAAAATTCGAGGTGCCATCGATGGGATCGACACACCACAGGCCGGCCTCGCCGCCGATCCAACTTTCCGCCTGGCTCTCGCGGGTCATTTCTTCCGCCAGCACCGGGCAAGGGACTATTTCCGGCAGTGCGCGCAACAAGGCGTCCTGCGCGGCCAGGTCGGCCTCGGTAAAAAGGCTGCCGTCGGACTTTCTCTGATGGGCCACCTTGAGATAGCGCGGCATGACCTCGCGCGCCGCCACCTCCCGAACGGTCTCGATGAGGCGTTCAAGTATTCCCGGAACGGGTTTCAGTGCTGCACTCATTTGATGGCAAAATCTTAACATGTCTAAGGTGTTGCAAAAGAAATCGGCGCCCAAATCGGGGGCGCGCTTTCACGTCCCCCAGAAACTCGGCAATGGCTCCGATGTGCGCCTGCCGGAGGCCGCCGCACACCACGCGGCGCGGGTATTGCGTCTGGAAGTGGGTGACCCGGTGACGGTATTCGATGGCCTTGGCGGTGAATTCGAAGCGCGCATCACGCGCATCGAAAAAGGCGAAGTGGGCGTCAAGACCGGCGCCCATCGCGCCATCGAACGGGAATCCATGCTCGAAGTGCTGCTCGCCCAGGGATTGTCTTCGGGCGAACGTATGGACTACACCCTGCAAAAAGCCGTGGAACTGGGGGTAAGTGCCGTGCAGCCGCTGTCCACCGAGCGCAGCGTGGTCAAACTTTCGCCTGATCGCGCCACGCGGCGTACCGAACATTGGCAGAACCTGGTGCGCTCGGCCTGCGAGCAATGCGGCCGCAATCGAGTGCCCGACGTAGCCGCACCTCAGGCTCTGGACCATTGGCTCGCCTCGCTGGCCAAGCCGCCCACGCTGCACGAAACCAGGTTTCTGCTCTCGCCGCGCTCGGATGTATCCCTTCGGGAAATGACTCGCCCCGCAGGCCGGGTAGTCCTGCTTGCCGGCCCAGAGGGCGGCCTCACCGCCACCGAGATGCAATTGGCGCAGTCCTGCGGATTTGCGCCGCTGCGCCTGGGCCCGCGCATCCTGCGTACCGAAACCGCCGGCATCGCCGCGCTGGCCGCGATGCAGGCCTTGTGGGGTGACTTCTAACGAAGTTCAAACAAAAATATTTGACGCAAAGACCCAAAGCAAGCCGCGAAACGTTATACGTTCACAATGCGATCGCTCCGGATTCAATGGGCATGGCCAAGAAGTGGTATTTCTCTCGACCCGGACTTTGCGATTTTCTTTGCGTCGAAGCTTCTCCTGGTCGTTCCGGATTTCGGCGCGGAACAGACAACCCTTATACTGTCGCGCTTTGATCACTTGACCAGTAACGGGACTCACCATGCAACTTAGCAAGAGCACATTCATCGTCACAGGCGGCAGTTCCGGGCTGGGCGCAGCGACTGTCGAAATGGTCATAGCTGCCGGCGGCAATGCCATTATTGCCGACGTGTCGAAAGCCGCCGGCGAAGCGCTGGCCGCCCGACTTGGCAAACAGACCCGCTTTGTCGAATGCGACGTTACCCGCGAAGATCACGCCCGTTCGGCGGTTGAGGCGGCCCAGCAGGAATTTGGCGGCCTGCACGGCCTGGTGAACTGTGCCGGCATCGCAATCGGGGAAAAAACCGTGGGCAAGGACGGTCCGCATTCGCTGGAAAAATTCGCCCGGGTGATCAACATCAATTTGATCGGCAGCTTCAACATGATTCGCATCGCTGCCGATGCCATGGCCAAACAGGCGCCGAATGCGGCCGGCGAGCGCGGCGTGATCGTCAATACCGCGTCGGTCGCCGCCTTCGACGGGCAAATCGGCCAGGCGGCTTATTCGGCCTCCAAGGGCGGCATCGTCGGCATGACGCTGCCCATCGCGCGCGACCTCGCCCGCAGCGGCATCCGTGTCATGACCATCGCCCCGGGCATATTCGAAACGCCCATGCTGGTCGGCATGCCCCAGGACGTGCAGGACGCGCTGGGCAAAATGGTCCCCTTCCCGCCGCGACTCGGGCGTCCGGCGGAATACGCACAATTGGTCAAACACATCGCGGAGAACGAAATGCTCAATGGCGAAGTCATTCGTCTCGACGGCGCCATACGCATGCAGCCCAAGTAACCCGGCTTCGGCCCATCTAATGCAAGCATCGCAACAGGCTCATTTCGTCCAGTGGTTCCGCGCCGCCGCGCCGTATATCCACGCGTTCGGTGGGCGTACCTTTGTGATCGCCTTCGGCGGCGAGGTGGTGGCAGACGGCCGCTTTCTGGCCTTGACGCACGATCTGAATTTGCTGGCGAGCCTGGGCGTGCGGCTGGTGCTGGTGCATGGGGCGCGCGGCCAGATCGAATCGCAACTCAAGGCCGCGAAAATCGAATCGAAATACGTGCGCGGCATGCGCGTCACCGACGAGCCCGCACTTGCCCACGTCAAGCAGGCGAGCGGGCAGCTGCGAGTCGAAATAGAAGCCCTGCTGTCAATGGGATTGCCCAATTCTCCGATGGCCAACGCCGAGATCCGCGTGGCATCCGGCAATTTTGTCATCGCTCGGCCGCGCGGCGTGCTGGATGGCGTGGACATGCTCTATACCGGAGAGGTGCGCAAGGTAAATGCGGAAGCCATCAATACGCGCCTGGACGACGGCGAACTGGTGCTGCTCTCACCCTTGGGTTATTCGCCAACCGGCGAAATATTTAACCTGACCCTGGAAGACGTTGCCGCCGAAACCGCCATCGCGCTAGGGGCGGAAAAATTGATCTTCCTGATGAACGAAGATGGCATCAAGGATAAGGCGGGCCGCTTGCTGCGGGAGTTGACGGTATCCGACGCGGAGAAGCTGCTGGACAAGGGCCACGCGCTG
The DNA here is from genome assembly GCA_945900965.1 of Bordetella parapertussis. Taxonomy (GTDB): domain Bacteria; phylum Pseudomonadota; class Gammaproteobacteria; order Burkholderiales; family JACQAP01; genus JACQAP01. The sequence goes on along the minus strand of CAMDKM010000001.1, from coordinate 18,435 downwards.
TCGGACGACGCGGCGCTTTATGTGCCGCACGCCATCAAGGCCTGCAAGGGCGGCGCCTCTCGCGTTCATCTAATCAGCCACCATGTCGATGGCGCCATGCTGGTGGAATTATTCACGCGCGACGGCATCGGCAGCATGGTGACGCGCGATCCGCTGGAACAATTGCGCGAGGCCACCATTGCCGACGCGGGCGGCATTCTTCGCCTGATCGAACCGCTGGAGGCCGACGGCACACTGGTCAAACGTTCACGCGAAATGCTGGAAATCGAAATCGGGCGTTTTTGCGTGCTCGAGCACGATCGCATGATCGCGGGTTGCGCGGCCCTTTACCCTTTCGCATCGGAAAAATCCGCCGAACTGGCCTGCCTGGCGGTGCATCCAGACTATCGGGATGCCGGGGCGGGCGAGCAATTGTTGAAATGGATCGAGGAACGGGCCAAAAAACTCAAGGTCAAACGCCTATTTGTGCTGACCACTCGCGCAACCCACTGGTTCATCGAACACGGGTTTACCGAAGCCGGCGTGGAAAGTCTGCCCAAACAGAAACAGGCTTTATATAACTACCAGCGACGCTCTAAAGTGTTGATCAAGGCGCTCTGAGCCTTGAGCGGCTATAATTTGACAGTGGCTATGGTCAACTCGTGTTGCCACGAATTTGTCACATGCCGGATTTGCTTGCCGACTTGCCTGGTGCCCTCCACAACATGACGAGACTTGTGCAATGCCTAAAACTGGGGCGGGAGACGCCGGGCTTGGATCGCCCGCCTTTCCCCGGCGCAATAGGTCAGCGTATTTTCGAGAATGTATCGATTGAAGCCTGGAAGGTTTGGCTGGAGCAGCAAAAAATGCTGGTAAACGAGAACCGCCTGAGCCTCGCCGACCCGAAAGCCCGCAAGTATTTGATGGAGCAGACCGAGAAATATTTTTTCGGTTCCGGCGCCGACATCGCCGCAGGTTATGTCCCGCCGCCCAAGGGCTGATAGAAGCGATCGCGCGGTATCGATCATTGCCTACTGAGCGCCGTGGAACCGAACATCAACAAAGCCATCGCCGTGCCGGCTGACACCGCCGAGCCGGCTGCGCGCACGTCCTCAAGTCCTGCCAAGCCTCGCCCCTTAACCGGGGCCAAGGCCAAGGCGCCGAACCCGCAGTTGTTCTTGAATAGGGAAGTGGCCCAGTTGGAATTCAATCGACGGGTGCTCGCGCAGGCCGAAGATGCCAGCATGCCCCTGCTCGAGCGCCTGCGATTTGTCTGCATCGTCAGCAGCAACCTCGACGAGTTCTTCGAAATTCGAGTCGCGGGCCTCAAGGCACAACTGGAACTGGGCACGGAAACGACGGGCCCGGACGGAGCCTCGCCTGCTCAGGTGCTGCGCGAAGTTTCCACGATCTTGCACCAGCAGGTAACCCGCCAATACGAATTGCTGAACAACGAAATCCTCCCTCAACTGGCGCGCGAGGGGATTCGCTTTCTCAGACGGCGGGATTGGAACGCTGCACAAAAGGACTGGATCAAGTCCTATTTCATCCGGGAAATTTTGCCGCTCATGACGCCAATCGGCCTGGACCCATCCCACCCGTTTCCGCGCATTCTCAACAAGAGCCTCAATTTCGCGGTACAGCTTTCGGGAAAAGATGCCTTTGGCCGCAATTCTGGGTTTGCGCTGGTGCAGGCGCCGCGGGTCCTGCCCCGTGTGATCAGCCTGCCGAGCGAACTCGCCGAAGCCGACTACGGATTTGTGTTTCTCTCTTCGATTATCCATGCCCATGTCGGAGAGTTGTTCGCCGGCATGCAGGTCCGCGGCTGTTACCAGTTTCGCGTCACCCGCAACAGCGATCTGTTCGTGGACGAAGAAGAAGTCAAAAACCTGCGCCTGACGCTGCAGGGGGAATTGCCGCAACGTCATTTCGGCGACGCGGTTCGCCTCGAAATCACCGATATCTGCCCGCCGGAGATTTCGAATTTTCTGCTGCAGCAATTCGGGCTGGGCACGGAAGACGTTTACCAGGTCAATGGACCGGTCAACCTGGTGCGGCTGATACAGATGCCGGACTGGGTGGACCGCGCGGACCTCAAATACCCGCCGTTTGCCCCCGGATCGCAGGCTATTTTCGAAAAGGGGCCGGACATGCTGGCCGCGATTCGCAAGTCCGACATCCTATTGCACCATCCCTTCCAATCGTTCCGGCCGGTGGCGAGCTTCGTTCAGCAGGCGGCTATCGACCCGGATGTGGTAGCGATCAAGCAGACCGTGTATCGCACCGGTTCCAATTCGGAAATCATGAATTCGCTGATCGAAGCTGCGCGCAAAGGCAAGGAAGTCACCGTGGTGGTCGAATTGATGGCGCGCTTCGACGAAGAGGCCAATATCAACTGGGCCTCGAAGCTCGAGGAGGTGGGCGCCCATGTGGTGTACGGGGTCGTGGGCCACAAAACCCACGCCAAGATGGCCATGGTGCTCAGGCGCGAAGACGGCAAATTGCGCCGTTACGTTCACCTCGGCACGGGCAACTATCATTCGCGCACCGCGACCCTGTACACCGACTTCGGCCTGTTCACCTGCAACGAGGAAATTTGCGCCGACGTCAACGAAGTGTTCCTGCAACTCACCGGCCTGGGCAAGGCCGGCACACTGCGGCACCTCTGGCAGTCGCCGTTTTCTCTGCATTCCCGGATTCTGGATGCCATTCGTTACGAAGCCGATCAGGCGCGCAGCGGGAAAACGTCCGGCATCACGGCCAAAATGAACGCGCTTCTCGAACCGGAAATTATCTCGGCGTTGTACGAAGCATCGATGGCGGGGGTGCCGATTGATTTGATCGTGCGCGGCGTGTGTACGCTGCGCCCGGGTATTCCCGGTTTGTCGGAAAATATTCGCGTGCGCTCCGTGATCGGCCGCTTTCTGGAGCACCATCGGGTTTTTTATTTTCACAGCAAGGACGCGGTCTACCTTTCCAGCGCGGACTGGATGGACCGCAATTTCTTTCGCCGCATCGAAGTCTGTTTCCCAATCCTCGACCCAAAACTCAAGAAGCGTGTTATCGACGAATCCCTGAAACTCTACCTCGCGGACAACGTGCAAGCCTGGGAAATGAATAGTGACGGCGTTTACCGGCCGGCTCAACCAGCACGGCGGATCCGAACGCTTGCGCAGGCAACCCTCCTGGAAAAACTGGCCGCGTCCATTTGACGTGCGCCGGAACTCATGAAACGGTATCGATACCGGCCATGGAACTGATTCTCTGGCGTCATGCCGAGGCCGTAGACAGCACGCCCGATCTGCAACGCAGCCTCACGCTCAGGGGTCTTAAGCAGGCCCACCAAATGGCTCGTTGGCTGAAATCGCGGCTGCCCAAAACCACCCGCATCCTGGTCAGCCCGGCATTACGCACAAGACAGACAGCCGCAGCCTTGACCGAGGAATTCGAAGTGATCGAGGACATCGCGCCTGGAGCATCCTCTGTCGAATTACTGTCCGCAGCCGGCTGGCCCGGACAAAAGGGCGCGGTGTTGGTGGTGGGCCACCAGCCAACGCTGGGCATGGTCGCAGCGATGTTAATTGCCGGAAAACCCATGCCCTGGAGCGTTCGCAAAGGCGCGGTCTGGTGGCTATCGAATCGAGTGCGGGACGAGCATGCGCAGGTGGTACTGCGCGCGACGATTGCGCCGGACATGCTTTGAATCAGATCGCTTTCAAATCCATCGGAACGGGAACTTGTTCAATATTTGCGGCATCCAAGCGCTTGTAATGGCAACCGGCCGGCCTATAATCCAGTCATGTGCAAGAGTTGCAAATACATCATCAGCCTTATGATGGCGTTGTGGCTGCCAATCAACGGTTATGTCGCCCTGGCCATGCCGTTCTGTCAGCACGGCGGCGCCGACATGCCTGTTCCTGCAACGATGTCCGCTGGGGATCATTCCGGCATGGCACACCACGCAGACCCGGCTTCCGGGGCGACACATGATGCCGACCCGTGTGCCTCTACTGACCCTACCGGGTCTGGGCTGGCATGCAACGATTGTGGCGTCTGCCATCTTGCCTGCTCCCCTCTGCTGATGTCCGAAACCATTTTATTCAAACCGGCAGGGCACAACGTATTTGATGTACAGGTTCAACCTTCTCCGCATTCGTTTTCCCCCGAACAGCCGCAGCGCCCTCCCCGAGCCGCGCTCTGATCGGGCGCGGGGTTATTGCCTGACGAACTGGCTTCACGCCGGGTTCGCCTGCTTCCCTCGTTAAAACACCGCTAGCCGTCATGCCCAACTCGCGAGACGGTTGGTCACTTTCGCGTACCCGCGCCCGCGTTGCCAGGCGCTGATACGACGTACCAACATTCCAGGAGCATTTCGATGCATCCCTTATTTCGCAATCTGATTTCCGCCCTGGCGATAAGCGGGTTGGCCGGCTGCGCCATGGCAACTCTGCCGAGTTACCCGATCGAACATCCCGCCAACCCTCAAGCGCCGATGACGCCGGTGACGGAGCCGGCCGATAGCCTGACTGCACCCCGCCGGCCAATTGCGGGCCCGCCAGCAAGTGATACTTCCCCGTCCACGGAGCAGCACCATGAAAAACATTGATCGCGGCATGCAAAGACTGACCGTCGGGCTGGCTGCGCTGGTGATGTCGGCAGGCTGCGCAACCGTGCAACGCGACGCGCAATTTCCAGCGCTGAAGGCTTCCGTTGCCGAGCGCATAGGCAAGGAAGTTCAATGGCGCGACGACACGTTTCCGCGCGGGCAATCCGGCGAGGCCGTGCGCAAGCTCCTGAAGAACCCGCTGAGCGCGGACGCCGCGGTGCAAATCGCGCTGCTCAACAATCGCCGGCTGCAGGCCAAATTCGAGGATCTCGGTATCGCGCAATCGGATCTGATCGAAGCCGGGCTGCTGGACAATCCGGTGCTGGGCGTCAGCGCGTTTTTCCAGGACGGCGGCACCGAACTGGAACTGGACGTCGTGCAGAATTTTCTCGGCGTTTTCACCTTGTCGGCACGCAAAAAAATTGGTGCCGCCGCCGCCCACCGTACGACCCTGGAAGTATCGCAAAGCGTGCTCGATCTCGCCGCCGAAGTGCAGAACCAGTATTTCCGTGTGCTGGGCGACACCCAAGCGCTGGGGCTGGCGCAGCAGGTAATTGTCGCCACCGAAGCCGCCGCGGAACTGGCGCAGCGCCAATATGCCGCCGGCAACCTGAGCAAGCGCGAGCAAAGCCTGCAACAGGCGTTTTATGCCCAGACGCTGCTGGAGCTTGCACAGGCGGAAGCACAACTCGAAATCGACCGCGAAAAACTCACCCGCCTGATGGGGCTGTGGGGCGTCGACGTCCGCTGGAGCCTTCCCGAGCGGCTGCCGCCAATTCCAGCCGCGCTACCTGAGCTCAATGATGTCGAGCGCCGGGCAATCGGGCGCAGATTGGATTTGGCCGCCGCGAAGCAGGAAACGGAAGGCCTTGCCCGTACCTTGCATCTGGCGCGCCAGCTCCGCTGGTTAGGCCCGCTGGGAATCGGTGTCCAGTACAAACGCAGCACCAATGGGGAAAAGTCTTACGGACCAAAGATCGAATTCGGGTTGCCCTTGTTCAACCAGGGGCAGACCCGGATCGCGCGTTTCGAGTCCGAAAGCCGGCGCGCCGAAGAGCGGGTCGCTGCACTGGCCGTGGACATCCGCTCTGAAGCCCGCGAGGCTCGTAGCCGGCTCCAGGCGCTGCATCGCGCAGCAATATATTACGAGACGACACTGCTGCCGTTGCAGCAAACCATCGTCGGCGAAACGCTCAAGTTCTACAACGGCATGCTGCTCGGCGTCTACGACCTGCTGCTCGCCTCGCAAGCCCAGATGCAGACCAACCGCCAATATGTCGCCGCCATTCGCGATTTCTGGCTCGCATGGACCGATCTGGAAAGAGCGCTGGGTGAACGTATCGCAGTCCCCGCGACCACGCCGACAGCCAACCCTCAATCGGAAGGAGACAAGCAATCATGATGACCCGTCGAGACATTCTGAGAACCGGCGCGGCGCTAATCACCGGCGGCGCCGTGTCGGCGGCGTTTCGCCAGGCCAGCGCCGCCGAACAATCCGCCGCTGCCACGCAGCCACCACTGCCGCCGCCGGCTGGACAACGTTACACGCCCGTTGTCACTCTCAACGGCAGCACCGCGCCCTGGAAAATGGACAACGGCGTCAAGGTGTTTCACCTCACCGCCGAGCCGGTCACGCGCGAGTTCGCGCCCGGCATGGTGGTCAACTGCTGGGGCTATAACGGGCAGACGCCGGGGCCCACGATCGAGTGCGTCGAAGGCGACCGGGTGCGCATTCTGGTCACCAACAAACTGCCCGAGCACACAACCATCCACTGGCACGGCATTTTTCTGCCCAACGGCATGGATGGCGTTGGTGGCCTGAACCAGCCGCACATCAAACCGGGTGAAACCTATGTCTACGAATTCACCTTGCGCCAGAACGGTACCTACATGTACCACCCGCACGCCGATGAAATGGTGCAAATGGCGCTGGGCATGATGGGTTTGTTCATCGTGCATCCGAAAAAGCCGGAGAATCCGCGCATCGACCGCGATTACGGCATCATCCTGCACAACTTCGCGGTGCGGCCCGGCACCGCCCGGCCGGATGCTTCGGTGATGACCGACTTCAACATGTGGGCTTTCAACAGCCGCGTCTTCCCCGGCATCGATGCGCTGGTCGCACGGCTGGGCGAGCGCGTGCGCATCCGGGTGGCCAACCTGTCGATGCACGAGCATCCGATCCATATTCACGGCACCGCGTTCGAAGTCACCGGCACCGACGCGGGCTGGATTCCGCACACGGCGCGCTACCGTGAAACCTCCATGCTGGTGCCGGTGGGCAATATCCGTGTCGGCGAGTTCATCGCCGACGCACCCGGCGACTGGGCTTTGCACTGCCATAAATCGCACCACACCATGAATGCCATGGGCCACGATGTTCCCAACATGGTGGGGGTCAGGCACGATGACCTCGCGAAAAAAATCAGCAATCTGATTCCCGGTTACATGGCCATGGGCGAGACGGGTATGGCGGAACATGCCGTACACAGCGCCATGGGCCATATGTCACTGCCGGAGAACACGCTGCCCATGATGATGGGCGAAGGCCCGTTCGGGCCGCTGGAAATGGGCGGCATGTTCACTGTTGTCAAAATTCGCGCGGACTTGGCCCCCGGTGACTACCGCGACCCGGGCTGGTACCAGCACCCGCCTGGAACCGTAGCCTGGAAACTGGAAGATCAGTGATGAAAACCTTGCGAACGATCCTGCTGTTTTTTGGCGCCGCTCTCGCGGCTGCGGCGATTTTCGTTTACGCCGGATTTTTCAGCATAGCCGCCGATGAACCCCATTGGGCGATGACCCATGCACTCATGGAAATTATTCGCGAACGCTCAATCGCGGTGCGTACCGGGAACATCGAAGTTCCCGGCCTGGACGATCCAGCCCTGATTGCCACCGGCGCCCAACACTATAATGCCATGTGCCGCGACTGCCATCTCGCACCCGGCGCCAGTGAATCGGAACTTCGTCGCGGGCTGTACCCGCAGCCGCCCAGCCTCATCGAACCGGTTCATTTGAGTCCCGCGCAGACGTTCTGGGTCATCAAACACGGCATCAAGATGTCCGGCATGCCAGCCTGGGGGAAAACCCATGACGATCAAAGCATCTGGGCTCTGGTCGCCTTCCTGCGGCAATTGCCGACCCTCACACCAGCGCAGTATCAGGCGGCTGCGAAGGTGAACGACGGATCTCACCACCACGCGCGCCCGCACGATTGAGAAATTCAGTGCCACTCGATGCGGTCAGGACCAGGGTTTACTTGACCTGCGTCATGCGCCGCGCACTCCCTTGGGCATAGGCTGCTCTCGCAAACGCGAGGGAGCGATTCCCATGCCGGATCATGGTAGCTGGATGTTTGGGGGCTGGTTGAGCATGTTCTTGCTCTGGATTGCCCCGTTCGTTCTGCTGTTTTTGGCCTTGAAGAATTACGCTGGGAACCCTGCGCCGTCCGCACGCGAGCTGCTGGATGAGGCTTACGCACGAGGCGAGCTGTCGAGAGACGAGTACTTGAAGAAACGCGATGATCTGGCGGGACGCTGACATTGCAACCGTTTAACAAGATAACCTGAAGGAGCACTCAAATGAACAAACTCACATTGACGATTTTTCTGACTTCCCTGCTTGCACTACCCTTGGCCCAGGCTGCGGACGAAGAAGATCACTCCGCTCATCACCCCGCCGCCGACCCGGCCCAGACCGATGCCGCGCCGGAAGACAAGGCCGCCGCAATGGGCATGGAAAAAATGCAAGAGAAGATGAAGAAAATGCAGGATTTGATGGCGAAAATTCGCGCCACCACGGACCCCGGGGAACGCGCGAAGCTGATGAAAGAGCACATGAGTTCAATGCAAGAGAGCATGAAGACCATGGGCGACATGATGGGGAAAGGCGGCATGATGGGCAAGAAAAAACCGGACAGCGACGCGTCCTCTGCGCCGCCTGTTCAGGGTGAAAAACCGGGCGGCGAGATGATGATGGGTGGCATGATGAAGATGCACAAAAAGATGGAAGCGCGCATGGACGCCATGCAAAAAATGTTGGAGCAGATGATCGAGCGCGAGGCCATGGAGCAGAAGATGGAAGGCCGGTAGTTGCCAGGAGCAAGTACGCCCGATCGCCAGGCATTCAGGGGCTGACACATGGAACACGATCCCAAAAACGCAGGTTGCAAGAGCTGGTGGGAATCGAGATCAAACTGGGTACTACTGGCATTTCTTGCCATTGCGGGCTTCTACCTCATCACCGAACACAGAGCCCATGTATTCGGTGCGCTGCCGTTTCTGATTTTGCTGGCCTGTCCGCTGATGCACGTGTTCATGCATCGCGGCCACGGTGGACATGACCATGGCTCCTCGTCCGACACTCACAATCATGGAACCAAGACAGGTGAAAAACCATGAACCCAGAACCTGTCCAGGCCTACGGCTTATGGTGGCTGGTGGTCATTAACTCGCTGATGTTCATCATTTTCGCCTTCAGCTTTGCCAAGCCGCAAAGCGCGCGCGACTGGCGTTCGCTTGGCGCATTTTCGGCCTTCATCGTCGCGTTGTTCACCGAAATGTACGGGTTTCCGCTGACAATTTACCTGCTGTCGGGCTGGCTCGGTAGCCGTTATCCCGGCATCGACTTCCTGACCCATGACGCGGGCCATTTGCTCGAGACCTTGATCGGATGGCGCGCCAATCCTCACTTCGGTCCATTCCATTTGCTGAGCTTTGCCTTTATCGGCGGTGGTTTCATCCTGTTGTCCTCGGCATGGAATGTTCTTTTCAAGGCGCAACGCGCGGGCCAGTTGGCGACCAGCGGCCCTTACGCCGTCATTCGCCATCCGCAGTACGTCGCCTTTGTACTCATCATGTTTGGCTTTCTGCTGCAATGGCCCACGCTGCTGACCTTGGTCATGTTTCCAATCCTGGTGCTGGTGTATGCGCGCCTGTCGTTCAACGAGGAACGCGATGCTCAGGCCCGCTTCGGTGACGACTACACGCGCTATGCAGTACGCACACCGGCTTACTTTCCCCGCCTCGGAAGCAAGACCACCGGTCCGCCCGTGCATTGACGCGCCCGCGATTGCCGCCTCTGACCAGAAAAACAATACTCAACATGCAAATCACTTTTCTTGGCGCGACCGGCACTGTCACCGGCTCCAAATATTTGATCCGCGCCGGCAGCAAGCAGGTACTGGTGGACTGTGGGCTGTTCCAGGGTTTGAAGCAACTGCGCTTGAGAAACTGGGCACCGCTACCCCTCGATGCCAGAAAAATCGATGCGGTCATTCTGACCCATGCCCACATCGACCACAGCGGTTATCTGCCACTGCTGGCCAGGAACGGATTTTCCGGAAAAGTCTATTGCAGCCGCGCCACCCGTGATCTGTGCGGAATACTGTTGCCCGATTCGGGTCATCTGCAGGAAGAAGAAGCCGACTACGCCAACCGCAAGGGGTTTTCCAAACACTCCCCCGCCCTGCCCTTGTACACCCAGGCCGATGCAGAGCGTTGTCTGAAACTGCTCGCACCCGTCGATCTCGAACGCGACATCGATCTCGGCGATGGCCTCAGCCTGCGCTTGTCGCATTCAGGGCACATCCTCGGCTCGTGTTTTGTGCGGCTCACGCACCAGGGGAAGTCGATTGTGTTCAGCGGCGATCTTGGCCGCCCCAACGACATACTCATGAAACCGCCGGTCCCGGTCGCGCAAGCCGACTATCTCGTACTGGAATCCACCTACGGCGACAGACTCCACGGCGCTCAAAACCCCGAGGCGGAACTGGCCGACATCATCAACCGCACCGCGAAACGCCGTGGCGTGGTCATCGTGCCGACCTTCGCCGTCGGCCGCGCGCAGGAGCTGCTCTACTACGTTCACCTGATCAAGGCCGCCAAGGCGATTGCGGACATTCCCGTGTATCTGAACAGCCCGATGGCAGTGGACGCCACGCGCATTTTCCATGAACACCCAGGAGAACACCGGCTCACGCCCAGGCAATGCGATGACATGTGTCAAGCGGCAAAGATCGTCAACAGCGTCGAGGAATCGAAGCAACTCAATCTCAGATCAGGCCCGATGGTGATTCTCTCCGCCAGCGGCATGGCCAGCGGAGGCCGCGTCGTGCATCACTTCAAGGCCTTCGCGCCCGATGCCCGCAACACCATTCTGTTCGCCGGATTCCAAGCCGCCGGAACGCGCGGCGCGAACATCCTGGCGGGCGCCGAAAGCGTCAAAATTCATGGCGCATACGTGCCGGTTCGTGCCGAAGTGGCCCTGTTGTCGAACTTGTCTGCGCATGCCGATTATTCGGAAATCATGGCCTGGCTGGGTGGCTTTACGTCAGCACCGAAGCAGACCTTCATCACCCATGGCGAGCCGGTCGCCGCCGATGCATTACGACACCGCATCGAGGAGCACAAACGCTGGCGCTGCCGAGTGCCGGATTACCTGGAGACAGTCGAACTGGACTGAGGTGACCCGGATGGCTGACGGCACACGCACTGACCGCACAAATGGCGCGATGGCGCCTGGCATTTTCGCTAGCGCAAGCCTGTGGTCAGCCCTCGCCTTCGTTTTTCACCTGCTCTGGGAAATCGCGCATGTCAGGCTCTACACGATCTGGTTTGAGGCGGATCGACTGACGCTCGCATGGGCGCTGCTTCACTGCACCCTGGGCGATGTGCTGATCGCACTTGCGCTGTTCGCACTCACGGGCCTGGTACTGCGGGACGGGGATTGGCCCAAATCGCATCCGTGGAGCGGAAGCGTCATGGTGGTGACTGGCGCGCTGGCTTACACGGCGTGGAGCGAGTGGGTCAACGTGTATCGCGTTGGCAGTTGGGGTTATACGCAGAGCATGCCGGTGATTTTCGGCATTGGGCTTTCCCCGTTGCTGCAATGGTTGATCTTGCCGCCGGTGATGGTGGGCAGCTACCGTATTCTCAGCGCGCGCTTGTTCAGGTCGAGGTAAGGAGATGACAACCGATCCGGTATGTGGCATGCCAGTCGATGAGCGAACTGCGGCAGGCAGCCGCGCGTTCGAGGGTCAGCGGTATTACTTCTGTTCCGCCAGGTGCAAGCAGAAGTTCGACGCGAACCCGTCTGCGTTTATTGGCGCGGCGCCTGACGCAAACAACATGCGGCCCAGACCAAGGACTGCGCACCCGCAAACAACTTCTTCCGCCGCGCTCAAGACCCATGGGACGCCTGCTGCCGGCGCCACACTGCCCGCCGCGGCGAGGTATACCTGCCCGATGCACCCGGAGATCCTGCGCGCCGTACCGGGCGACTGTCCCATCTGCGGCATGGCCCTGGTGCCCGTTGCCGGCACGGGTGACAGCGGCGATGCCGAACTGCGTGATCTCGAGAAGCGGCTGTGGATCGGTACCGTGCTGTCAATACCGCTGGTCGTGCTGGCGATGTCGCCAATGATCGGCATCCATGAACTGTTCGGCCTTCAGCCACGGCCGAGAGGATGGGTCGAGTTTGTGCTGGGCACACCGGTCGTGCTGTGGGTGGGCTGGCCGATTCTGCGCAAATTCTGGCTGTCGCTGATCTATCGCGCGCTCAACATGTACACCCTGATCGGCCTGGGGGTCGGGCTTGCATACCTGTTCAGCCTCGCCGCAGTGCTGGTGCCCGGCTGGTTTCCGTCAGAGTTCCGCGAGCACGATGGCGCGGTCGGCACTTATTTCGAGGCTGCGGCGGTGATCGTGACGCTGGTGATCCTGGGCGACTTCCTGCAATTGCGCGCCATGGGGCGGACCAGTCAGGCCATCAGCCAACTGCTCAAACTCGCGCCCAATCTCGCCTGGCGTTTGCGCGATGACGGCAGCGAAGAGCAAGTGCCGCTCGATACGGTAGTGGTTGGCGACCGCCTGCGGGTGAAGCCGGGCGAGAAAGTGCCGGTGGACGGCACGGTGCTCGAAGGCGCCAGCCATGTTGACGAATCCATGATCACCGGCGAGCCGGTGCCGGTGGCCAAGGTTGCGGGCAGCAAGCTCACCGGCGCCACCGTGAACGGCAATGGTTCATTGGTGCTGCGCGCCGAGCGCGTGGGCGCGGACACGCTGCTCTCGCGCATCGTCCACATGGTGGGCGAAGCGCAACGCACGCGCGCGCCGATCCAGCGCCTTGCCGATATCATCGCGGCGTACTTTGTCCAGATCGTCGTGGTCATCGCCGTCGTGACTGCGCTGACATGGTGGTTCTTCGGTCCGGAGCCGAAATTTGCCTACGCGTTTCTGAATGCCATTGCGGTGCTGATCATTGCGTGCCCCTGTGCCGTGGGTCTGGCTACCCCCATCTCGATGACGGTTGCCATGGGACAAGGCGCGCGCGCCGGCATTTTGTTTCGCAATGCCGAGGCGATCGAGCGCATGCGCGACATCGACACCGTGGTGGTGGACAAGACCGGTACGCTGACACTGGGCCATCCCGCATTGACCGATTTCGTCGTCGAAGGCATTGCGGAAAACGAAGCGCTGGCGCTGGTTGCGGGCGTTGAGCAACTCTCCGAACACCCGATCGCGCTCGCCATCGTCGCGGGCGCGAAGGCGCGCGGCCTGACACCGCGCCCAGCCGGAGCGTTCGAGGCCGTCAACGGCCTGGGCGTGCAAGCGGACATCGATGGCAAGCGCGTGCTTGTGGGCAGCGGCGGCTTTCTCACGCAGCGCGGTGTCGATACGCAGCGCTGGGAAGCGCGCGCGCAAGCTTGGCGAGCGGATGCGAAAACGGTCGTGTTCTTCGCGGTCAACGGCATCCCTGCCGGAATCGCCGCGGTGGCCGATCCGATCAAGGACAGCACGGCGCAGGCCATCACAGCACTCAAGAACAGCGGCGTGCGCATCGTGATGCTCACGGGAGACTCTCACGGCACGGCGCAAGCGGTCGCGCGCCTGCTCGGCATCGACGAGGCGCTCTCGCAAGTGCTGCCTGCGGACAAGGCCGGTCACGTCAAACGCCTGCAAGCCGAAGGGCGCAAAGTGGCGATGGCCGGGGACGGCATCAACGATGCGCCGGCTCTGGCGCAGGCCGATGTCGGCATCGCCATGGGTACCGGCACCGATGTGGCAATGGAAAGCGCCGGGGTCACCCTGGTCAAGGGGGATTTACGCGGCATTGCGCGCGCCGCCGTGCTCTCGCGCGCCACCATGCGCAACATCCGCCAGAATCTTGTTTTCGCGTTTGGCTACAACGCCCTCGGCATCCCGGTGGCGGCCGGTGTGCTTTATCCGCTGTTCGGTTTGCTGCTCTCGCCGGTCATCGCCGGTGCGGCCATGGCGCTGAGCTCGGTGTCGGTGGTCACCAATGCATTGCGGCTAAACCGCATCAGATTGTGACTGTGGCGCCGTAACAGGGCTTGAGCGCGCGGACCATTAGCGGGGGTTCGCCAGTTCCCGCGTTGCCAGCACAAGCGCGAGGGGTCTACCGGATGCCGATCTGCTCGATTCCCGGGACATTGAGGTTCGAGCGCAGCCAGCGCGCCAGATTCTCATCGGTGGGCTGTTCGAGGTGATCGTTGAGCAACTGATAATCCAGCGGCGCGATGCATCGGGTGAGGCGTTCCCGAAGATCCCCCGTTTCGCCACCAGGAAAGCTCGCCCAATCCACAGGCAGCGCAACACGCACCTTTGCCAGAAAACTATGCCCATGCAGATTCCGCGCGCGGTGGCCCTCCGGCAACAGGGTCACCTTGCGGGCCGCCTCGAAGGGCGCGCCGGCTGCGAACAAAAGTTGCTCGGGCATTGGCTCAGATCGTTGTGATGTTGACGGGCAGTGGGTCGATCATGCCCACTTGGGAAAATCCTGCGGCGCGAAGCCGGTGTCGGACTCGCCAATGCCCGGCGTATCGGGCACTGTTCCGCATTTTCGCCGCGATACCAGCACCCTGTCTATAAGCACCGACAAGAGATATCGCAAAAAAACACGGCTTCAGGCAGAGGTAGGTTTCGGGTGCGTCTCCTCGCCCCAATACCAGAGCGCGCCACCGGAGAGCAGCATGGCGACGGTAACGAACCAGAATCCGCTTTCGATGGCGCCGGTGGCACTCGCCGCCAGCCCCATTCCCAGCGCGCCCATGGCATAGCCAATATCGCGCCAGAAACGATAAATGCCAATCGCCGAGCCACGCCAGTTTGGATGCGCAATATCCGCGACCGCAGCGCTCAGGTTCGGATACAACATCGCCATTCCCAGTCCGCTCAGCGCGGCGCATAGCGTCCACCACAACACGCCATCGAAGGCGAGCATCAGCCCCACGCCAGCCCCGCACACCCACATGCCCCAGACGTTGAACCGGTGCCGGCCCACCTGGTCGGAGAGCTTGCCGGTGAAAAGCTGCGCCCCGCCCCACACGAAGCCGTAGGCGCCGACCACCCAACCGATGCCGCTAAGGCTGACGCCATGGTGGTAGAGGAATACCGGATAAAACACCCAGACCAGCGCATCGACAAATTTTTCAACGAGTCCGGCCTGGCAGAGCGCCATCAGTCGTTTGTCGCGCCAAGTGATGAACGTGAAAACTTCCCAGGTCGTAGGCTGGATCGAGATACTTTTTGGGCAGCGCGCCGCGGTTCTGGCCGGGTCGCGGGCATGCCGCGCCGCCTCGGCGCTTGCCCAAGGTCGCGTTTCTTTGACCCACAACAGCGTGAGCGCGATGGCCAGCCCGATGACAGTGAGCCCAAATGCCGCAACACCGGGGCGGGCGCCGAATGCATCGGCCAGATAAGCCGTCATGATTCCCGCACCGGCAACGCCGGCGTAGCCGGAAAACTCATTCAGACCGATGGTCAGTCCGCGTTGCTCCGGCCGGGTCAGATCGAGCTTCGCAGTCTGGGTCATTGACCAAGTGAGCCCCTGATTGACGCCAAGCAGAACCGTCGCCGCCACGATCCAGTTCCAGCTTGGCCCCCACAGCAGCAGCGGCGGAATCGGCAGTGCGACCAGCCAGCCGAGCAGCAGCACCCGCTTGCGCCCGATGCGCTCGGAGAGCCGCCCGGCGGCGAAATTCATTATGCCTTTGACAAAACCGAAGGCGACCACAAACGCACCGAGCAACATGAAAGAATCGCGCGGCACCCCGAACTCGGTCTCCGCGAGAGCCGGCACCACGGTGCGCGTCATGCCGATGGTGAAGCCCACCAGCAGCACTTGCAGCAACTGATGCGCGAACTGAACGCGGTTGTGACGGATGCCGTGCAGCAGTTCGCCGGTGCGGGACATGGCAGCTTGTTTTGTAGGCGCCCTCAGCCCGCGATATTGGCCGCGACGATGCGGTCCATGTTGGCCGGACGGGGCGGGATCTCGCGCACCACGTAGTCGATAAACTGCTCACGGTCATGGATCGCCAGCGCCGGATTCCAGCGCTTCTCGAAACCCAGTGTCGAAGACGGTTTGCCCGACAGTCCCGCGCCGCAAACGCTGCCGGCTTGATGGCCGGGAAAAATCTCCAGCGTGCCGGGCAAAGGCAGAATTTTTTTCTCCAATGTATCGAAGAGCACACCGGCCATTTCGCGCTCGCGCCCCGCGAGGTCCGGCCGGCCGACCGCGCCGACAAACAGCGTATCGCCGGTCAGCACAAACCAGGGCTCGGCGCCGCGCCGCTTGTCGGTCACGACAAGCGACATGGCGTCCATCGTATGTCCCGGCGTATGCATGACCGTGATGATTGTATTCCCGGCCTCGATGACCTGTCCGTCGTGCAATGGCACAAAGGGAAACTTTACGAAGCCCACATTGCTTTCGTGCAGACAGTAGACGGCGCCGGACATTTCGGCCAGTTTGCGCCCGCCGGAGTAGTGATCGGCATGGATGTGCGTGTCGATGACATGCGTGATCGCGGACTTGGCGTCGCGCGCCCGATCCATGAACCATTCCTCATCCCCGGCGACCACGTCCACTGCAACGGCCTTGCCGAGGGTCCCACAGCCGAAGAAGTAGGAAAGTGACGATTCTTTTGTGGCAAATTGGTTGAAAAACACATTTCCCTCCTAATAGACCAGCACCTTGTCGGCCGACTGCGTCCACGCGGCCAGTTCATCAAGGCTTCCGCGATGTATCCCTTGCGACAGCTCGGTTTCCGATATTCCTCGGGCGTCCATGCAGGTATCGCAGATGCCGACTTGCCCCTTGTGCCTGACCACCCGATCGAGCATCAACTGAATGTTGTAGAACCCTTCAGAGACTTTTTGTCCCGTTTTGCCGGCCAGTGCGGCGTCGCCCATCAGAAATACACGGACCTCATTGTCGGCGGCCCTGGCGAGCGCGCCGGCGAGCCGCAGTGCGTTGTAAGTGCGCTCTGCACCCATAGGGTGCATCGTTGAGAATGAACAGTATCTTCATAAAGGGTTTCTTCACGCGTGTTCGACCGGCAGGCCGCGGGCCCGCCATTCGGCCACACCGTCATCCAGCTTGAATGCGCGATAGCCGTGTTTTTGCAAAAGCTCCACCGCTTCCTTGGCCATCATGCAGAACGGGCCCCGGCAGTAGGCGACCACCGGTTTGTTTTTGGGCAATTCCCTGAGCCGTTTCCTGAGTTCAGGCAGAGGGAGCGAACGCGCGTGGGGAAGGTGTCCGGCGGCGAACTCGTCTCCGGGCCGCACATCGATAATCACGACCTCGCCGCTTCGGGCTTTCTTCAAAATCGATTCCCGGTCCACGCCACGCAGGTCTCCGCCATGGGTTACCAGCGAATTCAGTCCGATCTGCAAATCGACCAAGCGCTCTTCAGCCAACTCCCGAAGGTTCACCCACAGATTGGCCACTCCCGGATTGGTCAGCCGATACAGCACGTACTTGCCGTCCCTGCGGGTTTCCACCAGGCGGGCTGCGCGCAATTCTTTCAGGTGGGCGCTGGTCAACTTGACACTAATTTCCGCTTGCCCTGAGAGCATTTCCACCGTTTTCTCTCCCTGGCACAGCAACTCAATGAGTTCCAGGCGCTTCGGGCTGGCCAAGGTCTTGCCGATCCGGCTGACCTGTTCATACAAAAGATTCTTCAGTTCGCGCATACGATTTAACGATCTAACGATTATTAGAATGTAGTCGAGATTCGCTAGATATGTCAACAGGGCGGGGCGCAGGCCAGACGCGCCTTGGAGCCGACGTTTAATCTGTTTTTGACCATTGAAAGCAGGCGCCATGAGGCGCTTGATGCGCATCGGAATATGGCGGATTGCTGCGAAAAAAAGGTATGTGCGCTGGACACGCTCGGGGAACGGCAAAGTTCGACCCTCAAGCAGGTGCTCGCAATCAATGCGCTCTTGTTTGTCGTGGAGTTGACGGCGGGCGTGGTTTCCGGGTCCACAGCCGTCCTGTCCGATTCGCTCGACAACCTGGGTGATACGCTGACCTATGGGTTAAGCCTGTACGCAGTGTCGAGAGGCGCGCGGTCGAAGGCCAGGGTGGCGATGTTTAAGGGGACATTGATTCTGGTCGCCGGGATTGTGGTTCTCGGGCAGGTGGTCTACAGAACTGTCATACCCACATTGCCGATTTTCGAGGTAATGGGCGCCATCAGCGTCCTGGCTCGCGCCGCGAATGGCACGTGCCTGGCGCTCCTTTGGAAACACCGGCAGGAAGATATCAATATGAACTCAGTGTGGGAGTGTTCGCGCAATGACATCACCGCCAACATCGCCGTGTTTGTTGCGGCGACAGGCGTCTGGGTCACAGGCTCCGGATGGCCCGATGTGGCGGTTGGCCTGGGCCTAGCAGCCTGTCGGACTTAGATGTTCGAAAGCGAAACGGTGGGAGGGCGAGGACAGATTTTGACGATTTCGACGCGCATATCGGGAATATGTAAGGAGAAAGCGGCGAAATATGGACCGCTCTCCCGGCGTTGCAGCCGAATCATT